>JAIBAM010000001.1 GCA_019695175.1 Bdellovibrionales bacterium
GAACTGTGACGCAAAGCTCATCTCAAACAATAACTGTTGGCTCTAGTGGCTGGACTCAAAGCTCTGGGAATTTTGCGGGAAGCGATGCCAATATTTCAGTAACTGGAGATGTGAGTGTTTCAGGAGGTAGCCTCACCTCAACTTCAACAACATTCACAGCAGGTAACAACTTAACTCTAGCTAGCGGCACTCTCATCCCCAATGGAGGCACCATTGAGTTGTACAGCACACCAGCACTTCATTCCTGTAGCGTCACTCTCAATACTGGAACAAACGCTCTTAATCATTTTAAAATAAATCGAAACAATGGAGGTAGCTGTGGCAGTATCGTCACCACGACAGGTACCGTCACTATTAATGGAAACATGGACATTTATAACATAGGGCTTCCGGGAAGTACTTCCGCATTAAACGGTGGACAATTTGATGTGAGCGGAAACGTCGATATGACCATGAATTACAGCGGAGGATCTTCAATCATTCAGTTCAATGGTACAGGAAATCAAACGATTTCCCAAAGTGCAGGTGTTTATCCAAGTATAAAAATAAATAAAACCAGTGGAACCTTGACCCTTCCCTCAGCCGTCTTAAAACTAAGCAGCGACTGGACCCATCTCGCCGGAACAGTTGACACTTCTGGCAATACCATTCAATTCGCACAAATAAGTTCTGGTGTTGGTTCCACATCCACCATCACAACCACAGGGATGTCTTTTAATCACCTTGAGCTGGTAAAGAATAGGGCAGGAAGCAACACCAGTATCTCCGGAACCATCACAGTCTTAGGTAATATGACTGTAAATAATGTCACCGCGGGAGCGTCAGATAGGATCAGTGGCGGAACAATTAACGTCCTTGGCAATTTAACTATGCTGGCCTCAACCGGTGGTTCTGCGACTCTTCAAATCGTGGGAACTGGGGCGCAAACCCTCTCTGGAACAGGTGGTAATTTACCCAATCTCCTCGTAAATAAACCCTCTGGTACGCTCACAATTTCAGGTATTGTTGGACTGGCTGGAAACTTAACTCACACCGCAGGAACCGTTGTTTCAACTGGATCTACATTCATCCGAACCTCCGCACCGAATCTCTCTCAATGTAGCTCCACCATCACTCCCAATACCATGGAATTTGATAATTTTTATTTTAACTCTACCTGTGGAGGCGGTGGCCCAACAACAGATACGATCTCGGGAACTCTTGTTGTCAATGGAACATTGACTATTAATAACTCTGGGCCCTCTGGTTTAGACGTAATCAACGGTGGTTCCATCAGTGCCAAAGGTAACATCTCAATGACGGCGGGGGATTCTGGAACAACAAATATTATTTTATCTGGAACTGGCACACAAAATATAACTCACTCTGGGGGAACCTTTCCTGGCTCTGTACTTACACTTAATAAACCCTCAGGCTCAGCACATCTTTCTTCTCATTTAAACTTAAGTGTCAGTGGACAAGATCTCACTCTGAACTCAGGGTCTCTCTACATGGGTGGCTACAATTTAACTATTAACGACCGTTTAACTTTAGATTCAGGAACTTCTCTTTTTACCGAGTGTGGGACTTTATCTTACGGAGCCCTCACCAATAATGGAACCATTGTAAATGGTTCGGATGTACTTCTTTCGGTTAACGACGTGACTGTTAATGAAGGAAATAACGCTGTCTTTAGTATCGCCCTATCCGGCGCTTCTTGTAGCGATGTGACATTTAATTATGCTACCAGCAATGGAACCGCAATAGCTGGCACTCACTACACCTCGACTTCAGGAAGTCAAACACTTACGGCGGGATCCACAACTCTGAATATTACTGTGCCAACTCTTGATGACAGTTGTTACAGTGGTTCCTCTAAAGCCATGAGTTTGACACTTTCTTCTATTACCGGAACGGGAGTGCTAGACAATGTGGGAGTCGGAACCATTGACGATCTTGCCACCAAACCCACTGTACAATTTACTTCCACAGGAAGTACTGTTGCGGAGTCGGTTGGAACAGTTACCATAACCGCACAAAGAACTGGAGCTTCGTGTTCTGCAACCAGCGTTCCCTATAACATAAGCGGAACCGCAACAAGTGGTTCAGATTATACAATCACCGCATCCCCGCTTACCATTGCAGCGGGAGCCAGTGGATTGTCAGCCACCTCCACGGTCACTGTTTCAGACGACTCCACTTTAGAAGCCACAGAAACAGTGATCCTCGATTTGCAAACCATGACAAACGCCGATATCGGCACCAACAGCACATACACTCTTAACATAACGGACAATGACTTGGGTGCATTTTCCATCTCAGGAATTCAAGGGAGCAATGGGATAGACACTACAAACGACGCCTATTTATCCCAAGACACCCATGCAGTAGTTTCTTGGTCCTCCTCTGTAGGAGCGACAAGCTACAATGTTCTTATTTACCAAGATGATGGAGCGACCATTCAATGTGCTCAACAAAATACGACATCTACTAGCTATGATTTTAGTTCCTGTAACCTAACTGGTGGAACTTATTATCGTGCTAGCGTCACAGCAACTGATGGAACTTCGAGTGGTCCTGCCTCTAATAACACTTATCGTTTTTATGTAAATCAAAACCCTGTCGCCACCTCTACAGGACCTTGGTACGTCATGAGCACAAGCTCTATAAATATAAATGCCTTGTATGCAGCACCTCCAAGTGTAGGAATCGCATCAGATAGTGATTCAGGACAAACTCTGACCTTTACAAGTGCCAATAATGGTACCTATGGTACTGTAACTAATAACTCGACCTACATTACTTACACTCCTTCATCATCCACTAGCACTGGCGCTGACAGTTTTTCTGTAACCATCAACGATGGTGTGGGAGGATCTTTAACAACAACAATTAATATTTATGTAGTTACTGCGTTTACTTGGACCGGCAACACCAACAACACTTGGTCGAGTGGGACGGCCAGCAATTGGTGTGGAAGTATTAATTCTAATAAAAATGGTTGCACCGGCACTGGGTCTGTCCCAGGGGCCAGCGATGTGGCTGTAATTGATAGCACTTGCTCTTCAGGAAATTGCACCCCCACTACCAATTACAATGTAAGTGTGGCTGGAATAAGAGCCAACGGCCTTACTTTAAACCAAGGAGTAGGGTTTACTTTCACACTAGGAACGACAGGATGGATTCAAAATGGTGGAGTTTTCAATGGCAGTAACTCCAATATCACTACGGCAGCATTTACAATTAATGCTGGATCCTTTACTAGCACCAGCGGGACACTAGCTGTATATCGTGCTTCTACAGGTAATGAAACCTACTTTAAGGTGGATTCAAGTGCCTCTTTTTTACCAAATAATGGCACCGTTAAAATATCTTCAGGATGTTGGAACTGTAACTATACTTCCACTCTCGATGTGGCAGATGGATTTAACTTTTATAACTTGAGTCTGACAAAAGTTGCGGGAGGTGGTGCTGGCGCCACTTATCAGCCTATTACAGGACGTAAAATTATAATTCTAAATAATTTCTCCCATGGATCTGACGAATACGTTGATCCAGTCATTTCCCTATCGGGAACTTGGGAAGTTCAGGGAAATTTTTATGTAAAAGGAGAGGCCAAGGGCGGAACGGGGACCATCACTTTAAACGGAACAGGGAACCAATCCTATGACACTACAAATAGTGGCATTTCAGTTAATTTAGTTATCAACAAAGCGTCAGGTAACGTTACACCGTCTGGAACAGAATTAAATATAGGTTCCTTCGATTTACAGTCAGGGACATTCACTGCACCTACGGGAACTTTTTATATTAAACACTACGCTGCTTCAGCCAGTGTCACCTTGTTTAAAATTGCTGCCACAGCCACTTACAACCACAACAATGGAACCCTTTTACTTAAAACGGCAAATAGCGGTTGCTTTTGCCCGACAACAACAACTGTTGATGTGCCCGATGCCTTTCAATTTTATAACGTGACCGTATCACAACATAATGCCAATTTTGGAACAACCACGGCACCCGTCACTGGAAGAAAAATTGTGGTTCTTAATAACTTCTCCCATGGTTCAGATGACTTTGTCGGTGCGGCGAATACCCTCCTCAGTGGAAACTGGGAGGTTCAAGGAAATTTGTATGTAAAAGCGGAAGCTAATGGTGGATCTGGAACCATTACCTTAAACGGAACAGGGAATCAATCTTACTCCACAACCAATAGTGGTGTTACCGCAAATGTTGTTGTCAATAAAACTTCAGGTACCGTGACACCTTTAAGCTCTGAATTTAATATAAACTCATTTGATTTACAATCAGGGACTTTTACCGCACCTACATCCACTTTTTATATCAAGCACTTCGCCCCTAGCGCTAGCGTGACCATGTTCAAAATTGCTGCCACAGCCACTTATAACCACAACAATGGAACCCTTTTACTTAAAACGGCAAATAGCGGTTGCTTTTGCCCGACAACAACAACTGTTGATGTGCCCGATGCCTTTCAATTTTATAACGTGACCGTATCACAACATAATGCCAATTTTGGAACAACCACGGCACCCGTCACTGGAAGAAAAATTGTGGTTCTTAATAACTTCTCCCATGGTTCAGATGACTTTGTCGGAGCAGCGAATACCCTCCTCAGTGGAAACTGGGAGGTTCAAGGAAATTTGTATGTAAAAGCGGAAGCCAACCGTGGAACCGGAAACATTACCTTTACTGGCTCAGGATCCCAAACTTACACTCGTACAAATGGAACTCCGACAACAGGTACCTGGACTGTAAATAAATCAGGGGGCTCTTTACAGCTCCTTTCAAATTTAACCCTTAACGATGCCACCCAAGATTTAACCATCTCAGCTGGAACTCTGGATATGAACGGATACAACCTTACCCTAGGTCGAAACATCACCAATAATGACACTCTTAAACGGGGTAACAGCCCAAGCTGTGGAACTATTACGCAGGGAGGCTCTTACACTGGTAACGCAGCTATCTGTCCTTAACCCCAGCATTACTATAACTGCGATTTTAAAAACATCTTATGTAAACAAAAATTAAGATATTGCAGGAACGATTAATTTAACTTTCAAGAGAAATCACTACCAATGATCTCAAGTTTAAAGATTTTCTTTGATTACTTCAGTAAACTAAAATTTAAATGATCTTCTTTACTTAGAACTGGCTGAAAAACCCTGTCTCAACTACTACAGAAGCTAACGCAAAAATTGTAACAATGTAGGTTGAATAAGTTTTCCAGAAGTTTGTAGGGTGGCCTGCAATGTACTTTCCGTTTTATTAATGTCACTCACAGTGGAATAAACATTTGCGTCTTCCAATTGCGAGATAGAAACCTGATTGTCCACCTTTGCCTTTTCAAGACTTTGTAATAAACTTTCCACTGCCATGCCTCGACTACCTACTTGCGATCTCGCCAAAACCACCTGGGACAAAACTGAATCTATTGAGTCCAAGGAGTCCTGCACTCCTTTTTTGTCATTGGTCCTCAGCGAAACCTCTAAATCCTTGAGCACTTTAAATAAATTAACCCCCGCATTTTCAGATTCTTTTTCACTGGTACGACTTGATTCCTTCTCACTGGACTGACTTGATTCCTTTGTTCCTTTTAAATCAAGTGGTGGCATCCTTAAAGAACTGGGGCCTCTCAGCGGCAAATGATTCCCTTTAGTTTCGGACTCATTTTGCTTCCGCTTTAAATTGTCTTCATTTACATCCATATTTGAACTTAAATCCTGCTTTACCCCAATCCACTCTTCAATCGTTTGGGGTTGTTCCATAGAAGGCTTTACCTTTCCATCTGATGAAAAACCCTCACCCAGAAAAACCCGATTTCCAGAAATATTCATAGGTAAAAAGGTGGCCTTATCAATATGGATCATCATTTCGCCATCATCACCCAAGTATTGGCCTTGAGTTCCGAAGGGTCTGCTCTGGGTCTTAAATCCAGCAAAAATAAAACGATCCCCTAATTTTCGATTCCCAATATTGACCACTTGATTAAAAATCTGCTCCACTTCCGTGGCTACAACCCTGCGACTTTCCTCATTGGCGCTCGCATCATTAGATTGGCTTATTGCCAATTCCTTAACTCTCATGAGGTTTTCACCCACTTCTCCTAAGGCCTGATCTGTTGTATCCAAGAAACTTTTTGTGTAGTTTAAATTTTTAATAAATTGTTTGTTACCTTCAAAATCAATTCGAGAATTTAAAACTCGACTGGCAGAGATGGGATCATCCGATGGTTTTGTAACTCTTTTTTGTGTGGCCGCTTGATTTTGTAACTCGGACATTTGCGTACGATTTTTACCCAAGTTCCCTAAAACTTGATCATAAGCCATGGTGTCAGCAACACGCATAAAGACACTCCTCTAAGAGCCTGTATGGAGAAACTCTAATTTAGAAGCGGCGCAAATTAAGTACCGTATCCATCATTTCATCCGCCGCACGAATGATTCGAGCGGAAGCATCGAAAGCTTTTTGGTATTCAATCATTTTTGTTGTTTCTTCATCTAAACTCACACCGCTCACACTTTCTCGAACATTTTTAATTTGATTATAAATATCTTTTTGTGCCGCATGGGCCGAAATAGACCTTTGACTTTCAATTCCGATTTTACCTACGATGCTAGAATAAAATTCATCTGCAGTTGCTGTTTCCTGATTTAAAATGGGTTTATATTGTAATGCAGATAGCATATTTGCAATTCGATTGTCGCCCGGGGAGTTTGGGGCTCCAGAGGCTGCAATTTGACCCACATCTTCCAAAATCCCTTGATTCACTTTTATACTTTCAGCAGCATTTTCAATGCCATTTGAAAATTGAAAAAAATCCTCACCCTTCTGATTGTACCGATTAAATCCTTCTCTATGAATTTTATTTGTTTCCAGACCCATGGTATAAGCCATGTCATTCATTTGCTCGTGCAAGCTTTCTATCGTTTGGTCTCTGACCTCGAGCAACCCCCCAATATGCCCTCCAGTTAACTGTCGAGTGACATTAATTGGAGTTGATTCATCCATGGACTTATAAAAGATTTCAAAACTTCCTTCCTTTTTCCCATTCTCTTTGGGTGTACTCATGACATAAAGATCTCGCTGACTAAATCCAGAGACTAAAACCGCCGTGTTGCCTGCGGTAATGGTGAGTTGCCCATCTTTTCCCTCGGCATAACGAATATTTACCACTTCCCCCAATTTTTTTACCAACAAGTCCCGTCGATCCCTTTCATCATTAGCCACTCCACCATTAAGTTCCACAACTTGAACTTTTTCATTGAGCTGAGAAATTTCTTTGGTGAGTTGATTGATTTCCTCCACCTTAGTAGTCAATCGAAAATCCACATCATTTTGGATCTCATTCAACTGTTTTGAAACGCGATGAAAATCTTGAGCTAAAAAATGAGTCGACTCTTTCACAAGAGTTCGCGCAGCTAAACTTTCTGGATTATTGGAAAGCTCGCGAAAAGCATTAAAGACATCGCTCATGGCGTGATTCAACCCTTTATTCACCTGTTCATTGTACACTTCTTCCACGCGCCCCAAAAGTTCGGAACGGGAATCTAAAAAACCCAATTGATTCCCCTCACGCTCCAATTGCTTTTCAATGTAATGATTGTTCGTTCGAGTAATTTCTCCAGGGCGAGCGCCCATGCCAACCCTTGTATTACCAAAACCAACTGGCTCATTGGTTTTGAAGGTTACATTTTGTCGAGAATATCCTTCGGTGGTTCGATTTGCGATATTATGTGAAACAGTTTGTAATCCGGTCTGACTATTCATCATTGACCGTTTACCCACGTCCATCATGGACCAAATTCTAGACATTTTTCTTCCCTCACTTCCATCCTGGAAGTTGAGTTTTTAAATCAATTTTAAACCCAAAGATACCGGCTTCATAACCATGGTTAAACTTCTCGTTTAACCAAATGACCGGTGGAAGTCACTCCCGCTTTGACTTCTCCTTTGCGTTGATAGTTCTGCTTATCTTGTAAGTTTTCACGAATGGATTTCATAGCACCAGTCACTGTCTGCAAAGCAGATTCAACCAACACTTTGTTTTCTTTATTTAACTCTTGCACTCTTTTTAAGAGAATTTCCAATACTGAGTGAATATTCCTTAAGTGATCACCTCCAGATCCCCCCACCACTCTGGCAATTTCTAAAAGCCGAGGTGACTCCTCCTTTAAGGACAAAAACTTAGATAAAAACTGAACCTGAAGAATGCGTTGTTCCTCCAAATTACTGACCTTAGCTAACATGGCTTCCTTCGCTCGATTGTTTTCATTGAGATCATCCAAGTGACTGGATATTAAAATCTCCTTTTCTCTTCTGACGGTGTCCAACAATGAACGATAAACTCGCACCAGGTCATCTAAGATCACATACAATTTTTCTAGATTTTCTTGTAACTCCTGATTCATCCTTGAACCAGTTCCTTTCTTTAAAAATTAATCGACCATTTCTAAATGTTCATCCACCAATCGATCGGCCACAGCCTTTGCATCGACTTTGTAATTTCCACTATCAATTAAATTCTGCAATTCGGAAACTCGAGCCTCATTGATGCTAATATCAGAGGCAAGATCTTTTGCTTTTTGTAAAGCTTGCGCTTTATCTGATAGATTTATTTTAGCCGTGTCACCCACTCTGGAAGCTCGAGGAGTGAGCATTTTATTAAGTTCATTGGTCTTCACGCCTTTGGTGGCAGAGGATTTTCCAGCATCAATCCCAGGAGTATTTTGATTTACCTTATTTCCAACCTTCATTTTTCCTCCTCCAAATTCCCAAAGTTTTAAAATTCTTTAAACCTCGAATCAGATTCCCGCTGGATTCAGCTTCTTTTTTAAGTGTATCACAATGGGAAAAATTCTCACAATGTATATTGATAACCTGGGTTTAGTTAAAATCAATGGCTAAACTATGGCCTCAATCGACCAGTTTAATTTTGTTTGATCCGGTGACGAAAATTGCCCCAACTTTTGTCCAGCCTGCACTTCTTGATTGGGGGTTATTTTTTCTAAAGCACCCGGGAAAATAATTTTGGATATAAAACCTTCCGGATGGGATATTTGAATGGCCGATAAACCGTCCTCAGTTTGAAATCGATCCAGCACTTTTCCAGACCAGGGGCTCGTAATCGATAGAGATTGACCTAGAAAGGAGTTGGGTTCTTCGGTTAATTGCAACTGCAAATTTAAACTCTGCTTTTTAATGTTTTTTTCCCCCGGAATATGAGATAGCGATTTTAATTCTTCTACTTTTATTACTGGGGTTTTTCCATTGGCTGGGATCGGCAATGGTCCCTGGGGCCTAGCCGTTGGCACGAGAGGGGCCATACGCTCCTTGATATTGTTGTAAATCAAATCTGCTAAGCCCACGCCCCCTTGTTTAGACCAATTGTTGGTGTACTGTTGATCCAATTGATCGCGATAAAGTTTTTCTGCAAAACTAGTTTTCATTAAATCACTCTCTGGAACAGCTTGACGCATAGCTTTGACCATTTCACCCAAAAAGTGCTGCTCGTAAAGCCGAGCAGCCTCGCGCAATCGATGGTCAGAGCTTTCTTGAGCGGAATCAGGGGCTCGAGAATGTGAATCCAAAGGAATAATTTGATTTATTTTCATAAAAAAGAGGGGGGAAGGCGAGTCAGAAACCAGTGCATCCTGCACTTGTATTACTTTAAGTAATACCTGCCTATCCTTGGCTTAACTGAAACAAACCCATGTTTCCTGCGTGAAACCGGCCCACACCTAGTGTGATGTCTCTTGGTTCAGTGCCTCTAACTCACCCACCCCCACAACACAATAATATTTATTTATACAATAAATTCAACCTCACAAAATTTCTAAATCACCATGAAGGGCTCCCGCAGCCTTAACACTTTGTAAAATTGTGATCAGGTCCTTAGGCGTAACCCCCAATCGATTCATAGCCTTCACTAAATCCCCCACTTGGGCAGATTCTTCCATCACCATGACAGATTCACCTTCCTTCTTTTTTCCTTCCCCGCCCACCCGCAAAGTTAAATCACCGTGGCTTATAGCAACTCTAGAAATTTTCACATTTTGCCCAATAACAACCGTACCAGTACGTTCGTTAATAACAACCCTGGCCTGGGTATCGGGGTTGATCTCAATACTTTCAATTAATGCCATTAGCTCCACCCCCTTGCCCTCAAACGAAGGAGGTGTAACAACATCTATAGTGCTGGAATCTAATGCTGTCGCATATTTTCCGGCCATCTCCCGATTGATCGTTTTCACTGTTCGAGCCGCCGTTGTAAAATCTGGGTTGTTGAGGGTGAGTCGAAACATTTTTCTAGAAGAAATATCTTGACCTAAATCACGTTCAATCATGGCTCCATTCGGTACGTGGGCGACCGTTTCTTGTACTCCCGATTGACTGTAACCGACCATGACAGCTCCTTGAGCCACGGCATATATTTGTTGGTCGGCGGCTCGCAAAGGGGTTTGCAGTAATGTTCCACCTTTAAGGCTTGAAGCATCACCTATGGAACTCACAGTGACGTCTAATTTATTTCCTGATCTCGCAAAGGCTGGCAAATTGGCTGTGACTATTACTGCGGCGACATTTTTAGAACTCAAATCCTTACCTGACACCTTCATGCCTAAACGATCTAGCATTCTTTCCAGACTTTTACTTGTAAACTCGGCCTTGCTATCACCTGACCCAGAAAGTCCAACTATAATTCCATACCCTACCAATTGGTTGGAACGAACTCCCCGAATGTTTGCAATGTCTTTGAGACGAGCGCCTTCTGCAAAAAAAGAGACCCCACCGAACCCAAACGAAATAAATAATATTTTAAATAAGTTCGTCCGATTTATTTTAAATATGAAATAAAATAAATGGTTCACAAAAGTCATTCCAACTCCTGACTTCTTAAACTAACGATGTCATATTTGGCATCCAAAAGTTTTGCAGCAGGAATTCCTTCATCAGAAAAATCCTCCGCCCGAACAATTCCTGTAATTAAAACTTTATATTCTCGTGGACCAATCATCAAAGGTTGACTGCCCTTCACTCGATAATTTCCATCGACAGTGCGTTCGATAACGCGAGTGGGGACATTTTTCACATTAAAATCCGCTTTGACGTCAGTGACAGTTGCCGAATTTGTTTTATCAGCTGCATTCGACTCTTGTTTATTTGCCTCTTCCTTTTTCTTTGCAGGATTGTCTTTATTTCCTTCCACGACATTAGAAGCCAAAGCTCGGCTTTTAATTTGACGTTCTTCAAACTTTGACCATAATTTTTTAATAATATCTGCTTTGGCTTGTAATTGATCCTTAGGATCCCCCTCCAAAATAATGGCAATCGGATCCCCAATCATGCGAACAATATTTTGAGCAAATAAATAACCGCCTTGACCCTCCATAACCCATAAAGATCCAGCTTGTGAACTTAAAAGAGCCTCATCAGATAAACTTTGTTTAGTTACTCTTTTATATTGCCTTCGCGGACCAGAAAACATATTGGGATTGTCAGAGAATTTTGTTCCAGAAGAGTTTCGAGCAGTCTTATTCTCGGAAGTTTCTTTACCCCCCAAAAAGGCCTTTAGCTTTTTGCCAAAACTAGAACATCCTGTACATGCGAAAGTACCGATCAACATAATTCCAATTATGCACTGAGTTCTAACTTTAACATAAATAATATTCATTGGATTTGGACCTCTCCTCGACCGATGACCCGAACTAAAATAGATTGCTTGCTTTTGGAGTTAAGGACTTTAATTGTATCTCCAATATAAGCGTCCTGTTCAGCCACCCCTTGAAGACCCACCTCCCACCCCTGTTCTTGGATGAAAATCTTTACTTCTTGTCCCTTATTCAAAGCCTTTTCTTTTTCCAATGCACTGTTAAAAACGATTTCGTTAAGTGCTAAGGGGCGCTTTACTTTTTTTCCTATCAATGACTTTTCCTCTGGACAACTGTCCCTAGAAAAAGTGATCTCTCTTTCCTCCATTCTTATATCTGAGGTTTCAATTCTTTCACCATAATTTAAAGATCGCTTCGTCACAGGAACCTTCTGGAATAAACTCATTCTTCCCCGAATCCATAATTTCTGCTCTTGATTTTCAGAGTTATAAATCACAACAGGAAGGGTAAAACTTCCCCTTATAATTTCAGAACCCATTTGCAAATCCCAACGTGATAAAGCTTTCCATGTAGGGATAAAAGGTAAGACCAAATCTTCCACCTGCACCCGACACTGACACAAAGCCTGCCAATGCTCCTGTATTTTGTTTTTAACCTTAATTGCTGTCATTTTAAACCCTACATTTTCAATAATCACCTGGTGTGGAATTAAAATTTGAGGCTTTTCTTTTAGCTGCAGCCAGGAAGAGTGAGATCTCATCAAAGTAGAAATGGTTTCGCCAGAAAACTCTACTTTTTCCCCTATCTGAATAGGCTTAGAAAATAAAATATATTTACTTAAAACATCTACGATAGACTTATTTAAATCAACAAAATCAGCCACATCCCCCAAAACAATATTTTGTACTGTATTTAATTCCGTATGTGACCTTACCCTAACTTGCGGAGAAGCATTAGTCGTCACTGCGATCATGAGAACTAAGAGCAAAAAAGACATTGCTTTACCTCAAAGAATTAATGGACTGCAACATTTGATCTGAGGCCTGAATGACTTTTGAATTGGTTTCATAAGACCTTTGTGCAGTAATCATATTCACCATTTCATCAACAATATTTACATTACTTGATTCCAATTGTCCTTGAGCCAAGAATCCCAAACCGCTTTCCCCTGGATTACCTTGTTGCGGCAAGCCACTGGAACCCGAAGGAACAAAAATATTTTGTCCAAGACTTTTTAGTCCCGCTGGGTTCACAAAACTAACTATTTGGATTTGACCAATATTTTGCGGTTGCGTTTGACTATCAATCGATATGGAAACCTGTCCATTGGCTGATATTTCCAAACCTGTTGCATTAGGAGGTACGACAATTTCGGGTTGCAAAATATTTCCATTTTTATCTTGGACTTTTCCATCGGCACCCTTTTTAAAAGCACCTTCCCGTGAGTAGCCTATTTGACCATTCGGCATTAACAGAGGAAAAAAGCCATTACCTTGAATTTCAACATCCAATGCATTTCGAGTGATTTTTGTTGATCCCTGTTCAAAATCTTTTTGTACCGCGCTATTTTTAACTCCTAAGCCAATTTGTACTCCCGTAGGTGAACTGGCATTATTGCCTGTAACGGCTCCAGGCTCTTTAACAGTTTGATACATTAAATCTTCAAACTCAGCTCTTGCCTTCTTAAACCCATTTGTTGAAACGTTGGCTAAGTTGTTGGCTATTACGTCCATGTTAGTTTGTTGTGCTTTCATTCCCGTAGCTGCAGTATTTAATGATTTTAACATATTTTATATAGATCCTTTATATTTTAGGAACTTCTGTATTGAGTTTTTCGTCCATTTGATCATAGGCTTTCATTGCCTTTTGGGC
The DNA here is from genome assembly GCA_019695175.1 of Bdellovibrionales bacterium. Taxonomy (GTDB): domain Bacteria; phylum Bdellovibrionota; class Bdellovibrionia; order Bdellovibrionales; family UBA1609; genus JAIBAM01. The sequence continues at coordinate 13,485 of JAIBAM010000001.1, forward strand.
GGCCTCAAATGTTCTTGAAGCTGCAATCATATCTGTCATTTCATCCACAATATTCACATTACTTAACTCAACAAAACCTTGATGAATTTGCGTTTCTACAGAGGGAATCATTTTTCTTTCACTGTCGCCAGAAGCAGCCGTGGCCAAGTTGCCCTTTAATGAGTACAAACTACCCCCCATTTTTTGTAAACTATCCCTTTCTACCTGTTCCACAATTGATATTTTCCCAATTGAATTAGCACCATCAAACACGTCCCCTCCTGAAGTGACGACTAAATTTTTTCCATCGACTGTTATTTTTCTTTGTTGAGGGTCTTGAGTACCTTCCTTCAAAACTGGAAACCCATCTTTGGTAACTAAATTTTTTTGATTATCGATTTTAAATTGACCAGATCTGGTATATCGAACGCCTTGGGGTGTGAGAACTTCAAAAAATCCTGGACCATCCAGTGCAAGATCTAATGGAGCAGAAGTGGGCTTGAGTTGCCCTTGGTTGAGGTTTACAAAAGTTCCCGCAGAATCCACGTAAGCTCGATCCGCTCCTTGCATATCATAAAAGCTTTCAATGGAGGCTGGGATTCGAGGTACTTGGATTACGTCCACAGGTTTTTCTGCCGCGGTTAAATACTCATAAAAGGTTTGTTGATCTTTCTTAAAGGCCGTCGTGTTGGCGTTGGCAATATTGTTCGCAATGGTATCCAGTCGCTGGTTTTGAGCCATGGCGCCACTGAGCGCAGTAAAAAGCCCTTTACTGCTCATAAAACACCTCGTTTTTTTTAAAAACTTTTACATCAAATAGATCCATCCATAGAAACAGCAAGTCGGATGCCAAAAAACATTAAATGAACCAAATGATTTAAAACGAATAAAACCCTTATTCAATTTGAAAAACTCCACTTTAGTAAATAAAGTTTGATTACTCTCTAGATAAAAGTCCCGTCACTTTTATGACTCAACATAAATAAATGACACCCAATTGCTCTCTTTGTTTATCTTTGTGTATTATGTTATCAATGACTTTTTTATTTATTCCAAAAATTGCTAAGGGGCCCCTAATGGAGGGAATTGTTTTTCTGACCCTTTTTCAAACTTTTATTCTACAAATATTTTTGTCTCCCACACTGGTTCATGCCGCAATTGACAGTAAAAATAAAATTTTAGAAGATTTTAACCACCGTCCAAATAAAATACAGAAACCATCGCCCCAAGTGGAGTTCACCCCTGTTAACAAACAACCTTTTTTTGATATACCTATCACTTACAACGTCAAAGTAAAACAGTGGATTACCTTTTATCAAAACCAAGGGAAAAAGTGGTATCACAGCTGGCTTGAAAGATCCCATCGCTACTTACCCACCATGCGTAAAGTTTTAAAAGAAAGAGGTCTCCCGCAGGACCTAGCCTATGTGGCTATGATTGAAAGTGGTTTTTCTCCCCACGCCACGAGTACCGCTTCTGCTGTGGGATACTGGCAGTTTATCCAACCCACAGCTACACGTTATGGATTAAATATTAATTGGTGGATAGATGAAAGAAGGGATTTTCAAAAATCAACTTTAGCTGCTGCGAGGTATTTAGGCGATCTTTATAAAATATTTGGATCCTGGTATCTCACAGCATCTGCTTTCAATATGGGTGAAGGAAAATTAAAAAGGTTGATACAAAAGTACCAAACCAACAATTATTGGATTTTATCAAAAGAGCCCGATTTTCCCTCTGAAACAAGAGAGTACATACCTAAAATGTTGGCCGCCATGCTTATTGCAAAAGTTCCAAAACTGTACGGATTCACAAACGTCGTACCTAAAGAACCCTATCGATATGAGTACTTTTATGTTCCTGGTGGAACAGATTTAATTAATCTTGCTGATGCCATTGGAATTCAGCCCGACATGATTCAAACTCTCAATCCTGAATTGATTAAAGGTTTCATTCCTGGCTCGATAAAAAACCATCGCATTCGCATCCCTTCAGGGTACACCCTTGCTGTTTCCAACTACATTCGCACCCAACTCTAAAATGAGGTTCTAGGAACTTGCTCAGAGCAGAAACAGGCCTCTGCCACAGATTTCTAAAGATCTAAATTAACGTCGATCTCTTTATCCGTATTTACAACCTCAACCTTGTTTTCTTGATTTAAAAAATGAGCGTAGGTGAGTAAGGAATCATTAGAAGTAGAACTGACTGAAAGCATTGCCATGGTTTTAGCGTCCAAGTGACCTTGAACACTCAACAATACATCTAATGCAGCCATTTGACTCAATGTTGTATCTACCATTATTGTTTTTCCATAGATTTTGTATTTTCCTAAAGCCTCTAAATCATTAAATTCATTTTTACTCTCGAGGTCACCTTTCAAGTCTGAAGGAAGCTCCTTTACTGCCATTAACTCTTCCTGAGCTGCATTAATTATTTTTTCACTGTAGTATTCCAGTTGAGCAAGATCACCATCATTTTTTTCTGAAATATCAGCATACACTTCAATAAGACTTTGCATCATAAGTTGACGAGCCAAAACTTCATTTCGAGGAAATGCTGATAAGTTATTTAAAATAAATTTCAAACCTTCTTGATTCTCGATGCGGTTTTTAATAATTTTCAAAGCCGCCAAATAGTCAACCGCAGTAAAAGTTTTTGCATCCATTAGTTTTTGAAATTTTAAATCGAGAGGAACACCATCATCTTCCAAATTTTTTGGGAAATTGAAATCTTCTATTGAAAAATTTAGTGTCGCTTGAGCCAACAAATCTTGTTCCATCATGCTGTGATGATTTTCGAAAGAGACTGAGGATAAACTCGCAGAGCTCATTTTCTTATTTTGAGAATCAGTGAACTTCTGCAATTCCTGATAAGAATGATCTTTCTGAGACATTAAAGACCCCCTATTAACAAAAAACCAATTGCCCAACCCAAATAAAATCAATACCAGAAATATTATTTTTCCAGTTACCTTCATTGATCCTCCGATCCTTATAAGGAACTGATGCAATCAACGAACCAATTCCACCGAAATCTTCTTCTCATTTTCAAACAATCACTTTGAAACAAAGATCAATCAAAATAAATTTATAGATACGTGGTTACTTTCTAACAGTTCAAAATAAAAATTTTCCTTTCTGCAAAAAACTAAAAATGACTTCTAATTTAACAAGAGAAAAGGATCTTAACATTCATGGAAAACATAAGGAAAAACAATGGTTTTTATAGATTTTAACAATTTAAGATATGTATTTCTTCAACAAAAAAATTTAAATGACTATTATTTATTTAAAGGTCAAATAAATTTAACCCAGTAAAATTTTAACTTTGTGAAACACAAGTGTACGATGAATTCTAAGTTAAGATCCTTTAATTCCCTGTAAAAACTCATTTTTAATTATTTTTTTTACAATTTAAAACTATTCAAATTTTTCCAAAAATTAAATTGGCTCAAAATATGCTTTCTAAATTTTTGGTGGGAACACTACTTTCATAACGGTGTGTTCTTTTTAAAAGTTCAAAGGAGACACCTTATGGAAATAAAATTTAAATATAAGTTATTTATTAGAATCTTTCTTCTACTTGGATCCACCAACGTGTACGGGGAAATGGATTCAACAACAGCCTATGAAGATTACAAATATCTTATGCTTAAAAAGTACGAACCACAAAGTCTTAGTTGCAATGGAAATTCTTGTAGTTCCTACGGCATTACTCTTAAAGGGTTCAATAGCATTCAATCCCAAAAAATCCACAGTGCATTGTCCAATCTTTATTTCATGAGGAGTTTTAATCCTGGGTTAGGAAGTGATTCTTCACCTATTGACTATGTTAAAAGCGGAATCAACACCATTATAAACGACGGCGGTCCTACGAGGCATTATGTAGGTCAGCATTTAACTGCAACTTACGGGAGTTGGCTTAATACTGAACATCCAACCTACGTAGCCGCTGTTCTAGCCCACGAAGCAGGTCATGAACATGTAGGACCTCATGCTCCCGATGGTAAGGATGCCAATGGAGGTGGCGCTCACTCCATCGGTGGAATGATTGCTCTTAGAAGCTCACTGAATCCACATCTGGCTTTATCTCAAAGAAATTCTTTAAGAAATTATGCTTGGCAACGTTTTCATGCTGTTCAAAACGTAAATGACATTAAAATTTTGAAGAACTATTTTCACTCTGTAAGCAACATCCCCATGGATAAGGATTCAGGTTGTGCCAATAGAATATGGTCCTGCTCACACAAAGATATTAAATTTACTATGAGATGTAACAATGAAGGTTATCCCACAACAACCATTGAATGGAGAAATGATTATCCCAATGGAGTACAGTGGGCTGTAGGACAAAACAAATACACCTTAAATTGTTCCCATGGTTCTCCCAGTTACATTAAAATGTTTTGGGTGCCCAGAGCTTTTGGGCATGATGGTTATTCCCAGGCCTCATCAAATATTGGTAGTTTAGGAGGATCCTTTTGTAATCAAAGTTTAAGAGAAATACCTGCGTTCAGCAGTAAAGTTTTTGACCCACATAGATATGCAGCTAACTATCCTGATCTAAATATCTTTAATAATAATTCCATTGCCCTAGCAGATCACTGGCTACATCGGGGAATAAAGGAAGGTCGAGTGGGAAGTTTAATCTTTAGCGCTAAAGAATATTTACAAATGTATCCCCAAGTAAGCAATAGTTCATCGAATGAAGTAAAATTTAACCAAGCCATAACACATTTTGTCACATTAGGTTCAGTGAACCGTGAAGTCGCAGGACGCATCGCTTTACGATCTCAAGTTTTTAATCCTAATCATTATTTAAGCTCCAATGCTGATTTAAAAGAAATTTTGGAGGATTTAAAAATATCAGCTCTCTCTAAACTGAACTACTTAACGACCCATTGGTTGTATCATGGTCGTTATGAAGGTCGCCAAGGGAGTTTAACTTTCGATAGTAGAGAATACTTGATTATGTACCCCGAAATCCGTCACGTACCCGGCGTTAATAGTTTCGCCAATGCTATCGACGACTATGTTCTATATGGTACCTCTGAGAGAAAGACAGGGGTTTTCGAATTACACCCTAGTGTTTTTAATATTGATATCTATCGAAATCGAAATGCAGACATTAAAAATGAAACTCCTAATAATCTCTTAATCCACTGGCTAAAATACGGTGTGAAGGAAGGGCGAGTTGCTTCAAACGGATTCTCTTCGATGGCCTACCTTGCTCTTTACCCAGATGTTAGAGAAACTTATGGAGTAAAAAATTACGCAGGAGCTCTTCACCATTATGTAGTCCATGGAATTGCAGAAGGTCGTCGTGGACAATAACCTCGACGCCAGTATATGATTCAATACAAATCAGCAAATGAGGATTTTTGATTCAACACCGCAAGGGACTTACAAAAGGATTTTAACCCGATATGGGAAATTTAGTGGTGCAAAAATATGGAGGGATGTGTCTATCATCCCCTGAAAAAATTGTTGCCACTGCCAAAAAAATTGCCCGCAGAGTACAACATGGAGATCAAATCATTGTCATTGTCAGTGCCATGGGTAAATCCACGGATGAATTGATCCGCTTAGCTTATCAAGTAAGCCCCCACCCCCAACGAAGAGAACTGGATATGTTCCTCTCCACAGGAGAGCGAATCAGCATGTCTCTCTTGACTATGGCCCTCATCGATCTTGGAGTTAAAGCGATTAGTTTTACCGGAAGTCAAGCCGGTGTTTTTACCAATCATTCCCATTCCAATGCAAAAATTGTCGACATTAAAGCCCATAGAATTGAGGAAGAATTAAAAAAGGGAAAAGTCGTTGTATTAGCAGGATTTCAAGGCGTCGACCCAACAACAAAAGAAATTACTACCCTTGGTCGTGGAGGATCCGACACGACAGCAGTCGCTATGGCCGCAGCCTTTAAAGTCCACTGCTGTGAAATTATCAAAGAGGTGGAGGGACTCTGCTCCGCAGATCCAAAAATTATATCCTACCCTAAAATTTATCCTAAAATAAACTACAATGAAATTTTAGAGATGTGTTTTTGGGGAGCTAAAGTTTTACATTATCGCTCCGTGGAACTTGCTAAGATGAGAAAAGTCCCACTGGAAATTCATTTTGCAAATAACACCTTTAACAAAACCCTCGTCCATGGGGAGAAATCCATGTTTGAAAATGAAAAAGTTCTTGCGATAAATTCGCACACAGAAGTCCATCATCTTGAGGTCGGCAATGTGGAAAATTTAGCTCAGGGTTTTAAAGAAATGGAAAGTTTCCTGGCGCAAACTCAATTGGCATGGCCACAAATTTTAGCCTCAGCTTTAGAGGGGAACACTTTAAAAATAATGTACACTTCTGATTTGGAGCACCTTGGCGCCATGGCTCATGGACTTCAAAAACACCCCATATGTAAAATCCACCGACCTCCATTAAGTTCCATATCGCTGACTTGCCATGGATCTGTAGGATCGGATTTATGGCGAAAAATTCCTCAAGCACTTGCTGAAAACAATATTCCTGTTTTAAAAATTCTTTCCAGCCCATTGACTTTAACTCTTCTCGTAGCTCCTGAACACCGTGAGTTATCTATTAAACAACTCCACGAAAAATTTATCTCTTAAAGATGATTCAAAGCGACCTAGGTCAACGGCTATCGACTGAAAAAACTACTCTTGGCCAAAAACAAAGGATCTTTTTAAATTTGCAGAGTCATTCCTTCACGAGCAAATCCCCATTCAATTTTGGGCAGGGACTCCCCTTTTGTTTGAGCGGCACAGGCCATAGCAGTCAAATAATCTTGCGTTTGTTGTTCTATTTTTGCAATTTTTGAATCTGAAGCAGCGGGGTCATGATGAACAAAATATATTTTCTTTATGTTTTCTCTAAACGCCAGATCCAATCCAATGGGTGCCGTGGAGTGCCCCCAATTAATTCTCTCTGTAACTTCTAAAAAAGAATACTGCGCATCAAACAACATAAGATCCACCCCTTGATAAAGAGGAAGATCCAAACCCATATCCTTTCGACTCATACGAGTGCACTCAGTATCAACACAATAACTAAAAACTTTATTTTTATGAGTAAACTTAAACCCCCAACAAGGATCAGGATGATCTAGCAAATAAGGGGTTACAGCTATATCTGTAAATATTTTTTCTTGACGTGGCTCCAGTTTATGAAAAGTAATTTTTGCTCCCAACTGATCAAAAGGTACGGGAAAGTTTGGTTTTTGAAAAAGCAGAGCAACATTTTTTTCCAAATCCTCTTGAACGGCATAAAAATGAATCTCGTTTCCTGGGACAAACATGGGGAGAAAAAATGGTAATCCAATTAAGTGATCCCAGTGAAAATGGGAAAATAGTATATGAACAACACCTCTCCCTAAACCACAAGGACCAAGCATGAGCTGTTCCCCAAGTTTTCGAATGCCGCTCCCTGCATCCACAATAAGACTCACTTTATCAGTCATTACTTGCACACAAGCTGTTTGGCCACCAAACCCACCGAATTGATGCGTTGGAAGCTGATTGAGAAAATCCTCAACCGAGATCCCACCCTTACTTTGGTAAACCAAAAAAAGTTTGAGTATCTGAAAAACTCTTTCTTCAATTTGAGCCGGTGCTAATGGGGCTGGCAAAGACCCTCGTATCCCCCAAAGATTTATTTTCATATTCATAGATAATAATAATACCTTGTCTCTAACTGCCAAGAAAATCTGACGTTAGCCCGAATTTAACGCTGCAAGTGTATTCCTGGACAAATTGACGGCTAAGGTTTTATAAAAAACCCCAGGGATTTGCATTGAGAGTTTTTTTGAAGTCAACGACCAGCTGAAACCGCATCCTAAAAAGCTTTTTAAAGGGGGAAATATTTATGTTGGCTAAAGTACCGGAACTCAACCTAAACGATTATCTTAGGGGCTCAAGCCCGTTAAAACAAAAGTTTATTCAAGAACTTTATGCTGGATTAAGGCAATTTGGTTTTATTATTTTAAACGATCACACCCTTGATGAAGACCTACTTGCCCATGCTTATGAGCTCAGTGAAAAACTCTTTAGCCTTCCGGAAAACAAAAAAAAATCCTACATAAGTCCTTCTGGAGCTGGGCAAAGGGGTTACACCCCCTTTGGAACTGAACATGCCAAGGACAGCGCTTACGCAGACCTTAAAGAATTTTGGCATATTGGGCGTGAATTCGCCCATGATTTAAATTCCTATCCACCAAATATTTGGCCCGAAGAACTTCATGACTTTAAACCGGTTTTTGTAAAAATTTATGAGAGTTTAGATCATATCGGCCGAATCCTGCTCCAAGCTCTGACGCAACCTCTCCAGTTGGAACTAAACTATTTTGATAAAATTGTAAATCGAGGCAACTCCATTTTAAGACTTCTACATTATCCGCCCATTCCCCCAAACACCGATCCCAATTGCGTACGTGCTGCGGCCCACGAAGATATAAATTTAATTACCTTACTGGTTTCCGCCTCCTCTTCGGGTCTAGAACTCAAAGACCACGATGGCCATTGGATCCCCATTGAGACCTCAGCTCACAACATTATTGTGGACTCAGGAGATATGCTCGCTCGCATTACAAATGACATAATCCCTGCCACTACCCACAGAGTGGTAAACCCCAAAGGCCCCAACACCAGTCGGTACTCCATGCCTTTCTTTTTACACCCAAACAATGAGGCCCTCTTAAGTTGTCTTCCCTCTTGCCGTGGGGAAAAAGAAAAATACGCCCCCATCCTTGCCGGTGATTTTTTACAGCAAAGACTTAAGGAAATCGGGCTTTATGAAAAAAAATAATGATTAATTCTTAACTCAATCGTCTTGCGGCTTCTTCCAATGTGCTCATTTGACTTTTTAATGTAATCAACTGTTCGTGACCTTGACGAACCACTTCTTCAGGAGCTTGTTTTAAAAAACTTTTGTCCTGAAGACGTTGTTCTAAGGTCACAAAATCACGTTTTAATTTCTCCAAATTTTTATGAATTCTTTGGACTTCTATTTTAAGATCCACTAATCCCTCTAAAGGAACAATGACATCCACCGCAGAAGAGTGCAGTCGAATTGGACTCAGCGCACATTTGGACAATGAAGCCGCAGGACCCACTTCACAATGATCCAACCCGGCCAGTCTCATAATGATGGCCTTATTGGCCCCCAGAATTTTTTGACTTTTATCATCTGATGGTGAAAGACGAACCGTAATTTTCAATCCGGGTTTAATTCGATTTTCACCACGAATATTACGAATAGCTGTAATAACAGCAACCACAATATCCATGGTTTGAGCTGAGGCTTCATCGCCAAAAGCTAATAAAGAACGATCTGTTCTCACTGTTGGATAAACCTCTAAAATGCAAGCTTTGGATTTAACCGGTAGCATTTGATATATCTCTTCACTAATAAAAGGTGCAAAGGGATGTAGCAAGCGCACCACTCGATTCAACACCTGGGCCAAAACCCATTGACTCATAACTCTTTCAGAATTTTGAGGTCCTTGAAGACTTGGTTTAATCAATTCTAAATACCAGTCACAAAATTGGTGCCAAACAAATTCGTAAATAGATTGCGCGGATTCTGAAAACCGGAATTGATTTAAATAAAACTCCACTTCCTTTTCACAAACACCTAATTTAAATAATATCCATTTATCATGGGTTGAAAGATTATTTTTATTTAATTGTGCTTCCTCTTCTGGGGTCATTACTTTAAAATCATTTAATGCTTGCAAAGAAAACCGTGCCGCATTCCATATTTTGTTCATAAAATTGCGGTAGCCTTCCAAGCGCGGCAATGAAAACTTCAGGTCCCTTCCTGCTGCCAGCTGAGAGATTAAAGTAAACCGCAGGGCATCCGCTCCCACCTCATCAATCAACTTCACTGGGTCTAGAGCTGTCCCACTGGATTTGGACATTTTCTTTCCATTGGCGTCACGTATCAGACCATGAATATAAACTTTGCGGAATGGAACGTCCTTTTTAAACTCCAACCCCATCATGATCATCCTGGCAACCCAGAAAAAGATAATATCGTGACCCGTAACCAAAACGCTGGTGGGATAAAATGTTTTTTGTGTTTCAGTTTCTTCTGGCCATCCCATGGTACTAAAGGGCCACAAAGCAGAAGAAAACCAGGTGTCCAAAACATCCTCATCCTGTTGCAATTCTTCATGAGCACAATGTTGACATCTTTTTGGATCTTCTTCAGCAATAGTGAGCTTTAAACATTTCAAGCAAGTCCAAGCCGGAATACGATGCCCCCACCAAAGCTGTCTAGAAATACACCAATCCTGAATGATCTCCATCCAATGCAAATAGGTTTTGGTCCAACTTTCTGGCTCAAAGGTAATAGTCCCACTTTCGACCACACGCTGGGCTGGACCTGCCAATTCTTTCATACGGACAAACCACTGTTCAGAAAGAAGGGGCTCCACAACCCAGCCACTACGAGAACAATGCCCGACTTGATGGGTGTGGGGCTCTGTTTTTATCAATAAATTTTGTTGTTCAAGATCACTCACTAAACGCTTTCGAGCTTCAACCACACTCAACCCAGTATATACACCGCACGAATCGTTAAGAGTTCCATTTTTATTTAAAATATTAATTTGTGGCAGTTGGTGTTTTAAACCTAAATTGTAATCGTTAAAATCGTGGGCGGGTGTGATTTTGACCACACCAGAACCAAATTCGCGATCCACACTTTCATCTCCAATCACAGGAATTTTTCTTTGCGTTAAAGGCAAATGGACATTCTTTCCAATCCAAGAAGCGTACCTTTCATCCTCAGGGTGGACAGCGACAGCCACATCTCCTAAAAGGGTCTCAGGTCGTGTGGTTGCCACAGTCAACTCGCCAGATCCATCTTCTAAAGGATACTTAATATAGTAGAGCTGACCTTTGACTTCTATGTACTCCACTTCCAAATCAGAAATGGCAGATTCAAGACCAGGGCTCCAGTTTATTAATTTTTTACCGCGATAAATTTGTCCCTTCTCATAGAGAGATACAAACACTTTCCGTACCGCTTTGGAAACCCCTTCATCCAGAGTGAAGCAAAGGCGGTTCCAATCACAAGACTCTCCAAGGCGTTTCATTTGTTCTACAATATGATCGCCATATTGATTTTTCCATTCCCAAACTTTTTCTACAAATTGATCTCGGCCCAATTGGGTGCGAAATAAATTTTTTTTCTTTAGATCCTTTTCCACCACGCTTTGGGTAGCAATTCCAGCATGATCTGTCCCTGGTAACCACAAAACATTGAACCCCGACATACGTTTCCAGCGCACAAGAACGTCTTGAATGGTATGATCCAAGGCATGACCTAAATGCAAAGAGCCAGTCACATTAGGCGGCGGTAAAATGATGCTAAAGGGGGGCAAAGTGGATTTGTCTGCGCCAGAAAAATAATTATTTTCAGTCCACCAAGCATAAATCCTTTTTTCTACTTCTTGAGGGGAATAACGATCTGAGAGTTTTGTCATTGGCTAAAAATCCTCCTTAAGGACAGTTGCGGCAAAAAATCACAAAGCTTCTTGCTTCAAAACTTCATAACCCCCTAAAAAAAAATAAACATTCAAAAAACCCATGGAATTTAACTCTTCTGCTTTGAGTGCTGATTGTTTTCCGTTGTCACAGATCAAAAGAACTGGATGAGCTACGTGGGGCAATAGCTCCCTTACCTTTGTCAAAACTTCACTTTCATCAACAGATAAAGCTTTTTTAAAAAAATTTATAGGTTCATCCTGTCGACTTTTCTTAACTCTTAAGTCCAAAAGAAGAAAGTTCACATTGTTCAACAAAAGATTTTCAACCTGAAACCAACTTAAAGCATGAATGGAATCCATTTCTAGAGGTATACACTGAAAAAATTAGAAACTCAAAATGGAGTGTGAAATAATAAGGTTTGAAAAAACTCAATCGAAACTTTCACCAAAGATAATCAAAGGCGAGTTGTCTTCGGCAGAATATGACGAACTTTCCAAGCCAACGTCGCGGCCACAAAAGTAAAACCCATGGCTATGATAAACGGGATTTCTCCACCCCACTCTTGATAAGTAAACCCACCAATCCCTGGGCCTAAAATACGAGCTAAAGCCGACAGACTTTGATTGACTCCCAAGGTTTCACCCTGATGTTCAGAGGAGGTAAGCAAACTTATACTCCCGGTGAGAGCTGGGTTGGCCAACCCATTCCCTAAAGCCAAAAGAGTCACTGCTACAGCTAGAGGATATATTTGATGAGAAATTGCGATTCCACCAAATCCCAACCCCATAGCCACGAGTCCAATTAAAAAAGATCTGGTCTCCCCCCATAACGGAAGTGTTCGCCGGATCAGTCCACCCTGAGTGAGAGCCATTATAACTCCCACGTAAGCGAATCCCCAGCTGGCTGTTCCCATACTCCAATGGAACCGGTCCTGAACAAGCATAAACAAAGAGGCTTCCATATTTGCCATGGCCAATGTCGCCAAAAAGTAAATAATGAGCAGAGGAGCTATCTTATTTTTTTGCAAGAGTTGAAAAATGACACCAAATCTTTTTAAGAAAGCCAATCCATCTATAGGTTTTTGGTTTCTTTCAGTTTGAAACAGTCGTGTTTCAGGAAAAATGAACCATGCCAAAACAAAGTTGGTAAAACAAATAACTGCAGCAATCAAGGCAGGGAAACTGGAACCAAAAGGTGGGTGGTCGCCAAAATAATGGCCCCACGATCCGGTCACTCCACCAATGAATGGGCCCAAAACAAATCCCAGACCAAAGGCAGCACCCACCAACCCCATACCTTTTGATCTTTCTTTTGAAGTCGTTACATCAGCAACTGCCGCCATGGCAGTGGAAATATTCCCACCAAATAGTCCAGCTAGAATTCGAGCTAAAAACAAGCCGGTAATACTAGTTGCCAAACCAAACCAAAGATGAGCCACACTGGAACCTAGCACACTGAGTAGTATAACTGGCCGGCGACCCCAGCGATCACTAATTTGCCCCCAAAAGGGAGAGAAAATAAATTGGAAAAAGGAAAATACAGCCATAAGCAAACCCACTTGAAAAGGGCTGGCCCCAAATTGTCGCGCCAAGTACGAGTTTAAGGGAATAACAATCCCAAACCCGACCAGGTCCATAAAAACTGTTAAAAAAATGATGAGAAAAACTTTCTTATTCATAATATATCGATGTATCATTGATATCAGTCATGCAATTTCGATTCAACTCCATCATGTTAATTTCCCATATTATTTTTCTGACTTTGATTTCAGCGCCATCGGCGTTGGCGCTCACTGATCCTATTTCATCACCGCAGGAGAACATTCATCTCTTCCTTGAGGGAAGTTATTTCAATACCACTGCTAATTATGATAATGGCGGAGGCAGCTATACGAAATTAACCGGAAGTCGGTATTATCGACTTTATGAAGGAAACTTTGGTGCTGAGTTTTGGCCCATGGAGCAATTAAGCCTGATTGGACAATTGGGAGTGGCTCGAGCGCAAAGTTACGATGGTGATACCACTCGAACCAAAATAAATTTAACCGAAGGGCTTGTCGGTGTTCGTTACGTGGTTAAACGAAGTTTCTTTAACCTGATTCCCGAACTGAATTTTTCCTATCCGTTCAAACGAATTAACTCAGACACCGATGAAGTCCTACTTAATGAAGGTACCATGAAGTTTTTTGGCGGAACTTGGTTTGAAATCCCCTATAAATCTTTGGTGCCCTATGGACAAGTGGGTTTTCGCTATCAAGATGAGGGTCGAGCGTCCTATTTTATTTATAAAGCTGGGGTGGCATGGACACCCAGTGACTTTCGCGTGAGTGGTGAGTTGTATGGTGACGTCGTTGTCATTGATGATGAAGACTCAAACCAAACAAGCCGAAGAGATCTTACCGTCATCAGAGTCGACGGGGGGAGTCGCAAGTTTTATGGCGTCAATCCCACCGTTTTAGGTTTAAGAGCGGCTACAAAAATGAATCTATCAAACGCTGTTCAAATTGGTTTTACCTTTGATAAAACCATCAATGGAAATAACTCAGCCGCCGGATGGACGGCACTTCTCAGCCTAGAAGCCTTTTTTAGTATAGGAAACACTTTCAACTCCAATGATGGAAAATACGTTCCACGGGTTTTAAATCCCACTCAAGATGTCCAGCGATTTGTTCCCGAGCTACCGAAATATGACAAAAAACTTTTTAATGAATATGAGTCCCCTGTATCTCACAAAAAAATAAAGAAAAAGAAGAGAAAAAAACCCACCCCTCAAGATGTAGATAAGGCCCTTGAGGACGTACAAAAATCTCTTGAGCATTAAAATTAATTTTTAACAAAAATTTTAGGGTCAGTTTGGAGATGCTGCACCCTCATGACATTATCCAAAAAATTCAAAACTATTTTTATAATGGACAAAACCACACAAGCCCATTAGTTCTTCATTTTTTTCTAACACTTCTAACATTCAAGAATTCGTGGGTTTTCAAAAAATGATGCCATTCATTTACGCATTTTTTTATTTTTATCAAACCGCCTTTTTCTTTCCACCAGCAACCCATGGACTCACTTTTGAAAATCCCCCCCTACCCCCCATGAAAATAACTCTAGCTCAACCCCCATTAGATAAAATCACCAACAGATATGGTTTATCAACAACAGAAAATTCCACCAGTTCACAATATTTTCCTGCCCTAGCGAACCTCAACTTTCTGATGGGTTATGGTTTAGCTGACAATTTGGATCAAATGATTAACAATACCTCCGCACAGCAAAAGATATCACTGACCATAACGTTGAATGAAACCTTCACCCTATCCAATTATGATCCGGAAAATACTGTCCCCATTCGCAATTTTATTAACAACTGGATTCAAGAAAAACTAGCTGAGTCCCCCAACTTCATTAAAATTAAAAGAATGGAAAATCTGTCTACCGTAGTGCAGAGAATAGAAGACTACGCCATTGAAAGTTTAGAAATAAAACTAGGTGAAAATAAAGCTCTCCTTGTTCAGATTCAACTGAGCCTAGAGGTGGTTATCAGCAATAATGTTATCGTTTATATTCTGTCTGATACCACTCCCACCTCGACCCCCCTCCCCAACGATTGGAATGGAAGTGGCATCCCCTCCAGATCCATTCACAAATTGCCTATCTCTGTAACTGAATCAGGAATTTCAAGTCATACTTCCGTCGGCTCAGCCACGACAACTTTTAAAGTAGAGGCTCAACTTGTGCTCAACAAAAAAAGTTACTCCAAACTGGAAAAAAATCAAAATCCCGTAGTCGGTTTGCTCACCAAAGAAGATAGACAAAATGTTTATTCGATTAATTCAGGTCAATTGGCATTAGCCCTATCGCAAAGAGAACACCAACTGCTAACCAGATTTTCTGTGGAGGCGAATTCTAAAACCATCCATGGAAATACTAGTCTGGTATCAAACCCATTACCCTTTTTAAGAGTTGAGGCGGATACATCCTACGCCATAGACTCAGTTCTCTCTGCCGCAGGTGACGTGAAATTTCACATTAAATTTGAGGACACCGGCACAATCTATGTTGGAGCCCATACAAATGAAATTTTCTTTAAGGACAAAATTTTCTTTTCTTATTTGTTGGGGCTTACCCTCAATTTATTTAAGTATAAATCAAATTATACCCTAACAACTGTGCACCTTGATTTAGGCAAAACCGACTATGGAATTCAATCTATGCTTTGGTTCAATTTAATCGAAACCAAATAGTTTAAGATATTCGAGAAACAATTACTTAAAAAAATCCCTCGTTCATTTTTTTTGAACAAATACTTTTCGGGATTAAATGAGTTTTTAATGTCGGAAGAAAATAGATTTTTTTTATCTTTCCTCAATTTAAACCCTTTTTTCACCTCGGGCATGAGCCATTGAAGGTAAGCTCTCGAAATATTTAAAAAGAAGTTTTTCAAATTCACTGATGATAGGTCGAGAGTAGTTTGGTCAAACATTTTTGGCTCCAGAGTTGCATCTAATTTGGCTCCAGAGTTGCATCTAAAAAATTATAGAATTTTGTTTAGTAGTTGTCCAAAAAAATTCCCTGCCATTTAAACGAAAGGGCAACGTTCTAAAAACAAACTAACTCCATGTAGACGAGGTTTTTTCAAATTCACCATGAAAACAAATCCCGATCGTCAAAAATATAGGCAATTTTTAATTAAAACTTCACTTTACCTAGCTCTCCCAATTGGCTTACAATTTTTTTGTTCTAATTCATGGACACAACCATCAGTGGGCTCACAACAACCCACTATCAGTAGGCTCTATGGGCCTCAAATTGTAGGATCACCAAATTCTAGTTGTACAACATTACTACAAAAACCTCCCCTGCCCAGATACCCTGTATCTCTCTTTGGTTGGCCATTGAGTCCAGGCTATCATTACTCAGCTCTATTGCTAGATTCACTCAACCTGCCGGGGGCCTCTTTACCTCAACTTAAAACCACAATGGGTCTTTTTATATTCGATCCAGAATATGCATTGTATCCATTAATGTGGCGTTGGCAAAACCCCACTAGTGGACAAGGAAATACTTTGTTGAGCCAGAAACCTCCTATCGGAGTGGACCTCAATTCCCTCCCTATAAAATACAATTCATTGATTAATCTGTTAATAACTGTTGCACCTAGGTCTATACCTATTTCCCTGCTAAATATTTTCAGATTTTCTTCAAAGAAATTGTTAAAAAAAACGAGTGTAGGAACTGTTTTAATTCATCTAGCTCAAGAAAACCCAGAGGTCGCCAGTGCACTGGAATTCGAAATATTACTTGTTAATGAAATTCTTGTTCACCTTAATCTCGTAGATCAAAATTTGAATCCAGAAAGGGATAGCCCTAAAATAGGGACAAAATTATTACATTCCATTTTTGCAGCCCTTTGGGATATCTATTTCTATGGTGCCAGACTTCATGCACAATCGCTTCCCAGCGAAAAATCTAAGCTTATACCGGACTCTCATTTACATTATTTTCTTATTCAAAATTCTTGGCAACCTGTCAGTCCTGATCAATCCCTGGTGGACATAAAGTTTGCCTATTTGTTTCTGAAACTTTGGAAGCAAGAATTTCCTGAGCTTTTGTCCCAAAACAATTTATCTGATCAAATAAATGAAGAATTAAGAGAAACAATTTCTGCTTTAGAAAGTTCATCCCATTCGCAAGGGGAACCGTCTAAAATTGAAAAGGTAAATAAAATAACTTGCATGGCAAAGTTTTCCAGATATTTAGCCTTATCCACAACTGCCTTGCAATTGTTGGAAACCAAAATGATAAACATTGTTTGTGACGAAAATCCGCTCATAAATCCCATGGGGGAAAATTTAAATGAAATAGAATTACTATCTTTTTTGTTAAATATGTTAACTACATGATTAGATTTATTAAAACCTGTATGAATAAAGCCCTTACATCTCAAGCAAAACAGGCTTGGAATTTTCAACCATCATCCTCAAAGACGAGGATTCTATATATCCTTTATTCCCTTTATACTGCTTCCAATTCCTGTTCTTGAAAAAACTGGGTGAGCTTTGCCCTTAGTCTCGTAATCGCTTGTGCATGGAGTTGGGAAACCCGACTCTCAGTAACACGAAGGACTTTACCGATCTCTTTTAAGTTTAAGTCTTCATAATAATAAAGCGAAAGCACCAATCGTTGTCTTTCGGGAAGATCTTCAATGGACTTGGCCACCATGTCTTTGACCGATTTAATATTCAATTGGTTAAAAGGATTGCCCAGTTTACAAGTCTCGAGCAAATTCAAAATAGATTTTTTATCGACATTACTAAATGTATTGGCATCATCAATGGAAAGCACACTGACAGGTTTCACTTGATTAATTAAGTCATAAAAATCGTCCATAGAAACGCCAATTTTCTGGGCCACTTCTTCATCTGTAGCAGATCGACCTAACTGCGCTTCCAAATCAATCAAAGCCCGATCCAACATTTTTGCTTTATCCCGAACCGACCTTGGCACCCAATCTTGAGCACGCAATTCATCTAAAATGGAACCACGTATGCGAAACTCCGCATAGGTTTTAAACTTATTGTCGCGACTCGGGTCATATTTTTCAATGGCGTCCATAAGACCAATCACACCACTGGAAATCAAATCATCCAATTCAATATTGGCTGGTAATCGTAATGCAATTTTTTGAGCTATAAATTTAATAAGTGGGGCATACTCCATAATCAATTTATCTTTTTGTTGCGGTGTTAATTTGGAAGGTTCCTCTTTGTATTTTCGCAAAAGGGCGCTGCTATTTGAGTTCCCAGTCATTCCGATCTCATTAGCTCCACTCATGTTTTGACTGTTACTATTTTTCATACTTGTCATTGAATCACCCCACCCTTAGTTGTCCTAACCCGTAACATCAAAGTTTCACTTCTATAATAAATATAATTACATTCATAAAGCTTTGAAGGACTTCGAATAACAAAAAATATTTAAAACGGGTTACTTAAATTTTACTCTCTTTATATTGATTTTGGAAATCTTAGAACCCCTTCCCATTATTAAACACGTTTTATGATATCAAAACGAGAATTCTACCAAAAGTCCTATTCTTTTAGGCCACTCCAGAAAGTTGTTGCCAGAAAAATTGCAAACTCCCTTTGGGTTCCTTAAGCTTTGGCAAACCATGGATTTCATTGACTAAGTTTAAGATACCACGACTCGACTGGGCCAAAGGATCGGTATGAACAATCATTTGTTGCTTTTTTGTTGCTTGTCTCATTTTGGGATCATTAAGAATAAAACCTTTAAAATCCAAACTCACACACAAAAAACGATCCGCCACCTCTGCCAGCCGACGATAGGTTGATATTGCTTCCTCTTCATCGCGAACCAAATTCACCACAATTCCAAAATGGTTTTCATGAAATTTTTGCGTCAATACTTTTATGAGAGCGTAAGAATCGGTGATACTGGCTGGATCAGGCGTAACTACAACCAGAATATCTTGGGCCGCAGAATTTAAATAAAGCACATTTTCACTAATTCCAGAGGCCGTATCGATCAACAAATAGTTAAAAAAATGATCCATCTCGCTGACCTGTTCCAATAGTGATTTTTTTTGATGGGGGGCCAAATGGCTAAGTTGATAAAGTCCAGATCCTCCAGGGATCAAATACACATTCGGTGAAACCTCAAGTAAAATATCTTGTAATTTTTTTTCACAATTTAAAACATCAAATATTGTATGTTTACTTTTTTTTCCGAAAATAATATCCACATTAGCTAAACCCAAATCACCGTCTAAGATTAAAACCTTTTGCCCTTTTTGTCCCAAACTGTAGGCTAAATTAGCGAGTAAAGTGGATTTACCAACACCCCCTTTTCCGGAAGTCACGCTAAGAGTTTGAGTTCGATTTCGTGTTGAATTTACTTCTAAAAATGAAGGGAAATAGTGCATCTTAGCTCCTCTTAAGCTTCGTCAGTTTAAATATTAAATCCACAACCCGTTCTTTTGTTGCGGCTTCAAAATCCTCTGGAATTTGACGTCCAATTCCAAAGGAATGAAGGGGTAGATTGAAACGCTGTAGAAAATTGTAGATGAGACCATGTTGAGCCGCTTCGTCCAAGCCAGTAAATAGAAGGTCTGATGGTTCTAGACGAAGGGAGTTTTGTGCCAACTCTGAAGCTGACTCTTCATTGCCCAAAACAGAGAGGACGTAGTGAATAGCCAAAGAAGAATGAATGAGTGCTTTAATTTGACAAATTTTTTGCAAGATCAGATCGTTTTTCAAACTCAATCCTGGAAAATCAAATAAAACAAAATCAACCTGTGCTAAAGAAGGGGAGAGATCAAGCCAATCCTCCGCTTCATTTAAGACAGCAAACGGTACATTTAAAATTTTTGCATATATTCGCAGCTGTTCAATAGCTCCTACCTTGTGGACATCTGTCGTCACTATAGCAATGCGATATTTTTGTTTTAAAACCATTTCACTAGCCAATTTTACCAGGGACGAAGTTTTTCCTTGCCCTGCAGGGCCAACGAAAAAATGGTGTCTCTCAGCAAAACGATTGCCCACAATTTTCGTATTATTTAAAATATGATGAGCAATAAATGCATCTACAAAAGCAGACTTTCCTAATTGTTCTGAGGTCAATTTTGTTTGAGCTAATTTGATTAATTTAAAAGTATTTTCATGATTAATTCCAGCACGAAATAGTTTTTGATAAGTCATACTTTGTTTTAAACTTTCATCACCATGACTTTGTACGGAAGAGGACACGAAGGTTTGAGGTACTTTTTGAAACGTTTGTAAAACTTTTTTTAATTGCAAAATCTCAGCTTGTAGTTTCTCTACAACTTGGGACTCCACTGAATTTTTTTGAACATTTTCATCGTTTAAAATATGAGAATCATTCATGGCTTGCCAGGCTCTTTGTGCCGCAGTTCTAACTCTGACGCCAGAAGCCAAAATGGGTGTCAGTGGAAGAGAATCTGCGTCCCCTAAAAGTTCATCATCATCTTCGATATCAACATATTTTCTCTGAGATTTCGGAGTTTCATGAATCGGTTCATTTAAATGTGATTTGTTAATAAACTGTTTTTGTGATTTAGCAGTAGATTGAGCATAAATTGATTTTGATTTTTCTGGAAGTTTCGCTTCAGCCATTTGTTTTTTCTTAAGAGTTTCTTCACTAATAGCTGCGGTAACCTCCACACTTCTATTGCCGACCAATCCAAAACCACGACTGTTGTCTTTGGCGGAAAGAATAATGGCTTCTGGACCCATATGTCCTTTGACCAATTCGAGAGCTTCTTTCATCGTTTTTGCTTCAAATTTTCTAACCTGCATGGGCTAACTCCACTGTACCTACAGCTGAAATTTTTGCATCTGTTGAAAGTTCACTGTGGGACAACACAGCTAGTTGGGGCACAAATCTCGAGATCAGTTTAAATAAATGTCTTCTTGAAGTCGGACTCGTTAATAAGATAGGTTGCGAGGCAATCTCAGGATGCTGTTCCACTAATTTTGCAACTCCAGAAACAATTTCTTGCGCCGATCTTGGATCCATCACTAATTGCACACCTTGCTCTGTCTGCAATAAGGAGTTGGACACAAGTTCTTCCACACTGGGTCCTAAGGTCATCACCGCAATTCGATCGCCATCGTTTTTGAATTTAGCGGTAATGGCTCGAGATAATGATTTTCTAACTGCCTCGGTGAGAACTTCGGAATCTTTACTGCGCAGAGCCTCATCGGCAAGCGTTTCAAAAATTGTGAGCAAATCACGTATAGAAATTTGTTCCCGTAGTAAATTTTGTAAAATTTTGACCACCAACCCAAGACTCAACAAATTGGGAATGAGTTCTTCGACCACTTTAGGATAGTTTTTCTTAAAATTATCCACCAACGTACTGGCTTCTTGTCGTCCAAATAATTCATGGGCATGGCTTCGAATAATCTCAGTTATATGGGTGGCCATGACTGTGGGCAAATCTACCACAGTATAACCAGCCAGCTCCGCATCTTCTCTCTGCGCTTTAGAAATCCAAAGCGCATCCAAGCCAAACGCTGGTTCCTTTGTTGGCACTCCCATCACTCGACGAACCACTTGCCCAGGATCCATGGCCAAAAGATTTTCAGGACGCAACAGTCCGCCACCCACCCTGTTCCCCTTAATCAGCAAACGGTACTCACCAGGTTCCAACTGTAAATTATCACGAATGTGAATGCTGGGAACAACGATACCCAAATCCATGGCAAACTGCTTACGAATACTTACGATTCTTTCCAATAAATCGCCTGACTGATTAGACTCAACAATATTTATTAACCCATAGCCCACTTCTAATTCAATTAAATCCAGCGGAAGCATATTTTCAATCGCTTCCCGTTTAGGCTTTCTAGATTCCTCTTCGGCCAAACGTTCTTTGATTTGCTTCTTCTCTTCACCATATCTTTGCGTCATCCAAGCAATCATTCCCAAAGTAGCCGTCATTAAAAAGAAAGGAATCGTTGGCAAACCAGGAACCAAACCCAATAAAAATAAAATAAAGGCCACAATACCCACGGCACGCGGTTTTAAAAATAATTGACCTGCAACCTCCACTCCCATGTTTTGCGTGGAGGAATTACGAGTCACAACAATACCTGCAGCCGTCGATATAATTAAAGCAGGAATTTGAGTCACCAACCCATCACCAATGGACAACATGGAATATGTTTTTGCTGCGGCTCCGAGATCCAACCCTTTTTGAATCACTCCAATTAACAAACCACCCACCACATTCACCAGAGTAATAATAATTCCTGCGATAGCATCACCTCGAACAAATTTGCTCGCACCATCCATCGCTCCATAAAAATCAGCTTCAGCTTCAATCTCTTTGCGTCGTTTTCGAGCGTCTTGTTCGCTTATGAGCCCTGCATTCAAGTCAGCGTCAATAGACATTTGTTTACCAGGCATGGCGTCTAATGTGAATCGAGCTGCCACCTCGGCCACTCGCCCAGAACCCTTAGTAATGACAATAAAATTTATAACTACTAATATGATAAAAACGATAAATCCAATAACGTAATTATCTCCAACCACAAAGTGCCCAAAAGCATGGATCACCTCACCAACAGCATCAGATCCCCTATGCCCGTTGGTGAGAATCAACCGTGTCGTTGCCACATTTAAGGCCAATCGATACAACGTTGTCATCAAGAGAAGACTAGGGAAAACACTAAAATCTAAAGAACGATCTGTATAAACCGCAACTAATAATATTAATAAAGATAATCCCAAAGAAAAGGTTAAAGATAAATCCAATAAAATAGGCGGAAGGGGGATGATCATAACCGCGAGTATGGCGATCAAACCAAAAGCTATGAGTAAATCAACATTTTTACTATACTTTTCAAAGCGCTTTAAGAACTGAAAAAGCTGTTCCATAATTAATGAATCTTCCTTTTCAATCGATAAACATAAGCCAACACCTCAGCCACAGCGGTGTACAATTCTCTTGGAATCTGCTGACCCACTTTAATTGTTTTATATATTGTTCGAGCCAAGGGTTTATTTTCCACAATAGGTATTCCATGTTCCTTTGCAATAGCTCTAATTTTTTCTGCAATGAGGTCTGCACCTTTAGCTAACAATTGCGGGGAAACCATATTCCCATCATACTTCAAGGCCACAGCAATGTGCGTAGGATTGGTGATGATTACATCCGCTTTAGGAACTTTTTCCATCATTCGACGGCTGGACATTTCTCTTTGAATACGCTTAATCCGTGCACGGATGAGAGGATCCCCTTCACGAGATTTTACTTCTTCCTTAATTTCCTGTTTGCTCATCATCATTTCCTTTTCAAGACTCCATCTTTGAAAAAGATAATCAAAGCCAGACAGAAATAACATGATGAAACCCAGAGCCGAAATCAGTTTAAAAATGATTTGACCCAAATAAAGGAACATTTGTTGAACTGAAAACTCCACGAGATGAGGCAATAGAGAAACTTCTTTTTTTAAAATAAACCATGTCACCCATGTTATAAGAAGCAGTTTAAAAGTGGCTTTGATACCTTCAACTATATTTTTTAAACTCAGAATTCTTTTAAACCCTTGAATGGGGTCAATATGATTAAAATTAATTTTTAAAGCCTCATCATTGTACAAAAAACCTATTTGAACGAGTGTTGAAATTATGGAAAAAAGCCAAAAAATAAGTAACATAGGACCCAAAATTAAAACCAATTTCCCTCCCACAAATAAGGAGGCTGAAATCCACTCTCCCTGTCGAGCCGCTAATAAAATATGATCTTTAAAAGAAGTTATAAAAACATCATGGATCTGACTTAAAAAGAATTTACCAAAAACCCAAATCATAAATAAAGCCGAGAGCAAAGCAAATACCGTAGCCAACTCACGGGTATGAGCCACTTGACCTCGACGACGAAATTCTTCTCTCCTCTGCGGCGTGGCTTCTTCGGTTCTTTCACCAGACTCATTCTCACTTGCCATTTACAAACCCTTCATAAATTGAAAGATATGACGGGCTGATATTTCCAAAAGAACTGGAACTTCATCCATCATAAAAGGCAATGATAAAATTAAAACAACAAAACCTAACAAAATATTTACCGATAAACTTGTGACTAAAATATTTATTTGTGGCACCACTTTACCCAACAATCCCATGGTGATATTCACAACTAAAATTGATAAAAGAATAGGAGCACTCATTTTGAGACCTATTAAAACAATTTCTTGAACTAGATTGCCCACAGTGAAAAAAGGTTGAAGAGAAATCCCTTTTGCGGACAAAGGAATCAACCTAAATGTGTCTACAATACCCATCAAAAATAAATGATGTCCGTTAATCGATAAAAAACACAGTCCGGTCAAAAAAAATAACAATTGATCTAAAGGGGTCGACGATGAGCCCATTGCTGGGTTAAAAAGCTGAGCTCCTGAAAGTCCCACACTCACACTCACCAAGTCCCCTGCCACCTGACAAGCTGAAATAAACATTTTTCCCAAATAACCAAAAAACAAACCAATCAAAACTTCCTTTATCGACAAAAAAATTAAATATTGATTATTTAAAACATTTTGCAAACCATGCCACTCAATATTTGGAAAAATAAGAATAGATGTCAGCAAAGCAAAAAGAATTTTAATTTGTGAGGGTACGGTCTCACCACTAAAAAAAGGCCAGGTAACAACAAAACCAGATAATCGCAACATAACTAGACAAAACGAAAGAATTTTAGGTTCGGAAAACTGATATATATTTTCCATTTAATTTCTCACCATATCAACAATTCCAGTAAACAACTCTACCGTAAAATGGCTCATAACATCCAGCATCCATGGGGCCGCTAAAACTAAGATTAAGGCCACCACAGCCATTTTTGGGATAAAAGTTAAAGTGGCTTCATTTATTTGCGTCACGGCCTGAAGAATACTGATAATAAGCCCCACTGCAAGTGCAGACAAAAGGATCGGGCTAGCAAGCAATGCTGTCGTTTTTAAAGCTTGCTGTCCTAGATGGAGAATCATTTGCTCAGTCACACCAACCCCTACTATAAACTTTGGAAGTGCTAATCCGCCCTTTCCAAAGAATTTATCATTTCCAATTTAAGTTCCAAAACTCTGCACCAAAGAACCCACAATTAAAGACCAGCCATCAACCAAAACAAAAATCATTATTTTAAATGGTAGTGAAATCACCACCGGAGGCAGCATCATCATTCCCATCGCCATCAACACACTTGCCACCACCATATCTATCACCAGAAAAGGCAAATAAATGACAAATCCAATTTGGAAGGCTGTTTTTAACTCAGACAAAACAAATGCTGGAACCAAAATCGTGGTGCTCACATCGGCCCTGGTTTTTGGCTGTGCGATCTTAGCCATTTTTACAAAAAAGCCTAAATCTTGATCCCTGGTTTGATTAAACATAAATTGTCTAATTGGAGACAATGCTTTTTCCAAAGCTACATCTTGATTCATTTGTCCCTGCAAAAAAGGCTGTAAGGATTCCTGATTTATTTTATTTAAAAAGGGGGACATAATAAAGAGTGTCAGAAAAAGAGCTAATCCCACCAAAAGCTGATTGGGTGGCATTTGCTGAGTTCCCAAAGCCTGTCTTAAAAAAGAAAGAACAATAATAATCCGAGTAAAACTGGTCATTAAAATAATAATTGCTGGAGCCAAAGTGAGCACTGTCAATACCATTAATATTTTAATAGTATTGACAATTTCATTAGGATTTTGTGTGGACTTAAATCCTAAATTTATTGAAGGTAAAGTCATTTGAGCCTGCCCTTGAAAGGGAGCTAGTAGCAAAATTAAAAGTCCCAAAAACGGCAAACTTAAGCAAAAACTTTTATTAAAAAATATTTTATTTTTCAAATAGCCCTCATTCCCTTAAGGCGAGTCACAATTTTATCCTTTAGGTGAATTAAACCCATTTCTCCATCACTTTTATTTTCGTCATGAATTGACGTCATTTTTAAATCCTGGGGCAAAGTAAAGTTTTCAGGAAGATCGACAGGTAGATCCTCATCGAGCAATGAGAGAGATTTAATTAAATTAATTTGGTTGTCTGTGACTCCAATGAGTATAGATTCTCCAGCCACTCGAACAATCATCAATTGCTTTTTTGGCCCCAAAGGAAATTGAGTCAAAACTTTAATTTGTGAATGTAAGGGTTTGGCAAATTTCTTTTTTATAACCAAACGGGAAATGAGAACCAAACCTCCGATGAGAACAATGAGCAAGGTCAAACCTACTAAAGTTCGATGAAGCCCAGAAGAACCTTCCCCAGAGGCCTTTTTGTAATTCGTCAGAACAGGATAATCAGCTTCTGATTTAATTTTTTTTTCTTGAGAAATTTTTTCTACAGAAGACAGAGATTTATCTAGATTATTTTCTTGAATATTACTATTTTCATTTTTTTCAATCGACTTTTCTCCGATGAACTCCTGATCTAAAATTTTTTGAGAATCTCTTTCGGCGGCACTTAATTCAGTGTTTGAAAGCAATGTATTGGCTTCTTGTAGGTCCGCATTGTCCCCTTCTTCCGAATCCACCATCTGCGCTTTACTGTTTTGAGATTGCGACCCATATGCCACGGGACATATCAAAACCAATTCCAAAATAATTTCTAAAATAAACTTCACTTAAGTTGCTCCACTCGTTCCATGGGTGAAATAACATCTGTTAAACGAACACCAAACTTTTCATTGACAACAACGGCTTCGCCACGAGCCACCAATTTGTCGTTGACCAATACTTCCATGGGTTCCCCAGCCAACTTATTCAATTCTATAACGCTGCCTTGCCCTAAATTAAGTAGGTCAGCCACCACCATTTTAGTTCGACCGAGTTCTACAGTTACACGAAGTGGTATATCGAGAATTAAAGATAAATTTCTCTGATTTACCTCCGTCTCCGCCAAAGGAGGAACTGCCTTAAGTGTGGGCTCCCCTTGAGGGGCTATTTTTTCCGCTAAATTAGAACTTCCATCGGACATAAAAACCTCATTTTGTAATTGATCGAGTTATTTGCACTGCTACAGAGCCATGATGAACTCCATAGAATGCTTTAAATTTTTTTATCCCCTCAATTAAAACATCAAATTCGCCATTGGCATCCTGATCTAAAGAAATCACATCCCCTTTTTTGAGTCCCATTAGGTTTTCAAGAGAAATTTCTGATTCACCCAATTTGACTTCCACATCCACTTCTGTTTCATGCAGTTGATTGTGAATAATTGAGGTCCACATTTTTTTGTCTGCTTGATCACTTTCAACTTGAAATCCAGTCGATAATTTTTGTTTTATAGGTTCAATCGTTGAATACGGTATTACCAAAGTAATGGTTCCGTTTGCATTTTCCAATTCCACATCAAAAGTGGATGCAATCACAATATCTGTTGGAGGAACAATACCCACAAATTGGGGATTAATTTCAGTTCTAACAAAACTGGCTTCAATTTTTTCCACTGAGGCCCAGGCCGCTTCCAGATCATCCACAGCCAAATCCACAACTTTGCGCACAATGGACAGCTCAATGGGGGTAAATTCTTTTCCTTCAATTTTTGTATAAGGACGATCCGCACCCCCAAAAAAACTATCCACTAAAGCATAGGCCAACTTACTTTCGATAACGAGGAGTGCCGATCCGCGAAGGGCGTTAAACCTTAAAACACTCATGCAAGTGGGCATAGGCAAAGTATTAATGAATTCACCAAACTTAAGAAAATCTGTACTGGCATGATTGAGTGTGGCTATTTTTCTTAAAGAAGCGGAAAGGGAAACGCGAAAGGAACGCATGAATTTTTCGTAAATCACATCTAACTGGGGAAGACGACCGCGAATGATGCGATCCTGACTGGTCAAATCATAGACCACAACCATTCGATCATCACCACCTTTGGTGCCTCCCGACCCATCAGCTGAGGCGACCTCACCTTCCGAAACAGCGGCGAGTAAGGCGTCCACTTCCCCTTGTGATAAAACTTGGCTCATTTGGTTCCTTCTAAATCATCAGTTAGTTATAAATAAACTCAGTAAAGTAAACGTTTTTTATCTGACCCTTGCTTAAAAACAAATTTACTTGATTTCGAATTTCAGCTCTTAAATTGTCTTTACCTTCTTTGCTTGAAAGTTGGATCATATTTTTATCTGAAATAATCATAATCACCATGTCTCGAATTCGTGGCTTGAGCTTTTCAATCTCCTGCTGAACCTCATCACTTCCCACCTCAAATTCCATATTGATTTTAGCCAATTTTCTTCCCCGACTCTGAGCTAAATTGACTAAGAAGGTTTCCATGGGAACTAATTTCCCGATAAAATCCGTGTCTTTTTCTTCTTCTTTTTGTGTTTTATGTTCACCCTCAATCACTTGTTCGATACCCGGTTCAACGGCTTTCTTTTTTTGCCCAAGGTACATCATGACTCCCACTCCTACGACAACACCCAAATTCAGTAGAGTTAGAATTATAAATAAAGTTGGTTTTTGCCCTGAAGAAGTCGCAGGAGGTGGACTTGATGTCGGAGGTGCACTCTTTGCTTCTGCCACGATTGCCTCAATTTCCATGAGCCCTATTCTTAAGCTCATTCATTTAATTTAAGACCATTTCTAAAATTTAATTCCCCCCTAACAAATTTCAACTTTCCGAGTTGTTAATCCTGTCAAAGAGGGCGACTTATCATTTTAAAAGCAACCCTGATGCCAACTCGACTTCCCATAAAAAATTGAGGATTCACTAAGACAGATCCATAAATTGGCCTAGTCAAAATCGTGTTATTCCGATTTTTTTCAGTCCTAGGTTGAGCCAAATCCCAAGCACTCTTGTGAAGTTTTGACAGGACTTAGCTCGAAATTTTGAAATTAAATTTTTAAATTACTTTTTGGTCGCATTGAGAATGGTCTGATGAAGAAAGCCATTGGATGCGATAATAGAGTTCCCATTAACATCAAAGGGCGCCCCAAGATAATCCGTCACTCGACCTCCGGCCTCACGAACCAAAACAACTCCGGCCGCAGTATCCCAGGGTTTTAAACCTTTTTCCCAAAAGGCATCAAAAACTCCCTCGGCTACTAAACAAAGATCAAAAGCAGCCGCTCCTGCACGACGAATTCCTCGGGCTTTGAAAACAAGCTCTCTAAATATCCCCAGTTGTTCATTTAAAACCTCGGGAATCTCGGGAAAAAAACCTGTAGCTAGCAAGGCCTCTTGCAAAAGCTTTCTTTGACTCACAGCCAGAGGTTGCCCATTTAGAAACGCCCCCTGACCCTTTGTTGCAGAGTAAGTTAAGCCCAGTTTGGGTACAGAGACCAAACCAAAGACCAATTCACTCTCCCACATCAACCCAATACTGATACAAAAAATAGGGAATCCATAAACATAATTTGTAGTTCCATCTAAAGGATCCACAATCCAACAACTGTCCGTAGCTAAACCCTGAAGACCCGTTTGAGCTGAAGACTCTTCTCCTAAAAATTTTATGGGTAACGTTGATATCAACAGAGCCTTGATCGCCTCTTCACTAGCCTCATCCGCCTCTGATACCAAACCCGCAAGATGTTTTTCTCGAACTTTTTTGAGCTTGCCAAAATACTCCAACAATATTTTTTCCCCTGCTTTTGCCGCCGCAAAAGCACCTTGCTCAATTGCATTCCGATTCCAGATTAACTTCTTATTTCCGTTATTCCCGGCCAAAGTCGAGTTTTTATTTTTCATGTCTTCTCAAAGCGCGGGACAGCTGCTTTGTCAAGGTTTGGTTGACCACCACCTTTTCTGGCCTTTAAGATTAAAGGACCGTTCCTGTTATGTATGGGAACCCTAAATAATGCTTCGATATTTAATGCGGGGGAGGGAAGATATGTTGAACGACCACGGTGGGTCAAAAACGGATGGATTAATTCAACTGGTAATGATTTTTTTTGTTTCATTATTGTCTTTTTCCGTAGGGACGTATGTTGGCAAACAGGTCAGTGACAGTGACCATCGGCGTATGCAAGTCGAGGGTGAATTTACCGCAGCCAACTCTTCGAATGACGACGAAGACTCTAAAGAAGACCATGATTCTTCGTCTGAAGAAAAACTTTCTGAAGAAGATATCTCAAGCCTCACTGAAGAGTTTGTGGCCAAAGAAAAAACAGAGACTCAAAGTTCTGAGGGGAACATTGCTCCCGAGAAACAACGGGATATAGCTTCCAAATCAGAAGACGCAGCAACAGAAAAAACTGGTTATAAACAATACAATTCCCCTCACCATGTTTCAGATTCAACAAAAACAGCGTTGGTGCCAACTCCTTCCCAAACCCCAACCCAACATGGAGAAACCGCAAAACATAACGCCCCCACAAAGGAAGTGTCTGATGCTCCCAGTGCCGTGGCCCACCGTCTTGCAGATGGAAAAACCCCTACACCTGAAATAAAAGAAACTCGTCAACCCTTAAGCATTTTACCTTCCGTTGCCGGGAACTCCATTGGAAAATATACCATCCAAGTGGCGGCTTACCCCGATGAGCTTGGAGCCAAAAACCATGCTGCCGAACTCAAAGCCAAAGGTTGGACGGCTTTCTATCTTCCTGCAGAGGTGCAAAATAAAACTTGGTATCGCGTGAGTGTGGGTTTATTTTCCACCGCCAAAGCAGCCAAAGAATTTCGTAAAGAATTACAAAATGAGGCCCACATCACTACTGCTATAGTTCAAAAAATTGTAAAATAAAGTTGTCAGGAGCTCTGGTTCATAAAAGCATTCCGACCCAGAGCTAAGAATTCGATATAGTTCAAGGTCCAAAAAAATTATTTTGCCAGTTGTCGTAGTCCGTTTTTTCTTTGCTTCTCCGATTCTTGAAAAGTATGGATTGAAAATCTTTTGGTTTGTGCAAAAACAGTTTTATAAAATACCCTTGAAACTGACATGAAATAAAATCAACTCAACTTTATTAACGACAAAGGACTTTCATGAAAAAAATTAAAGTGGCCAATCCCATTGTTGAATTGGATGGAGACGAAATGACCCGTATCATTTGGTCTTTTATCAAAAATAAATTAATTCTACCCTACCTTGACCTCCCCATTAAATACTTCGACTTGGGAATTCAACATAGAGATCAAACCGCTGACCAAGTCACAGTGGAAGCTGCTGAAGCCATTAAAAAATACGGAGTTGGGGTCAAATGTGCCACCATCACCCCAGATGAAGAGAGGGTGAAGGAGTTTAATCTAAAAAAAATGTGGAAATCACCAAATGGGACTATCCGCAATATTTTAGATGGAACTGTTTTTCGTGAACCGATTATTTGTAAAAATATTCCTCGCCTTGTTCCTGGTTGGACACAGCCCATCGTTATTGGCCGACATGCATTTGGAGATCAGTACCGAGCCACAGATGTCCTTACCAAAGGCAAAGGAAAGCTCACCTTAATTTTCACACCCGAAAACGGCGCGGCTCAATCTCACGAAGTCTACAATTTTGAAGGGGATGGGGTAGCGTTAGCCATGTTTAATACAGATGAGTCCATTCGTGGTTTCGCACGGAGTTGTATGAATATGGCCCTTCTAAAAGGTTGGCCCCTTTATCTTTCCACCAAAAACACCATACTAAAAAAATATGACGGAAGATTTAAAGACATCTTTCAACAAATCTTTAATGAAGAATATAAAACTCCTTTTGCAAAAAAGGGTATTACCTACGAGCACCGACTTATTGACGACATGGTTGCCTCCGCTTTGAAATGGCACGGAGCTTTTGTTTGGGCGTGTAAAAACTATGACGGAGATGTTCAGTCCGATACCGTGGCGCAGGGTTTTGGATCTCTCGGGCTTATGACCTCCGTTTTGGTCACTCCTGATGGACAAACTATGGAGTCTGAAGCGGCTCATGGCACAGTCACTCGTCACTACCGTCTTCACCAAAAGGGGCAAAAAACCTCAACAAATCCGTTGGCCTCAATTTATGCCTGGACTCGTGGTCTGGCCTTCCGTGGTCAACTGGATAAAAATGAACCCCTGATCCACTTTGCTCAAACCTTAGAAAAAGTTTGTGTTCAAACCGTTGAAGCCGGATACATGACTAAGGATTTAGCCATTCTCGCCCACGGCAATGATGTTAAAGAAGATCAATTTTTATATACCGAAGATTTTTTAGATCAAATCGACAAAAACTTAAAGAAAAGCTGCTTGTAAAACTTCCGGTCCAATTCCGAAAAAGGGGGAATACAGGCTCTTCGCGTGTATTCCTTATGCCTATCACACAGTTATAATTCAGACCTATAATGTGACAACTACAACCGTGATCTTCCATAAAAAAACATTATCCTTAACCCTTCTTCTATGTTATCAAAGCCCACTCAATACACACTCCCTGGATTTTTCTGGTGCCCTATGTTGGGGTCCACTGGGGAGGCGGTTTAACCAGAAGAGGTAAAACATGGCTCAAGTTACGATGAAAC
Source organism: Bdellovibrionales bacterium (assembly GCA_019695175.1). GTDB lineage: Bacteria > Bdellovibrionota > Bdellovibrionia > Bdellovibrionales > UBA1609 > JAIBAM01. The sequence continues at coordinate 45,923 of JAIBAM010000001.1, forward strand.
AAATGATTGATGCTGGAGTTCACTTCGGACACCAAACCCAGCGTTGGAATCCAAAAATGAAACCCTACGTATACACCGATCGCGGTGGAATTCACATTATTGATCTGCAAAAGTCAGTACTGTGCGCTAAGTCTGCAGCGGAGTTTGTGGCTAAAATTGCAACTAAGGGTGGAAAACTCATCTTTGTCGGCACCAAAAAACAAGCTCAAGATCCTATTAAAGAGGCTGCAGTGAAATGCGGAGCCTACTTTGTTACGAAACGTTGGCTTGGTGGAACCCTCACCAACTTCCAAACTGTCAAAACCTCCATTGATCGTTTGAAAAAAATTGATCAAATGCGAGAAAAGGGCGAGTTGGAATACTTTTCTAAAAAAGAAAGAGCTTCCGTTGAAAAAGAATGGCAAAGGCTCAACGATCATTTGGAAGGTATTAGGGAAATGAAAGATTCCCCTTCTTGTATGTTTGTTGTGGATTTAAATAAGGAGCACATTGCCGTCGCCGAAGCCAAACGATTGGGAATTCCGGTTGTGGGTATTGCGGATACAAACACAGATCCGGAACTCATAGACTACCCCATTCCTGGAAACGACGACGCCATTCGATCCATCAAGCTCTTTACTCAACTTGTGGCGGATGCTTATCTTGAAGGTGCCAAGAATTATGTAGAAACCGTAAGATCGCAAAGCAATAAACAATCAGAAGCTACTGAAAAACCAAAAGCATCCCAACACTATGATAAGCCCGTTCGTGGAACCCCAGCACAAGAAAAATCATCTGGTCCGGCTGTCGTTAAAGTGAGCCGAGGAAGAAAGCTTGTAGCCGCCGGCACAGCAGATGATGTGGAAATCGCCATGGAATTGGATTCATCCGCTGAAAAGAGTGAAGTGGATTCTACCGAAGAAAGCGCAGAGTAATTCTTTTATTGAAATTTACGCTTATTTTTTATTTGTTGTTAGGAAGGATAACTTATGTCTCAAGTATCAGCTCAGTCAGTTAAAGAATTAAGAGAACGTACCAATGCCGGAATGATGGACTGCAAAAAGGCCTTGCAAGAGGCCCAAGGGAATTTTGACAAGGCCATTGAGTGGCTTCGCGCCAAGGGATTGAGCCGAGCTGCAAAGGCCGCCGGCCGAGTGGCAGCAGAGGGAACAATTTCTTCCTATATCCACGCCGGTGGTCGCATTGGAGTGATTGTAGAAGTAAACTCAGAAACTGATTTCGTGGCTCGCAATGAAGAGTTTCAAAAGTTTGTTCAAGATGTGGCTATGCATGTCGCAGCTATGAATCCTAAATTTGTAGCGCAAAATGAAATTCCCGAACTTGAAATCCAAAAGGAAAGGGAAGTGTTAAAAGCCAAAGCCATTGAAGAAGGTAAAAAACCCGAAATGCTTGATAAAATTTTGGATGGACAGATCAAAAAATGGGCTGCTGAAATTTGTCTGATGGATCAAAAGTTTGTTAAAAACCCTGATAAAACTGTAAAAGATTACCAAAATGAAATGATCGCCAAAATTGGTGAGAATATTGTGGTGAGAAGATTCACAAGATATGAATTAGGCGAAGGAATCGAAAAAAAGCAGGGAAATTTTGCTGATGAAGTTGCCGCCCAAGTCAGGGGTTCTTAGAAACTCTACGAACTTGGTTCGGAGAGACTACGTCAGCTGCTGTGGCGACAAAGAAAATCTGGTTTGGTTAGAAGGATAAATAACCAAACCAAAACTCCCCATATTTCTTCGTAAGAGGAGTCAATTTGAAAAAGAAATCCATTTACCAAAGGGTTCTACTTAAATTAAGTGGAGAAGCTTTAGCTGGGGAAGCAAAGACGGGAATTTCCACCTCCGTAATTAACCGTATCGCAGACGATATTGTTGAGGCCAACAATCTGGGTGTGCAACTGGGAATAGTCATTGGTGGAGGTAACATCTTCCGTGGTGTGGCGGCATCAGCTCAAGGTATGGATCGAGCCAGTTCAGATTACATGGGTATGTTAGCTACGTGTATCAATGCTTTAGCCCTTCAAGATGCCCTAGAGAAAAAAGGTTTGGAAACCCGAGTTCAAACTGCCATAGCCATGGCTGAAATAGCTGAACCCTATATTCGTAGGAAAGCCATCCGTCATTTGGAAAAAAACCGTATTGTTATTTTTGCGGGAGGAACGGGAAATCCGTTTTTTACAACGGATACTGCTGCAACTTTAAGAGCCATGGAAATCAATGCTGAAATTATTATGAAGGCGACAAAAGTCGAAGGAATTTACGATAAGGATCCTGTGCAGCACAGAGATGCTGAGCTATTTTCGGAGTTAAGCTATATTGAAGTTTTAAACCGGGGTCTTGCCGTAATGGATTCAACTGCCATCAGCTTATCCATGGATAATAAACTCCCCATTGTAACATTCAACTTAAATCGAAAGGGAAATATCTCCAGAGTTTTAGTTGGCGAAAAAATTGGAACGGTTATTAAATAGAAAGTCAGTTCCAATAACAATAACGCCGTAACAGCGACGACAAAAGAATTTTGCGATCAGTGATAGCTGACGCAGCATTTCCGAAGAGGCTCTAAATGCAAATCCTTATGAACTGTTATATAAGTGGACGAGACAACAAATCTAATTCATTCTTTGGGGGTTCCTGTTTATGACTCAACAACAAACCGTAGCTAAAGAACATATGGAAAAAGCCGTCAGTGGTCTGCTTGGCGAATTAAAAAAAGTTCGCACAGGAAGAGCTCAGGTGTCCATGCTGGATGTGGTAAAGGTCAATTTTTATGGAACATTGAGTCCATTGAGCCAAGTAGCGGCCCTGTCTTGTCCAGATGCACGCTCGTTTTTAATTTCACCCTGGGACAACTCTATCTTAAAGGAAATTGAGTCCGCCATTGTAAAAAGTGATTTGGGAATGACCCCTCAATCCGATGGGAAAGTCATCCGTTTAAAGGTTCCTGAACTGACTGAACAAAGACGAAAAGACATGGTGAAATCGATAAAAAAATTAGTTGAAGATGGTCGTGTAGCCATAAGGATGGCAAGGAGAGACGCCAACGAATCCATCAAGAAAGCTCAAAAAGATAAGGTCATGAGCGAAGATGAAGCCAAACGCAATGAAACTGAAATCCAAAAAATGACGGATGAATACATAAAAAAAGTGGATAAAATCGCTGAAGACAAAGAAAAGGAGCTCATGACTTTTTAAAGTCATGGATGATATTTTTTTGGAGCTACCTCGTCATTTAGCAATAATTATGGATGGAAATGGTCGCTGGGCTAAGTCCCGTGGACGAAATCGTCTTTATGGACATATTCGTGGAGCTCAAGTTGCTAAACAAACCATAGAAAACTGTGCCCGACTGGGAATCAAAAACCTAACCCTATTTGCATTTAGTACCGAGAATTGGTTTCGTCCCTCCGAAGAAGTTTCTTTTTTAATGGGCTTGATGGCTCGCAAATTAAAAATCGAAGCCCCCTCATTAATAAAAAATAATATTCGTTTCCATTGTATTGGAAATTTGCGGAATCTCCCCTCAGCAGTTCGAGAAAAAGCCTTAGAAACCATAAAGTTAACCGCTCACTGCACGGGAATGAATTTAACTTGTGCCCTCAGTTATGGTGGTCGACAAGAAATCACTGCGGCAGCTCGTCTTATTGCAGAGGAAGTTGCCAAAGGAAGTCTTAAGCCAGAAAATATTGACGAGGCCCTATTCGCTGGGGCCTTAGATTCCTCATTTATGCCGGACCCGGATTTAATTATTCGAACCAGTGGGGAACATCGGCTTTCAAATTTTTTTCTATGGCAAGCAGCGTACTCAGAAATTCACATTGTGGATAAATCCTGGCCCGAATTTTCCAAAGTAGAACTCTATCAAGCCCTTGAAACCTTTTCCAAAAGGGAACGACGCTTTGGAAAAACCAGTGAACAGATTAAAAACTCCACTTTGAGATCTCCATGAAGGCTCCAAAATTATCTGGACTTAAGGCCCGTGTAATTTCAGCATTAATTGCGTTGTTTTTAATCCTAGCAACGGCCTACCAATTCAAAGCCAAGGGTCTAGAATGGGCCTGCATCTTGGTAGTTTTTCTTATTGTTCGAGAATATAAACGAACGGCATTTTCCCGTTTAATTATTCCACATGGAGTGAAAGTATTATTTTCAGTGCTGTGTTTTGCTCTGTTGATCTCTCTTCTTTGGCTTCCCAACTCTCTTCTTGTTTTTTCTTTTTATTGTTCACTGTTTATAGCCCTCACTTTTTGGCTCACTCGAAATAAAACAGACAACGAAACGATACTCACATTTTTAAGTCGAGGAATTTTTGGATTTTTATGGTGCGTGGCTTTTCCATGTTTTGAAATTTACACTCTTCGTCAGAAAGTTGGATTGGAACTCTTTGCCTTGCACCTCATGGTTGTTTTTGCAGGAGATATTGGGGCTTACTTTGGGGGCAAGTGGCTTGGAAAAAAAGCTTTAATGCCGCAAGTTTCACCCAACAAAACTATTGAGGGAGCTCTTTCTGGACTTTTGTGTTCCTTCCTTTGCGCCGTCTTTTGTGTGCTCAGTTTTTTCCCTCAAGGTACTGCTCTTGGTCCAGCTATTGCGTTTGGCCTGGGTTGCGGATTCATAGCACAAATGGGAGATCTCACCATTTCCTTATTAAAAAGAGTCGCGCAGATTAAAGATTCTGGTCGCCTGATGCCTGGGCATGGAGGTATGCTAGATCGATTGGATGGAGTTTTAATGAGCAGCCCTCTCATTTATTTTTTCACGTTTTACAGTTCTATTTTGTCCATGGGATAATGGCACAAACTGGAAAACAGTACTAGTGCTCAAAACTTCATAATCAATTGATACTCATCACATCACTTGTACCATTACATGATGTAAAAAGAGAAAGGAGTCCCTATGAAAACAATGGAATTACTAACCAATGCACTCCACGGCATAGCTTCTGGTATCGGTCCTTTTTTTATTCTGCTTGGTATTCTTATTTTTGTCCACGAACTGGGACATTTTCTTGTAGCAAAATTTTTTGGAGTGCGTGTTGAAGTTTTTAGCCTTGGTTTTGGTAAAAAAATTCTTCAGTTTCAGAGAGGAGATACTCTTTACTGTATCTCCATTATTCCTTTGGGTGGTTATGTTAAAATGTTTGGCGATGACCCAACCAAAGAAATCTCTGAGCAGGAAAAAAAATATTCCTTTCTACATCAACCTGTTCTCCCGCGCATTGCCATTGTATTAGCTGGTCCTTTAATGAATTTACTCTTTGCCTTTTTATTGTTTATTTTTATTGGACTTAATGGCGAACCCCTCCCTGGACCTTACTTAGGCGATATCACTCCAAAAACCAAAGCCTACGAAGCTGGATTTCGCTCCGGCGACAAAATACTCTCCATCAATGAGGAGCCAGTTCAAACATGGATCCAAGTGAAAGAAAAAATTGCCCTCTCCGTCAATGAACCCCTGGTATTCAATGTGGAAAGGGAAGACTCCCTTGAAAAGGGGCAAATTAAAATCGCCCCAACACTTGGAGCCAATGACAATATATTGAGTAGCAAGAAGGAAGTGGGAGTTATTGAGGGTTTGGACCCCAGCTCTATGGGAGCCATGATCGGCGTAATTGATGAAAAATCTGTGGCCGCTCAAGCCGGGTTAAAAAACTTGGATGTGATTCTCTCTATTAATGACCGTGAGGTTAATTCATGGAGAGACATGGAACGATATATAAAAGAGGACGTTTTCAAAAACCGCTTACCGCTTCAATTAAAAGTTCAATCTTATGCCGGCAATGATCCTGGTCAACCAAGACAATTAACCATGGAAGTCCCCAGAAAAGAGTTGGACGTCGCAAACAGCCATGGTGTTTCTGGGGCAACAGTCCCACAGGGAATTGAGTTGTCAGATCTAGGATTAGAAAGTGCACAGTTCTACCTCTGGAAAATCAAAAGAAACTCCCCCGCAGATCAAGCTAATTTAAAGCCAGGGGATCGATTACAAAGTATTAATGGAGAAAAAATAACCGACTGGATGCAAGTAATTGAACTAGTAAAAAAATATCAATCCGACTCCAACCCCTTGGAGTTTGTTCTTATACGTTCTGGAACTCCATTAACTGTTTCAATGCGCCCGGAACTCAGTGAAGTTATGGACCCAACCCGTGGAAAAACGGAAAAACGATTTACCGTGGGAATTGTTTCTGGACTTTTCCAAACCGGTCCAAAATCAGTCCTAGTTAAAGCAAAAGGACTGGGTGAAGTGTTTAGCATGGGAATCCATAGAACCATTGAAACAACCAAAATGGTTGTAATCAGTTTGGTTCGTCTGGTGCAAGGGGATGTTTCAGCTAAAAATATTGGTGGAATTATTTCCATTGGAAGATTTGCTAACCAATCCTATGAGGCCGGCATTGCAGCGTTTTTAAAAATGATGGCACTGATCTCTGTAAACTTATTTTTACTAAATTTATTGCCTGTTCCCGTATTGGATGGGGGTCATTTACTGTTTTTCACCATTGAAGCTCTACGGGGAGCTCCCATGAGTATGAAAAAAATGGAAATCGCCCAACAGGTGGGTTTGGTTCTTCTAATGAGCCTTATGGCCTTTGCCCTCTTCAATGACATCTCGAATTGGTTAAACTCATTTTGGTAGTAAACAAAATAACTTATGATTCCAAAAAATAATAAGCCAACCAATCTATGGTTGGCTTTAGATACGAGTACAGATTTTGGTTCCATCGCGTTAGGTCAATTGCAAACCCATCAGGTTGAAATCCTTTGTGAAAATACCTGGGCTCATCAACGCACCCATTGTGAAGTCATTACAACGCACTTGGAACAACAACTCAGAACACATCATCTCACTGTGACCGATTTAAATGGCATTGCCTTCGGATTAGGCCCAGGTAGTTTTACAGGCGTTCGCGTGACAATCAATATGGCTAAAACTCTTTGTTACAGTTTAAGTTTACCTCATGTTGGCGTATCCTCTCTGAGGATTTTAGCTCAACCGGCTTTGGCCAAAGCTCCTTCTGTTCTAGCTCTCAGCTACGGATTTCGAGATCTTATTTATTTGGCCCAGTACCAAAAAGTGAATGAAAAAATCCTGACTGTTGTTCAACCCTGCGCCATGACTTTTCAAGAACTTTTAAGTTTTTTAAAGCCTCCCTATCCATTACTAGTAGGTGATGGATGGCAAAAGTGTGCCCCACTTTGGCCCAGTGAAAAAGTCCTCCATTTAGAAAACAAATTAGAATTTCATCCAACTAGCCCCATCCAAAGTCGAGATCTTCTCACACTCTTATCAGAAGAAGAAAATTTAAAAGTGGAAAAAGACTGGAAATCAATAAAACCACTTTATATTCGCGGAGCAGAAGCCGAAGAAAAACTGAAACAAAATTTAATAAAAAAACCTAACCTTTGATTTTTGAGATCAAGTTTATGATGAAAGGAACTGATCCCGTGTCCTCACCCAGTCACACCTACCAGTTTGTCAGAGGTCAATTTGATTCTGACGCTGTTATTTTTGCGATTGGCGGCGGAAAGGGTGGAATAGGAAAATCTTTTATCAGTTCAAGTCTGGCTTTATTTTTAGCCCACATGGGCCATGAAACCTACCTAATTGATTTGGATTTAGGTTGCGCCAATATCCACACTTCCATTGGGGAACCTCTGCCGAAATTAGGAATCCATGACTTTCTTAGTGATCCCTCCTTGTCAATAAAAGATGTTTCTGTACCCACAGCAATTCCCAATTTGAAATTGGTCGCTGGCAGCAGTGACATGTTAGAAACAGCAGATATTTCTGAATTCCAAAAATCAAGAATTATGGGTTCTTTGTATAAACTAAAAACAAAGTTTATTGTATTGGACTTAAGTGCTGGAACTCATCATTCCACATTAGACTTTTTTTTAATGGCTACAAATAAAATTGTTTTATTTACGCCAGAACCCTCCAGTATTGAAAATGCTTATCGTTTTTTAAAGGCTGCTTTCTATCGCAAAGTTCGCCGATTGGAAAACCAGTTGGAATTGACTGAGATGATTGCAGATTTAATGAGTCGCCGCGCTGAATACGGATTGAAATCACCTGGTGATCTTCTAAAGGCAATTCAGAATAAAGATTTAGTTGCCGGTCAAAAACTCAACCGGATACTCAAGGATCTTCACCTCCACGTGATTCTCAATCAAGTACGAACTCTGAAAGATACGGACCTTGGACCATCAATAAAAGATGTTTGTGTTAAATATTTTGGTCTTCCCTTTAATTATCTAGGACACGTGGAACATGACAATGCGGTTTGGCAGGCCTTACGAAATCGTAAGCATCTCCTGCTTGAATATCCTCACAGTAAAGTTTATGCCCAAATGATGAATATAACCAGAAATCTGGTGGCTCCTTATCTTAAACGGGATATGGTGGGATAATGAAAAACACTGATAGCAAAAAATGGAACGAGTCGACTTTTTATGAACTCATTGAAGTGGATCCTCAAGCCAGTTCACGCGAGATTCATGCCGCCTACATGAGGGCTAAGCAGACATATTCCCCTGACAGTCCGGCCCTCTATACCATGTTTTCTCCAGAAGAAGCCCGTGAGCTTTCAAAACTGATTGAGGAAGCTTTTTTTACATTAAGCAATCAAAACCGCAGACAACAATATGATTTACAACTTGCACAGTCTGGTCACCCAATTTTTTCCAATCTTCTTAAAGATGAGAAGAAGTCTAAAACGATGACCTCCCTCCATCCAATTTCTATAAATCCTGAACCCTCCCTTGTGACTTCTTCAAAAGTTCCAGCAGGTTATGGAAAAACAAAGTTTGGTGTTTACAAAGAAGATCCTGAATTTGAAAAACAGTTACAACAGCCTACTTTTTGCAATGGAGAGTTCTTACAAAAAATCAGAACATATAAAAATGTGAGCCTCGAACAATTAAGTGAAGAAACTCGTATTAGTAAATCCTACCTCTCAGCTTTAGAAGCAGATCGAAGGGATCAGTTGCCGGCACCGGTTTTTATTCGAGGGTTTGTACTTCAAGTAGCTCGTGCATTGATTGTATCCGATAAGCTTGCCGATGCTTACATGAAATCGATTAGAAAAAATTAGAGCTCAATTTTAACTCCCAATTATAGGGTTTTTTGTTTCGAACCACTCAAGTGATAAAATCCCAATGAAAGATATTTTTTCATTCCAAATAACAATAGATCAAATAAACCAGAGAATAGATAAGGTCTTATCTTCCCTTGCTGAAATTTCAAGCCGCTCACGAGCCTTACAGTTGATCGAATCCCAGAGAATCACCGTTAACGGAAAAAATGTTAAGGCCTCCTATAAAGTGAAACCAGGTGACTCCATTCAAATTCATCTGCCACCACCATCTCCTTCAAATTTAGTTCCTCTCAATCGCCCTTTGAATATTATTTTTGAAGATGACGACCTCATTGTGATCAATAAACCTTCAGGTTTGGTAGTTCATCCTGCCGCTGGCCATGCACAAGATACTTTGGTGAATATATTGCTTTTTCATGTGAAAAAGTTATCCATGGGGTTTGGGGAAAACCGCCCCGGCATTGTACATAGATTGGATAAAGAAACCAGTGGCTTATTAGTTGTGGCAAAGAATGACTTTGCTCATCAAAGTTTAAGTCGACAATTTAAGGAAAGAACGATTCAACGGGAATACTGGGCCCTGGTTTATGGGCATCCTAAAAGCCAGAGTGGAAAAATAACGACTTTTTTAGCAAGGCACCCTTCTATCAGAAAAAAATTTGCATCGATAAAAACAACACCTCAAGGAGAACAAAAAGGGAAAAAAGCCATTACTCATTTTGAGGTCATCCAAAAATTTCCTTCAGGGATATCTCTTCTCAAATGCCGTTTAGAAACAGGTAGAACCCATCAAATTCGGATTCACCTCTCGGAAAGTGGTCATGCCATCGTGGGTGATAAACTCTATGGGACCAACCGCCCCTTGATAGGGTTGAAAAACTTAAAAGTTCGACACTGCTTACAGCAAATGGAAAGAATAGGTTTACATGCTCACACACTCGGCTTTCAACATCCCACCAAAAACTGCCCCCTGCTCTTTCATTGTGACTGGCCAGAGGATTTAAAGGAACTCATCCTCCTCCTCAGCTAATACCCCATTATCATGCATGAAAGTCGAAATCCTTCCCCTAATAAATAGGATGGTCATGGATCTTATTTTTTAGTACAAATACCTTCATGGAAGAATTTCTATGGAAAGAAAAACTCGTTGGTTACTCCTATCATTCTAAAAATTGTTTTTATTTTTTCGGAACTCTCCACTTACTCCCTGAAAATTTATCACAAATTTTTCCGGATTTTGAATTTCAATTTTTAAAACAAGTTCATGGCAACAAATTGATTGAAGCTCAAAGCTCAAACTTAATCGAAGCAGATGCCCATTGGACTAAAGAAAAAAATCAAGCCCTAGTTATTCAAACGGCGGACTGTATGCCCATTCTTATGGGCGGGGCAGGTCTTGTCGTGGCTGTTCATGCAGGATGGAAAGGTGTGGCCCAAGGAATTGTATTTCATAGTGCGGAATTTATGAAATCCCATAGCCCTCAAACTGAGGATATTTTAATTGGCCCCCATCTACAAATGGAAAGTTTTGAAGTGGGTTTAGATGTGGCGGAAAAATTACAACAATCCCACGAACAAATTTTAAAATCTTTTTATTTAACACACGATTCTTCCCCCGAGCTCCAACAAAGATCTTTTGTTTTTTCCCATAAAGATCCCAACAAAAGATACATTTCTTTGTCGGAAATCGCCCGTCAACAAATCCAAATTCATTTTTCAACGGGATTTCATACAAAAATTTCACAACTCAACACCAGCACAAACCTGATTTTTCACTCCTTTCGTCGAGGCAAAGCCACCCCCGCTCGGCAATACAGCTTTATTGTACGAACGTCTTAAAAAGAGTCCAAAAATCTTGATGAAAAATATGTTTATTTACTAATGAGGGTTCATTTCTTCTCGACTGAAAGAAGATTCGGTCTTTTCTCGCAACCCTTTTTAAGGCACAATTTAAAAATCAATGAAGCTGATCTCCTATCTCAAAAAAAATTACGCCTTATTTCTCCGTCTTTCTTGGACGTGGAAAATTTTGTGGAGTTTACTTTTCACTGGAGTCCTTATTTCTGGAGGTCTTGCCTTAAGCTCAAGGCATCGTTTGCTTTGGCAGGCACATTTTTTTCCTGAAAAAAAAGAACTCCTCGCAGTCGTTAATGGTGATCTATTGGGAAATGGGTCAGAATTCAAAGTCCTCAAATACGCCACAAGAAAGGGACTCATCATCGAAATTCAATCCCCACACCAGAGAAACGACAACCCCTACCAGATGGTAGATCGTGTTTTTATTCCGGACCGCCACGATGGTTACTTTTCACTCAGCACGGCCTCAACTCAATTGGCAATTCTTGATATCAACGGAGATGGTGTTCCTGAAATTATCGCTCCATCTTTTGATGAAAACCTCATGGCCCATCTCAACCCCATGAGATTAGATCCCATAACCAAAAAAATTCAATTGATCCGCCCCGAAGAGTTGTGATGGTATAGATGATTAAAGTTTAGTCACAGCTTATAAGTTCTTCCCTTTAAGGAAATGAATTTAATCCCGGTGAAGCCGTTTTTGCTTTGATTTAATTCAATATCTTCCAAAAATGACATACATCTGGCATATTGGAGCGAATTTAACCTTAGAGAAATGTTTTCGATTTAAACCATTGGTGCCAATTTGGAGTCCCATGATCAACAATTTTTGTTACAAAAAATCAATCCTCGGTTCATTAGTGCTTTTAGTCCTTATCTTTTTGCTTGGATGTGGTGGAGGGAACAGCCTAAATGCTCCTAAGGGCACTGTTTGCACCAAGGACTACCAACCCTTTGAATATGAGTTGCCCAATAAACCAGGTAATCCTTCGGCCAAACCAATAGATATCGGTGATGCAACAGATGTCCCGGTTGGAAACTATGTATATGAGGGTGCTGAGATTTTTTATTTCAACGCCAAAGAAAATATTCGTCTGCACCTACAAGAGGTTAAGGAATTAAAAAACAATAGCTTCAAAACCTCTGTGATTTGCGCCTCAGGACTACGTTTATCAACAAAAGAACTTCACTACAGCGTGACAGGTGTCGCAGGTTTTACCATGGTTGAAACAAGAATACATTATGGACTCATTAATAGTATCGTGGCTGGAAACACCTTGCCCAGAAATTTCACACTCAATTTGGATGATCGCTTTCATTTACAACTTTTGACACAAGAACAAAAACCCACTCAGGATTTGCCTTCAAAAGTATTTAATGACAATGACGTTTCATTTAATTTCTACAAACTTGCAAATGGCACTGCAAGTCACCAAATCCGTTCTCAATATATTGTTGGCGATGGTGAATCCATTACTCTTTTGGTGAAACTTTCCCACTCAGTTCCTAATACTGGAACAAATAAAAATTAATTGAATTTGACTACGAATCTCCTAGATCACTGGATCCAAAACCTTAATTCTCACTGCGAACTATTTGGGCTCCCAAACTTTTTAACTTTAAATCCATGCCCTCATAACCTCGATCTAGATGGTAAATACGACCCACAACGGTTTCACCTTGCGCGGCAAGTCCCGCCAGAACCAAACAAGCACTGGCTCTTAAATCTGTCGCCATCACAGGGGCTGCGTGGAGGGCTTTAACTCCACGCACGACAGCCACTCTGGTTTTAGGTGTAATGTCAGCTCCCAGACGAACGAGCTCCTGTACATGCATAAATCGGTTTTCAAAGACCGTCTCTGTAATCACACTTGTCCCATTGGCTAAAGTCATAAGTGCCATAAATTGAGCTTGTAGATCTGTAGGAAAAGCTGGATGGGGAGCCGTAGTTAAATCAACACCGGACCAACGAGCACACGGCTTAATTCTCATCTGAGAAGTGGAACATTCCAGCTCAAACCCACTTTCTTTCAACTTTGCAATCAAAGCATCCAAGTCCGTCGGAACACATTGAGTCAGTGTCACATCACCTTTTGTAAGAGCTGCCGCAATCAGTAAAGTTCCAGTTTCAATTCGATCCGCAATCACCGTATGAGTAGCTGGTTTTAATTTAGAAACCCCTTTTATTTTAATAATACTTGAGCCAGCTCCAGATATTTGAGCCCCCATACGAATCAAGTAATTAGCCAAATCCACAATCTCAGGTTCTTTGGCTGCATTTTCAATGGTGGTCTCACCCTCAGCAAGGCATGCCGCCATCATTAAGTTCTCAGTACCACCCACTGTCGGACTTTCAAATAGAATCATGTTCCCTTTAAGTCGCTTGGTGGTTCCAAGTACATAACCATTTTCTAATTCCAACTGAGCGCCCAAGAGTTTAAGACCTTCCAAATGGAGATCGATGGGTCTTGTTCCAATAGCACAGCCACCAGGAAGACTCACCTTAGCTTGACCATACTTCGCAAGAAGTGGACCTAAGCACAAAATACTGGCCCGCATCTTTCTTACCAAATCATAGGGGGCTTCAAAACTTTTTGGAGGACGAACCAAAATACGAAATGTAGATCCAATATGTTCTGTTTCACAACCTAAGTGCTCTAAAAGTTGCGCTGTGGAACGAATGTCCATTAAACGGGGAACGTTGTGAAAAACATGCTCTCCCTCTGCCAATAGAGATGAAAATAGCAAGGGTAAAGCCGCATTTTTAGCACCACTAATTTGCACTGTCCCCATAAGGGGTCGTCCACCAACTACTTTCATCTTATCCATATCTATTCCTCTATTTTTTTTAGAGTAACGACTCTAGGAAGGCCGGCCAAGTCTTTTTGTAAATAAAGAAATTCCCATCCCAGGTGTTCAGCAAATTGTTTGACCTGAGACTCTTGGTTACTGCCAATCTCCATAACCATATATCCTTCGTTTTTTAACAATCTAATCCCCATCTCCAGCCAGCTTTTCATGGCGCCAAAACCCTGATCTGGTGAAAACAAAGCTGCAGGAGGTTCATATTCACGCACCGCTTTTTCCACAGAAGGATCGTCTTTTGCAATGTAGGGTGGATTGGCCACAATCAAATCAAATTCATTTTCTTTTACAAACTGAGAAAGTCTTTCCACTCTTCGGGGCAAAACCTGAACCCTATTATACAAATGAAATTTATTAATGTTTTTATTTAAATATCGAATTGCCTCATCAGAACTTTCAACAGCCATCAATGAAAATAACGGTTGCTCCAATAAGAGAGACAAGCCAATACACCCACTCCCAGCCCCAAAGTCAGCCACTTTCAAATGATGTCTTAAACCATGTGTCAGTTTCAAAACAGTCTCAACGACAATTTCAGTTTCAGGTCTGGGAATCAAAACACCAGGACCCACAACAAATGAACTTTTATAAAAATTCTTTTCCCCTAAAATGTAAGCTAAAGGCTCCCCTTGCAATCTCCGAGTTCTCCCTCTATCAAGCACAACCCACTGTGCGGAACTAAGTAATTCAGTTTCACGGGTCATCAAGTGAATACGAGGCCAATTTAATATCCCTGCCACTAAAAGTTCAGCTTCTGTTCGTGGTTGAATAAAATTTATTTGTTTAAATTGGAAATGGGTTTCTTCTACGAACTGGGCAACCGTCATGACTCAGTTTGCTTTTTGAGGGCTTCACTACGAAAATGAGTCATAAGAGGCTCAATGAGAATGGTTAAATTTCCATCCATCACCTCTTTAACTGAATGACTTGTAAAACCTATTCGATGGTCCGTGATGCGACTCTGGGGGAAATTATAGGTTCGAATTCTTTCAGATCTATCCCCCGTACCAATTTGAGACAGTCGAGCGTCTGAAGCCTCTTTTCGAGCTCGCTCTTCTTCTTGAGCCAGAAGGCGCGAGAATAAAATCGTCATAGCTCTTTCCCTATTCGAATGTTGAGATTTCCCTTCTTGGCAATAAACAACAAGACCTGTAGGCAAATGAGTGATTCGAACGGCCGAATCTGTACGATTCACCGATTGACCACCCGATCCACTGGCCCTTGTAGTATCAATTCTTAAATCATTGGGATTGATTTTAACATCCACTGATTCGGCCTCAGGTAACACTGCAACGGTAATGGTAGAAGTGTGAACCCGACCTGAAGCTTCTGTTTGTGGGACCCTTTGCACCCGGTGAACTCCACTTTCATATTTTAATTTCGAAAAAACTTTTTCACCGGAAATAGAGGCAATGACCTCTTTATAACCGCCCACACTCCCCTCAGAAATAGACATCAGATCGCAACGCCAATTTTGTGAAGCCGCATAAAGCGAATAGGCCCGGAACAACTCCTTAGCAAATAACCCAGCTTCATCACCACCCGCACCGGCACGAATTTCCAAAATAATATTTTTATCGTCGTTTGGATCTTTAGGAAGAAGCAACACCTTCAGTCGTTCTTCACAAGAGGCTATATCATATTCTAAAGTTGAAATTTCATCCTTGATCAGTTGTTTGAGTCCTGCCTCTTGTTCTCCCGAAAGAAGTTCGAAACTGTCCACTAACTGTTTTTGTTTACTCAGATAGGTTCTATACTCTTTCACCACCTCTTCCAAGGCGGCCATTTCTTTCATCATCTTGCGGTAGAGGACCTGGTCATCTGCCACTCCAGGGCGCTGCAGATCTTGCTCCAGTTGCTCATATTTTTTTTCGACTTCGGCTAATTTAGTAAACATGAACTTAAAATTAACTGCTCATGGAATTTAAAAAATCACCATTGGATTTGGAACTTTCCAATTTACTAATGAGGAACTCCATACTGTCGATCACATTCATTGGAGCTAAAACTTTTCTTAAAATCCAGAGTCGATTGAGATCTGCCTTTTCAACCAACAGATCTTCTTTTCGCGTGCCGGATTTATTAATATCCATACATGGGAAGATCCGTTTTTCCATCAGTTTTCGATCTAGAATGATCTCAGAATTACCTGTTCCCTTAAATTCCTCAAAGATAACCTCATCCATACGTGAGCCCGTATCAATAAGGGCTGTGGCAATAATTGTAAGACTTCCGCCTTCTTCAATATTCCGTGCTGCTCCAAAAAATCTTTTTGGTTTATGAAGTGCATTAGAGTCCACACCACCTGATAGAATTTTTCCCGAGGGAGGCACAACGGTATTATAAGCTCTAGCCAATCGCGTGATTGAATCCAACAAAATAACTACATCCTGTTTATGTTCAACCAATCTTTTGGCTTTTTCGATTACCATCTCAGCCACTTGCACGTGACGTGTGGGTGGTTCGTCAAAAGTCGAACTGACCACCTCACCTTTCACGGTTCGCAACATATCTGTCACCTCTTCAGGCCGTTCATCTATGAGCAACACGATCAAAGTCACTTCGGGATGGTTTTTAGAAATGGCATTGGCGATATTTTGTAACAAAACCGTTTTACCGGTACGGGGAGGGGCTACGATGAGAGCCCGTTGCCCTTTTCCTAGGGGAGCCATCAAATCCACAACTCTTGTAGTATATTCTTTAGGTCCAATTTCCAAACGCAAACGAGTGTCAGGATAAAGAGGAGTCAAGTTATCAAATAAAATTTTATCTTTGGCTTTTTCTTGTGGTTCAAAGTTAAGTGTGTCGACCTTCAGTAGTGCGAAGTAACGTTCTCCGTCTTTAGGTGGACGAACCGTACCGCTCACAGTATCCCCTGTCCTCAAACCAAAACGACGGATTTGTGACGGACTCACATATATATCATCAGGACCTGGTAAATAATTATAATCTGGCGATCTTAAAAAACCATATCCATCTGGAAGAATTTCCAAAACCCCATTGCCGTAAATATCGCCCAATTGAGCCGCTCGTTTTAGAATTTCAAAAACGATATCTTGACGACGCATTCCTGCAGCATTCTCAATTTTTAATTTAGAAGCCAATGCGGTCAAATCACGAATATCTTTAGATCGAAGATTTTTAGAGGTCAGATCTTTTCGTTCATCCTCGGTCAAACTAATATCTGAAAGATCAATAACTTGCGAAGATTGAATATCTTCATTCTCATCCATCATAGAGTGGGATTTGTTTTGATGATTGGGGCGAGGACTGTGTCCACCATTTCGGTTCCTATTATTGTTGTTGTGGTGACCACCTTTTTGGAATCTCTTTTCGTGTTTACCATCGCCATTATTTCGATTGTTTCGTCTAAAGTTATTACTATGACCCCGCTCTTTATCTTCCTGTTCTTTTGATTCTTTCTCTTTCCCATCATTGTGATTTTTTACGACTCCAGCAGAGGCTTCACTTTCTTTCGCAGCTGTTGAAATCGGTGCCGGCGCTACTACTGGCGCTGGGTGGGAAGTGATATTTAATTCTTTTTTTTCAGTGGACGGGGTTTCGGAATGATCCGACATGCCATTTTTTCCTTATTTTTTATGATTATGGGATATAAACGATAGTTGAACTCTTATTTTTAACGAAACAACCCTCTATGAGATACCCATTTTTACGTAAATTGTCTGGAGATTGTCAATGAAGAGTCAAGGACAGTATAATGCACAATGTTGCCAACCTGCAAGTGTGATATGTGTTCTTTCGCTAAATTTTTAGCTCTTTTTTTAAAAGGTCTTAATTTAAAACAACAGCTGTCACATCCACAGACATTTTTTTAACATTTATAATTTTCTTTTTCCGATTTTCGGACCTTTAACTGACTGCATTCTAAAACAAATCATCATGGCACTGAACGATAGAATTGCAATCCTCAAATTCCAATGAGTTATCAATTAGTTCTTATCATTTTATGTTTATTGGAGGCCTCAGCTAAATTAAAAGAATTTAGCCATGAAAAAAATCTATCCCTACCAAATAACGTCATTATCTTATCTGTTGGTGAAAAAAAGAATTTATCTGTAAGCGATACTTCCTCCCTCCGTGTGAGCAGCGCAAAAAGAGTTCGAATTCTAGCTCAATCTAAAAAAAACCTAGTTATTTTAGGAAGATCTCCAGGAAAAGTCCTACTAAGTTCCACCAAAGAAATTTTCCGTATTGAAGTTCTCTCCACCTCCGTTGGCCTGGCTTACCAAAAACTCTTAAAGAAGATTCAATTCATGAAAGGTCTTTACCTAGAAGCCAATGAAAACCAAATCACTGTGCAAGGAACTTTGCTCCGACTCTCTGACTGGGTGAAGCTTGCAACCACTCCTTTTGCAGAGGACTTTCGCTGGCAATTTCAAGCACAAATATTACCTGAATTAATCGCCCCCTCATTGGAACACCTAAGAAATTTAGCTTCACAAGCAAAGCTTCCCACTCCAATGATTCATTTGGAACCAAACCCCAGTGTGGAGATTCCGAAAGATGGCCCCCACTCTTTTCGCCTTAAACAAATTTATCAAGCCTACGGACTCCCCATTGAAAATCAAAGCCAAACTTGGCTCGCTACTTCATCGGTTCGATTGCAACTAAGTTTCGTGGAGTTACAAAATGGATCCACCCGTCAGTTGGGGTTGAACTGGACGGACGGACAAGAAATACAGTTGTTGCCCAAACTGAATGGTCCCCAAGATCTCAAAGTAAGCCTCAATTATTTAGCCAATCAGGGGCAGGCAAGAATTTTGGCCACCCCCACTCTGGTAGCTCGAAGTGGCGCTGAAGCTGAATTCCTTGCTGGAGGGGAATTTGCTGTTCGCACCAAATCCATGTACCGCCAAGAGGTCAATTGGAAACGTCATGGGCTTTGGCTTAAATTTAAACCTGAGTTGGACCTGAAAAACCATGTCAGACTCAGTTTGGAAACAGAACTATCCATCCCGGATTACTCCTCCTCCATCGAGGGAGTTCCCAGTTTAAAAACATCAAAAACCCAGGCTCAGGTGGATATGAGTCTGGGGAAAACACTGGTTCTAACCGAAATTGTTAGAGTTTGGAATGGTTCATCTCAAGCAGGAGTCGCAGGGCTTATGAATATTCCCATCATAGGTTCTTTATTTAGCAGTCATGATTTTATTCAACAAAAATCTAAATTGGTTTTATTTATAACACCAGAACTTATTGACGTTGACATTTCTGAACAACCTAAGCTTGATGAGGAAAACAATGAGTCGCCTTGAAGATCTTTCCAAATGTTGTCAAAAAATCCTATCTTCTTATCAAGCCAGGGAATTTAATCCCGACAGTAAACAACAATTAGATCTGGAGGATCTTCTAAAAGATTTTGCCCCGGAGTTGAGCGCCCGTTTACGGGAAGAATTCAAAGGATACGGGCCTTTAAGTTCTTTGATGAACGACAGGGAACTGACTGAAATCATTATTAATGGTCCCCATCAAATTTGGATTGAAAAAGCTGGAAAAATAGAGCTTTGGCCGGATCAGTTTTTAAGTGAAATCACTTTTAACAATTGCATCCATAGAATCGCGACAGAAATCCAAAACACTCCAGATCTCAACATTCCCTATGCAGATGGGATATGGAGACACTTTCGTGTTCACCTTATCCAACCTCCATTGTCAGACAAAACCCAACTCACTCTCCGGGTTCAAAATAGAGACGTTTGGTCTTTCAACCAATTATTACAAAAAAATTGGTGTGATGTAAAAATGCTTGAGACCCTCAAAAATTGGATCAAAAATCATGAAAACTTTCTCATTGTCGGACCTACAGGCTCTGGAAAAACAAGCGTCTTAAACGCTTGTCTTCAGGAAATGAATCCCAATGAAAGGGTCATTTGTTTGGAAGATACTCCCGAATTAAAACCAAAGGAGGGTGCGAGCTGTAAACTCCTGACCCGATATGACCGTCACGGAATATTAAAGGAATTTAGTTTATCTGATTTGGTTCGCCAAAGCCTGCGCATGCGACCGTCTCGTATAGTATTAGGTGAAGTCCGTGGCCCAGAGGCCAAAGACCTTTTACTAGCCCTTGCCACTGGCCACAAAGGGAGCTTGGGGACTCTTCATGCTTCCAATCCCCGCCAAGCCCTTCTTAGGTTGGAAATGCTGGTGCAACTGGGGGCCGGCCAGTGGGATCTCCAAGCTATCCGACAGCTCATCCAATTAAGTTTAGATGGAATTGTTATGATTCAACAAAACCAAGGAGCCCGAAAACTCCAAGGGTTGTACCGCATAGCTTCCCTAGAGTCCTTTGGTCTTCTATTGGAACAGGTCTAAATGAGACGAATTCCCAACTCGAGAAGTTGCTCCCTAGCCACAGAACTGGGAGCTTCAGACATTAAACAAGCAGCTTTTGCAGTTTTCGGAAACGCAATCACGTCTCGAATTGCATTGGTTCCACAAAGCAACATCAGGAGTCGATCCATTCCCCAAGCAATTCCACCATGGGGTGGAGTTCCAAAACTAAGGGCTTCAATAAAGAAGCCAAACTTTTGCTTGGTTTCTTCTTCTGATAAACCCAAAGTATCAAACATTGCTTTTTGTACTTCATGACGATGAATCCGTATACTTCCACCGGCTATTTCATAGCCATTACAGACTAGATCATAGGCTTTGGCCATAAGATTAGGGTATTCGACTTCCTTACGCTCTTTTAAAATATTCAGTTGTGAGTCCTTACACATAGTAAAAGGGTGATGGCGAGCCACCCATCGTTTGGTATTTGTATCAAATTCAAGTAATGGAAAATCGACGACCCATAAAAACTTAAATTGTTTATGATCAATCAGACCCAATTCCTCACCCATTTGTTCCCGAATGGCAGCAAGAGCAGCACAAGTCACGGCAAAGTCATCCGCAACCATGACCACACAGTCCCCAGACTTTCCCCCACATTGAACGAAAAACTCTTGCATTGTTTCAGTTGTCACAAATTTACTCATAGGAGATTGAAACTCTTGACCTTCTAACTTAATCCAAATGAGTCCCTTGGCACCCATTTGTTTTGCCACAAGAGTTAATCGGTCCAGTTGCGACCGAGTCATTTTTCCACACTTGGGCAAACATAAACCCTTAATTGAAGCTCCGCGACCTTCCGTATCCTCTAAAACTTTAAACCCACAATTTTTACCTAATGATGTTACATCTTTTAGTTCTAAAGGGTTTCTCAAGTCGGGCTTATCACTTCCATATCGATCCATCACTTCCTGAAAAGTCATTCTTGGTATAACCCCAACAGAATAGCCCAGAATTTCTTGCCATATTTTTACTGCCAATTTTTCGTTTATTTCCAAGAGATCTTCTTGATCAACAAAACTCATTTCTATATCAATTTGGCTAAATTCAGGTTGCCGATCCGCCCTTAAATCCTCATCTCTAAAACACCGTGCAATTTGAAAATAGCGATCCATTCCACCAATCATTAATAACTGTTTAAGAGTTTGTGGACTTTGAGGAAGAGCGTAAAATTGTCCGGAATGAACTCGAGAAGGAACAAGATAGTCTCGAGCCCCTTCAGGAGTGCTTTTGTACAAAATAGGTGTTTCTACCTCGATAAAATTTTGTGCAGAAAGTTCGTTTCGAACAAGTTGTGCCACCTGGTGTCTCGTAATCAAGTGGGTTTGGAGTTTTTGAGACCTTAACTCCAAGTAGCGATATTTAAGTCTTAGTGTTTCAGAAACTTTATCATCAGATATTTGAAAAGGAGGTGTCTGTGCCTCCGACAAGACCTCGCAACGCATTGCCTCAAGCTCCACGGCACCTGTTTTTATTTTGTCATTAATCATTCCTGCAGGCCTTAATTTAAGCACCCCTTCAACCGCAATTACAAACTCAGTCCGCAATTCTTTTGCTAAATGCATTCCTGCACTGGTTGGGTTTAACACCACTTGGATAAGTCCCGAACGATCCCGGACATCAACAAATATAAGCCCCCCATGATCCCTTCTTGAGTCCACCCAACCCATAATTACAACTTTTTGACCTACTAAATCAGAGGCAAGATCTCCACAGTAGCAACTTCTTTTTAAATCTTTTAAGAACTCCGAAGGCACCGTCACAAAAAAATCTCCTTACGACTCATTGTTTATTTCTATTCTATTTCTACTTCATTTCTCTTTTAACGCCTCATAGGGGTAAAGCCTCATAGGGGCACAGTCTCTCTGAGTCAGCCCTTTAAAGTTTATTAAAATTATTCAAATACCCTCTCAAGATATAATTTTTGCCACCTTTATTCAATTATGAAGAGCTGGACACAGATGACAAAAAGCTTTATCTTCTTCGTACTATGCCTTCAATCAAAATTTCAAATCAAACTTCTCTATCCCCAGTTGATTGCTATAAAAGAGTCACTTCCATGCTGGATCAGGATCCTCAACTCCGCAAATTGGACCCTAGTTATAAATGTGAATTCAACGAAAAGGACCTTACTGGACAAGCTCAAGGCAAACAATTCAAAGCTCTTCTTAAAATTTCTCCGCTTAAAAACGACCCCCAAAGCGGTAGCCTTATTGAACTCACGGTAGAACTACCTTTTCATTTGGCTTTAGTTAGGGGGCTGGTACAAAAAACATTGGAGGAAAAGTTAAGTCACTCCTTGTCTTAGAACTTGTTCGCAGCAGAGACTACATCGACTGCCTCTGGCTGCAAAATTCCTATTTGGATGGTAAATAATGCCAAAAAAAACACCCCCTAAAGTTTTGAAAAAAAAAGTTAAAAGTCAAAAGCTCACCCCAAAGGAAAACAACCCAAAAAAAATAAAGAACTTTAATCCTATCAAAGCAACAAACAGTCCACCCAACCAAACTTCCTACGACCTAAGTCAAAATGATGATATGTCTACGGAGTTTACTGACTTTAACTCGCCAAACATCGACCCAACAGAGTCTGATTTTTCTGGTGAAGACACCACCTTTTATGAGCAGGAAAATTTAGACCCCTTGGACAAGGAAGCGCCAGCACTTCTTGAACCCTCAAACCAGAATAAAATGCTGACCCCCACCTCCGATCCACTCACGCGTTACTTAAGTGAACTTCGCAAATACCCTTTACTTTCACGGGAAGAGGAAAATCGTCTTGCACGAAAATACCGCGAAACTGGAGACCCCAAATCAGCTGAAATTCTTGTCACCTCCAATCTGCGTTTTGTCGTAAAGGTTGCTACCGAATATACCAAATTTGGTGCAAAATTAATTGATCTGATTCAGGAAGGAAATGTGGGCTTAATGCACGCTGTGCGAGAATTTAACCCTTATAAAGGAGTCCGCCTAATAACTTATGCTGTCTGGTGGATCCGAGGCTATATTCAAGAATATTTAATGCGGCAGTATTCCATGGTACGCATTGGAACAACTGCTACTCAGCGAAAACTCTTCTACCAGTTACAAAAGCAAAAGGAAGAGCTGGAACGTGTTGGATATGACCAAGCCATTGCACAGCTCAGTGGAAAGCTCGGTGTGGAAGCTTCTGAAGTCAGCATGATGCAACAAAGAATGTCGAGCCGGGATGTAAGCTTAGATAAACCCCTTTCAGAATCACAAAAAACTACCTTACTAAACATGCAAAAATCTTTGGACGAAGAAAGTATAGATGAACGTCTTGGGAAGTGGGAAGAGATCCAAATCCTTAAGGAAAAAATTGCTCAACTTAGACCTGAATTAACAGAACGAGAACAGATTATATTAGATAGTAGATTGTTAGCTGAAGAACCTGCTACTTTACAAGAAATTGGAGACAAATATCATATCACACGAGAAGCCATACGACAGATGGAACAAAGATTAATTGAAAAAATAAAGCAGAGGTTTGCCAACACCCAAGAAAACAACCTAGAAAACAAAACCTAAATGGAGGCGTTACTTCTCCCATGCTAGAGCTCATACTTATCCCGTTTATAGTTAGTTTTTTAATTGCAGTTTTTTCAGTTCCCGTGATTATTCGAGTGGCAAACTTAAAAAATCTCACCGATGACCCAGACACAGACCGTAAACGCCATCAAACCAATACTCCAACTTTGGGCGGGATTGCTATTTTTGCAGGTATGTTAGTGGCTTTTTCAGTCATCTATGACTTGTATGGTTTTTCAGATCTGAAGTTTATCACCCCTGCCCTAGTTATATTGTTTTTTGCAGGTGTTAAAGATGATCTTCTCCTATTAACACCCTGGAAAAAACTTGCGATACAAATTTCTTGCGCCATTTTGATTACCTATCTTGGGAACTTACGGATTACCTCCTTATGGGGTATCTTCACTGTACAAGAAGTGGCTTTTGCGCCTGGGATTTTTTTAACTGTATTTCTTATGATTTCACTAATAAATGCTTTTAATTTAATTGACGGAATTAATGGACTCGCCGGAAGTTTGGGATTATTTGCAAGTCTTTATTTTGGCTTTTGGTTTGCCTCAAATGAATTCCACTCACTGACGGTTTTGTCTTTTTCTCTGGCAGGAGCACTCCTCGGTTTTTTATGTTTTAACTTTAATAAAGCGAAAATCTTCATGGGCGACACAGGCTCCATGGCCATTGGATTTATCATTGCCATTTTAGCGATTCGATTTATTGAAGCCAACAGGGTGAATATAGAACACCTTAAATACCCTGTCCTCAACGCACCCGCCGTCACATTTGCAGTTTTATCAATCCCATTGTTTGATATGATCCGAGTTTTTGTCATTCGCATTTTTAAAAAAAAATCCCCTTTTACTGCAGACCGAAATCATATTCACCATTTTTATGTGGACAACGGGTTGTCTCACGCAAAGACAGTTTTGCTATTGCTGCTGATCAATATTTCATGCGTACTAATCGCCATTCCATTGAATAAATTTCGTTCCGCATGGTCCTCTCTGATAGTCTTTGCCTATTTATGTCTTGTGCACTGGCTGAGCTATTCTCTTTACAAATTAAATTTTTGTAAAAAACCTATAATCGACCTATCGTCCAAAGATTTTTAAGTTGTCTCCTTTATGACTGTCCTCGCCGATGCAGATTCTTAAAGATCATAGTTAAGTGACTCTTCCGATCTCATTTCAATCAACATTCGTTCCATGGTAGGTTTTTGAAAACTCGTAACTTGGGAATAGAGATCACAATTTAGTGTCTTATCAGAAACATATTTAGATTCCGCTTCGATTTTGGTTTTTGTTCCATAAACCTTGTCTAATATTTGAAGTAATTCATATTTACTAATAGGAACACATGCAAGTTGGTATGTCCCATGAAGCTCCGGGAAGTTTTCCAAAACCCGAATCACTTCTTTAGAAACAAAATTTGTTGTTAATCCTGAGTAGTTTACCTTGGTAAACCCTTTAATCTCTTGGCCCTTTTGAGATAAAAACCACTCCACCAGTTCAGTTTTTCCCTCAAGTTCACGCCCCACAATGGAAAGACGGAAGGTGAGCGTATTTGGGTAATGAATTTCCCCCAAAAACTTTGTCTTCCCATACAAATCCTCCGCGTCTGGCAAATCTAGTTCTTTGTAATTCCCCTTTTTTCCACTGAATACACAGTCCGTACTAAAATGAATAATTCTAGCGTTATTTTGCGCACCCCATTTTGCCAATTGATGTGGCAAGATGGAGTTAATTTGAAGGCTTTTTTCAAAATTGTTCAAATCTTTTTTTCTGAGCGTCAGACCCACACAATTGATGACATAGTTGGGCTTGAACAACCCAAGTACGGCCTCTAATTCAGACCAATTTGTCACATCGATAGACTCATAAACCTGTGCCGAGTTAAAAATCCCAAAGCGTTCGTAATGTTTTTTGTTTTTGCGTAGGGTGCACCCAACCTGATCATGACCCAATTTCTGCTTAAGTTTCAAAAACATTTGGTGCCCCAACATTCCAGCACCACCTAAAACCAGGATTTTCATAAACATGACTCCAAATCTCCAAATTTTAATTGTTTCTAATAACACTTGTCTTTCCATAGAGGCTATAGAAACAAGCTGCAAACAGATTCTTCTTTTATAAATAACTTTGGAAATCACCATCTGACAGATCCATCTTTCCTGACCTGGCTCTAGGAACAGGAGCGAAGAGACTATGTCATTAGAATCTACGACCTAGCGCTAAAATCTGACCGGGTGGTTCTTGTCGACTACATCCCAAAGCTCCATAATGCACAAATCAAAGTAGATATTTAGTGAAGCTTGCTCCTTCTTCAAGGAACAGGTAGAGTTTAGTTAATGAAAAAAAGATCTCGAACCCACCGATCTCCCCAACCGCTCATCATTGTTGGATCCGTTAAAAGACACCCCGATGGCTTTGGCTTTCTCATTCCAGATGACTCCCAAATTGTCGATGTTTATATTCCACGCCATGAAATGGATGGAATCATGGCCAATGATCGAATCGAAGTGAAGGCAATCCCAGAAGCAGGTGGTCCGCGTTTAAGAGGTCAGGTTTTAAAGCTGGTTGAACGTTTTGCAAAAAAAGTCAGCGGAATATACGAAGATATAAAAAACAATAAAGGAATCATCCGTGACCACAGTTTTGCTTGGGGAAGTGATTTGTGGGTTAAAAACCCCAACAGACTTAAAGTCAAAAATGGTGATTGGGTATCAGTAACCATTGAATCCTATCCTGATTCAGCCTTAGGGTTTGGTGGCAATCTATCCGCAGTTATCGGTGATCCTGCAAAACCTATCAATGACTCCATGAGGGTTCTCCATTCCCACAATATCCCCCATGAATTTTCCCAAAGCACTCTTAAAGAGGTCCATCAGTTTGCGGACCATGTGACTGACCACGATCGCAAGGGGAGACACGACCTCACCCAGCTTTCATTCATAACTATTGATGGGAAAACCGCAAAAGATTTCGATGATGCCATCTACGTTGAGTCCCACCCTCAAGGTTTTAAGCTTTGGGTAGCTATTGCGGATGTCAGTCACTACGTAAAACCCAACACCTCTTTAGATAAAGAAGCCTATGAACGGGGCACAAGTACTTATTTTCCCAATTTTGTTTCACCCATGCTTCCCCAAAAACTCAGTGATGAACTCTGCTCTCTAAAACCCCAAGTGGATCGACTGGCCTTAGTGGCTGAAATGGAGCTCTCTTTCCAAGGAGAACTCATCCAAACAAATTTTTATGAGGCCGTTATAAATAGTAAAGCTCGGGTCACTTACGGTGAGGCTCAGGAAGTCCTGGATGGATTTACTCCTGAAACATTAAGAACCGTGGTCCCGGTGATTAAAAAAGCGCGAGATTTAGCTAAAATTCTAATGGCCAAAAGGTTTCGTCAAGGTTCTTTGAACTTGGAACTTCCAGAAATTGAAATTGAAGTGGATAATTCGGGTCAACCCATAGATATTTTGCAGAGTGAAAGACTGTTTTCACATAAATTAATTGAAGAATTGATGTTAATTGCCAATGTAGCAGTGGCGCAAAAATTTTCCCAAAATAAAGTGCCTGCACTTTACCGTATCCACGACTCTCCAGATCCAAAGGCCATTAAAACTTTAGAATCTTACTTGAAACTGTTAGGTTCCAAAAAGAAATTCAACACTGGAAGCGCTTTACAAAAACAACTCACCCAAGCCCTACAAGATTTTAGCGGTCACCCCCAGGAGCACATCCTAAATATATTAACCTTACGATCCATGGCTCAAGCCTGCTACAGTCAACATAATTTGGGACATTTCGGCTTAGGGTTTAGCGATTACGTCCATTTTACTTCTCCCATTCGTAGATTCCCTGATCTCATTATTCACCGTCAACTAAAAGGACTCTTGGGAATTAAAGATTATGGACTCCGATCCGAAGAAGATTTGAGCGGTTGTGGGGCTTTTCTAAGTGCTTGTGAACAAAGATCAGTAAAGGCCGAAAGACAAATTCATTCCATAAAAAAAGCCCGTTTTATGGCCCAATTTATTGGGCAATCTTTTCCTGGCTTAATCACCTCGGCCACCAAGTTTGGTGTCTTTGTAGTGTTAAGGCAATTTGAAGTGGATGGGCTGATCAAGCTTGAAAACCTTCCTGGGGATCGATATGAGTTTGATGAGAAAAATATCGTTCTGGTAGGAAAAAAATCCGGTCATGTTTTACGCATTGGTGATCCAATAACCGTCATTGTGGCCGCAGCTAACCCTGACGAAGGACGGATCGATTTTATACCTGATAAGGAGGAGTTCAGTGCTCATCTCCAACAAACACAAACTAAGCCCCTTAAGAAACGTGGGAAGACTCAAAGTCATACTAAGCACCTTCGTTCAACACGGTTTCCACCAAGTCGTAGAAAAGGCAAAGCTCGGTAGCTTTATCTTAGACCGCTTCACTGATGGATCAGTTCAAAACCAACCGGCATCGGTTCGATTGAGAATGTGTTGTGAAAAATTGGGTCCCACTTTTGTAAAGCTCGGACAACTTTTGGCAACAAGACCTGACCTCATCCCTGCCGATTATGTCGATGAATTCTGTAAACTTCACGATCAAGTACCCAGTTTGCCCTTTACTGAAATTGAAAAGGTTTTGGTAAAACACTTTGGCAGAGAATGGCGTAATGTTTTTTCTTCCATTGAAGAACAAGCTTTAGGCGCTGCAAGTATTGCCCAGGTCCATCGGGCCAAACTATTAGATGGATCCCCCGTTGTTGTTAAAATTCAAAGACCTGGAATTGAGTCTGTAATCAGAGAAGATATGAGCATTTTATTTTTTTTAGCGGAAATGCTGGAGCGTTATTTCCCAGAAGCTCGCCCATTTAACCCTGTGGGAATTGTGGAAGAGTTTAGCAAGGCCCTTTCTCTAGAAACAAATTTTATCATCGAGGCCAATAACATTCGTCGTTTTCAACAAAACTTTGCCAAGGAACCTCACGTTAAAATACCTACGGTGTATGGGGATTACACTGGTCAAAAAGTATTAGTGATGGAAGCCTTAGATGGAATTCCTCTCAGTCAGCCGGCTTCACTGGAACAAGAAGGAATCAACCCCGAAACCATCTTACGCCATGGCCTTAAAGCCTACTTAAAAATGGTTTTTTCAGATGGACTGTTCCACGGTGATTTACATGCTGGAAATCTTTTGGTTTTAAAAGAAAATAAAATTGGTTTAATTGATTTTGGTGTTGTGGGGCGCTTGAATAATAAAACCCAAACCGCCATCGCCAATATGCTTCTTGCCTTGGCGGAAGAAGATTACGACCGATTGGCTTATTTATATGTGGACTTAGCACCTTATAACGATCAAGTTGATGTCGATCTTTTTGCTAGAGACCTACGCGATCTCATAGCCCCCTATTGTGGACTTACTTTAAAACACGTAAACCTAGGAAAAATTTTATTAGATTCCACATTTATAGCAGCACGACAAGGCCTCATCCTTCCCAGTGAACTTGTTTTATATTTTAAATCCATTGTCGCGGTCGAGGGAATGGGTCGCATGATCGTCCGTGACTTTGATTTCATGACCTTTGCTTTAGAGTCTGCCAACGAATTAATGAGAGTGCGCTATGATAAAACTAAAATTTTTAAAGAAGCCAGTCATGTCACCCGTGATCTCAACTCCTTTATTTCTGTTTTACCACGACAACTCAAACAAATTTTTCGACGTTTTAATAGCCCTGATTGGGAATTAAAACTCAGCATCAAAGAGACCGAACAACTTCGTCGCTCCATTGAAAAAACAGGAAACCTAACTTTTCTCGGGCTTGTCATCGCGGGACTAATTGTGAGCAGTGCGCTCTTTTTACAACATCAACAAGGTTCATGGATTTTTGGTCTTCCCCTGATGAGCGCCTTAAGTCTTGGGAGCGCCGGTGTCCTTGGATTGATTGCATTTTACAACTATATCAAAAAATCCTAGCAAAAGATTTAGAGCTCTAATTGACGCATCATCATTGGAAAATTTATGAAATCCAATCCACACCGGTTGGTGCCCGCTATACACAAGGTCTCACAAATACATGAGGATTAATTTTTTTTATTTCCACCCGATAACATCATAGTTTTTCCGGTTCAAACATCGGGTGACGTAATTATTTTTCATTTCATCTGGTGAAAGATTATCCTTAGCAGCTTCTTTTCCCGCACCTGCACCTGCGCCAACCACTCCACCCACCGCAGCTCCACCCACCGCAGACCGTAATCCCCCTCCAGTGATGGCACCCAAAACACCGCCTAAAATAGCTCCTGTAGCAGCTCCCCGACCTGCAGCCTTAGCCATACGATCTTTTTTATGTTGCTCTAAATATCGATCTGCTTTAGCCACACATTCATCAATATCTTTTTCGGCTTGCTGGGATCCATTTCTTAAATAAGTATCATTTTCATCCAAAATGGGTCGGTAACTAGAACAACCCATTTGAAAAATTGAAAAAATCCCAAGAACAATAATGGCAAGTAAAGTTGATAAGTTCATAAAAATCCCCTTCCTTGGAGTTAAGAACCTGAAGCAAATCTGCAGGCTCATTAAAAAATAAATTTATTTCTAATTGCCAGTGAGGCACTTTGTCAGCAGCATCTCCGAGTCGGCTCTAACCTAATAATTTTAAAGCCACTTGTTGGGCCGCATTCGCTTGTCCTAGAACCGAAACCCCAGCTTGCAATAAAATACTATTTCGAGTCATCTCTGCCGTCTCTTCTGCAATATCCGTATCCCGAATCCGAGAATTAGCCGCAGAAAGATTTTCGTGGGATATAGATAAATTGTTTATTGTTGAGTTCAACCTATTTTGAAGTGCCCCGAAATTGGCTCTCATAGCATTGACGGCTGTCATAGCAGTATCAACCACGCCAATACTATTTTGAGCCATTTCCTTTGTCGCCAAAGACTCCGCCGTTAAACTTAAAGACTCTAAGGTAGAGTTTGCTGCAGAACTGTTAAAGGAAATACGATCTTTAAACGCGTCATTATGCACTCCCACTTGTATATCAATGATTCCACCCGTTCCATTCAGCAAATCTCTTCCATTAAATTGGGTCACTTCTGATATGCGTTGAATTTCAGACTTGAGTTGTTGATACTCCACATCCAAAAATTTTCTTTCCACATCTCCTATGGTATCGGAAGAAGCCTGAATCGCCAGCTCACGAAGTCTTATCAACATTGCAGAAACTTCATTAAGACCCCCTTCAGCCACTTGTACTAAAGAAACCCCATCTTCAGCATTTCGACTGGCTTGCCTGAGCCCACGAATTTGACCTTTTAAATTTTCACTGATAGCCAAGCCCGCCGCATCATCAGCCGCCTGGTTTATACGAAATCCCGAACTCAATCGAGCTAAGGACGTATCCAACTGTCTATGAGTACCAGCAAGATTTTTTTGCGCGTTTAAAGACGCCACATTAGTGGATATACGAAGAGCCATGGTCTCCTCCCTGTGAACTCATCATCCATGATGTGCGCCATCCCATTGGCTACGAACAAATTCTATGTCCGGTTCTAAAAAGTTAACAATTTTTATTAACTTCTATTCATTGTCTCTTCTCGGTACAGGTTTGTTATAAATAAGTCTAGTTTTTAACCTCTTCTCGACATTTGTGGCTTTGCGAGTTTTTTTATCTAAGCTACATTAGGATTATATGAACATTCCATCTTCCAAAATTAAAATTCTCTTTATGGGTGAAGCTGTGACCTTAGCCCATGTGGCACGCCCTCTTGCTCTGGCTCAAAAATTACCTACAAAACTTTTTGACATCCACATGGCAGTGGATCCGCGCTACCAATTTCTTGTTTCATCTGACTCAAACCAATCAATTTATTTTCATCAAATAAAATCCCCCAGCTCCAGTTCTTTTCGTCAAAAAGTAGAGGCGGGAAAATTTCCGTACAACGAGAATGAAATCATCTCTCTTGTACAGGACGATTTGAGTTTGTTAGAAAAAATTAAACCGGACATTGTGATTGGGGATTTCAGAATCAGTTTATCTATAAGTTCTAAATACAAAAAAATTCCCTACTTTAGTATAACCAATGCCCACTGGCTGCCTGACTTTTACTCCCACTATCCCATTCCAGATTTAGGGGCTTTACCCTACCTACCAAAGTTTTTAGTTCGATCGGTCCAAAAATGCGTTTTCCGCTATGCAGCCTATGCCTTCAAGGCCGCGGCTCAACATTTTGGCATTAAAAATTTTTCTCCAAGTTTGACTTCTGCCTACACAGATGGGGATCGTATTTTAGTGCCCGATCATCCCTCGGCCCGCATCAATAAATTAGAAAAAGAGCTTTTTATTGGTCCGATTTTTTGGGAGCCCAAATTGAATCTGCCTTCTTGGTGGGCTTCTTTTAAAGAAGAAACAAAGCCTGTAGTTTATATTAATTTAGGCAGTTCTGGACCCCAACTTAATTTAAACAAAATAACGGATCAATTACTAAAACAGGACTTGTCAGTGGTGATTTCCCAGATTCAACCCACAAACCCTTTCATTGAAAAAAAGCATTTATATGTGGGGGAATACCTACCCAGCGGAGAAGTTTTAAAAAAATCATCGTTGTTTATTGGAAATGGTGGCAGCATGAGCACACAGATGGCTCTTGCAGAGGCCTGCCCAGTCTTGGCCTTACCCGCAAATTATGATCAACAGTTGTACATGGAACAAATCACTGCTTTAAAATTGGCGAAAATTATAAATAAAAGAAATAGAGTTGAAGAAGTCATCCTGAAGCATTCTTTAGAGCTACTATCCCAATCCGAATATAAAAAACAATTATTAAAACATCAGATAAAATTCAAACCAAATGAAAATAAAACAAGTTTAATTACAAGTGAAATTAAAAAGGTATTAGGAATCTCAAAGTAAACTCTTGCCTTAGAGATAGAAACTTTTAACCATTAAATAATGGTGCAAAAATCAAGGCAAGCGAAAAAAACGCTTGCCTTGAAAACGCAGGAAACATTTAAACCAAGGCATAAAAGGTGAGCTAAAGGCTTGAACCAATCACGACACGATCTTTTGAATCATGTCGCCCATCACCTAAGAGAAAGTCTTATTAAGTAACCCAAGTGCTGTTTGCGCCGATTGATTGGCCTGAGCCAGAACCGACGTTCCCGCATTGAGCAGTATATTATTCCGTGTTAATTCTGCAGTTTCCTCAGCCACATCCACATCTCGAATACGACTGTTAGCCGCCGATAAGTTTTCCAAGGAAACCGCTAAGTTCCCAATGGTTGACTGCAATCTATTCTGGATGGCTCCAAAATCAGCTCTCATAGCACTGACTCCTACAATAGCTTGATCTATGGCTGACAAACTATTCTGAGCTGATGCTTTATCTGCCACACTGGTTAAATTCACACCTAAAGCCGCAGAATTTGCATCTGCCTTTGAAGCATCAAAAGACAGTCGATCAATATTAGGGTCGTTTCGTGTCCCCACCTGGAAATCCAATACAGACCCTGTGCCACTGAGTAATTGCGTTCCATTAAACTCCGTTCCATTGGCAATCCGGTCAATCTCCGAAACTAATTGATCGTATTCCACATTAAGGAACTGTCTTTCCACATTCCCGATGGTATCACTCGCTGCTTGAACGGCCAATTCTCTTAATCTTATGAGAATGGAACTAATTTCATTCAGTCCACCCTCCGCCACCTGAACCAGAGAAACTCCATCTTGAGCATTTCTGGAGGCCTGTTTCATTCCCCGAATTTGAGCTCTAAGGTTTTCAGAGATCGCCAATCCGGCGGCATCATCTCCCGCACGGTTGATACGAAATCCTGATGATAATCGCTCTAGGTTTTTATCCAACCCAAGCTTAGTACCCATTAAATTTCTTTGGGCATTTAATGAAGCCGTGTTGGTATTTATTCGCAAACCCATTTGTCCTCCTCCTTGAGAATCAGGCATCAATCCTAGATGCTTGCCATCCCATGTTGGGATGGTGGGGGCTGTTTATTTACAATGAACTCTTCGGTGTCTCATGATGAGGCTTTAGCAAAAAAAAAAATTCTAAACTTTTGTCTTGGCTTTGCGATGATAGGTTAAAAACGTATAGGCTGGTGAGCCAGAGCAGGGACGACTTTCAATCAATGAAAAATATTTATCATCAACCTTAGGATATATGGCATCCCCTGGGAAGTGGGCGTGAATTCGGGTTAAATAAATAACGTCTACAACATCCATAGACTGTTGATAAATTTCTCCACCCCCAATAATAAATATTTCTTCTCCATAAATTGCTGTTTTAGTTTTACAAAAATCAAGACCCTCTTGAATTGTTTTGACTACATAAATCCCTGGGGCAGTGAAATTTGTTTGTCTTGTAACAACCACATTCAGGCGCTGGGGAAGGGGTTCACCTAGAGAATCATAAGTTTTTCGACCCATAATAATTGCGTGGCCTTTTGTTTTTTCCCTAAAAAATCGAGTGTCTTCTGGAATGTCCCAGGGCAATTGATTTTGAGTTCCAATAACATCATTTTCTGCTGCTGCCACGATATGAGAAATTATAATAGACATTTTACACCGCCACTTCAGCCCTAATTAAGGGATGGGGGTTATAGTCAATGATCTCAAAATCCTCATATTCATAATCAAATAAAGTCGCAGGTCGGCGATTTATTCTCAACTTAGGTAGAGGCATGGGGGTACGAGAAAGCTGCAGTTGGGCTTGGGAAAGATGATTTTGGTAAAGATGAACATCTCCACCTGTCCAAATAAAATCTCCAACTCCCAGTCCACACTGTTGCGCCACCATATGGGTTAAAATGGCGTAGGATGGCAAATTAAAACCTAATCCTAAAAATACATCGCAGCTTCTTTGGTAGAGCATCATGGATAACTTATTGTTAGAAACATAAAATTGAAAAAAAGTATGACAAGGAGCCAATGCCATTTTACCCAAATGGACATTCTGCTGAGGCGAAAGACCCTCATCGGGCAGATCCGCTGGATTCCACGCATTGACGATAAGCCTCCTGCTATCGGGATTCTGTTTTATTTTTTGAATCACATCACTGATTTGATCGATAGTTTCACCTTGAGCTGTAGCCCAAGTCCGCCATTGCTTTCCATAAATAGGACCTAGGTCCCCAGATTCTGTGGCCCACTCATTCCAAATACGAACTTGGTTGTCATTTAAATATTTTATATTGGTATTTCCACTTAAAAACCAAAGTAACTCATAGATCACACTTTTGACGTGGATTTTTTTTGTGGTTAATAAGGGAAGGCCTTGATTTAAGTCAAAACGCATCTGGTAACCGAAAAGGCTTTGAGTTCCAATCCCAGTTCTGTCCTTTTTTTGAACTCCAGATTCAAGAACTTGATTTAATAATGTTAAGTATTGTTTCATTAAGAGCTCCCATGGCAATGGTCTTAAATGAAATTCACGTTAACTCTGCCAAGAGACATTTAACAATTCCAACTTTCACTTTGACGCCCAGCTATATCATCGAATAAAGCTTAGAGTCCTATGCAGTTAAGAGATCCCATTCACGGTTCTATTGATATTAGTGCGGCGGAAGCCAAACTTTTAGATCATCCCACCTATCAAAGATTAAGGTCTATCAAACAACTGGGTTTTGCCGAATTTAGTTTCCCAGGAGCCACCCACAATCGGTTTTTGCACTCCGTAGGCGTAGCCCATTTAGCTGGAATTGCTTTTGATCAAATTTTTAAAAAATGGAAATTTTCTAAAAACAGTGTCAAAAAAAGGTTTAAAACAATTGTTCGCCTAGCGGCATTTTTACATGATATTGGTCACGGACCTCTATCCCACGCCACCGAAGAAGTGATGCCAGAACTGCACAACTTACTGTTTGGTCCATCTCAGGAAAAATCATCCCATCAATTGATTCAAAGAAAGGCCAATCACGAGGACTACACCTTAAAATTTATCAGCAATTCCTCATTAACTGAATGCTTACGTGCTCAATTTTCAGATATTTCTCCAATCCACATTTCGTGTTTAATCGATCGCAATCTCCCCTCGCCTGACGACTTTTTTAAAGATCATGGTTTGGACTTTCGCACACTCTTAAGTCAATTGGTGAGTTCTGAAATGGATGTGGATCGTATGGATTACCTCGAGCGAGACGCCTATTTTTGTGGAACAAACTACGGCCGTGTGGAGTTAAGTTGGTTGCTTTCCAATCTTACTTCCCATATTGAGGGAGATAAGGTTCACCTTGCCTTGAATCGACGAGCGCTCTACACATTTGATGATTTCATTTTGGCTCGCCATCACATGCATTTAATGGTTTACTTTCATCACAAAGCCATAATCTACGAAGAGTTATTAATTCGCTATCTGACCTCACCTGAGTGTGAGTTTTTTTTACCCGCAGATATAGAGGCGTACGTCAGATGTACAGACTACGCTCTTTATGAACATCTAAGATCTGTTAGCAATGAGTGGGCAAAAAGACTGGTCGAGCGACGTCCCTTTCACCGACTTTTTGAATTACACTTTACCGAACCTACGAATCGCACCCATTTACTTAAAAAATATTTGGAACAAAATGGAATTTCTGTAATTCACTCCAGTTCTCAAGCCAGACTAAGTAAATACCACAGCAATCCCACTTTGGATCAAGCACCTACTATATTTTTAGTAGATGAATATGACCCCCAGTCAGTGGCCGTGCCCTTACAACAAGGGACTCAAATTTTTGCAAAGTACCAAGAAATTCGCTGCATCGATCGCCTTTATGTTCCCCCCGAAAAAATAGATCACGCCAAAAAACTCATGACTCATTTTAAAAGCGAATCCTGAGCCAGCGATGGGTTATCAGTTAGCGTAAATTTAAACTTCTAGAGGGGGCCGCTGGCCCTCACCTCACTCGCCCGCCACCGGTAAACACCACCGTATTGGACCTGATTAAATTGATCTATTAAAGCTTCAATTTGCTCCCCACGAAAGGTAGAAAGGTACCCATTAAAGTACTCACTCAAAAACCTCTCTCTCGAGCAATAATTAAAATTAAACGACAAATTATTTCTCATAACACATTGGAAATATATCGATCTTATTGGATTAGAATATACTTTCATACAAAAAATAATTGAACTTTTAACTCTTGATTCTTCTGGATTGCTGATACATGTGTTAGTAAACCGATAATCGGTATCTGCAACACAAGATCTCAATATGGCTCGATTCACACATTTATCGTAGGCTGCACGGGCCTGATTATAAATACTTTTCTCGCCTTCGTCTGAAGAACCCTTGCGGTTTTTTTCACATCCAAAAACGCTCAATAGGAGCACAGAAATAAACCCCAACACCACAAGAAGTTTTATTTTAAATTTAGAATTATTTTTTTTTGGTAATAAATTTATTTTTATTGCCATTTAAATTGTCTCCTCTTCATTTTTATCATTTTTTTATCATCCTGATTTCCGTAAAATAATTCTTGAAAAAGGCGAAAAAAATTTGAAAAACTTTTTTAATTAGATTTGGATCGGAAATTCTGCGCTAAGCACTAATGACTACAATGAGTAAAATTTTTTAATGTTCAATGTGGGATGAGCTCCCTCGCCACACTAAATCCCAAGCAAACATCAAACCATTTTCAAGTGAGTTATTTTGAAATAAATACAAATTATTTTATCCCAATAAACGAAAGCTCTAACTGTATGAAACAAAAGAGCTCTCTTTAAAAACTCCTTAAACCAAATTTAATATTTGCTTTGTAAAGCACAAATTTGTCCATTTTTGTAAACAACATATATTAATTTTTGGGTGTCTTTTTTTGACACAGGTACAAAAATTGTCATTAAAGACGAAGCCAACTCCCTCTCGATAAAGAAATAGATCCCCTCTTAATCTCCCCCAACGCATTTGAGCAATGGCCCTGGACTTGCTTTATAAAGTATAAAAATAGGTAGGATTAGACTCATGATTAAATATTTTTGCTCTAAAATGAGACTTTGCTTTGTCATCATATTTATGACAATGAGTTTAATTGCATGTCAAAAAGACAGTGGCGACTCCAAGAGCAATTCAACACTTACATCTCCACAACAATATATCCAAGATCGGCGTCAGCTAAGACCATTGGATAGAAATCTCCCCCCCCAAAGTCACCGAAGGGTCAGACCAAGAACTCCCCCTTATTATGAACAACGAAAGGTTCCAATTCCTATTCACAGGGGCGAGGATTTGGACGAAGTTGATGATTCCGAATCAGATCCAAAAAGTTCAGACCCACAAAAAGGTTATGCGGTTGAAACCACGCCCATTTATAGACCCTATGCAGACGCTGCCTCCACCGCCCCTGGAATAGGTTATGCAGCGGGTCCTAACACTACTTACCAAGAAGGGTTACCTATCATCACAGGAGCGGAAACTGAGGGTCGCTTTTTTACAGACGCACAGAATGACTCGGTCATGAGCGTCCTCGTTGAAAAAGTAAACTCGCTGCAAGGAAATTCTGGACAAAACGGGGCTCAACAAAACGCCTCCAAAAATTTCTTCGTTGCTAGCAAAAAACTAGCGGGAGCAATTTCTGCAGTGAATTTACAAGTTTCAGCCAATAATCTCTCCGCCGAAGTTCGATTCCAATCACAAGCCTCCGAGCTTTCAATAAATTTTACAGGTAGTTTTTCTGCTGGTAAAAATAGAAATTCCCGCATTATAACTCTAACCCAAACAAACAGCTCTTCGTATACTTTTAAAGCGAAGGCTTTGTGTGTGGACAGTGATTCCGTCCCGAGCCATAGTAATAACGGCAGCGGGGGTACCACCATAACAATAGCAAGACCCATTTTTCCTAACGATGGACACTCTTGTTACAACGTTGTATTGCAATTGGATCAAATGAAAGACGCAAAAAAGTGTGCCACTGTCTATTTAGTTCACCGAGTTGCTTATGATGGGAACGGCGATGCACATATTGTGATGAACACCGCCACCTATCATCTCTTCAACGAGGATCCCCCCAGCCTTGATGACAGTAGAAAGAATGATTCCCTACTTCGTCTGGAACATGAACGTAAAAATACGTTCCCCAGTCAATCCGCTCGCGCTTTCATCAAAATGATTACAAATACAGTTTATGCCAATGACCTTTTACTCAGCGGGCGCGCCACCCAAAGACCCAAAAAAGCTCCTTTCCTGAGCAAATTATCCCTCAGGTCTTGGGCCGTCGCCTATGGTCCAAGTTATTTTGAAGTTCTAGCTATAGAAAGTGCTCCTGAGGGGGCGACAACACCAAATTACACCTTATTTTATGGCGCTCTCACTAAGGAGAGACTGTCTACCGACGTAAGCCCTTCACAAGAGGTGGCGCCACAACAAATCCAAGTGGCGGGTGAATATCCTCAAAATTCAAGTAAGCCTGAGCAAGAAAAGCAAAAATTAAACTATGCTTCGCAAATTCATTCAGCGGAACTTATATTTAATAGCGGAAGAGGTGATATGTCCTTTACATGTCATTTTAAACCCGACCCATCCCCTAATGGAACAGCTTTAAGTGATAGTAGTACTAGTGGAGGTGGTGCAAAATTCACTTTTACAGTACAAAGAAAAACCAATCCCACTCTACCAGCAAGTACCCTTAGACAAATGCTTGATGATCCCAAAGAGGCTTCTAAATAAGATTTCGAACGGAAATCACAAGCAGAAGATTGATTTTTATATTTGAATTGTAATTGTAATTAATTCTGTTTGGCGCGACCAAAATGATCAATATTATAAAGCGGCTAGTTATTTAAGCCTTAGTGACGAACTTAAAGAGTACTTTGCAGTTCTCTATACCTTCGAGGGGGGGAGGGGGAAAGCGCCCATCACTAAGACTTAAAAAATCAGCCCACATTCATCAGCTCAATGTGCGGCATATAATACATAAGCAAAGAGTGCGCCAACTTCCTCTCTCCAGTTGATTTTCATGTATTCTGATGTTGAATTGGATTTTTTTTAACTCAAAGTCAAATTTTAAGGAGAAGTTTAAATCTTGTGACTCCTTAAAATAATTAAGTTTTTTTGATTTTCTCAGTAAAGAAACAAATAAAAAACTTTATTTTCAAATTCTAAAAAACAAAAAATTTTTAGTTCAGCTTCCACAGTTTCATTGTGGCCCAATGGTTCCGCAGAGGGTATAAAGTATGAAAAAAGTTCCCGGTCGTAAAAATATTCGAAAAAAATCCCGCTCTTTCTTCTTTTTGTCATGGAAATCTCAACTGGTAACTGACTTGAGATCGAAGCGTTGGTTTGAGTGTAAAAGAGGAATCTTTTTATAAAAACACGGTATTCACTGATATTCACTTTAGAAAAGATCAAACTATTTAGATAATAAACCCTTTATGACGGGATCTTATTTTCTTAAGCACGAACACTTATACAGCCTTTTTTAAGAAACCAAAAAATCATCCAACCAAACAAAAATTGATATAATTTTTACTCTGGAATTATCTTTTTTTGTTTTTTTGTTCAATATCCATTAAAGTGGCCTCAAAAATTTTTGGAGTCATCACTAATGAAATATAAGAATCTAAAAAAAGCGTTTACCTTTGTTATAGTTACCTTACTTTCCTTCCCTAAAGTTTCCGATTCAACAATTAATCAACTAAAACCACCCAATGCTGGTTCAATTTCAAGTACCCCTGCAGTTGTAGGAGGAATTCTTGTTCGAGGCGGTGCTGTCTGCCGATTTGGACTAACCCCTAAGAATACTCCTCCATTTGTTCATATCAATCCAGAGACTACGCCAATGGTTCCCGGTTTACCTGAATGTGGTGTTGATGAGTTAGCACTGGTTGAAAACATTTCAAATCGTGCAACCGCTGGTAATCCTCAAGTCGCATTACTCGGCGGAGTTTTTTTTGTAGGTGTAGCCTGTGTATTATCTGGCATTTTAGGAGCAGCCTATGGAATAAATTCAGGGTACTTTCAACAACCGGCTACTCCAAATGGTATTATTGCGGAATTTAAAGAGGATTTTACAAGGGCTTACATGGAATATATTAATAATCCTTTTGTCTATGGCTTAACAGGGTACACATTTTATAATTTTCTTGAGTACCCCATATTATGGACTCAGGGCCTTGTAGGGATAGCAATTGGTCTCGTTTGTGGTATTGGGGCATCCGAGGCGGCGGAAGCTATTGTATTGTACTACTATCCGAAGGATTAAACTACCAAGCGCTCCATCACCCCCCTCAATACATTGAAACATTGCGGTTTAAAAAAAGTAGGTTGAAATTGAGGTTTAATTTTTTTTCATATTTGAGTTAAGTTTAATCTGTTGATATTGAAAACGAACTTTTTAATCACTTGAGCCACGTTATTTTCAGCTTTTTTTGCGTTTTCTTTAACCTCTTCATGAGTCACTAACTGGGTTGTAAGTCCCGTTGCCAAATTTGTAATACAACACAAACCAGCTACCAATAACCCCGAGTGCCTTGCTGCTATATTTTCCGCAACTGTACTCATACCGACAGCATGCCCACCTATCATTTGTAAAAACCTGACTTCAGCAGCTGTTTCATAACTAGGCCCGGCCACCCCACAGTAAACTCCTTCAGAAAATCCTAAATTCAACTCAACTAAGATATTTTTTAAAACATCTCTTAATGTTTGTTGATAGGGCTCACTCATATCAGGAAATCGAGGTCCTAAAAATCCAAGGTTGGGCCCACGCAAAGGATTGGCTCCCACCAGATTGATGTGGTCTTTAATAACCATGAAATCCCCAGGTTTCATATTCGGATTTAATCCCCCTGAGGCATTGGTTAAAAGGAGTATTTTGACCCCTAGTTGAGCCATAACTTGAGTTGGATACACAACACGACTTAACTCGTGACCTTCGTAGTAATGGGTTCTGCCTTGTAATAAATAAACCGGAACCTCATCCAAATATCCACAGACAAGTTGACCTTCATGGCCAGAAACAGTTGTCGGCATGAAATGAGGGATTTGATTGTACTTTAAAAACTGCGCCCCCACTAATTGATCAGCAAATGAAGATAATCCTGACCCTAATGTGATGGCTATTTTGGGACGCAATGAAAACTTCTTGTGTATTAGAGAAATTGTTTCTTCAAAATGAGTTTTTATTAATTCTTCCATTTAATTCACCTTTATATGCATATGTGCAATGATAAATAAAATATAAGAGCTTGTTCTGAGAAGCTCCGGTTATTGGCTGCAAAAGAAACTTGAAGATTTATTCATTGGCTACTCTAAGGGGATTTCCAATCTTGAAAACGTTATCCAACCTTTTTTTAACTTGAGGGAATAAGTCCGAGCGATTTCCATAAATCTGCATTAAAGGTTGCCCCTTTTGAACCTTCTGCCCTAACTTTACTTTCATACAAAACCCCGCAGTAGGATCAATTTTATCTTCAATTTTCTTCCGGCCTGCTCCCAATTCAATTCCAGCAAGTCCAATTTGCTCACAATCCATGGTTAAAAGTTGCCCCTCTACTGGGGACAAGTATTCTTCTTTACACTTTGCCTCTGGCAACTGCCATTTAGTAACGGCCCCTTGCGCGTAAGTCATTTCCATGAACTTTTCCATAACTTTTCCTGATTCCAATAATTTTCGCCCTACTTTTTTTCCTTCTTCCACACTGGGACATATTTTTGAAAGCACCAACATGTTCCCAGCTAATTCCAAGGTGAGGTCAAGTGTATCCGCATAAAGCTCGACACCATTTTCCACCATTTTAATATTGGACATAATATCCATACATTCTTTGACCTCAAGGGCATTGCCCACATAGGAACCCAAGGGCTGATTCATATCTGTTAAAAGGGTTACGGTGTTAATTCCATACTTCTGACCTATATATACCAACTGCTGCGCCAGATCCTGTGCCTTTGCTTTTGTCTTCATAAAGGCACCTGAACCAAACTTAACATCC
This sequence comes from Bdellovibrionales bacterium, assembly GCA_019695175.1. Lineage (GTDB taxonomy): Bacteria > Bdellovibrionota > Bdellovibrionia > Bdellovibrionales > UBA1609 > JAIBAM01. The sequence goes on from JAIBAM010000001.1 coordinate 88,550, forward strand.
AGAACTAATCCACCAATACCTTCCGCAATTTTTTTGGACATAATAGAGGCACAAATCAAGGGAATTGAATCCACAGTGGCGGTCACATCGCGCAAAGCATACAACTTTAAATCAGCAGGACATATAGACCTACTTTGACCAATAATAGCTGCACCGACTTTGCGAACAATTGATTTAAATTGTTCGAGCTCCATCTGTACTTTGAAGCCAGGAATCGCTTCCAGTTTATCCAATGTTCCCCCAGTGTGGCCCAATCCTCGACCCGCCATCATGGGGGTATAACCACCAGCCGCAGCTAACAGCGGGGCTAGAATTAAACTTGTTTTATCCCCCACTCCTCCTGTGGAATGCTTATCCACAGGAGCTGGATCTAAGTCCCCAAAACTTAGGACTTCTCCTGAATGAAGCATACTTTCAGTTATCCACAGGGTTTCATCAGAACTTAATCCATTGAGGTAAGCCGCCATCAACCAGGCCGCAACTTGATAGTCTGGAATCTTTCCAGTTGCAAATTGACCAATAAAACTTTTTATTTCAATTTGTGTATGGGTTTTCCCCTGTCGTTTATTGGCAATAAATTCTGCAGGCAAAAAATCCATTTCATTTTCCCCCTTGGTACTTTTTATTTATTCCAATTAAGGAGCAAAAGTTGCTACAACAAAAACACTATTTGATTTCTGGCAAAGTTCAAGGGGTTGGTTTTCGTATTTTTGTAAAAAGTTGTGCCCAAAAATTCCCTCTACTTGGGTGGACCCGCAATTTGCTGGATGGTCGTGTTGAAATTTTAGCTCAAGGTAACGAGAGCGATTTATATCAATTCCAAAACCAACTTTTAAAAGGCTCCCCAAATAGTTTAGTAAGCTTTATTGAGGTAAAATTAGTACAAACAAAGATAAAAATGCTAGGATTTACAATTCTTGAAGATGGAGGAACACCTTGGGAAGAAAAATAACCCTAACAATCATTGCCTATTGTTTTCTTATAAGTACAATCCCCTCAAGAGCTTTTGCTGAAGAGCCCTCTGCAGGGCGCCCAGTTTCTGGACCCAGAAAGCAAATTGCTACTATTATTTTTGCAGGACTCGCAGGAGCCGTATTGGGTTTAAGCACATTAAGTTTTTATTCTCGTCCGCAGGATAAACTCCCCAATATCGCTGTTGGTGCTGCTGTAGGTGTCATTATTGGAACGGGCTATACTACCTACCAAACCGCAGTGGAACCGCATCGTCGCTATGCCCATCGTCACCATGAAAGTTCCTTAAAAAATTTGCCAAATCTACTGGATGAGCGGGATCGTTTCTCCACACGAGACACACCTATGGAGTTAAGTTACACTTTTACTTTTTAACAGTAAGAGTTCAACCCCAGTCTGAGTCACTTTGATGAACCCCTGAACTTTCATGGACCCATGAGCTCACATTGGACATTTAAAAACTCATGTTGATTTTCCAAAAATTTAATGCAAGGGTTTCATCATAAAATGAAAATGTTATTGACCGTTCTTACTTTCTTATTTGTTCTTGCTTTGCACTCCTCCATAGCTCTGATGGAGATTTTTGCATGGTCCATTTGCTTGCTCACTGTTTGTCTTAAACTAGGGCATCCTAATTTTAAAAAATTTAGTCCTTCTGATTTCCCTCTGTGGATACCATTAATTAGTTTAGCAATTTGGGCAGGCTTTTCTCTGTTAGTAAATCCTAACTTAAAGCCGTTTATGTTCCAGTTTGGATTCTTTAAATGGATCCTTTTGCTTTGGTCTTTCACCTGGTGTCTCAACTCTGTTTGGTCAGAAAACTTTGAGACTCGCCTCATAAAGGTCTGGATTATTCTTATGATTACCACTAGTAGCTATGGTTTTCTTCAATTCCTTACGGGAGTTGATTTAATTGGCCTTCACTCCAAAACGGGGGGATCCATGGGCGATGGAACCTGGAGACCCACCGGTTTTTTTTCCATGTCTCTGACCTATGCTTATTGCATCGGAGCTTCCGCTTTTATTTGTACCTTTGCAGCACTGAAACTTAAAAATAAAACTTGGTTTTATGTTTCTGCTATTTTTGGAGTTTTGGGAGTTTTAGTAGCTGCGTCCCGGGGTGCTTGGATTGGAATTCTTTTAACACTTTTTCTTTATTTCCTCTTTGCTCAACGACGCCTGATTATTCCATTTTTTATTTTGTCGGGAATTTCTTTTGGTGCTCTTGTGATGAAATCAGAATCTGCCTATCGCAGAATTTCTGAACTCTTACATGGTCAACTGGATGAAAGCAGCCAAATTCGGTACCATCTATGGCAAGCTTATACAAAAATGATTGCTGAACATCCCTTCCTAGGGGTTGGCCTTTTTCAAACGGAACAGTTCTTGCCTGAATACTACAAAAAAATAAATATTCAAGAGTCCTTTGTTTCCCATGCACACAACATTTATCTGCAATGGGCCGCAGGCGCTGGACTACCAGCACTTATTTTATTTTTGTTCATTGCAGGATATTTTCTCATCAAATCCTTTCAATTGACTAAAACCTCCCCATGGGGTTGGGCCCTTTTCCTGGCTCAAGTCTATCTTTTGATTGGCGGCTTAACCGAGGCCAATTTTATTGATGCCGAAGTCAACCACATTTGGATTTTCTCTTGGGCTTTGACTCAGTTTTTTTCTGTCACTCAGCCACTGGCTCACGCAAAATCTGCTTAGAAAGTAAGTAAATTTGAGTCTGACTTGAGCTCTCTACCAGAACATTATCAAAAGAGGGATTCGAGGGTCTTGTACCGACTGTCGTTAGAATTGAGTTTGACCGGTTAATTATTTTATGCACCACCTATAGAGGTGAACGCATCTGGACGAGAGATTCAAATTCCATTTTTTAAATCATTCGATTTGCGAATAGAAACTCTATATTTAAGAAGCCAGGTTACTTAAAATTTCCTTGCTTAATTAAGTTACTTTAATACCTTGTCATATTTATGTTATGCTCCTTTCTTGATATAACTCCCGAAAGATTTGTTTTCCAGGGTAATACTGGGGAGCCCAGCTGTTAAACCCTAATGACCAAGCGGAACAATCCCGGACTTGAGGCCAAATGAAACAAAAAGAGGTACATGGTTCTTATCTTTCTGAAAAAAAAGAGAATGAATTGTGATAACGTACAAAGTGATAAAGAATCCTCTTTTCTTAGCTACATTTTTCTCAATCTGTTATTTTATGACTCTTGGTATGTACACTCTAAAGCGCGACTTTATTGATAAGTGTGACGGTTATAATTATATTACTAATGGATATAGTTTATTAAAAAATAAAGAGGAATTTACTTTTGTTTCTATAAATCCCTATAAAAAATTTCAAAAAGAACAAAAAAACTACACCCCTAACATAAGAGCCTACCCCAGCAAAGCATGGTCAATTTTAAGTTATCTAGTTTCATTAGAGGGAAGTTCAATTTTTCCTAAACGAGCTTCTTGGATTAGTATTCTTTCAGCCAGCTTTGGTATCTTTTTCTTTTTTTTATTTTGTCATTTCATGACAAATATTGAATTTGCTGTAGTGTCTACCTTCACACTCATAATGAACAAAATGATGCTTTCTTATTTAGGCAGACCACTTACTGATCCCATTTGTTGGTCATGTATTATGGGGTGCTTGTACTTTTCTACGAGTGAAAAACTACACCGCCTATGGTTTGCCGCTCTCTTTCTTGGTTTGTCATTCGTGTTTAGGGCACAAAGCTTTTTTATTCTTCCATTTTGGATTGCAGCTGGTTACCTACTTTCCAAAAAGTCTAAGGGGAATCAATTGAACTACTTATTAATAATTACCTTTCCTATTATGGTATTTTATTTGTTTCAATTTTTTTCTAATACTTTGTTGCTACAAGCTCAGGAAATAAATAACACCTCAAAGAACTTTTATTGGAATTGGTTTGTAGATTCAGTATCAAAAATTAGTCTCAATTCCTATTTAAGAGAGCTATTTCGTATTTTAAATGAAATATATTCTGCAGATTTTATTCTTTTTTCATTTTTAATTTCTTTCTGTATTTTATATAAAAAAAATATTTCAAATCAACTTAAGTTTTTCTGGATTATTGCAGCTTTTGGATTTATTTTTCCTGTAATATTATACTCTTCATCAGTAGCTTATGATAATCGCTACTTAATATATTCATATCCAATTTTTATTTTAACATCTCAATTGGTATTAGCTGATTGGATTGGTCCTTTCATTCCCTTAACATTGAAGCTTAGAATTAAAAACAGTATCATCCCAACGTCTGTATTTTTACTATCTCTGATAGTCGTTATTAAATTGGTGATCTTTGTCGTCAACAAAGAAAGTTGGACTCTTACTGAACCCAGACTGCCAATTGCAAATCATTTTTTTTACGACGAAGAATTGGTACTCTCAAATAAATCTGCTGCTACGTTGATAACAGGGAGTCGTAAGTTGGCAATGTTACCATCCTATGAAGAGTTTTATTCGGGTGAAAATTCTCTTGTGAGCACTATCGTTATATTTTTTGACCACATCTGCGATTTTATAAATCCAAAAGAAGAAATAGGATGGATAAATAAAGATAATTTAATTGATCACAAAGGAAACACTTTTAAGCTTGAAGCCAACTTGAGCTCAAAGGAAATAAAAATATATACTCGAAAAAACAGTCATTAGTTCCAATGGCGGAAGGTTAGGCTTTTTTCTTCTCATGGAAAGCACGAATTTTTGCAAACTTTTTGTGGTTACATGATTTGATGGGTTGCACAGAAAGTCTTGGATAATTTCGCCCTGGTCGACGCTTTTATTTGACCGCACAGACTCCGCGCAGAATTTGATTTGCCAATTCTTGCGTACTTTGATTTGTAATCTAGCGGTCAATAATTGCAAATATATTTCAACTGATAACTTCGGTAGCGTTTTTGAAATTTGCCAACTTATTTTCCAGATTAATTTTGTCTTCTTCAACTACGGTATCTACCACCATTTCTGTTGTACTTTAGAATTCAAACTTCGAAAATAATTTTGTGATGAGATATAGTATCCATTCCCGTTACGGTTAAACGTCATCGAGATTAAAAGTCCTGCGGTGTATTCAAGCGGGAGTGAACGTTTGCGAGTAAAATCTGACAATGACACTCTATAACTGAGAAGTTTTTGGTTACGATCAGAGATAAATGATGAGAATCAATTGTGTATTGCTGCACCACGGACACGTCATAAATATCCTTTAGTTAGTAGCTCATAAAAGTTCGGCTGGTTCTGGGCTTTTTTTTAACCAACAAAGTATTTTCTCATTCGAGACTTTCAAGTTAATTCCCTTAACCCGCCGCCATTGTTATTAGTTCACTATTGGAGGTGGCAAATTAAAAAGTGCTCTTTCTACAAGCTGTTGAACAATTACTTTAGGGTTTTCATTTTTTATGAGATCCCAATCAATCTGGTAGGTCCATCTGTAGTAAACTCGCCTAAAGTGTTCACTCAAAAAAGGGATCATATCTTTCATAAATGAGTCTCTAAAAACAACTGCCCTTAAGTCATCACAAGATTCACATTTTGAAATAACGTCTTCATAAAAACCTCCCCTCAAAACAGTAAAGGTCTTTGCTCTTCGTTGAAAATTAGGTATAAGTTTTTGAAATTTTTCTTTTATTGGCAGAGGTCCCAGCATGACAGTTAGGTCTAAATGACCCGCCTCCATTTCAGCAATAAAAAAATGAGAAAGTGGAATGGGAATCAATCTTAATCCTTTCATCAATTCGATATACCCAAAGTAAGCTCCCATTTCAGTCCAATGAGTATCCGTTTGATGATAAAGCTTATGATCTTTTTTTTCAGCAAGGAGTCGTTTTCTTGGATCTATAATACCAATCTCTGCTTCTTGTAAGGCGCTAGCAAGTTGATCCAAACGAGAAATTTTCCCCCTTTTCTTTATCCATTTTGGCAAATATGAATCTCCATAAATTGTATGTGCATTAGGTGTAACCATAAATAAAAATTGAGCACCTATTTTTTTAGCATTCATAATTTGTAATTCAATATATTTAACCCATAATTTAACTTCTTCGGAGGTAAAAGGACGATCGTTCTGATAATCTAGCAAATTATTTTCTCCTCGATAAAATAACCAGCCTTCTCTACCTTCCAGAACATTTTCATTTGAATAGCCATCGATTTGAACAGTCAACAACTCTTTAAACTTAAGCAATTCAGTTCTAAAACTGAAGTTGTCTTCTAAATATTTATCTAACCTTAACAAGTATTTAGACTTAAAAATACTCTTAATAGGGGGTGCTTCAGCGAGCAATCTATTCTCTGTGATGAGTTCATTTTTATGCCCAAATAGCATTGCAACAAGTGGTGTACTAATTATACAAACAAAGATGAATATAAAAAATAGTTCAGTTTTTTTCATTTTTTAAAATCGAAAATAAATGAAGGGATTAAAAGTAGCACCTGCCAACCGAGATAATGAAAGCATAAATATCAAAAGAAGTAAAATTTCATAAAGTCCCATAACCTTTTTGAAACAGTTCTTGATACATATAGCCAAATGCCCTGTACAAAAAAGTATTCCTAAAACCATTCCTAAAATCCCAGTGTTAAAAATAAAAGCTTGGTAAGCATTTACAGATTGTGATTCAAATGAAAACATCAATTTAATAAACGATAAAGCAAAAGAAACTGATTCAGATCGAAAAAAAACCCAACCAGTAACAACAATTCCCAAAGTCCAAAAGTGTGACAACCAATTGTTCTTAGATAAATATTTTTCAACACCCAGGCGCTCAATTATTAAAAATAAACCGTGCCATAATCCCCATACAACAAATGTCCAACAAGCACCATGCCATAATCCGCAAAGAAAAAATACTATGATTAAATTTATATAAGTTCTAGAAATGGAATAACGATTTCCACCTAGTGGTATGTACAAATAATCACGAAACCAACTAGAAAGAGAAATATGCCATCTTCTCCAAAATTCAGTTACTGAACGAGATCGATAAGGAAAATCAAAGTTTTCTTGAAAATGAAATCCAAACATCCGTGCCAAGCCAATAGCCATGTCTGAGTAGCCTGAAAAATCAAAATAGATTTGAAGGGTATAGTTGACAGCTCCTAACCAAGCCAAAATTGTAGATAAATGAGTCGGAGGTGTCGCAAATATTTTGTCCACGCTATAAGCAACAAAGTTTGATATTAACACCTTTTTAGAAAGTCCTAAGATAAATCTCTCAATTCCAATATAGAAATCACTACGACTAATGAGTCGTGCTCCAGAGTCCAATACAAAATGACTGTAACGTACGATAGGACCAGCTATTTGATGAGGAAAAAGAAAAAAATATAAAGCCAAGGTAGTAATTTTTTTTCAGCTTGAATTTTTATTTTATACACATCTATCAAATAAGAAATTGCATGAAATACAATAAAAGAAATCCCAAGAGGTAGATGAATCTGTATTTTTGGATTGGGAACTTGAAAAGAAAATATTTTTAAAAAACTGACAATTGTCTCTACAATAAATGAGCTATACTTAATCACTATCAAAAGTAAAAGATTAAACCCTACACCAAATTTTAAAAGAATTTTTCGGTGTTTACCCAAAGCTTTTTCCATTTTTATTGCTAGAGAGTAATTCAAAAGTACAACTCCCAAAAGGACAAAAATATTCCAGGCTTCACCCCAAACATAAAAAAGAGCACTAACCCCGAGTAAAAAAAAATTTTTAAAACAAGGATTCTTAATGGACCAATAACCACCGATTACCAAAGGTAGAAAGAAAAAAATAAATTGAATCGATGGAAATAGCATAGGGAGTCACATTTATGAGGTAAATTCACTAATTTGTCTATATTCAATAAATATTTGAGTCTAAATTGCTTCGAACATGTTTAATTCATATAAAAATTGGATTTTCATGTAATTACATCCCAGCAGTAAGTAGAACATCACTTGTTCCTTGCCCAATACAATTTAAAGCTTTATTAGATGCACACATCCAATTGGAGAAAAAATGTCTAAAGTGGCGTTAATAACTGGTGTTACTGGACAGGACGGTTCTTATCTTGCTGAGTTCCTCTTGAACAAAAACTATATTGTGCATGGCGTAAAACGTCGTAGTTCTTTATTTAACACTATTCGGATTGATCATCTCTATAGAGATCCGCATGAAATGAATGTAAAGTTTTTCTTACACCATGGTGACCTAACTGATTCTTCTAATCTCATTCGACTCATTCAACAAATTCAGCCTGATGAAATCTATAACCTAGCCGCTCAAAGCCATGTGGCAGTTTCATTCGAAGAACCTGAGTATACTGCAAACTCTGATGCCTTGGGGACTTTGCGTATTTTAGAGGCCATCAGGATTTTAAAATTGGAAAACAAAACCAAATTTTATCAGGCAAGCACCTCTGAACTATATGGTTACACTAAAGAATCTCCTCAAAATGAAAACACCCCTTTCTATCCCAGATCACCTTATGGGGTAGCAAAATTATACGCTTATTGGATAACGGTTAACTACCGAGAAGCTTACGGAATTTTTGCTTGTAATGGAATTTTATTTAATCATGAATCTCCAATACGGGGAGAAAACTTTGTAACCAGAAAAATATCACGTGCTCTAGCTCGAATCAAACTGGGATTGCAAAAACATCTCTATTTAGGAAACCTTGATGCTAAGCGAGACTGGGGGCATGCTAAGGATTATGTAATTGCACAGTGGTTAATGTTACAAAATAACACTCCAGATGATTTCGTGATCGCCACTGGAGTACAGCACAGTGTCCGAGAGTTTGTAAATTTTGCTGCCACCTCGCTTGATATGGAAATCAATTGGAAGCACTCTGGTCTGAATGAAAAGGGTTATGATCAAAATGGTAACTGTATTATATCCATAGATCCCCGTTATTTTAGACCAAGTGAGGTTGATTCACTCTTGGGTGATGCAAATAAGGCAAAAAATATCTTAGGTTGGTCACCTCAGATTAGTTTTCAGGAAATGGTTCAAGAAATGGTTCAAGCAGATTTAAAATCTGCCGAAAAAGACGCTTTGATCCAAAAATATGGATTTAGAGCAAACGACTTTCATGAGTAATCCTGATGATAAGTATTGAACTTCTATCAAGTCTCTTTTCATCCGTATGGGTGGCTTTACTCAATATTATCCTTACTCCAATTTACCTCAAATACTTAGGGTCAGAATCGTATGGACTCATTGGTGTTTACACAACGCTACAAACATTGCTCCTAGTATTTGATTTTGGGCTCGCAGCCACTGTGGGTAGGGAAATATCTCGATCTGAAAGTAAACATAAAAAAGAAACAAAAAAACTTTTTAGAATAACCTCTTCAATTTACATATGTATTTCAGCTGCAATAATATTGATTTCAGTTCTACTTTCACCATTTCTTACACACAACTGGCTAAAGAATGAACAACTACCTTTGAATACCATCCAGAGCTCGATTGTTTTGATTGGCCTATTAATCGCTGTTCGATGGCCCATCCCGCTCTATCAAAGCGTATTGAATAGCTCAAAAAAAATGTTCTTAGTAAGTTTAGTAACAATATTATTAACCACTATTACTGGAGTAGGTTGTTATTTTTTGATAGTCGGTATATCGAAATCAATACTACACTTTTTTCTTATGCAGATTTTATCTGGGTTAGTACAAACTCTAATTCTCAGAATGTTAATATGGAAACACCTTCAAATACGTCCTATACTTGGGCTGTACTTCAACAAGAGAATTTTTTTAAAAAACTGGCTCTTCACAAAGAACTTGGCACTCATTGGTCTCACCGGACTTATTTTATCACAAATGGACAAGATTTTCTTAAGTAAATTACTACCGCTAAATGAATTTGGAAATTATATGATTGCAACAACCTTAATGGGTGCTATCTACTTAGTTATAAATCCAATATTCAATTTTATTTACCCATACTTTTCTCGTATCATCATTCAATACAAAAGTTATGAAGATAACATTTCTCATATTTACCAAATGAGCTCGATGCTCTTCTCTTCTATTCTATTTCCATTTGTATTCTATCTTATTTTTTTTTTAAATGAATTTCTTCAACTATGGATTAGAAATCCAAAACTGGCTGAGAACATTGCTCCTATTGCAAAGCTTTTAATTTTTGGTTCAGGACTTCATGGTATTATGTACTTTCCTTACGCACTCACTTTAGCTTCTGGTCATCCAAAAATATCCCTTAGAATTAATCTAATACTCATCTTTGTAACAATCCCCACTATGTATATATTAGCATCAAAATATGGTGCTATTGGTGGAGCTATAACATGGGTAACAGTACAAATTTGTTATATTATATTTGGTACAATCATAAGTCATAGACAAATTTATTATGCAGGCTCTGCTTCTTTATGGCTTTTCAGGTGCTTATTCTTACCCCTTTTTGTTTTGTTATTATCAATTCCAATAATTCTTTTAATCAAGTCAACTATCGATAGTAACCCTTTAAAATTGCTATTTGGTTTCATTTTAATGACTTTAACTTCGCTGACGATTATTTTTATTTCCCCTAGCCTAAGAAGGTCCTCACTCAAAATCATATTAAATTTGAAAGGTAACCTATCATGATTAAAAAATTCAAAAATTATCTTATTGAAATTAAAAATTTATCCCGTGCAAATCAAGCCTTAATAAAAGGCCACATTATGATGCAGAATAGAACCATTGATCCTAAAATCCCTTATACTTGGGAGTTTTCAGGGTTTAGCCAAAATGGAGAGGATGGCATCATTCACTTCCTTAGATCAAAATTAAATCACAGAAATCATTATTTTTTGGAAATAGGGGCTTCAGACGGAATTGAAAACAACACCTCTTGGCTTTTAATAGCTGAGAAATATAATGGTGTCTTTGTAGAAGGCAATAAGAATCTGGCAGAACGTATTAACCGAACAATATTACATCACCACATTGGCGCAAAATGCCTAAATGTTTTTGTTACCATTCAAACCGTTGAAAAAATATATAAAGAATTGTTGTACAAAAACCCTGATGTTTTCTCTTTGGATATTGATGGAAATGACTATTTTATTGCAGAAAAACTTTTATCTCTTGGGTTTAGACCAAAAATAATTGTAGTTGAATATAATTCCGCCTATGGACCTGAAAGAAAAATTTCAATTAATTATAATAAGTATTTTAATTTTTTACAGCACCACTCTTCGTTATTATATTATGGGGTTTCCATCTCAGCTTGGAAATCATTATTTGATAAACATAACTATAGTTTTGTAACAGTTGAAAGCTGTGGTGTTAATGCCTTTTTTATAGACAAAAATGAATTTAACAAAGATTTTATCAATGAAATTAATGGGGTTCATTTTCAAGAAAATCAATATCAGCTTAAAAAGTTTGGAATCACACATGAAAAACAATTTGCACTAGTTGAAAAAGAGTTCTTCTGTGAGCTCTAAAATTTAGGATTTGCGATGGCAACCAAAAATATACCTTCTTACAAATACTCGCTTTCAATTTGTATTGCTACTTATAACCGCGGACTTTATTTAGCTTCAACACTTGACAGTCTTGCCCCTCAAATTACGAAATCTGTTGAGCTAATAGTTGTTGATGGGAATTCAACAGATAACACCTCCGAAATTATAAAAAAATATAAAAATTCTCTAAAAAATTTTCGATACTTTCAAGAACCTACAAATTCTGGAGTCGATATCGACTATGATAGGGCAGTTATGTATGCCCAAGGAGAGTTTTGTTGGCTAATGACTGACGACGATTTGGTTAAACAATGTGCCGTGGAAACAATTTTAAATAAAATTAACAAAAAAAGGGATTTAATTATTTTAAATTCTGAGGTTAAAGATAAGGAGTTGAGAAAAATATTAGAATCCCGCCGTTTAAATCTTGAGGAAGACACTCAGTTTAATTCAGCTTCATTTGGTGAATTCTTTTCAAAATTTTCTAACTACATGTCATTCATTGGCTGCATTGTAATAAGACGTAGTCTTTGGTTATCAAGAAATAGGTCCATTTTTTATGGCTCTCTTTTTATTCATATTGGAGTTATTTTCCAAAATACCTATATAAATGAAATATATATAATCTCCCAACCGTTATTAACGATACGATACGGTAACGCTATGTGGACGCCTAGAACTTTTGAGATTTGGATCTTCAAATGGCCACAGCTCATATGGTCTTTTAAGCACTTTTCCGATGAAGTGAAGCTTTCTGTCGTTCCTAAAAATCCCATGAAAAATTTGAAACTACTTTTTTATCATCGAGCTCTTGGTGGATATAATTACGCTGAATACAAAAAAATTAATAAACAAAGTTTATCTAAATTTAATAGTTTGGCAGCATTTATATTATCAATATTTCCAGGTCGCATTGCAGCGCTGATTAGTGTATTGTTCTTTATGATTTTAAAAAAATCTCATTCAGAATCGAAATTAAAAGTTTATGATATTTTGAACTGTAGCAATGGTAAATTTCTTACTAATTTTTTGACTAATGAAAAATGACAAAAGACAATCTTAAACTCAAGTCAGCTATTGTTACTGGAATCTCAGGGCAAGATGGCATTCTTTTAACTGAACTTCTTCTAGCCAAAAATTACTTAGTCTATGGAATAACTAGAAGTATTAGTAACTGTAGAAAAAGGATCCCAACTGAATATATCGACAAAATAAATTTATTAGAATGGGACTTTAAAAATGAAAGTGTATTAAAAGCATACATTCAAACCATCCACCCAAATGAGTTTTATAATTTTGCTGGCTTTTCATCTGGAGCCGGAATGTATAACAATGCAACGGAAATGTTAGATGTGAACTCCAAGTCGGTCATGTTAATTCTTGAAAGCATAAAAAGCTCAAGTCCATCAACTCGGTTCCTCCAAGCCTCAAGCAGCGAAATGTATGGTAATTGCAGGGAAACCCCTCAAACTGAAGAGACACCTTTCAATCCGCGTAGCCCTTACGGAGCCACTAAATTACTTTCTCATAATTTGGTGTCCATATACAGAGAAAGATATCAAATTTTTGCTACCTCTGCAATTTTATATAACCACGAAAGCATCTATAGAACTGATGACTTCATCAGCAGAAAAATAAGTATGTCTGTTGCAAAAATTAAAAACAATTTTTCTACAAAAATTGTTTTAGGGAACCTAGAGGCCGTTAGAGATTGGGGATGTGCGAGAGATTTTGCAAAAGGGATGTGGTTAATTTTACAAAACCCAGACCCTACAGATTTTATATTATCTACAGGAAAACTGCATTCTGTAAAAGATATGTGCAAAATTGCCTTTGCATATGCTGGATTAGATTATAGAAATCATGTGAGTGTAAGTTCAGAATTCTACCGCCCCAATGAAATATTTCCCTTGGTTGGAAACCCTAATAAGTCTTTTAGAAAGTTGGGATGGAAAAATGAAACAAGTTTTGAGGAAATGATTGAGAAACTAGTTATCCACGATTTAAATCTATTAAAAAAATCGCTTTAGAGGAAAATTCAGATGTTTAAAGAAATTAAGAGCTGTAGGATTTGCCAAAATAAAAATTTAATCCCAGTTGTAAATCTAGGGAATCAAATGTTGACTGGGGTTTTTCCAAAAGAAGAATCTCAAAAAGTCACTGTTGGACCTTTAGTTTTAGTAAAATGTTATGGCGAAAATTCATGTGGCCTACTTCAGCTAAAACATACTTATAATTTAGAAGAAATGTATGGTTTAAACTATGGTTACAGATCTGGGTTGAATCAATCAATGGTAACTCATTTAACTAAGAAAGTTCAAAAAATCATTGAAAGTATTTCTCTCTCAAAAGGAGATTTAGTTATAGATATAGGCAGTAATGATGGTACTACTTTGCGAGCTTACCCCTTGAACCTTGACTTAAACCTTGTTGGTGTAGACCCTACCGGGATCAAGTTTGCACAATATTATCCAAATAACGCGCAATTGATTCCTAATTTTTTTAGCCCAGAATTAATAAAAGAACTATTCCCAAAAACAAAAGCAAAAATCGTAACCTCATTCTCCATGTTTTATGATTTGGAAAACCCAATGCAGTTCATGCAAGATATTTTTGATATATTGGATGAATCTGGAGTGTGGGTCTTTGAACAAAGCTATATGCCCACCATGCTAAAAACAAATTCCTACGATACTATTTGTCATGAACATTTAGAATTTTACGGACTTTCACAAATCAAATGGATGACTGATAAAATTGGATTTAAAATTATTGACGTTGAGTTCAATGATATAAACGGAGGAAGTTTTTCAGTAACAGTTCAAAAAAATCACGCTGATTTATCTGAGAGTTCAAAGGTGAGGTCTATTCTAGACTCCGAGAAACTTTTAAAGTTGGACACAATCACGCCCTACATCTCGTTCCAAGAAAGAATCGAACAGTCAAAGAGGGCTTTGATAGATTTTTTAAATAAATCAAAACTGCAAGGAAAGAAAGTTGCCGCCCTTGGTGCCTCAACAAAAGGAAACGTAATTTTACAATACTGCAACATAAAGAAAGACCTTGTTTCTTTCGTTGGAGAAGTAAATTTTGAAAAATTTCAATGTTACACTCCAGGTGTCTATTTACCTATTATTGAAGAAAATCAATTATTACAAAAAAACTGTGACTACTTACTAATTCTGCCCTGGCACTTTAAGAATTTTTTTATATCAAATAAAAAGTTTTCAGGAATAAATCTAGTTTTTCCCTTACCGGAATTTCATATTGTCAGACCTTAAGTATTTAATAAAAATTTTGTTAATTTTGATTTTTATTTTTTAAAATTTCTAACATTTGATTTCCAAAAATATTATCAGGCTCGAGCAAGTTCCCTTCAGCCCATTCATTCCATGATTTTATGAAGATTAGTTCTTGACTTGGATTAAAGGCAAAAACTTCTTCGACATGTTTTTGAAAACTTGCCAAGTCAAAATCGTTCAAAACCACACCCCTTTTTCCATGTCTTGGGGTAGTGTCCCAACCAGAGAATATAGTGGGAATAAATTTATTGTTTGAGCTAAAATCTTTATAGATATTTCTCATCATTGCTGGAAAGGAATACTTCATAGGGCCAAAAACCGTAAATTTGTAATCTCTAATAAGTTTTTCAAGAATTTTTTGAAAAAAAGTGCGATTTTTAAACATAGACGGACTATGTGCAAATCCTTGAAAAAAATTGTTATATTTAAAATGGGGAATGAATTGGTCTGATATAAAATACATCCCATCAAACCCTTCTCTTTGTATAAGCTCTTCCCATGTCAAATAAAAAGCATCAAAATCAGGAATATCTTGAGGCTTAAATATACTTATCAATGGTCTGTTTTTGATTTTTATATAATTAGGATTGGAAAAGTGAGGTAAATAACTATAAAAAAAAGCTTTGTAGTCTTTTTTACCAAGATAGGTTTGTCTTTTCAAAAGTATCCCTTTCGACTTATCAACCCAATCATGATTTGCCCAAGCCAAACAATACTTAACATGACTCTGAGGCCTTAATAGTAGGTCCAACGGCTTTTCTAAAAGCTTCTCACCATTACCAAACCAATAAGTCCAAAAGCAAAAACCTTCTATGCTGTGTTCATTTGCCAACCGATACTGTCTTTCAAGAATACTTGGGTCCAACAAATCGTAATAACCAAGATTTCCAGGAAATCTTAATTTATGGCCTTTAAAATAAGGTTTCCATTTTTTAAGAGCTGTCCACTCAGTATACCCAGCTCCCCACCACATATCATTTTCCTTTATTCGATGGAATTGAGGCAAATGATATGCAATTAGTCTTTTTTTAAGCACACAAACTCCTCTAAACCCATTTTGCATAAAATCTTTTTTTGTAAAATGGGTTGCCTTTGGGTCTTAATTTTAAAAATCTATTAACATTTCATATATTCTAAACGCACCTGAGAAAGCAATTGCTCACTATGGAAGCAGCGGTTTATATATGGTTTCTATGCATATTAATCTCTTTTCCTATGGTTTTTGGCCCGAGGATTTTGTTATTAATGACTTTGCCCAAACCCTTGCTGAAAAGGGCCACACCATTAATGTTATTACCGGTCTTCCTAATTATCCAAAGGGGTCTTTTTTTTCAGGATACTCTCTCTTCCGAGGACCCTACCGGCAAAATTATGGCAAAGTTAAAATTCATCGTTATCCCATTTTCCCACGTAAAAAAGGGTTTAAGTTTTTAGCTTTAAATTATATCTCCCATTTTTTGGGAGCTGTCCCCCTTCAATTTTGTATACCAAAAGCAGAGTGGGCTTTTGTATATGCTATTTCACCAATCACAATTGCTATTCCTGCTATTCTTTGGTCCAAACTCAACAAAAAAAAAATCTGTCTTTGGATTCAAGATTTATGGCCCGACAGTGTCATTGCTGTGGGAGGGACAACCCAAAACAGCTTCACTCACAAAATCCTTAGTTTTTTGGTCCAATGGATTTACTCCCAAATGGACTTAATTTTTATTCAATCTCCAGCTTTCCTTGAAAGTATAGAACGATTTAAATACCAAGGTCCCGTACACTATATTCCCAATTGGGCACCAAGTTTTGACTTTCAAAATGCCTCACCCCCCACCTGGTTTCATAAAAAGCCCAACACCTTTAATATCACGTTTGCTGGAAATGTAGGGAGGGCCCAGGATTTAGAAACCATCATTGAAATAGCTGAAATTTTGAGACCGCAAACTCAAATCCAATTTTCCATTGTTGGAGAAGGATCTGCACTTGAGAGTTTGAAAACACTCGTATCACAAAAAAAATTATACAATGTTGTTTTTTATGGCCGAAGACCCTTGGAAGACATGCCTGGATTATTTAAAGAAAGCGAAGCCCTCTTGGTTTCCTTAAAAAGGGATCCACTTTTTCAAAAAACGATACCTTCAAAGTTACAGTCCTATATGGCGGCAGGAAAACCGATTGTTGGAAACTTAGGTGGAATTGGCGCCTCACTTATCAATCAAATTGGCTGCGGAGTTGCTGTACCTGTTGAAGATGCCAGGGTTTTAGCTGATAGTATTCTTGTAATGGCTCAAAAATCCTCTGCTGAAAGAGAAAAAATGGGTGATTTAGGTAAAAAATACTTCCTCGATCATTTTCAAAAAGATGCAATTATTAACAAAATAGTTGATCATCTGATTCTTTCTAATAGGAATCATTGATCTAATTGTAGCCGCGGAGAATGAAGGGGCCGTTTTTAGGGATTATTAGCGGGTATATACATAAAACTTTCCGAAATGAAATGTGCTTTATTAGAATTACCATCCCTTAACCAACGCTAAAGAAGGGCCTCGACTCAAAAAAATAAAAAAAGGAAATGGGTAAAAAATGAATAAAAATACTTACTTTAATGACAAGACTATTTTAGTAACGGGCGGAACCGGTTCTATGGGAAGAACCTTTGTTAGAAGAGTCTTGACCGGTGAAATGGGCACTCCACGAAAAATAATAGTTATGTCCCGGGATGAAGGAAAGCAGCATTATATGCGACTTTCTTATTTACATAAAAAAGTAACTACTGAAGAAGTGGTTTACAACAATTTTAAAAACCTTCTCGAATTTCGTATAGGAGATGTGAGAGATTATTCTGATGTTTGCTCCTCCATAAAAAATGCTGATATTGTTGTTAATGCGGCGGCGCTGAAACAAGTTCCCACTTGTGAATATTTTCCTGAGCAAGCGATTATGACCAATTGTCTAGGGGCTTACAATATTGTCAGAGCCATCAGAGAACACAACTACCCAGTTCATACTGTTGTGGGAGTTTCCACTGATAAAGCTTGTAAACCCATAAATGCCATGGGGATGTCCAAGGCTCTCCAGGAGAGAGTCTTTATTTCAGCCAATATTTCCAACCCAAAAACTAGATTTTTCTGCGTTCGTTATGGCAATGTTTTAGCCTCACGAGGCTCTGTGATTCCTCTTTTCCACGATCAGATTAAAAATGGCGGACCTGTAACTATTACTGATGAACGGATGACTCGGTTCCTTCTGAGTTTAGATGTTGCAGTGGATACGGTATTTAACGGGCTTTTGTATGGAAATTCTGGTGAAATTTTTGTTCCCCGAGCTCCAAGCTCACTTATGTCCAATGTGGCAAAGGCCCTCATCGGAAACCGCTCCATTCCTATTGAAATAGTAGGAATTCGTCCGGGTGAAAAATTACACGAAATTATGATTTCTGATGAAGAGGCCCCCTTCGTAGCTCAGAGGGGCGATTACTACGCCATTCAATCCATGCTTCCTGAACTAAACGGAAGGCCGATGGATCTGAATCAGTCTGTTTTAAAAAAGGAATTTTCATCTTCAGATAGTTTGTTGGATTATGAAGGAACCCTGAGCCTTTTAAAGAAACATCGACTCATGCTAGAAGACAATTTCAATTTCAGCGAAGATGAGCTGGTAAGGTAAAGCTTAAAATGAAAATTATGACTCTTGTTGGAACACGACCAGAAATTATAAAATTAAGCCGAGTTATTTCAGCACTAGACAAACACTTTTCCCAAATCCTGGTTCATACCGGTCAAAACTATGACTATGAACTTAATGAAGTCTTTTTTAAAGAACTTGAAGTCAGAAAACCAGATCATTTCCTAAACGCTGCTGGAAGTGGCCCCATAGAAACCATTGCAAAAATTTTGGTCGAATCAGATAAGATTATGGAAATTCATAACCCAGATGCCGTTTTACTCTATGGAGATACGAACTCTTGTCTTTCAGTTATTGCCGCCAAGAGACGTAAAATTCCCATTTTTCATATGGAAGCAGGCAACCGCAGTTTTGATCAAAGGGTTCCTGAGGAAATTAATCGAAAAGTTGTTGACCATCTCTCTGATATCAATTTGCCATTGTCAGAACATGCCCGAAATTACCTTTTAAAAGAAGGCCTGCCCGCTGATAGAGTCATAAAAATTGGAAGTTGTATGAGAGAAGTTCTCAATTACTACAAACCCAAAATCGAAAAAAGTAACATTCTCCATCAATTACAAACCAAGACTTACGACTTCATTATGGCCAGCATCCATCGTGAAGAAAATGTAGACTTTGAAGAAAACCTTGGTGGCATCCTAAAATCCATGGACTTACTGTCCACTCATTTAAACAAAAAAATATTTGTTTCCACACACCCAAGGACCCAAAAGAAAATGCAAGCCATGGGTTTTATTAACTCAAATAAAAATGTGGAATATTTAAAACCCTTTGGATTTTTAGATTACATCAAACTACAAGAGAACGCATTTTGTGTGATCTCAGATAGTGGAACGATTACCGAAGAAGCTTGTTTCCTGGGCGTTCCCGCAGTCACCATTCGCAATGCACATGAAAGACCTGAGGGAATGGATGTGGGGACGGTCATTATGTCTGGAACTTCGCCTGAAGACATTTTTAAAGCTGTAAAAATAGCTACCGAAACAAAGCTCGCTCCAATGATTGATGGCTATGAGAGGGATAATGTTTCAGATCATGTGGTAAAATTGATACAAAGTTACACTCACTATGTGAACCGTTTTGTTTGGCGAAAAATGACTTAGGAGACTGCAATAAAACCCCTGTAACCCCAGGTTTATATTCTTAGTCTCTTTTTGGAGTATTCGGAAAGAGCACTGATAATATGATAGAGTGAACTGGATTTTGTGAAGTTTTTATCGAATTCACCATTTTCTTGTCTAGTATCCCGCCAAGTACCCTTGATGGGAAAATTCAAATAACTCAATAAAGCTTTCATTCCTTCATCAGCTGCTTGGGTAAATATTTCCTTTTCTAAAAAATCTTTCCCGCTGAGCGCACTCTTTTTCAAGCCTAAAGCGACCGCAGCTTTAATACGTTCACATTGGGGCCAAAAACGAGAAGTTGTTAATTTTGGCGTAAAATCACTCCAAACTTGATCGATGACATAAATAGAATCACCTGAAAATCCGGTCTGTTCTGCCTGCGCAAACAGTTTGAAAGCCCATAGTTCTTCCGGTTTTTTTCCTAACATCGTATGGTATTCATTGATAAGCCAGGCCCACTCATATTGATGTCCTGGCTCATAAACAAAACGGCCACCTTCCGAAGACAAATTCCACTGACCATCAAAATATTCTCCGATACAGCTCGTTTTTGCGTCAAAAAATTGGCTCAAACAAAGATGGTAAATTTGTTCCGCCAGACTTTGCCAAAGAGGGTGATCATCCAACTTGATCCAAGCGAGGAGGGCTTCAAATAAATGCATATGTGGGTTGGAGTGATAGACTAATTTTCCTTCTTTTATCTCGGTAAATCCACCGTAACTTGATTGACGTTCACTCAATAAATATTCCATGAGTGAGATGGCAATAGCCCGACAACGGGAATCTCCCAAAAGTTCATAGGCCTGGGCCATACCAAATAACACAAAAGCCTGAGTGTAAAGTTCAATACTAGTATCTTTATCATTATTAGATGCATCTAAGGAGTAAACAAACGCACCATTTTCAAGACGATAATGTTTCAATAAAAAATCTAGGTTCTGGGTTACCACTTCTTTAGCGAGTCTTCTCTCCAATACATTTAATTTAACTCCCTCATTAAGGGAGTAAATTTGCCGACATTGCACCATAGCTCTTCTCGGCATATCGGTTGGATGGGCATTTGCATTCAAACTTTCAACAAAACTTCCTGAATGCTCCTCAAAACCAGTTGATAACCACAGCGGAAAAACATCCTCTTTTAGCCAGTTAAGTGACCATTTTATAAGCTCTAATGCTTCTTCATCCATGTAGCTTCCTTGAAAAAAGATCCCACTTCAAATTTAATTCTTTTAAGTACCCTATCCACCTGGATCGGATTTCAGGTTTGACTCAATTGAGTTTACCTAAATTTGAACCCTAATCGACTCATAATCATTATTTTTTGGTAAACTGAAGGTAAGGTTCTAATCGGGATTGAACTCACAGGAAATATATAATAATCAGCTTATAATGACACCAATAATTTTATCAGGAGGATCTGGAACACGCCTATGGCCTATTTCAAGGTCTGATAATCCCAAGCAGTTTTGCAAATTTTTTGAAAGGTCCTTATTCGTCGAGACTCTTCTACGTTTTAAAAACTATAGCACTCCGATTGTTGTTACTTCAAAAAATTTATTTGTTCCAACCCTCTCTGAAAGTAAAGAGTACAATATACCAAAAGAGAATCTCATTTTTGAACCCCAAGCAAGAAATACAGCTGCGGCTATTGCCCTTATTTGTCATTTACTTATTCTGCAAAAAAAACAAGATTGTGTTGTTGGAGTTTTCCCCGCAGATCATTTCATCACTGACTTACAAACTTTTCACGAAGCTATCAATCTGGGAATTGAACAAGCCAAAAAAGATGAAGTTGTTACTTTTGGGATAAAACCTGATTTTCCATCCACAGGCTACGGATATATTCAAATTGCTCCGGAAAATCTCCGCCCTGAAAATAAACCCTACCTTACGGCAGCTCTCGCATTTCATGAAAAGCCTCAGTTACAACTGGCAGAAAAATTTCTTTCATCTGGCAATTATTTTTGGAATTCAGGAATGTTTCTCTTTAAAGTTTCGGTTATGGCAAACCACTTTAAGCGACTCATGCCCGAGCTTTGGCAAAACATTTCCTCTTTGGATCAGAACCTCAATGGCTTGGATCAATGCTATTCTCATATTAAACCAGAAAGCTTTGATGTGGGAATCGTTGAAAAGTTAAAAAGCTTATATTGTATTCCGGTCTCCATGGGTTGGTCTGATCTGGGAACTTGGGATGAAATGGACCGATTTAAAATTAAAAATAACCCTTCCGATGGTTCAAAAAAAGATTTAATTTTCAATCAAGAAGCAAAGAATAACTTTGTTTTTTCAACTGAAAAAAAGGTCTATGGGTTTATTGGAGTGGAAAATCTAATCGTTGTAAATACTCCTGATGCCTTACTTATTTGCAAAAAAGGCGACTCCCAGAAAGTAAAAGAAATTGTCGAACAAATGAAAATAGAAGGGTTGGAGATTGCTGACAAGTCCCCGAACAGGCTTTAAACGAAAATTTCTTTAAGTGAAAAATTTAAACAGTGTGATTTAATAGATATACAAAATGATCAAACACAAAATTTTTTTACCAATAAATAAGCTATCACTATGAAAGAAAGTCCATTTGCCAGATTCTTGGATCGTTATCTTGGGGTTTTAGCGTGTTATATTTTGTCTCTCGTCCACAGCTTTATAAAATTTTTCTCTAAGAAAAAAGAGCCAAAAAAAATAGAAAAAATTCTGTTGATTGAAATGTTTGAGATGGGAGCCGCTATCATGCTCATTCCCTCAATAAACTATTTAAAAAGGAAACATCCGCAGGCAGAAATATATTGTCTGACTACAAGCAATTGCTCCATTTTATGGGAAAATATTAAAATAATTCCATCAAAAAATGTGATCGTTATTTCTGCCAAAAATCCTTTTTTATTTTTAATAAATTTAGTTCAAACTGTTCTAAAACTTTGGAGTAAAAAATTTGACCTCATTATCGACTATGAACTATTCATGAGAGTTCCAGCTCTGATTTGTGGAAGCCTCCGTTCCCACAGTCGTTCCGGATTCTATAAATATAATTTAGAGGGGTTGTATCGCGGAAGTTTTTACACTAGTTATTGTTCATTTAATCAAAATACCCATATTGCAAAAAACTTTTTAGCTCTGACCAAAAGTTCTCTTGAAAAAGAGAGCCAACATCCAAATTTAAAACAACCTATTTCCATTGAAGAAATATCCATTGAACCGTGGTCCGAATTTGATTTTACCTCATGTAAAAAGGAATGGATCCAAAAGTACATTCCTAACTTCACGAATCTTTCCCAATATATTGCTATTTGCCCCTCTGTTGGCCCCAATTTAGCAGTTAGAAATTACCCTCCCTCCTACTTTTCTAAATTGGTCCAAATTTTATTAGAGAACCAAAATCAATTTGTCATTTTCTTTGGAACAAAAGGGGATGCCGCCATTGCCCAAGAAATAATCTCTAAAGTGGAAAATGGGAAAAATCGCTGTATTGATTTGTGTGGCAAAACTTCTTTCCCAGAACTCCTCAGGGGGATCTGTGGATCTGAAATTCTTATTACAAACGATAACGGACCCGCTCACTTTGCGACATTAACAGGAACAAAAGTTTTAGCTCTTTTCAGTACAGACAGTCCTTTTGTCTATGGACCCCTTGGAAAATGCCTTATTTTATACTCCTTTTTCCACTGTAGCCCTTGCATTTCTGCCTTTAACCACAAAACCACTCCTTGTACTGATAATAAATGTTTACAAATTATGGATCCAAAAAAAGTTGCTGAATCGGCTCAATTACTTCTCAATGACCAAGCCAACTTTCGAACGATTAATAATACCATTCCCTACCTTATGTAGGTTCTTCAAAAAGGAATTTTTATGTCACAACAAATCCCGTTCCTTGATTTAAAAACTCAATACAGAGCGCTTCAAACCGCCATCAATCAACGGATCCAAAATGTGCTCGAGCATGGTCAATTTATTTTAGGGCCTGAAGTTGAAGAGTGTGAGCAGAAATTGGCCGAATTTGTGAAAGCAAAGTACGCCATAACCTGCGCCAGTGGAAGTGATGCGCTCATGATGGCACTTATGGCTCTGGATCTTCAACAAGGGGACGAAATTATAACCACTCCATTTAGTTTTATTGCTACAGCTGAAATCCCTGTTCTCCTAGGCATCACACCCGTGTTTGTTGATATTGAACCCGGAACATTCAATATCGATCCCAATAAAATTGAAAAAGCCATAACCCCTAAAACAAAAGCCATAATCCCAGTTTCTCTCTACGGTCAGCCCGCTGAAATGGATGAAATCAACAATTTAGCAAATAAATATAACTTGTTTGTTATAGAAGACGCTGCCCAAAGTTTTGGGGCTTCTTATAAGGAAAGAATGAGTTGCAACCTCAGCCACATCGGTTGCACAAGTTTTTTTCCTGCCAAACCCTTAGGATGTTATGGAGATGGCGGTGCCATTTTCACCAATGACGCTAAAACAGCCCTAAAACTCAAAGAAATCCGTGTCCATGGCCAAGAAAGCAGATATTTTCACACTCGACTTGGGATTAACGGTCGATTGGACACACTACAATGTGCCATTTTAATTCCTAAGTTAGAACGATTCCCATGGGAATTGGAACAAAGGGAACGAATCGCTCAAAAATACAACAAAAGTTTTTTGCACCTGGAGTCTCGATTACAACTTCCTAAAGTCATTCATGATCGAACCAGTGCCTGGGCTCAATACACAATCTTCGTTGAGGAAAGGGAATCTTTAATCCAACATCTCAGTCGTCGATCTATTCCCCATTCTGTTCACTATCCACTTCCCATCCACCAACAACCGGCGTATAAGCGTTGGAACAATGGGCCTTTTCCGATCAGCGAACGTGCCTCGAAGCACGTGGTAAGTCTCCCCATGTATCCTGATCTCAATGAAGAAAATCAAGACCGGGTCGTAGAGGCAGTATTAGAGTTTTTTGAAAATTAAAATTATTTATAAACTGAGGACGTGTTAAAAATCCTGCACCAGTTATAAAGTAACTCTTTCAGGACTCCAAACGCTCCTCTGAATCAATAACAGTCCCTTTCAAAGGAGTTTTTATGAAAATAGATATTGGCATCTCTGAAAGTGATCGGAAAGAAATTGCCCAAGGTCTGTCAAAATTATTAGCTGACAGCTACACTCTCTATCTCAAAACTCATAATTTTCATTGGAATGTGACTGGCCCTATGTTTCAAACTCTCCATTTAATGTTTGAAACACAGTATAATGAACTGGCTCTTGCTGTGGACTTAATTGCAGAAAGAATTCGCGCTTTGGGCTTTCCCGCGCCTGGATCCTACCATGAGTTTTCCAAGCTCACTTCAATTAAAGAAGCCCAAGGCTACTCTTCCGCAAAAGATATGATCACCCAACTCATAGAGGGACAAGAAACTGTGGTTAGGACAGCCCGAAGCATTTTACCTAATGCAGAAAAAGTGAATGATGAACCCACTGTGGATCTGCTCACCCAAAGGATGCAAGTCCATGAAAAAACGGCTTGGATGCTGAGAAGCTTATTACAGGACTAGTTTATAGAGTGGCACTTTATGCCATTTCCACAAATTCTTTAACCGCCCCCCTGATCCCAGTATAGACTTCGAATGGGGACGCATGGTCGTACATATATGCGGGGGTGGTGATAATCTTATGTTCACGATCGGAAACATAGTCTTTCACCGAACAGTTCTCATGAAACGCACCTGTTTTGCGAATTTCTTCTGCAACTCCCGCATCTTTTCCAATGGTCACAGTTATTTTATTTTGTCCCAAAACAAGTGCAAGCAAAGCAGGAGCGATACAAATAGCCGCCATAGGTTTTTTTTGTTGGTAGAATTCAAGAACTATCTTTTCAATGGAAGGCAAAACAGAACCTTGAGCCCCTTTGCTTGCAAAGTCGCATAAATTTTTTGCAACACCATAACCTCCTGGGAACAATAAACCATCAAAATCTGAAGATTTAAGTTGAACTACGTCATGAATTTTTCCCCGTGCAATGCGTGCTGACTCTTGCAAGACATTTCGCTTTTCAGCTTCTTGATTGGTTAAAAAATTTATGGATTCTCTTTGAATATCCGGAGCAAAAAATGAATACTGAACCCCTAGTTCACTCAGAGTAATTAATGCACTTACAGCTTCCGTAATTTCAGAACCATCTTTGTTCCCACAACCGGACAAAACCACCGCAATTTTTTTCATTTATTTCTCCTTTAGAGGGTTTGAACCAACCTTTCGAGAACTTTATAATTAGCTTCTGGTAAAGAACACATTTTTATCTCTTCAGGTGAAAACCATTTAAGCTCAGTATGATGAACAGGATGAATTTGGCCCCTCCATACTTCAACTTTATAAAATATTAATAAAATTCCGGTATTTCCATATTGATGGGAAGAACTCAAAATAATGGGACCAATTTCTGCTACAATCCCTAGTTCTTCCTGTAATTCACGTTGCAAAGCTATTTCTGGGGTTTCACCCAATTCAATTTTTCCACCTGGGAATTCCCACAACCCCGGCAAATTCTGTCCTTCGGGGCGGCGGCCCAAAAGGATTTTTCCTTTTAAGGTCATAAATGCAGCCACCACTGGAATCCAAAGCGGGCGACTAATTTTTCTGGATTTTGGACTCATATAAGTACTTTCAAATGGGCGTAATCATTTACTTTACGAAAAAAGAAAGGACCATTAAATACAAGCGATGAATAGACTTGTACCAAATCTGCACCTAAATCTATACGATCAAAAACGTCCTCTTCACTTAAGACACCCCCAACAGCTACAATCAATTTACCCGAGCGCCTGTCACCTAAAATGTCCATTGTACTCTTTAAGAATCCACGGGAAACTTCAGAAATGGGCCGACCTGACACCCCACCCTCTTCTGGAAAAGACAAATTTTTTCTTGAGTTTGAGGATGACGAGGTGTTCGTCAGTATCCAACCCTCAATGCCTTGCAGCAAAGAAACATTAAGAACTACTTCCAATTCCTGAATTGTCATATCTGGGCTTAATTTTAAGAGAAGCGGAGTGGCAAAGCCTTGAGGAAGTTTTTCTTTTATAAATTTTAAAAAATTTTCCAGATACTTTTCGTCAAGTAAATTTCTTAAACCTTTGGTATTGGGCGAACTAATATTGATTACAAAAGCGTCGACCAGTCCATGCAATTTATTTATACAACGGGTGTAATCCTCATGGGCCAGTTCAAGTGGAGTGGCCTGATTTTTCCCTATATTTGCAAAAATAGGGGTGAAATGGGGTTTATAAATATTGGCGAGCTTTTCAGCTACGTAGTCGACTCCTAAAGACGGGAATCCCAATCGATTCCAAAGAGCTTGGGCTGGAATATCTCGGTCCACTCTTTTTCCCATATTGCCCGCCTGAGCCAATGGAGTCACAGTGCCAATTTCCACAAAACCTGCCCCCAGTGACCACCAGCCTCCAATTTGAGTCGCGTTTTTATCTACGCCGCCAGCAATTCCCAACCTATTAGTAAAGTCTAACCCTCGCCAAGAAAAAGGCATCCAAGTCAAAGTTTGATAGTCCCACATCCGACCATACAAGTTTATAGCTAGTGGGCTTAGCTTATGAGACCAGGATGTTGGCATCCAAAGCCAAGGTCTCATCTTTTTTACCAAGCCTGACCACGCAGAAGCATTGCCTTTTCAAGTCTCATCAATGAAGTAGCCATTGCAGCTAAGCGCAAGTTGACCTTTTCTTTTTGTGAAAAAGCCCAAACTTTATCGAAAGAGCCAAACATAACTTCACGTAATTTGTTGCGAACTTCTTCTTCATTCCAAAATAACCAAACCAAGTCCTGAACCCATTCAAAATAACTAACAACGACACCGCCTCCGTTGGCGAGAATGTCAGGAATGACCATGACACCTTTTTCAGAGAGATAGGTATTGGCTTCATGGGTTGTAGGGCCATTGGCTCCTTCAACGATGATTTTTGCTTTAATGGAAGCACAATTTTTTTCCGTAATTACTCCATCCAAAGCACAAGGAGCCAAAACATCCACATCAAGCTCCAACACATCCTCGTTACTGATGGCCACGGCGTCAGGAAATCCTTTGACCACTTTATTTTCACGTACATATCTTACTAAATCAGGAATATTTATTCCTCTCTCATTAAGAAGTCCCCCAGAAACATCACTCACAGCGACCACTCTACCCCCCAAAGCATAAGCTTCAATAGCGGCATGCATTCCCACCTTTCCAAAGCCCTGGACCGCCATAGTAGCCCCGGAAATTTTCTTCTTTTGGGTTTCTAAAGCTCTTTGAGCTACGTAAACGACCCCAAGACCTGTTGCAGATTCCCTACCCGCAGATCCCCCAATTTCTACGGGTTTTCCAGTCACCACACCTGTTTGGGAATAACCGGACTCAAGCGAGTAAGTATCCAACATCCACGCCATAACTTGAGAATCCGTACCCACATCAGGGGCAGGGATGTCCTTATCTGGACCAATGAAAGGGCTCAGTTCAGAGGTAAAACGACGAGTTAAGGACTCTAACTCATTTTTTGAGAGTTGGCCCGGGTCCACCGGCACACCACCCTTGGCCCCTCCCAAAGGAAGATTCAGTAAAGAACATTTAAATGTCATAAGCGCTGCCAATGCAGCAACCTCTGACAAGTCCACACTTGGATGATAACGTAAACCACCCTTGTAAGGCCCTAAAGTTTGATTATGTTGCACTCGATGCCCAGTAAAAACATGGACTTTCCCGTCATCCATTTTTACAGGTATGGAAACCGTGAGGGCTCGACGTGGACGTTTTAATCTTTCCAAGACATTTCGGTTTAGATTAATAACTTTTCCAGCATCAATTAAATTTGTAATAGTGTTCTGATAAAGTGGTCCACTTGTAATACTGTCCATCATACGGTTTTTATTCTCCTCAGTCTGATTGACCTATCCCCTAGCGGATTTCATCGCATGGTTCTTGGAGACGGTCAAAGTGAACTTTTAAATGCAGGATTAAATATGTGATTTTTAGTGAGATTTTGAGACGTTTATGTTAGCAAACCATCCTTATGAAAAATGAATTGCGACTTGATCAAAACAAACTGGCTGATTTGCGAACGTCTATTAGAAATAAAATTGGACAACTAGTCCATCGTAAGATTGTCGTCATTGGCGATATTGGATTAGATGAGTACGTTGTAGGTGAAGTTCGTCGAATGAGTCCAGAGGCACCCGTACCTGTTGTGGATGTGAAAAAGCAGGATGCGAGATTGGGTTTAGCAGCCAATGTGGCTCAAAACGTCACGAGCCTCGGAGGAACCCCCTGGCTTGTTTCTGTCATTGGCAATGATGAAGCTGGAATGCAACTTAAATCCCGATTGCAGGCCTCTGGGGTGGATCCAAAATATCTTGTTGTGGATCCGCAACGGCATACCACCCGCAAAATGAGAGTCATGGCAGATCATCACCACATTGTTCGCGTGGATTATGAAGTGCGCAACCCCTTAGGGCCCGTAGTGGAAAATCAAGTTTTAGAGCAACTGGAAACCTTAATCCCAAAATCTGATGGAGTAATCATTGAAGACTACGCCAAAGGTCTTCTCAGTGAAAAAACCATCCAAGAAATTATTAAAATTGCTAAGAGCCACGACAAAAAGGTCACTGTGGACCCCAATCCCAACACTCCAGCCCACTTTTATCGCGGGGTGGATCTAATGACACCCAACAGAGATGAAACCCTTGCCTTGAGCCAAATACCTGCCTCCAGTTGGACTTCTGAGGAGGCTTTACTTCTGCAGGCTGCATCAAAGCTCAAGAATCAGTTGGGGTCTCCTTTTCTTGTCGTAACTCGCGGGAAAGAAGGAATGACATTATTTGAACCTGATGAAATCACTCACTTACCAACCTATGCTCGACATGTTTTTGATGTGACTGGAGCCGGGGATACCGTGATTGCAGCGCTTGCCCTGGCCTGGAGCGCGGGGTGGAGCCTTTCCGAATCTTGCATTTTAGCCAACTATGCCGCCGGTGTTGTCGTGGGAAAAGTTGGATCTGTTCCCTGTCATGTAAACGAATTGCTCCATTATATGGAACATTTTTCAGATAAAAACCCCAGTTCATAAATTTGAGTGGGTAATGGAGTTATGTGTTAGAAAAAATTCCTTTTTATAATTTGAACTTAAATGAATTAAAGTCTGTTTTGAACGGATTGGGCAAGGAAAGCTTTAGAGCCCAACAATTATTCCGTTGGATTTACGGTCTTGGCGTAACAGATTTTAATCATATGAGCAATTTGGCAAAAGACTTTCGCGCAGAACTCCCGGCAAAATTTGATTTATCTCTCCCCGAAATCATAACTCATCAAAAAAGTGCGGACGGAACACAGAAGTTGTTATTTCGCCTTTTTGACCAAAAGTCTGTCGAAGCTGTTTTAATTCCAAGTGAAGGTCGCCTCACCCTTTGTTTGTCTTCTGAAGTCGGATGCAACATGGCCTGTAAATTTTGTTTTACTGCAAAACAAAAACTACAAAGAAAGCTAGAAGCCCATGAAATTGTTGGGCAATATTTGGCCTCCGCTCGACTTCTGCCCTCGGGTGAAAAAATAACCAACATTGTATTTATGGGAATGGGAGAGCCCCTTGATAATCCCGAACAGGTGTTTAAGGCCATTGAGATTTTCAACTCAGATTGGGGTTTAAATCTTTCCAAAAAGAAAATCACTGTTTCAACCTCAGGATTAGTTCCTCTTATTCCATTGGTCACCAAATCAGGAACCCGCTTGGCAGTAAGCCTGAATGCTGTTGACGATGAGATGCGGTCACAAATAATGCCTATTAACAAGAAGTGGCCTCTCCAACAATTGCTAGATGCCTGCAGACAACATGCAAAAGACTCTGGAGACAAAGTCACTTTAGAATATGTGTTGCTTGAAGGTATAACAGACTCCATTGACTCCGCCCGAAAACTTTACCAAATAACCAAAAATGTTCCCTGCAAAATTAATATCATCCCTTTTAATGAACATCCCAATTCAGGATTCAAGCGACCCAGTGAAGCGCAAATTGTTGCCTTCCATAATGAATTAATGCGTTTAGGTGCCCATGTTTTGCGACGAAAAACCATGGGGAGGGATATTTCTGCAGCTTGTGGACAACTAACTACTGCAGCTATGAGAGCCTAATTTCAAAACATAAAAAGCGAGGACCCACATCATGAGTGAAATTTTAGTCGTTGGAAGTATCGGTTATGACACCATTGCCACAAACCATGGAAAAGTCGAAAGTATTATGGGTGGATCTACCAACTATTTTGCTGTGTCGGCCTCTCTCTTTTGCAAAGTCAATGTGGTCGGCGTCGTTGGAAACGATTATCAGGTTTCAGATTTAAACTTTTTAAAAAACCGAAATAATATAGACTTGTCTGGACTTAAAAAAAATGAACACGAAAAAACCTTTCGCTGGTCGGGTTGCTATGAAAAAAGTATGAATGAAGCGATTACTTTAGAGACTCAATTAAACGCCCTGGCTCATTTTAATCCAGAATTACCTAGCCCCTATCGTCATGTTCCGTATGTATTTTTGGCCAATATTGATCCAGAACTTCAACTACAAGTTCTTCATCAGGTGAATAGACCCCGAGTGGTCGGAGCCGACACAATGAATTACTGGATTGACAGTCGACTAGACCAACTAAAGGAGCTGCTAAAAAAAATTGACCTGTTGATGATCAATGAAGGTGAGTTACAAAAACTCACTCTGGATTGGAACGCAATTTCAGCAGTAAAAACAGCTAGTAAAATGGGCCCCAAAGCCATCGTCGTCAAGCGAGGGGAATATGGCTTTTTACTCTACATGGATGAACAGTATTTTATTCTACCTGCATTTCCTGTCTATAAAGTCGTGGATCCAACAGGGGCCGGCGATACTTTTGCTGGAGGTGTTTTTGGGTATCTGGCCAATGCGAATCAGGACCTCACTTTAGAGAATCTTAAATGGGCCTGTGTCTATGGGTGCCTTATGGCTAGCTTTACAGTCCAGGATTTTGGTCTTAACAAATTGCGTCAAATCACATTGGATGAAGTAGAGAGACGCCGCATCGATTACTTAAAATTAATTCATCTAAATCAGCCGTTGACCCTCACCTAAAATCCGCAGACTGCTGACGCAGCATTTCCGAATAGTCCCTTGGTATTTAATCAATTCACTTGAATTTCCGATATGTTATCGAATGGGTGAAAAAAAAGGAAAAGCCTTGATGATGAAGTTGATTGACGATTCCCTTGAGGAAGAGTCTTCAGCTCCACATCAGGAAAACAGTTCATATAAAAAAAGCACCACTAAAGCTGTAAAAGAAACAGCCGCGCACACTTTTGTCGTCCAACCCAAAACAACCCCAGTTTCAGAGTCTCCATTGCCGAAGCTCGCTCCTGAAGAACCCAAAGATGATGCCACGATGAAACTCAATGAATCTAAAATTTTGAATGTGAGTGATGATAAACCTGGCAACAATCCAACTTTTTCCCACTCTACAGATTTACAAGGGGTAACAGTTCGGGGAAAACTCGGCACGGATATCCCTTCTGTTAAAGCCAGTGTCGGTCGGTACTCACCTTTACGTTCTGGGGGTTTTAGCTCTGCCACTGAAGCAGCTTTAGCTTCTTCAGAAAATTTAAGAATTGCGCAAAATAGAATTTTAGAATTGGAGCAAGAAATTTCCCGTTTGAGAACAGAAAATGAACAGTTAGGAGCCGCAGGAGAAACCTTTCGCCGTCTTGCCGATGAGTTACAATCCCAATCTGTTGGGCTCCAAGGAAAAATGGATCGTTCTCTGGAACAAAAAGATCACGAGATCGAATTGCTCCATAAATCCTTGAACCGCAAAGAAAAAGAAATGATCACCTTGAAATCCAAAAATGAAGAGTTCGAAGTCCGACTCAAAACAAATATTCAAAAAATTAGAGTTCGAGAAAGAGAATTGGAAAATCGTTTAGAGTTGGTAAAAATGGAAAGTTCTGCATTAATTCGCAATAAAGATGAGATGATTCTGGATCTCAAACGACAATTAGATCAATCTCACATGGAACTGGAAAACTATCGAGATAAGGGACACGAACTCAATAAGCAATTGGATCACCGACAGGAAAAATTACGTCGAACCGTCAAGGCTCTGCGCATCGCTCTTTCCATGCTGGAAGATGAAGACGATGCCAGCAACCAAAAGAAGGGGAAGTAAGTGGGACAAAACCTTTCCATTTTTGAAATGTTTTCCAAGTTGGAGGCACAACACATTATTGAAAGAGTTTTAAATTATTTTGGAAATAAATCAGAATTCGGCAATGTCCATTGGATACGCTGGAAAGATCTACCCAAACTTCTTGAAATGGACGAGAGAACACTGACTATGGAAATGGAGTCTGCGGCTCTGCGCACTCCCCGGTTCATGTCTTTGCATGAAATAAACCCCATGGACTTCTTGCTTACTCTTCGTGAAGAACTGACTCCGGAACTTATCAATCAGCTCATAAAAAATAAATTCTTCACCAAAAATACCCATCAAAAATCATCACTTTGCGTATGTGTGATGCCTTTTGATGGCCTAAATCCATTGGGACTTTTATATTTTGAAAAGTGTCCTCGGGGTGAACCTGAAAAATTGGTGCCACAAATTCTTGAAACTCTCCGTCTGATGGTTCGATTTATTGAATTTGGTTTGATTTTTTGGGATTCGAAAAATTTGACCATGATGGATGACCTCACTGAGTTGTATAATCAACGATTTTTGCCATTGGTTTTGGAAAATGAAATCAGTAGGTCCAAAAGGAAAAATCAGTCCTTTTGTTGTCTCTTCATGGATTTAGATTATTTTAAAAAAATTAATGACACTAAAGGACATTGGATTGGATCAAAACTTTTAACAGAAGTGGGTCAACTTCTGAAATCCTCCATTCGCAGTTGTGACTTTGGCTTTCGCTATGGTGGGGATGAATTTGTTGTCGTTTTGCCCTACACTGACATTAACGGTGGACAAGTCGTTGCAGAGAGAATTAGAAAGACCATTGAGGAGACTTGTTTTATGATCGATGGCCATCAAGTACAGCTTACCATCAGTATCGGGCTTGCCGCCTATCCACTTCACGCCAGCACAAAAGAAGAAATCATCCAACTGGCTGACCACGCTATGTATTTTGGTAAAAGAAAATGTAGAAATATAGTCTACGTTGCCAACTCATGAAAAAGAAACGAATTAAGCTGGTCATCAGCGATTTACATTTGGGGTGTGGCCTTATTCTAGAAAATGGTCAAATGAATGCTCTGGAGGAATTTTATTTTGACGAAAAATTCGCCGAATTCATTCATTATTATTCCACAGGAAAGTACGCCGAAACTGAAGTTGAAATCATTCTCAATGGAGACATTTTTAACTTTTTACAAATTGACTATCGAGAGCACTTTTTAACTGTAATTACAGAAACCATGACACTGGAAACAATGCAACGCATTGTCAATGGCCACCCTCTTTTTTTTAAAGCCCTACGTGATCTGGCAGCAAAAGAAGGAAATTTAATTACCTATATCGTAGGCAATCATGATCAAGGAATGCTCTGGCCAAAAGCGCGTGAGTTTTTAAACCAAGTATTAGCAACGTCAGTGCGATTTCGTAGTATTGTGTACTATTTTGACGGTGTTCATATTGAACACGGCCATATGCATGAAGCTGCCAATCGCTTGGATCCAAGAAAATTTTTTCTTAAACGAGGGCTTCCAGAACCCATACTTAATTTACCTTTAGGTTCTCATTTTTTTATTGAAGTGGTTCTCCAAATCAAGCAACAGTATCCCCACGTGGATAAAATTCGTCCCTTTGGCAGAATGGTTCGCTGGGCCATTATCAATGAAACTTGGATGACAATGTTGGGTATTTGGCGATTGATCAGATACCTTCTTCGCGCTGCTTTCATCAAAGATCCCCGTCGGGCCATAACTTTAAAAAAGCTCATTCAAGTCTTTTTAGAAAGTGCCGTGTTTCCAGATTTAAGTGAGGCCGCCCGCCGCATTTTACTGGACCAAAGAATTCACACTGTTATTTTTGGTCACTCCCATGTTTACCAATATAGGCAATGGGGCAGCAACCGAGAATACTTTAATACCGGTACTTGGACAGATTTAACTTCCCTAGAAATTTCTTCCCTGGGTAAAATAACTAAACTTACATATGTCCTTCTAGAATATCCTGAAGATGGAGATCGACCTCGAGGAAGATTAAAAGAGTGGCGTGGTTATCACCGAATTGAAGAGGACGTGGCTATCGCATGATGATAAATTTAGATTTCTTTGA
The DNA here is from genome assembly GCA_019695175.1 of Bdellovibrionales bacterium. Lineage (GTDB taxonomy): Bacteria > Bdellovibrionota > Bdellovibrionia > Bdellovibrionales > UBA1609 > JAIBAM01. Next base: position 123,434 of record JAIBAM010000001.1, read on the forward strand.
ATCGACACCGTTGTTTCTCCCTTTTCAACAAAAAGCAGAAGCTGCAGTTCGAAAAGTATTATACACCAAGGACAAAGGTTTTTGGCGAGCAGCTTTAGATCACAAAGCTCTCAAGGAAGCTGAGCAAAGGGCCCAAACCATTCGACAACAATCAGAAAAATTTATTGTGGTTGGGATCGGAGGCAGCAGCTTAGGGGCTCGCGCCTTGCTTCATGTTGCCCCTCCTCATAAAGTTTATTTCTTAGAGAGCACTGAACCTATTTTTTTTGAAAAACTCCTAGCAGAACTCGGTCCCCTTGCAAAGACGCACTGGATTTGGATTTCTAAAAGTGGTTCTACCTTGGAAACTTTGACCCATTGGAGTCTAGTTAACAAACTGTTTTGTGCCGCTAATTTATCATTAGCGGCACAAAGTACCATTGTTGCAGAAAAACGCTCAGCTCCCTTACAACAATGGGCGGAACAAAATAGTGTACTCCATTTGGAAATACCCAGCGATGTGAGTGGACGTTTTTCAGTTCTGACAGCCGTAGGCTTTTTACCCGCATTTTTAGCCGGCGTTTCTCAAAATAGTTTTGAAAACTTAGATAAGTTAGCTCAATTCCCACAACCAGTCGTAGATTTAATTTCTGCCCTTCTCTACAGTTGGCAACAAAATTGTTGGTCCACCATTCTATGGGCCTATCCAGAAAGCTTGCGTCTTTATGCCCAATGGTGGCAACAGTTGTGGGCTGAATCTTTAACTAAAAAAATCACACTTCTTCAGCAGCCTGCCCCTAGCGTCAGTTTCCCCAGCGTTTGCAATGGAGTTCAAGATCAACACTCACTTTTACAAAACTTTTTAGAAGGACCTCGTGATAAATTCATTTTATTTTTAAGGGATGGTTCAGTTAAAAGAAAAGGTCTCACTATAGATACAACCATTCACGCCGAATTTGATTATTTAAAAAATAAAACGAATGGAATCATCTTTGACGCAGAGATAGAAGGAACCCTCAAAGCCCTAAGGCAAAATAAAGTTCCTGTTTGTCAGTGGGTATGGCCTGAAGTGACACCCTCGCAAATGACTGTGGGTTTTTTATTTATGGAATGGGTGGTTTCAGCAATTGCAAACTATTTAAACATTGATGCCTTTAATCAACCTGGAGTGGAACAAGGCAAAGTTTTTACCAAAAATCTTTTACAGTCTAGTTGAATGCAGTTTTTCAATCATTTTAAATTTCTTTGTTTTTATTCTAAAGCTATAGCACTGACGCCATTGCAGACAGAGTTTTAATTGACAAACTGAGCTCCAGATAATTCATAAAGATATTCCTTGTGACTTTTTACGCTAAACAGTAGATTGGCTGCGGCCGGGTCCTGTACAATAACCGCTTCTGTGAATCCCGCCAGGTCTGAAAAGAAGCAACGGCAGCAGAAGTGTTATGTGATACGGGGTGCCTGGCCACTTTTTTTACCTCCAACCTTCGGCCCTTTTGACACACAGGTGATTCAACCGTAATAGGGATCCTTGGTTTATTTGAACTGAGGATGAGGGAGATTTTTCATGGCTTATCAGGTAATTGCACGCAAATGGAGGCCCGGCACATTTGCCCAACTGATCGGGCAAGAACACATTAGCACAACTTTGATTAATTCCTTGCGTCGAGGTCGTCTTCACCACGCCTTGCTTTTCACCGGACCCCGAGGGACCGGAAAAACCTCGACGGCACGAATTCTCGCCAAAGCCCTCTGTTGCCCCAACGCTAAGGATTTTGTCCCCTGCCAAAAATGCAGTGATTGTGAAGAAATCTCCAGCGGACGCAATATTAACGTCATTGAAATTGATGGGGCCAGCAACAACGGAGTGGATGCAATTCGAGAACTGCGCAACACAGTGGCTTATATGCCCACATCAGGTCAGTCTAAATTATATATCATTGATGAAGTTCATATGCTTTCCACCAGTGCCTTTAACGCTCTCCTAAAAACCCTAGAAGAGCCCCCGGATCACGTCACATTTATTATGGCGACAACTGAAGCCCATAAAATTCCTGAAACAGTGCTTTCCCGCGTACAACGCTTTGATTTTCGCACTATTCCCACTCGACTCATTGTGGAGTCTCTACAAAAAATTTGTGAGAACGAAAATATCATCTTCGAAAATGCAGCATTGTGGGCCATTGCTCGCCAAGGTGCTGGATCCATGCGCGACAGCCAGAGTTTTTTGGATCAAGCCATTGCATTTACCGACGGACAACTGTTGTTGACTAAAGTCAGTGAGGTCTTGGGGCTTACAGATCGAAAGCTTCTGTTAACTACACTCAAGGCCTTAGTGAATCGAACCCCCCAGGAAGCACTTACATGCTTAGAACAAATTTCCATTGCAGGTTATGATCCCCGACTTTTTCTCCAAGATTTACTGGCACAGATTCGACATCTGCTGATGCTTAAATTACTCCCTCCCGACTCTGGCCCAAGTCACAATGTCCCTCAAAATATCGATTTGGCGGAGAGTGAAATTAATGACTTAAGAGAACTGAGTGGTTCCTTATCTGGGGAAGACATTCATTTGCTTTTTGATATGGCTTTAAAGGGACTTCGGGATCTGAATCAAGCTCCAGACGCTCACATAGCTCTAGAAATGGTTTTGTTGCGCATGAGTGCAGCCCCTTATGTAAGGCAACTAGCAGACTGGGGATCTGTGCCCCTGATGGACAACAATCAAACAACAGCCAAAACGGTTTTAATCCCACTGCCAGGACAAAACACTCGACAAAACAAAAGTTCCGACTTGCCAAGTCCTTCGGAAAAAAGTGAAGCTGTAAAGGAAACCCACGGCGGCACTGAAGCTTGGCAAGAATTAGTGCAAAAAATTAATGCAGTAAACTCCCTTATTGGCGCCCAATTGGAAAACTGTTTCTTGCATGAATTGACTGAAAAGCGAATTGTTTTAGGGGTGAATGGAAAAATGAAATTTTTGTTTGAAAAAATAAATTCACCCGACTTCAAAAAGAAACTCTCCAATTATATCACCACTTTTTGGGGACCTGGTTACTCCATTGAGGTTCAACCCATAAATCAAACCGCCACGGAAAATTCACAGCTTTCAGTGGCTCAACAAAACAAACTCAACCAAGAAGCTTCTATTGAAAATCTAAAACTCCGCGCAGAGAAGTTTCCTTTTGTACAGTCCATGCAAAGTGTATTTAAGACAGAAATAAAATCCGTGCAAAAAATCAATCAAAATCAAATAGAGGAGATTTAAATATGAAGGGGTTCAATGGCGGACTACAACAACTCATGAAACAAGCCAACCAGATGCAACTCAAAATGAAAAAAACCCAAGAGGAATTGGCATCTCGCACATTTACCGGAACTTCCGGAGGGGACGCAGTACAGGCTAAAGTAAGCGGTGACAACCAGGTTCAATCTATCACCATAAGCCCAGAGGTGGTTTCTGCAGGGGATTTGGAAATGTTGCAAGATCTCATCGTAACCGCAGTGAATGATGCCTTACGAACCGCACGTGTAACTTCAGAAGAAGAAATGCAAAAAGTCACTGGCGGAAAAATCCCCGGTTTATTTTAAAGGAAAAAATATGATTGCCCACGTGCCTTCGCTGGAGGCTTTGATTCATGAATTAGGGAAGCTTCCAGGTGTCGGACCAAAAACGGCGCAACGCCTGGGTTACTTCATCTTAAAATCCAAAGAAGAATACGTGAATGCGTTGCGCCAATGTCTTGCAGAAGTCAAAACGCGCATTCATGAGTGCCCACTCTGTTATTCTTACACAGAAAGTACAGCTCTCTGCCATTTTTGTGCAGACCCAAAGAGAGACGATGAAATTCTTTGTGTGGTTGAGGATCCTTCAGGAATCACTCGTGTCGAAAACTCTGGAGTCTTTAAGGGGCGCTACCATGTGCTTCAAGGAGTTATCTCTCCATTAGACGGAATTTCCCCAAAGGACCTTAAAATCCAACCTCTTATTGAACGAATTGAACAGCAACGTGGTGATCCTTCTGGAAAATCAATTAAAGAAGTGATTCTTGCTTTGGATGCAGATCTTGAAGGGGACACAACAGTACTTTACTTGTCCCAAATGCTGCGTAGAATGGAGGTAGCAGTGACCCGAATTGCCCACGGTGTTCCTCTTGGAGGGGATCTCGACTATGTGGACTTTAGAACTTTGGGTCGCGCCATTGAAAATCGAATCCAGGTGTAGATAATAATTTTTGATAAAATAGGGTGAACTAAAATGTCATTCATCAATCACCAGGCCAAGCAGATCCATTGTAAGATTGTCTATTATGGACCCTCTCTTGGAGGTAAAACCACCAATATGCAATGGGTTTATAGTAAAGTGGCAGCCACAGAACGAAATGAGATGTTCACCTTACCCACAGATGTGGAAAGAACTTTATTTTTTGATTTTTTACCATTAAGTGTGGGTGACATTCGCGGTTTTCAAACGCGATTTCATCTCTATACTGTTCCCGGACAAGTGGTTTATGACTCCTTAAGACGTCCTCTTATCCGTGGCTTGGACGGAGTGATCTTTGTGGCCGACTCCCAAGCCGAAAGAATGGAAGAAAACATTCAATCGCTGAATAATTTAGAAAAAAATTTAGAAATGCAAGGATACAATCTAAAGGAAGTCCCCCTGGTTGTACAATACAACAAAAGAGATTTACCCAATGCTTTGCCTCTGGCAGATTTGCGAACAGCGCTCAACCACTACAATGCTCCAGACTTTGAGGCTACAGCTAATCAAGGGAGGGGAGTCATGGAGGCTTTCAAAACTGTTTCAAAAGCCATTATCACTGTACTTAAGGGTGGCGAACTCTGATTTTGCGTTCAAAAAAACCAAAAGGACATAAAAAAATACTTTCCTTTTGTTCCACTCAATTCCATTACCACCCTGCCATACAAGAATGGAAGCGCTGGTTGAAAATGGAATCAATGACTCTTAGGATTGAATCCGATTGGGCCGACAGAAAAACAAAAAGAAACCGTGCCTTAATTCGACTTGAATTAGTCAAAGAATTAAAAAATTACCACAAAAATAAGCCAAATGATCCCCTTTCTTCAGAGCAAAATAAATTAAATAAAAAAAATTTATTGTTACTTAAAAACCTTTCCCGTCGGCCACATTTTCCAGAATTTACCATAAGTGTTTCCCACTGCCCCATTGCTGGAGGATTTGTTCTTTGTCCCACTCACAGATTCCAACTGGGTTTAGATTTGGAAGAAGCCAAACGTATAAATTTGAAACTCCTGACGAGAACACATACGACTGATGAAATATCAATCGCTCCCCAACCCCATTTATTATGGTCCTGTAAAGAAGCCATCTTTAAATCAATGCAAGGATTCCAACCTAAAACGTTGACCCAAATAACCATCTCCCAGTGGAAAAAAAGAGGTCAGAGTTGGGAGTTTAAAGCTGCTATTGATGGAATTCCACAGCCCCATCTCTACGGGTTAGTCACAGAAATAGGAAGTCTCATTATTGGAATTGCTAAATTTCAACCTCAACTTTAGTCCGAGGCCTCCCGATAGGGATATAAGCCTATTCGGGAATCCCGTATCAACCGCGAAGGGCTCATCATTAACACTAAACCTAAATCATGGGATAAGGATTATGATTAGAACCGAAAAACGAGCTCGAAGAAAACAATTGGAAACCATTGAAGTTACTGAAATTACCACACTCGAACAATATAGAATCTTAGCCCACTCAGGTCAGGTTATTGACGCTTCGACCAGTGGAATTTTAATTCAGGTAGATCGAAAAAATATCGTCCCTATAGCTTTGCGACAAACACTTTCCTTACAACATTTAATTGGACAGCAAGTTGTAATGTATCTTCCACAAATGAGCCTGGATTTGGATGGAACAATCACTCGAGCGGATCATGTGGGTAAGGGATTATTTTCAATTGGGTTAGAGTTCTCCAAAGAAGTCCCACTTTATTGGCGAGAATGCCTTATTGAACTTTTACCGTCTCCAGGGGAAGTTTAAATCAAAATGCTGTTCCTAAAACCAAAAAAGCATAGCTTCAACTTCACGCGGTCAGAGCACTAAAGACTATAAAAATGCGGTAGACCTTTTTCACTGATCAACATAAGGGAATAGTGTTGGGGCAAAAACCAGCCCAACGCTTCGGCAATGCCTTTGTGTTCTAAAGAGGGTGGTGAACCTAATGATTCCAAGGAAAAACAAAGATCATAAAGACCTTCCTCATGGGAAAGTACTAAAATTTTTGGATCTCTAACCCCTTGATCCCTTAAAAACTCAGCCATAATTTTTCGAACCCCAGGTGGCAAATAAGATGGGTTAGGTTCCCCGAAATGAATTTTTTTTCCGGACTCGATATGAACAGCTCCCGTAGTCACAGTCTTTGAAGGAGTTATAAATTGGCCCGTTTCCTTCCAGTTCCAAATCATTCCATAGTTAAAAACATAATCTGGAACTGGCTTGTGCACATTCACAACTAATCCAACCCCTCGTTCAGAAAGCCAGTGTAAAATTTTATAGACAGGCTCTGTTGCATGAGCCCCACTTTTGACCATAAGATAAGGCCACCCATCAGGCCCTGGTTGAGGAATCTCATTTTCTATGGTTACCATTGAATCTGGAAAACTAGCTAAAAAATCCTGTTCCCATTGGGGAGTGCGAAATTCCTCTGTTCGGCTCAAAATTTTATCTAAATTCAAATTCACCGCCATAAGTCTAGTTCCTTATTTATTTGATCCCCAGGACACTCACTTTCGAGAGTACCGAACCTCTTTGCCTACCTTATTTGCCAATCTGTCTGGGCAAAAAACATCTGAACTCTGTTTAATGCAAGGCTATAAAGTTGAACAGAAAAATATTTTCATCCGATAAGAAAGAAGCCCCAAAAGTTTTAGACAATTTGGGCAATAAGCGCCCAGATATAGAAATTCCCAGGATGGGGACGAAAAGGTAAAAAAACATCCCAAGTCAGCGGACGGAGATAAAATAAATATGAGTCCTAAAGATAAAAACCCAAAAACTCTTTCTGAGGCTATTACACAACTGGATCAATTGGCGAGTCAAAAAAAATCCCGAATCGGTTCAAGTTCTTTAAACATATCCATTGAAAATGAACTTAAGGCTATTCAAAAATCTATCGCCGAGCTTCAACCTCATCTCCAAAACCTCCAAGGGGAAATTGCTCAGTCAGCTGAAGAACTTCTAGAAGAAACCATGGAACAACTTAAAACAAAAATAAATCAGGGAAAAAAAAACATGACCGAGTTGGGCCGAAGTGTGGAAGAAAAAATTCAAAAAAACCCCTGGTGGGCCCTAGGCCTTATAGGTCTGATTGCTTTATTGATAGGTTTTCTAATCGGTAAGGGAACTGATCATCGCAAAACTCCTTCTTCGTAAATTAAAGGTCCCATGTATAAAAAAATATTCAAATGGATCTTTTTTTTATTCTCACTACGACAAAAGCAACACCAATTAACCCATTGGAAAATAAAATCCATTCGAACCTATTTAAAAGTGTTACAAGGGACCAGATATTCAATTATTGCACTCATCGTTTTTAATATTATTTTACAACTGATGGGTTTAGGATTTATCACAGCTCTCGGGGCTCTAATTTTTTTAAGTCCTTGGTCTCTGGAAACTAAACTTTGGTTTATGGCGGGTTTGGGATTTTTTCTGTTTTTGATTCCACTTATATTATTTAGTTACATTTTTTCAAACAAACATTGGTATGAACTCAGTGGAGTTAAAAATATAACCAACTCCATGCTCAATGATTCTACAACCGAGGAAACTCACGATAGCTAGGCGGATGACATCAACGATTCCAATAAGACTGACTCCCACTATAGTACTGCACTACTGTCGTTTCCACAATATAACCTAAGTTCACAGCTCTTAGAAAAAATTCGTCGCCAGCAGAGGAACTGATTGCATCCATCTACAAAAATAATTTTTTTATTTCCATGATAGTAAAATAGGAGACTTTCTGTAGAATAGAATGAACTTTTTTAATTTTTCTTTAAAGTTTGTTGAGCCAGAAACAGGCTTTTCCTGCAGACACTAAAGCTCAGCATTCTGATGCATTAAACCGCGATAATAAGACATCACTTTTGGATCGGCTTTAATAGATTTTGTATTCCAATCTTCCACAAAAACACCTTGAGAGTTTCGTGCTCGACTGAGCGCCACATAAGCTTGACCTGGCTCCCAAACATGAGCCAAAGAGACAGTTAATTGATCCAATGTGACCCCTTGAGCCTTATGAATTGTCATAGCCCAAGCTAAATTAATGGGGAAATTAATGGCTACCACAAGGGGAGTTCCATCCGCATTTAGAAGTTTAAATTCTGTCTTCTCTACACTAATATTTTCACCAGATTGCAGTTCAATACGAAGTTCATTTTCTTGGATTTTTTTGATCACTCCCACACTCCCATTGACCCAACGTTTATGAACATCGTTTTGCCTTAGCATCACCAGAGCTTCTTTTTTTAAAACAATATTTTCTGGTATGGGGGCCAATTTTTTAAATTTTTGCACATCCAAGGATGCACCAAAATATTGCGTTTTAAATTCAAATAATTCATGTTTAATTTTTTCTAGCTGACGCAGGTTATATTTTTCCACGTGATCTCTGTGAGAAAATAATCGTGTTGTCATCTCAAGCTGTAAATAATTTTTTTTGAATGAATTTTGCTTTTCTTGCAAAAAGTGAATGACTTTATTATCCACAAGCCCCTGTCGCACCCGATTTAAAATATGTAAATATTCAGAATCCGTGCTTCTCATAATTTCTGTTAAAACCACAGGGTGAAAATGGCTCATAGCCCAAGTTGTGCTCTGAAATGCCCATAGTTTTTCATGAAAACCGATGGAGACCGGGGGTAGTTGAGCAAAATCCCCTACGACAATAATACGAATACCACCCCAAGGAGATTCCGATTTACGAACCATTCTTGAAATGGTTTCAGCAGCCTGTAAGGTCATTGATGAAATCATGGATATTTCATCAATGACAACCGTTTTTGTCTTGTTTAATCTTCGAACCAGATTTCGGTCCTTCAGTGCTTTTTGGACCGTCTTATCAAAACCCCCCTCCATAATTCCCAAACCAAAGAAACTATGAAATGTGCATCCTCCCACTAAAATGGCAGCCGTACCTGTGCTTGCAAGTACTGGAATATCTTTACCTTTAAGAAACGAATTGATTAAAAAACTTTTCCCGCTTCCCGCTGCACCAGTCAGAAAAACATTGTCCGAACCCTGGAGAATTTGAAGAGCCTGAGCCTGCCCCTGATTGAGAGCAGGATAAGATGTGGAATAGGTCTCACTCACCCCAAATTTGGTCTTCGCCTTTAAGCCAATCTTTCACATTTTGCGTTGTAACCGATTTAGGCCGTTCAATCGGAAAGCCCAAAGCCCGCGCCCACAAACTTGCAGCTAAAACACCCAAAGAACGACTCACACCAAAAAGGACCGTGTAATAATCATACTCTCTCATTCCAAAGTGAACCAAAAGTGCCCCTGAGTGGGCATCCACATTAGGCCAAGGATTTTTCACCTTATTAAGAGCTTGAAGGATCGGGGGAACTACCTCAAAAATTTTCCACACCACATTAACTAACGGGTCTTGGGGCATATGTTTTTTTGCAAACTCGGCTTGAGCTGTAAAACGGGGATCTGTTTTTCTAAGCACAGCATGTCCATAACCTGGGACAACTTTACCCTCACTAAGGGTTTGCTTCACATATATTTCAATTTCGTCCTTGGAAGGATTTTCCTTTTTAAGATCCTTTTGCATTTGAAAAATCCATTTGATGACCTCTTGGTTCGCCAAACCATGTAAGGGTCCAGCCAATCCATTCATCCCCGCTGCAAATGACAAATAGGGGTCACTTAACGCTGAACCCACTAAATAAGAGGTGTGAGCCGATACATTACCTCCCTCATGATCAGCATGAATCGTCAAATACAGTCGCATCAGTTCGCGAAAGTTTTCTTTGTCGTAACCTAACTTGTTCGCAAATAATCCAGACCAATCCATCGCAACGGAGTTGGTTACTTTTGGACCGGATTGGTATTTCCTACGATAAACATAAGCTGCAATTTCAGGAAGTCTGGCGATCAAATTCATTGAATCTTCAAATTGATAAGACCAATAATCCTTTTTATTGACTCCTTCAGCATATTTTTTTGCAAAAATAGACTCTGTCTGAAGAGCCATCACTCCCACAACAAATTGGGTCATGGGGTGAGCTTCCCTGGGTAATCCATCAATAGTGTTGAAAACATGTGATGGAACTTGGGCTCGACTTAACCAATCCTGACTGAGTTCTTTGACCTCAGCATTTGTCGGAAGATCACCGGTCAGCATCAACCAAAACAACCCCTCAGGGAGGGGTTCAGATCCCCCTTCTACTTTTGGAAGTTTCTGTTTAAGCTCAGGAATAGAGTAACCGCGAAAGCGTATACCTTCATTGGCATCGAGCAAAGAAGTTTCATAAACTAAACCTGTAATACCCCTCATCCCCTGAAAGATTTGAGCCAACTGAACTTCACCCACGACTTTACTTCCATGGGTCTTAAGCAAATCCTTAATTTCAACGGACAATTTATCTGCTTTTTCTTTAAAAATTCTTTTTAACTTTTCCATTCCATTACGCTATAAATTTTTTGCAGGAAAGACATCTTTTATTCTAACACTTCGGCACTGCGTTGTTGTCTTTGAGAGTCGACTTGAAAATGATGTCTACCGACGAAAAGCAACGAAATTAAGAATTTTATTCAGGAGCAACTAACGCAAGGGTTCCCAGCTGATTTAAGCAAAGAAATAGCCTTGCGAAGCCGCTGTGATCTTGTAAGAATTAAATCGTCCCCTAAGCTGGAATCAAGAAAAAAAGAGAATAGAGGTTATCGACTTCAATCCAATTTGGAAAAAAGTCGGCTCTATTTTTTTTATTCATTCCAACTTAAAAAACTTAACAAAGGAGAAGGAAATGAAACTTTATTTTTCCCCCGGCGCCTGTTCCATGGCTTCACACATGGTCATTCAAGAACTTGGGCTCAAGTGTGAAATTGTAAAAGTGGATTTGAGCACAAAAAAATTTTCAGGAGGAAATTTTTTAAGTATTAACCCTAGAGGACAAGTTCCGACGCTTCAATTGGATAATGGTGAAATTTTAACCGAGGGCGCTGTCATAATGCAATACTTGGCAGATCAAGCTCCAGAAAAAAATCTCATTCCTAAAGCTGGGACTTTCGAAAGATACCGTTGCCAAGAGTGGCTCAATTATATAGCCACAGAAGTTCACAAAAACTTTTCCCCACTTTGGGACAAAAACTTACCTGAAGAAACAAAAACTGTATTCAAAACAAACTTGACTCGACGTTTTGAGTTCTTAAATGAGAAGATTAAAGGGAAGACTTTTTTAATGGGAACAACTTTTACTGTTGCCGACTGTTACCTCTACACAGTTCTTAGTTGGGTTCACTATCTTAAAATTGATTTAACTCCATGGACCAACCTTATGGGGTATATGGAAAAAATCAAACATCGTCCTGCAACAATGGCAACTTTTAAAGCCGAACAATAGCTCCTTCTGATTACAATAATTTAAAGATTATTTTCCAGGCAACTACTGCACACTAAGGTCTCAAGTAGGTCTTCAGTGTGCAGCTCTTTTTGTGCCAAAGTCTTTGGGACATACATAGCGAATCAATAAAATTCCCGGCACGGCTGCGACCATGCAAAAAAAATAAAAGCCGGACCATCCGAACCAGCTCGCCAAATAACCAGTAACTGCAGAGGCCACGCTACCTGGAACCGCCATGAGACTGGTCATTAAGGCATACTGAGTTGCTGTAAAACGAGTGTGAGTTTGAAGAGCCATAAAGGTTGAGTAGGCTGAAGTTCCAAGTCCTGCAGAAAATAATTCAAAAGCCACTGCAAAAGTGAGCAAAGCCGTATTTTTTCCGACCACAGACAAAAGAGCAAAACCGCCAATGGAAATCATTTGTAAAAACCCAAAATAAATCAGAGCTCGGTAAAGACTGATTCGCATCAACAAAATACCGCCCAAAAACATTCCGCCAAACAGACTGGCCATGCCAACTCCTTTCACAATGACCAAATAATCTGTTTTTTCAAATCCCAATAGTCTTACAAAAGGAACATTTAATGCCGCGGCCAAATTATCCCCTAATTTATACAACAAAATAAAAGCCAAAACGAGCCAGGCTCCAGGCCGATGAAAAAACTCTTGAAAGGGACCCACAACAGCTTCCTTCAGACTCCTTGGTGGAGTTGCAATCACTTCAGGCTCTTTGGTAAAAAGAACAACAACCGTTCCCAATAAAATGACTGCAGCCAACAGCAAATAAGTGGTGGAAAAACCTAAATGGTCAGCTCCTATAAAAGCCAGTGCAAGACTCGCCATATTAGCTCCTCGAAAAGCATTCATATAAAGGGCTGAGCCCAAACCCAACTCAGAGTCCTTTAGATATTCCCTACGATGTGCATCAATAATAATATCCTGGCTGGCTGAAAAAAATGAAACAACTAAAGCCATAACTGCAATGTAAAATAAATCAATTTTAGGATCGAACTGTCCCAACAACCCAATGGAAAAAGCTAAACCCAGTTGGGAAACAATCATCCATCCCCTTCGTCGTCCCAGTCGTTTAAACGAATATCTATCCATAAATGGAGACCAGAGAAATTTTAAAGAATAAGGAAGCGCTACAAGAGAAAAAAGTCCGATGGTTCCAAGATCTACCTTGGATTCGGTCATCCACATTTTTAAAATATCTCTGGTGATTAAATATGGCCATCCAGATGAAAAACCAAATGCAAGCATGACTAACATTTTAGGACTTAGCATGGCTTTGATTAATTTCATCCCATTCCCCCCTAGCGAAGCAGCTTTAGGAATCCATTGTTGCTTCTAGCTTAAAAAAAATTATAACTAAAACTCTCCCCATATCAATCGTAGCCTTGGGTTCGGATTCATGTTAGCCTGCTTTCTTTGTTTTCCATATAAAATTATAAATCATTTTTTTAAGGATCCACATGACAGATCATAACTCCTACTCGATTTATCATCGTTACGCGCGTTTTTATAATTTATGTTTCGGTATTTTTACCAATCAAGGCCACTTGAAAGCCATCAGCCAAGCCAATTTGAAAGAAGGTGAAAAAGTCCTTGAGGTGGGGGTTGGTACAGGCCTTTCACTACCCCATTATCCCACCAACGTGGAAGTCACAGGTATTGACCTATCACCACAAATGTTAGAACGGGCCAAGAACTTGGTCAAAAAAGAATCCCTCCATCACGTAAAAGATCTGCAGATAATGAACGCCGAAAAAATGACCTTCGCCGACAATACCTTTGACTGCGTTATGGCCATGCATGTTTCCACAGTTGTTGGAAGTCCAAAAAATTTTGCCGATGAAATGCGACGAGTTTGTAAACCCAACGGCAGAATTCTTATTGTCAATTACTTTCACGACTCTAAAACCCCTCTGGGAAAGTTGTCACAATTTCTTGTTCCCTATGCTAAGTATATTGGTTTCCGACCAGATTTGACTTTAGAAAATTTTTTAGAACAAACAAATTTTATTATAGAAAAACAATTTCCAGTAAATTTATTTAATGTTCACAGTGTGTTTCTGGTTCGAAACAATAAGACCGCGAAATAATCCTTTTTCCAGAGGGGAGATTTTGTGTAAGGCTTCCCCATCACATAATAGTCCTGCCTCAACCCGATGGTTCAACCTGGGTTTACCCACAAGAACTTTGCCAACCGAAGGAGTGCAAAAACCTTCTGCAGCTCTGTTGACCAGTAAATAACCCGAAACTCCTAAATGATTGCGAGTGATGCCTAAAAATTGATCCACTTCGATCATTTCCGTCGGCTGTTTCATTGTGAATTCAGAATAACACCAGTCCACTTGTGTTGCTAACATAGGACAAGGTTTATTTAATCCAGGACAGGGATATTTTACCAGCCAACCCTGATCGATGAGCTCCTCGCGAAGAAGTTGAGCGGATCGTGCTGAAAATTCAGCTGCAGGCTCACTAATAAGAAGCCACGCCGGAGCTTTTGACTGACCCCATTTTTTTAGGTAGCGTAACAATTCCAAAACCAAAGACGGATTCGATTGGATTTCATTCCATAAATAACTCATTGAAATAATGTTTAATTGGGAAGGTTTCTCAAGGTGTTTCATTAAAATATTTTTAGTTTTAAATTCATGAAGAGAACCAAATAAAGTCTGAACTTTGGAATGCGGATCCACATCTTCAAGCATCCCTTGGGCCGCTTGCAAAAGAGGTCGACTTCGATCGATGAGTTCCCAGCCCCAAAGAACATTTACTTTTCTTTTTTTAAAGTAGGACCAAAGTGCTAAACTACAAGCCCCGGCCCCGGCTCCAATATCAATATGACGAACAGACACCGGCTTTTGTAAAGGCAAGGTGGACTCAGGCTTAAGAACTTCCCCACGAGAATCTTTGTTCCCATTTTTGACTGAAATAAAATGAGGTTCAACGAGCCCCCTAAGGCCGGCTCGTTCAAGAATCATCAAATTACGAGCTATATTGGGAAGATGAAAACCCATTAGATAGGGCCCGACCCAAGCTGCGGTATTTAATGGAAGTCGTTTAAGGTCTCGTCTTTCCTGAGTGTAAGTCCACCAAAGTTCGCTTAACTTTTGTGAATGACTTTGTAAAATCTTTCTCCACAATCCAGAGTCATACTCATTATGCTTTCCACTCTTTTTGGCTAAAACCTCTGGTGAAAGACGGGAAAACTTTTGAATTGCCTTCTTCCAGGCTACAAGGATTTGGGGATCCAGAACCGTAGATGAGGTGGCTCGTGAATTGGTTTTAGCGTTTTTTTGCAATTTGCTTTGCACTGTATTTTTTTGAAGCGGTATGTTTTTCAATGATCTTTTCATGCCTTATATATAGATAAGGTTTCATCATTTGAATACAGGGATACTTCATGAAACGCGGGTTCGGAAATGACGCGTCTAAATTTTTTAATTCTAAAACGGGGGTCAGCATGTCTGGATACTTTAGATTTCCCACGGTTCACGGCAACCAGATTTGTTTTATAAGCGAAGATGATATTTGGACGACTTCTATTGAGGGTGGAGTGGCAAGAAGACTCACCTCTGGGGTCGGATTGGCCACCCATCCACTTTATTCACCTGATGGTAAACAACTTGTTTTCTCTAGTGAAGAAGAGGGTCATCGTGAAATCTACGTTGTTGACGCCACCGGTGGTGAGGTCCGACGTCGAACCTATCTTGGATCCCACTCCCACCCTGTGGCCTGGGATCCCAACGGCGACATCATATTTCGGAGTCGCGCCTACCATCCCCACTCTATAGATGAATTATATTCCCTAAACCCTTCCCTTGGGGCTCCGCAACCCTTGCAAGTTGGTCCTGCAACTTCCATAACCTATTCTTCCCAAGGGGAGATTGTCATCGAACGAAATTCGCATCGACCCGATCCCGCCCATTGGAAACTATATCGCGGCGGAACCGCTGGAATCCTCTGGGTTGGGGAGAATCTCGATGCGCAATTTAGCAAACTACTTAATTTCAGTTCAAACTTTTCCAGACCTCTATGGATTGGAAATAGAATTTATTTTATTTCAGATCATGAAGGTGTGGGTAATATATACTCCTGTTTAAAAGATGGTTTAGATTTAAGGAAACACACTCATTCAAAAGATTTTTACTGTCGCAACCCTCAAACTGATGGACAACACATTGTCTACCATTGTGGAGGAGAACTTTTCTGTCTGAATTTAATTACTGACAAAATAAAACATATTGACATTCAATATTATAGCCAAAGAACTCAACGACAAAGAAAGTTTTCACCCGTTAAAAAATATTTAGAAAACTACAAAATCTCGCCCAAATCAGACCAAGTACAAATCACTGTACGAGGACAACTCCATATTTTTAAACCCTGGGAGGGTTCAGTAACTAAGCTTGGGAAGAACACAGATTCAAGATATCGCTGCGCGGACTGGCTTTTTAATCAAGAAAAAATTGCTGTTGTCAGAGAACAAAACGGCAAAGACCAAGTGGAGCTCTATGAAACTGCAAACTGGAATCTAAAAGAAGTTTATGAAAATTTTGACTTTGGTAGAGTTATTTATCTTAAAGCTTCCCCCAAACTACCCTTTCTCGGATTGATCAATAACCGCAATGAAATCATTGTCATTAATTTAGAGACCCAAGCAATTTCTGTTGTGGATCGCAATGAGTTTTCCTACGTTGATTCTTTTGAGTGGTCTCCTGATGGAGACAAAATTGCTTTTCAAAAATCCATCAACTCTTCTCAGTCTGTGATCGCAATTTTCGAAGTTAAAGAAAATAAAGTAAGCTTAGTAACTAAACCTCTACTTAAGGATTTCAGTCCTTCTTGGGATCCCGAAGGAAAATTTTTATATTTTTTATCAGCAAGAATTCTGGATCCAGTTTATGACAATATGCAATTTGAATTGTCTTTTCCTCGAGGCATTGTTCCTTGTTTAATCTCCCTAAATAAAGAAACTCCCTCTCCATTTCTCATAAACCCTTGTGAGAAAAATGAACTTAAAAAACAAAATACCTCTGAAGAATCAGAGAAAAAAAAGTCGGATAACGAAAAAGACAAACCTCTGTCAGTTAAAATCGACTTCGACAACATTCAGAAACGCACACTTATGTTTCCAGTTTCCGAAGGAAAATATATCAATATAAAAGGTTTACAAGGTGGGAAGGTGGCTTGGTCGATAAGTCCAATTAAAGGGGCAATTAAGACTCGATGGCCCTCCATTGAAGTCGAGTGCGAAAATCGACTGGAGGTTTATGATTTCTTCAATAAAAAAGCAGAGCCCGTAACCACATTAAGTCAGTTTGATGTCACTCCAGATTACAGTCATTTTATCCTTCGCTACGGAAATAATCTTCGTTTAGTCAAAACAACAGAAAAATTAGATGAAAAAACAAGCCCTGGGGAGTTCAATAAAAAATCAGGATGGATCCACTTGGAAAGAGTCAAAGTTCTTATCGAACCGGCCTCAGAGTGGAAGCAAATGCTTAATGAAGTTTGGCAGTTGCAAAAAGATCATTTTTGGGATCCAAAGTCCATTAACATAGACTGGAATCAAATCTGGAAAAACTATAGTTCTTTATTAGACAAAATCAACACTCGCATGGAGTTTAGCGATCTGGTATGGGAGCTTCAGGGTGAATTGGGAACTTCCCATGCTTATGATATTGGTGGCGATTACAGACCGTCACCACATTATGGAGTGGGTCTTTTAGGGGCCGACTTCCTTTGGGATCCCAAGAAATCAGCTTATAAAATAAATAAAATTTATTGTGATAATAGTTGGAATGAAAATGAAGGTTCTCCTCTAGCACAGTTAGGCGTCAAAGCCCAGGAAGGGGACTGGATCACAGAAATTCAAGGGGAAGTTCTCACAGAGAAGACACCCATTGGAAGTCAGTTGCTTCATTTAGCCAATGAAGAGGTTTCCATTGGACTTCTAAAACAGGGCGAATCCACACCTCACAAGTTTTTAGTAAAAACTCTCGCCAGTGAACAACGAACTCGATACTTACATTGGGTTAACCAGAACCGAAAGTATGTTTTAGAAAATTCCCAGGGAAAAGTGGGTTACATTCACATACCAGACATGGGCCCCAGAGGATTTTCAGAATTCCATTATGGTTTTCTTACCAATTTTGACTGCGACGCTCTTATTATCGATGTAAGATTTAACGGTGGAGGACATGTTTCTCAATTGCTGTTAGAGAAAATAGCGCGAAGGCGTTTGGGTGCTTTTAAATCCAGATGGTTTGGGACCTCCTCTATCCCAGCGGAGTCGCCTGCGGGCCCCTTGGTTGCGATAACTAACGAATTTGCAGGTTCGGATGGAGACATCTTTTCCCAGACTTTCAAGATGCGAAATTTGGGACCCCTCATTGGAACCAGAACATGGGGTGGTGTAGTTGGGATATGGCCCCGACATAGTCTTGTAGATGGAAGTGTGACCACTCAGCCAGAATACTCCAGTTGGTTTGCAGATATGGAATGGAAAGTGGAAAACTACGGCGTCGACCCTACAATCACTGTAGAGTTGGCCCCACATAACTATCGTAAAAAACAAGATCCTCAACTAGATCGAGCGATTATGGAGGCAATGAACTTACTAGAAAAAAACCCGCCATTTAAACCAAATTTATAACGAATCAACACCCGCAAAATTCTTTTTTGCTATCTGGAAAGCTGAAAGATGATTGCGGGAAACCCTATTTAACGAACTTTATTTTACCAAACTTTTAGAATTTTTTTAAAACCTTTTGAAGTGACAAAAGTGAACAACAAAATCGTTCTTCTCACTTTTTGAGACGATAGTTCAATTCACTCACTTGAAATATTAAATTATTACCAAAGTAATTTAAGCAATTTGTGCCTTCTGCAGGCTTGCAATGCGATCTTCAAGAGCCGGGTGGGTTGAGAGTAGCGCGAGAAGCCCACCCTTTTTTCTACCTGAGATTTTAAAGGCATTCATATCAGTGTTATCTAAAACCATTTGTGGTCCAGAATTCATTTGCAATCCTTGTAAGCCCTGTAAGGCAGAAATCATATTTTGCCGGCCCGCAAATTTAGCACCACCCGCATCTGCCCGATATTCTCGATAACGTGAAAAATAAGCCACAACAAACATACCTAAAAAGCTAAGAAGGACTTCAAAGACAATGGTGGAAATGAAGCGGACCATGTTGCGACGCTGTTCTCCCTCCACTGACTGACTGATTGCGAATGCCGCCAGCCTGGCAAAAAACATCACAAAAGCGTTGATGACACCCTGTAGCAGGGTCATTGTTACCATATCCCCATTGGCAATATGGGCCACTTCATGACCTAAAACTCCACGAACTTGGGCTTCATTCATGTTTTGCAAAAGTCCCGTAGATACAGCGACTAAAGACCTATGGCGCGATGGCCCTGTTGCAAAGGCATTCACCTCATCACTTTGATAAAAACCCACTTGAGGCATGGTAGTCAGCTTTGCTTTTCGAGCCAAATCATAAACAGTATCGACAAGAGCTCTTTGTTCCAAATTTACGGTATGAGGATCGATAATTTGAACACCCATCATCCACTTGGCCATTATTCTAGAAATAGAAAGTGAAATGAGGGCCCCACCAAAACCCCAAATAAGACACAAAACCGCTAGAGACTGATAGTTTAAACCCTGAGCCGTCAGATAAGGCTGAATTCCCAGTAAATCCACCACCAAAGAGATGGTTAACACTACCAACAAATTCACCAAAAAAAAGAAAAAAACTCTTTTTACTATTTGCATTGTTTCCTCCACGCCGAGCCATGGCGATCTAGGAAATCTGTGGCTTTTATACCAAAAGTCAATTTTTTATGATCGAAAACACTGCTCCAACAATCTATGACAAGCTAGAACATCGGTTTAGGGTTTTGTACGGCCTGTTTAATGGCATCAGAAACTTTTGCTTTAATGGCTGTGGGGTCTTCACTTTCCTGGATTTCCAAGCCCACCCTTGATTCCACGCCAGGAGTTGGCATCAATTTATGACCCTGATCCAACATGGAGAGGTGGGACTGCATCAAAGCGCGAAGATTGTTTTCAAATTGCATGCGAATTCTTTTTAGTTCTGAAATGTCCTGATAGGTTTTTTTTAGCGAATCCCTTGCATCACGAACCACCATTTCTGCTTTTTGATTGGCATCATTGATAATAAGACGACTTTCCCTCTCTGAATCCAACTGTATTTTTTCTGCCATTTTTGTAGCCGTAGTGATTGTGCTCTTTAGTAAATCATCCCGCTCACGATATTCTGCAATCGTCAATTCTCGCTCACGCACCACTTCTCGTAATGAGTTTCTGTCTCGAATCACATTTTCCAACTCATCCGCGATGGAACGCAGAAAATCCATCACCTCGTCAGGATCCAATCCCATAAATTTTCGATTAAATGTTTTATGGGCTATATCAATAGGTGCAATTCGCATGGAATTCCTCCCCCAAAATGCAAGTGTGATTCGGTATTGTGACACCGATTCCTTAGGTTTATTTTAGCAATGGGGCGATAATGAAAGCAAAGTCGGATTTATAACTTTGCGCATTCCAGCCCATGGACTAGTGACTTCACCCACCGAGCAAGAAAAAGCCTCAGTACTTACTCCACTGTAACTGATTTAGCTAAGTTTCGTGGCTGATCCACATCGTTTCCTAAAGTGACAGCCACATGATAGGCCAACAACTGAAGGGGAATTACTTCCACAAGAGGATAAAGATCCTGGTATACTTTTGGTAAAGCCAGATAGTGTTCAGATAAAGACTTCAGGTGTTCATTTTCTCCTGTACCCAAAGACACTATTTTGGCGCCTCGGGTTTTTGCTTCTTCCAAGTTACTGATGGTTTTTTCATAAAGTTCGTCGGAAGCTGCCAACATGATAACGAGCATATCAGAATCAATCAGGGCGAGCGGACCGTGTTTCATTTCACCTGCCGCATAACCTTCAGCATGGCGATAGGCTAGTTCCTTGAGCTTGAGTGCCCCTTCCAAGGCGATGGGATAGTGGATCCCACGACCCATGTATAGAAATCCTCTCACTGCAGTCAAAATATGGGCGACCTCAGCAAAAAAACTATCAAAAGCTAGTACCGTTTCCATATGGGAAGGCATTCCAAGAATGGCTTTGACCGCTTCCTGCTCTTGTTCCGAAGAAAGTTTCATTTTTATCTTAGCTAAAGCGAGTGAGAAAACATAGAGTAACGCCATTGTAGCCGTAAATGCTTTTGTACTGGCCACGCCAATTTCAACTCCGGCATTCATATACCAGCGACAATGTGCCTCACGATCGATGGAGGAATTAGGTACGTTGCAGATGCTCAAAATAGGCCCACCGGATTCCTTAACTAACCTGAGCGCAGCCAAAGTATCTGCGGTTTCACCACTTTGGGAAATAACCAAAGTTAACGTTTTGAGAAAAAGCACAGGATTGCGGTAACGAAACTCAGAGGCAATATCCACTTCAACGGGAATGCGCACCTTGCTTTCAATCCAGTATTTTGCAAGCATACCAGCATAATAAGAAGTTCCACAGGCGACCACTAACACTCGTTCAACCTGAGTTAAATCTATATCCTTAAACGCACCCGTCCAAGACTGCTTTAAAGAATTCAAATTTAAACAAAATTTTTCTGTATCCAAATGGGGTAAAATGGCATTTGCGACAGCTCTGGGTTGTTCGAAAATTTCTTTAAGCATGTAATGGTCAAAACCGCCCTTTTGAGCTTGCTCAGAATTCCAGTCAATGGAGGCTGTTTGAAACTCCAAAGTGTGACCTTTTTGATCCAATAATTGAAACTGGCTTTGATGAATATAAGCCACTTGAAAATCATCTAAATAAACAATTTTATTAGTATAGGGGAGAATCGCTTGCAGATCACTGGCAACAACAAATTCGTCTGTTCCGAAACCAACAATCAGTGGGGGTCCATTTTTAAACGCCACTAAAGTCTCGGGCTGCTCCTCCCAAACGGTCACAATTGAAAAAGCACCCTTAAGTAAAGGCAAAATTTTAAGAACAGCTTGTAGCAAATCTTGGGTCGATTTAACTTCATTGTGAATTAAATGAGCGACAAGTTCTGAATCTGTCTCCGACTCAAAGACAGCGCCCCCCTTGAGCAAATTCAATTTTAATTCAGCATAGTTTTCAATAATTCCATTATGCACAATGCTAATCCCACCCACACAATGGGGATGGGCGTTTCTTTCCGAGGGTTTGCCGTGGGTTGCCCATCGCGTATGACCAATTCCTAAATGCCCATCAAAGTTTTCATTTTTCAGTTTTTCCACAAGATGAATTAATTTACCTTGTGCTCGTACACGTTTTAATTTTCCTTGATCCAAAATTGCCACACCAGAACTATCATAACCCCGATATTCCAAGGCTCTTAATCCGCTCACCAAAACATCTTTGGGTTGACGAGGACCCAAATAACCAACTATTCCACACATAGGTACCTCTTATTTATTTTCCTCTGATTCTTGATCTGGGGCTTTAGGCACATAATTTTCCTTAATAATTTGTCGGCCCCGTGCCACAGCCAAACCTCTTACAGGAACATTTTTTGTAATCGTCGAACCTGAGCCAATCACAGCATAATCACCAACAGTCACTGGAGCGATAAATTGTGTGTCACTCCCAACAAATACATGGTTGCCGATAGTGGTGACGTATTTTTTATGGTCAACGGCGTAATTACAGGTGATAGTTCCGCATCCAATGTTGGTGTCTTCCCCTACAATGGCGTCACCTAAATAAGTCAAATGTGAGGCCTTAGATCGAGAACCAAATTTTACCTTTTTTAACTCTACAAAATTGCCAATTTTACAATCTTCACCCACTTCTGTACCGGGTCTTAAATGTGCGTAAGGTCCGACTTGCGAGCGAAAAGAAATTTTAGATTGCTCAATAGAACTCCCAGCTTTTATAACCACACCATCTGCGAGAGTGGAGTCATTAATGATCGATTGGGATTCAACTACAACCCTATTCCCTAATTGACTTAATCCCTTTAAGTGCACATTGGGAAACAACACACTTCCGGAACCTACACGAACTGTAGATTCAACATAAGTGTGATCGGGGTCTATAACCACAACACCCTCATCCATTAAAGCTTTAATTTTTCTTCGATAAATTTCTTTCCCCACAAGAGCCAACTCCCACTGGGTATTTACCCCCTGGGCCAGGTGTGGAGAAGCTTCAATGGCCTCTACTTTCAAGCGATTTTCACTGGCAAGAGTCACTAAATCTGTGAGATAGAATTCATTTTGTGAATTTTCTGATTTAACTAAAGGTAAATACTCCTTCAACACTTCAGATCTGACCGCATAAATTCCCGTGTTAATCTCATTAATTTTTCTTGCTTCATGGCCCGCATCTTTAAACTCAACAATCGCCTTGATTTGCCCCTGATGTCTGACCACTCTTCCATAGTGTCCTGGATCATCAACCGTCAGAGTGACCAACGCCAAATCTCCACTGGATTCATAAAAATCTTTTACAATCTTTTTCAAGTCCTGGGGTTCAATCAATGGATGATCTCCATTTAGGATGACCACAACTCCCTCTAGACTATCAATTTGGGCAGATAAAACGGCATTTGCCGTGCCTTTTTGTTCTTTTTGTACAAAACAGATGGCTCCCATAGGTTCAACCACTTGACGAACCAAATCTTCATTTTCCCCCACAACCACGCGCACTTCTGTGGCTCCGGCATCTTTCGCCGTCTGGACGACCCTTTTTATCATGGGAATTCCGGCAACGGGATGCAGGACTTTGGACAGTGGAGATTTCATTCGTGTCCCTTTACCTGCTGCAAGTATTATTACTGAAAATGGTGATTTATTCATGCTATGATTTTTGAACTACGGAGTCAAAAACGTCAAGGAAGGACCCTGAACCTATGGAGAAAATTGAACACTTCCCAAGTTGGGCTACATCAGCACAAAATCGCCCCATAGAAATATTTTGCAGCCTCAAGGAAAATGAATTTCCGATTCTCCTCATTGGCGGAGTCCATGGGGACGAACCAGAAGGTATTTATCTGGCAAAATCCCTTTTGCGCTGGCTACAGAATTATGATGGCTCCGCTTTAAAGCCGTGGATACTCATTCCGTGCCTTAATCCAGATGGAGCTCTTACTAACACTCGTGTCAATGGCAACGGCGTGGATTTGAATCGTAATTTTCCTGCACGAAGTTGGTCACCCAACCACACTCAAACGCGCTATTTCCCCGGAGTCTTCCCTGGAAGTGAGCCTGAAATCAATGCTCTTGTTAAATTAATTAAAGAACAAAAACCATGGATTATTATCCACTTTCACTCTTGGCATCCCAGCATTGTTTGTACAGGAAAACCCGGGTTTAAAATTGCACAGAAATTTGCAAAATACAGTCACTACAAAATTCAAGACACCATTGGATATGAAACCCCAGGAAGTCTGAGTCAATTTGGATGGCACGACTTACAAATTCCGGTCATTTGTTTAGAAATTGAAGAACGCTTGGATAAAAAAAAAATATGGGATCTGTTTTATCCGGCTTTTAAATCCGTTTTATCCCGCGAGGAATCTTTTTAGAGGGGTCGTCTATTATGTTAAGACAAGTTTTCCTGGTGAATCCTCCATCTAATATTGTACTCAACAAACCCACAGATTGGGTGAGTTCTTTTTTCGAAGCTAAGGAGAGACTGGTCCAGCAAAGTTACCCCTGCATCGTCATTTTTAATGCCCAACAATTGACTGATTCACAATTTCATTTTTTAAATTCTCTCTGCAGCGAAGAAATAAATTCCCAACTTATTCTCATTGGCGATCTAAACGAACCTTGGGTTTTCCTACCCAGTGGTAGGCTCCCTTTTAGAATGATAGACAAAACCAAAATTGAGGCATTAGAACAAACGATTGAGGACGCCATCACCCACTGGCATTATTTGAAAGTAACAGCAGAAAAATCACTAAAGAAGGCCGAAGGCTCTACTCACAACATCTTGATCCTCAAAGAGATCTCACTAAAATTGCTTCCCACAAAATCTCTTCATGAAATTGAAACCGTCATCACAAAACATTTGTCCCAGGTGAGTCCTATACTCTCTTGCCATTTTAGAATGAACCAACAATCCTCTTTGATTGCATCCCATCCCCCACAAATTCATATTGAACCTGTTATCTATAACAATCAAAAACAGGGCAGTCTTTTATTCTGTTTTAAGCATGAGGATGAGATCAAAGAGATTCAAAAATCACGACTACTATCCCAAGTGGCTTCTATTGTCTCAAGCCACATTTGTAGAATTTTTAATTTTTTAGAAACCGAGTCTGAAAAACAAGATTGGCAAGCCACTTTCGATTCCTTCACCGATCCATTGTGTATCACAGATTTGAATTTTAATATTCTCCGTGGCAATAGAAACTATGCCCTTTTAGCAAAAAAGGAATTGATCAAAATTCAAAAAGAAAACGCCTTGAATTTTTGTTTTGATGAAAATGAAATACAAGATATAAAACAAAAACCTCTGCCCCTAACTATATATAAGTCCTTATCGTATAACTCCCAGATTCATTTTTATGAGATTATCATCCAAGAATTTTCCTTTTTTAATAATTCCTCAAAGAGTCTATTTATTCATTGGCGTGATTTAACTCTCAATGTCCTGGAGGAAATAATAGGCGCACAAGCAAAACAAAAAGAGGACTGGGGTATTCTCGGCAGCAGCATGGCCCATGAACTCAACAATCCGCTCGCAACTCAACTTTCTTTTCTCCATTTAATACAAGCAGAAATTGATAAAAATTCCCCTATAAAACCTCTACTTCAAATGATCCAAGAAAAATCCAAACAAGCTCAACTAGCCATCGAACAAATCTTAGATTATTCCAGAATGGACAATGCGAAAGCTCCACTTGAAATCCATTCCCTTCAACAAATAATAGAGCAGGCCATTGCTATCTTTAAAATGCAGTTCCGTGACCAGAATGTCGAATTTATGTTTTTACAAAAAACGGATCTGGAACTTCCTCTTAATAAAAACCAATGGATGCAAAACCTGGGAGAAATTTTCACTTATTTGTTAAGACCCTATCAAAACAATAATCTTCAAGAAGGGATTTTATTTCAAATACAAATCAACTCCCAAAACCAATCACCAGAAATTATCATATCTTTAATTTTATCAAATCAAATAATAAATAATAAATGTTTTTCATTTACAGAAACTCAGATAATTGACAAAGAATTTGAGAACAATCTTAATTTATTGTTTATTCAAGATTTGATTAAGAAGAACCAAGCTCGTGTGGAATTTTCTTCCCCGTCAGGAGTCGAGAGCCAGGCAATTATTTCTTTCGTACGTCCAGATTTTCCAACTGGTCTCTCTGTTTTTGACAGGAAAATTTGACAGTGGGATTGACACTTTCATAAAATAAAAACAGGAGTGACTGACGTAGGATTTTCTACTTAACACCTAGAACTTACAATTTCAATTTTCAACAAAGTGATTGGCACTTGAATCTGTCTTAAAATGTTTTTTGGAGCTTGAATTTGAAACCTGCATTTGTAAACGAACTCTTTCCATGATGGATAGAGTCCTTGCCAGGGAAGGTTTAAAATGAGTTTGAATCGAATACTCATAGTAGAAGATGATGCCGCTTTAAGAACAGCCTTATTTCGTATTTTGGAAAAAAATGGTTGGAATGTCCTTACCTCAAGCCGTCTCAAAGAAGCCGAATTACTCTCTCAAGGGGAACGACCCATTGATGTAGCACTTATTGATTTATTCTTACCTGACGGCTCCGCCATTGACTTGATGCATATCTTGAAAAAAAAATATAAACATATTAAATTTATAATTTTATCTGAAAATCATTATGCAGAAAAAGCAGCTGAAATTCTCCAACAAGGGGCCTCTCGATTTTTAATTAAACCCTTTAATTTAAATTCACTTAGCGAGATGATAAAGCAAGTGCTCAACCCTCAGATTGAAAACAAAGGAAGTCTTCCAACCACTTCTTGCTTCAACAAAAGATATCACTTTGAAAACATTATTGGTCAAAGTGAACTTCACCAGCAGGTGCTGCATTTAGTAGAAAAGGTTTCCGACGTAGATTCAACAGTGCTTATAACTGGTGAAAGTGGGACCGGAAAAGAACTTGTAGCAAAGGCAATTCATTATAATTCCAATCGTGCCCAAGGACCTTTTATCCCTATAAATTGCGGCGCAATTCCCAATGATTTACTTGAAAGTGAGCTCTTCGGACATGTGAAGGGCGCCTTTACCGGGGCCATTTCAAATCGAATGGGACGTTTTGAAATGGCTCACGGTGGATCGCTTTTTTTAGATGAAGTGGGTGATATGAACCCTTCGATACAAGTCAAACTCTTGCGAGTTCTTCAAGAAAAAAAATTTGAGCCCGTAGGAAGCGGAAAAACGATTCACACCGAGGTTCGTATTATTGCAGCCACAAATGTCGATTTAGAGCAAGCTGTGGCCGAGGGAAAATTTCGCGAGGATCTTTACTATCGTTTGAATGTGATCCCGATTCATATACCCTCTCTCCGGGAAAGAAAAGCAGACATCCCGCTTTTGCTTCACCATTTTATTACCCTATTTAATCGTCTCAGAAACAGATCCATTTCAGGTGTCACACCCGAAGCTATGGATTTACTCCATCACTACAATTGGCCTGGAAACATTAGAGAATTGGAAAATTTAATAGAGCGAATGGCCATACTAAAAGGAAATGGGTTGATCGACATAAAAGATCTACCTGAAAGATATTTAAAAACTAGCCCTACCACTACTGGAGTTCCACAAACAACCACGCTCGAGCCAGGAATGGATTTTAACACGGCAGTGGACGCCTATGAAAATGCCCTCATAATTCAGGCTTTAGAAAAAACAGGCTGGAACAGAAACCAAGCCGCCCTATTACTGCGCCTGAATCGAACCACATTAGTGGAAAAAATTAAAAAGAAGGGACTAAGACCCCCAGAGGTCGATGCCTAAATTCTTTTTGCTGTCTTATGATTTTTTTGTTTTTTATTCTTATTTTTTTAGTTTTTTATATTTAGTTTTTTATATATTGATTTTATTTAATTTTAACTGGAAGAAAAATAATAAACTCCGTTCCCTTCCCCGGTTCAGAGTAAACTTCTATATCCCCTCCATGCTTCTCAATGACGCTGTAAGAAATACTTAGCCCCAGTCCGGTGCCTTGTCCACTCGACTTAGTGGTAAAAAACGGATCAAAAATCTTATCTTTATGCTCTAAGTTAATTCCTTGACCAGTATCTCGTATGGAAATCTTAATTTTATTATTTTTTACTTTTTGGGTTTTAATAAAAATGTCCCCCAAACCTTCTATGGCTTGGGTTGCATTGGACAAGATATTCATAAAAACTTGATTAATTTGACTGGCATAACAATAAATTTTTGGAAGAGACCCATAATCCTTGTGCACCGTAATTCGATTTTTTAACTCACCTGACAATATTTGCAAAGTGCTCTCAAGTCCCTCATGAAGATCCACTTCCTTAAGTTGGGCTTCATCCAATCTAGAAAAATTTCTTAAACCAATTACAATATCTCGAGTGCGACGCGCCCCTTCTTCGCATGAAGCAATCAGTTTGGGAACATCACTGACTAAATAATCGAAGTCAGCCTCTTGCTTAGCTTTTTCAAGTTTTGAAGGATTTTTTTCCGCAATATCAACCAGAACAATCAATTTTTCGACATTTTCCTTTAAGACACCTAAATTACTATAAATAAATCCTATGGGATTATTAAGTTCATGGGCCACACCCGCAACCAATTGTCCTAAACTTGCCATTTTGGCTGCATGAACCAGTTTAGCCTGGGTTTCCTTAATTTCTTGATTGGCAATTTCCAGTTCATTTATTTTGCTTTTGAGGTTTTTTTTCGATTCAAAAGTCCTTTTAGCCATTTCATTAAAACTGGAAGCTAGCAAGCCAAGTTCTGTTTCATTTTTTACTTCAAGAGCCACCAATTCTTTTTCCAAATCGTGATTTTGAATTCCTTCCAGAATGGCATAAAGTGGTCGAAGTAAAAACCGGGAAGAGACCACAGACAATACAATTAAAAGACCGATAATTCCGAGCACAACCGAAAAAAATGCAACATTCACTTTTCGTAAAACATCCTTCGACATCTGCTTAGAAACACCAATAGTCATATTTAAAAGCGCTGTCCCCCACTTTAATTGATGGGAAATAAAACGAAAAGTTTCGTTCCTTAAAGTTAAATCAAAATAAGGGCTCTGCTTGGCTTTAGTAAGAAAAAATGAGACCGGGTAGGAAAAAAGGTCCACTTGAGTGGACACCACCTTTTCTTGTTCGGGCCTAAAGAAAACCAACTCCACACCCAGTCGATTTTTTATCGTTTGCAGAAAATATTCATCTAACTGAACCAGTTGTTGCAAATATGCAATGACCTGCCCCTTATCAGTTTTTATGGTATTGAAAACCATAAGCTCTACCACGCCATTTTCATTTTTGGCCCGCACATCCACATCTAAAAAAGTATCTTTATTTTGAAGACTCTTCAGATCCGATAAATAAACGTTACCAACCTCCATCTTATCTAAACGTTGAATCACACCTTCACGATTGCGATGGAAAGCAATTTGGAGTTGGCCCGCAGAATCCCACACCCAAAGATGATGGGTGTAATGAGTTTTCATCCAAGAACGAATGAAATCTCGCGCCCCATTGATTTGTTGTAATTTTAAGTATGACTGCAATGACTTTTCTTGAGCTAATTTACGGCCATCAGTCATTAAAGCCTTCTGATATTCTTTGATAAGAGTGTCCACTTCTCGCCAGTGGGCACTCAAACGGCGACTTAACTCCTGATCTAGCGACTGTTCATATTTGACTAAAGAATACCCCGTCAGAAAAGCTAACGGAGCAATTGAAAACAATAAAAACCATCCCATTAACATGAATCGAAGGGATTTTTTGGGCGCTACTTTATTCATATACATGATCTAGCTACGTTAAGAGTGGGTTATAAAATCTATTCTTTTTGTTTTTCTTCCAATACAAGAATAAATCGAATTTGCCCGACAGGCATCACTCTCTTATGGGGATCTTTGTAGATCCGGACTGGACCTATTTCCCTTAAAGCGGCAAGAAGTTTTTCATAATTAATTTCTGGCATTGAAAAGTGAAAATAAGAACCGTTATCCTTGTGCCATCCCAATTCAACTTGTCCGGCCTTTTTTCCTTCTAGACTTGAAACTTGTTGTTTGATTTTTTCCGTGACAGCTTCTAAATCACTAGTTTGCATGAAAACGCGATATACAAATTTATTTCCTTTACCACTTTCTGGTTCAGAACCCTTCTCTTGTTCTCTTTGAATAGGAACCTCTGACTTAGTTGACCTAAATTGCTTTTCTATGGGGTCATCAAAAGGTTTTTGTGCATGGCCCTGTGCTTCGATCTCCTCAAAGTGAGTTTGGGAAAGTTGTACCGCAACAGAGTCCCCTTCACTTTTTTGACCCAAATCCACTTTTGGTCTTTGAATCTCTGCTAAAATAATTTCCTGCACGGGATTGGGCAACCAGCGACTTATTTTTTTTAATGGCAACAACGGTAGTAAAATCGCTACAGTAAGTGCTACAACTAAAGCTTCCACAGACCAACGCGCCATTTCTGGCCAATGACTCCAGGTTAGTTTCTCCGCAACCAGGGCCCATCCGATTTTAGCTTGGGAAATTCGATTTAAATATTCCTTAGAGGGCTGAATCTGGGATAAAACTTCACAATATTTCCGCCCCTTTTCAATAGCCACAAGTCTATCTTGCAACAAAGGTGAATTTTTTAAATACTCTGTAAAGACTTCCTGATCCTCTGAATTCAAAAGATTCTCTACATAATCAAGAGTTAATTCGTTTGCCATAAAAGAAGTCAATTTTCTTTGAAACCGGTTTAAACTCCGATCAAAATCTTCATTCATAAGGAAGCATCCCCTACCGAGACCAGGGTTTGACTCAATCGCTCTAAACCTAATGACAAGCGAGTTCGGACCGTTCCTTGGCTTACCTTTAAACCGCGGGCCACATATTCAATGGGTATTTTTAAAATCAAAACCGAAAGGACTGAAATAAACTCTTCCTGGGATGCATTTTTACGAAAATCCATCCATGGACCCAAGTCGAAATTTAAATATTTTTTGCTTGAAGAAATCTCAAAGTTCCAATTCTTTTTATTAAATAAAACAGGTTGAACTAAATTTTTACTCTGTGAAGGTGAGGAAAAACGATCTTGTCGATCTAAAAATTCGCCAACCCCCCAGCTTCCAGGAAAGTTAAATCGTGATAAATATTGATTCAAAATACTCACAATAAGTTGTTCCGCCACCCCTGGGCTGTGGGGAATCTTAGCCCGTCGCTGTTTAAAATCATGAAAAGCCCGGGAGGTCTCCCTTTCCGCATTCTTTTCATCAACAACGATAAATAAAAAAGCAAGGCAAAGGGACTGAAGAGCCCCATCCTCTGACATTCTAATCCACCGTTAATTGCTTGAGTAATTCTGGATCCTCCAAAACTTTTCCTGAACCAAGAACAACACAGGAAAGTGGGTTTTCTGCAATAGACACTGGTAACCCCGTTCGCTCTCTCAACAAAACATCTAGATTGGCAAGAAGTGCACCTCCCCCCGTAAGCACAATACCATTATCCACGATATCTGCTGCCAATTCGGGTGGAGTTTTTTCCAATGCAGTTCTCACCGCATCCACTACTTCAGTGAGTGGATCCATAAGTGCATCGTTAACTTGGGAGCTTGAGATCTCAATGGTTTTAGGAGCTCCAGCAACCAAGTCCCTCCCCTTAATTTCCATTAGTTTTTCTTCTTCAAAAGGGTATGCATTACCAATTTGAATCTTAATTTCTTCAGCAGTTCTTTCCCCAATCAATAAATTAAATTGTCTTCGCACATAGTTTACAATGGCTTCATCAAATTTATCCCCAGCCACTTTGATTGACTTACAGTAGACAATCCCTTTTAGGGAAATCACCGCAACACCGGTCGTACCACCACCGATATCAACTACCATGCTCCCCGTAGGTTCAGTAATGGGAAGGCCGGCTCCAATAGCAGCAGCCATGGGTTCTTCAATTAGATGAACCACACTGGCTCCTGCAGAATGGGCTGATTCTTTAACCGCACGCTTTTCCACCTGAGTGATGCCATAAGGAACACAAATAACGATTCTCGGGCGGATAAACCCCTTGCGATTGCTCATGGCTTTGGTGATAAAATATTTAAGCATGGATTGCGTGACTTCAAAGTCAGCGATGACACCGTCTTTAATAGGTCGGACCGCCACAATACTGCCAGGTGTTCGACCTAGCATTTGTTTGGCTTCCTTTCCCACATCCATCACCCGATTTTGCATTCCTCGATAATTTTTTTGGACGGCAACAACCGAAGGTTCATCCAAAATAACCCCTCGACCTTTGGCGTATACCAAGGTGTTAGCTGTTCCCAGGTCAATTGCAATATCGTTTGAAAAATACTCCGTTAATTTATCCAAAATTCCCATTGATCCACTCTTTTTTTTAACTTGTGTTGATTGATCAAGTTCCATTTGCTTTCCACTTTGTTTTAATACTCTAGTTTTGTCCTTTTTGTAAAAACATCCAAGAGCTGAAGATTCATTTTTTATTTTTTAAATATTTCTAGATCCCTTAGTCTACTTTAGGCTCACGTTAAAATGAGAGTCAATGCGAGAAGTTAACTCCAGTTCGGATTTTTCGCTCTCCCCTTAAAGTAACAAAACTGTGGAATAGACTTCTAAGAAGTCATCCCCTATATCCAAAGAAGCGAAAGTGTTTTTTAAGGTCTTTTTAAAGAAATCACGGTAATCATTCACTCATTTAGTATGAACCCTAAAACAAAAGGAGTCGTTTTGGCGCACCTTGAAACGTTAGAATTTCTCAACCTTTTGGTGAAAAAACCTGTTTTTCCACTCGCATTCAAATATTTGAGACCAAAAACTGAATTGGCCATTATTTATGATCATCGCACTGAGTTTGCCTTGTTTGAAAATGATCATACCGTTCTTGTAGAAGAGCGAAAAGCTCTTGCTGATGTTGTTTTCCTGGTAAACGCTGAAGCGCTTAGAATGTTGAGCCAACATCCAGGGGATCATTTAGCTGGGTTTGGAATTGCCGTCATTGATCAAATTATTGCTGGAGGAATTAAAATAAAAGTAACCGGAAGTTTTTTAAGTTTAACCACTGGAGGTTACATAAAATTAATTTTAGCAGCTGGACCCGACTTTTTAGGCCACTTAGCTCGCCATGGAGTCCAAGGCACTAAAAAAATCATTGAAATCATGCGTTCACTGAAGAGTTAGAACCTATTTCCAGGGCCTCCCTCCACCCCATTTCATGCTCAAGATGATGCTCCAATTGTGAGTCTTGTTCCTGGATTTGTCGATCTGTAAGCCCCAAATGGCTTTGAAAAAGCTTTTTTATGCCAGGAAGAAAATCAAAGCCATTTTTATCATAACCCAAAAACAAAGGAGTTCGTCGTAAATAAAAATCTGCCAAGGTCATGCACATTGTGTTGTGGATGGCATGGGCGGCCTCTAAGTTCCACAAAAGCTGCTCCCCATGGGAGGTTTCAGAAACTTGATTAAAATACAAGGATAAAATTGTTTCAGACTCACGACCATGACGAGCGAATAACTTCCGCATCAAACTCAAAGGTAAAGCATAACTTTTAGAAATTTGGTCAACAAAATAATCTGAATTCCGCTGAATTTCTTCATCAATCAATGGATTCAATGGCAACAAAGTCTGACTTCGATTCCATTGCACTTGATCTGATAACGGGTAAAAACTCAAAATAGATTGCACGGCCTGCTCTGCAATATGGCGATAAGTCGTGTACTTCCCTCCCATAACAAAAGTTACATTTTGAGCAGTATTTAATATAAGATGTTCCCGACTTGTTTTGCTTTCACTTTGGGCTTCATCGTGGACCAAAGGTCGAACCCCAGAATAGCTAGCTATAACATCGGATTTTTTTAGTTTTGCATGGGGGAAGTACTGCTCAATGACAGTGAACAGGTAATTCACATCTGCAATGGAGGTCGTCACTTGCGAAGGGTCCTCTAGAAAATCTGTATCTGTAGTGCCAACAATAACCATTTCATGCCGAGGTATCGCAAAGACAATTCTTTTCTCAGCCGCCATGACCACAGCATCGCTTAAAGGAAATTTTTTTCTCGAAAATGTCAGATGCACTCCTTTTGAAGGGCGCATGCAGGGCTGCCAATTCTTGACTAAGTGGGGCGCCACTCGGTCCGTCCAGGGTCCCACTGTAGAAACAATATGTCGTGCTTTTATAACTTTACTTTCATTTTCAAGCTCATTTTTTACCAAAACACCAATGACCTTTTCTTGTGCAAAAATGGCGTCCTGGGCCCGACAATAATTGATTAATTGAGCGCCAAAATTTTCTGCAGATCGAAGTGTCTCCAGCACCAAACGATCATCATCCATATATGCATCCGAGTATGCATAAGAGCCAAGCAAATCACTTTCTTGCAACAGGGGAAATCGACCCTGGGTTTCTAGGACACTGAGTCGTTCATGCCCTTCTGGAGTGTCAAATAAAGCAAGAGCATCGTAAAGCCACATCCCCAATCCCATTTTTGCCATACCCACTCTTCCGCCTTTGTAGAGAGGAATAACAAACCGCAGAGGGTGCACTAAATGGGGAGCTATCTGAAATAGTTTTCTTCTTTCACTTAACGCCTCAAAAACCAAACCAAATTCCAAATTCTCCAAATATCTAATGCCACCATGAATCAATTTACTGGACCTGGAGCTAGTGCCAGAAGCAAAATCAGCTGCCTCAATTAAAACTACTTTAAGCCCACGAGAAGCTGCATCCCTTGCAATCCCGGCCCCATTGATCCCTCCCCCAACAATGAGAAGATCGTAGGGTTCGTGGGATAAATCTTGCCATTTTTTTTTTCTAAAGGTTGCATCCATGAGTCATCCTCTTTGATTTAATCTTTTTTTGAAAGAAACTGCTTCGAAGTATTTTCCAAATGGGAGCGTAGGGCTTGACCCATTTTTGTGGTTTTAATTTCATATAAATTTTCAACCGACAACCTAGCATTTAGAGTTTGAATGATATCATCCCATTCTTCTCGATTGGCATCGTAAAATATATTCGCAGTTGAAAAAAGAACTCTTTGCAAATGTTTATCACGACTCCATCGCACCACAGTTTCTAATAAACTTTTTAAAATATAAGAACTAGAACCACTTACATGTTCTACCCATAAAGTTTGAGTCTGCGTTTGGAAAAACAAAAGGGGTTGAGCTAAAATATACCCTTGGAGCGACAATTTTTTTCCCTCAACATCCTCAGAAAATGCCCCAAAAGACCACCCTAAAGGCAAATAGTGTCTTAAAGCTTCTTGGCGCCAAGGGGCCGTCCATTTTGCCATTTCCCATTCCATTTGGATCCTTGCCAAACACAAAGGGTCTTGTTGGGCTGGCAAAGGACTTGCGGTTTTTGTTTCAAGACCCCGCTGGAACTTTAAGCTTTTTGCTTCCTCAAATTGACAAATTAAATCTAAATCCTGAATTTGGAGAATTCTCATTTCCTGTTTCATTTTTATAACATTCTTTTTATTGCGTGTTTCGTACGATTCAAGTTTATTCTAATCGAGTTTCATTCTAAATGATTTACCCGATTCTAATTTAATTAAGCAACTGCATTTCTTTTCTACCGAGGGAGTCCTAAGCACTGGTTCGAAGCGGTCACACCAAACAAGTCATCAATAAAAACAAATAGACATTGTCCCCCATAGTTAATTCAGTTATTTTTCAAGCTCGTTTGAGGTCTATATTTTAAACTAAGGAACAAATCCATGGTGCCGGGCTCCCCCACTTATGTCGCAAAACAATTGCATCAAAACCTCCGCGAATATTGCGATCAACATGGCCCAGCCCCTGCGGCCTTTGATGCCGATGGCACCCTTTGGGGAACTGATTTGGGGGAAGCTTTATTTCTCTATCAAATTAAGAACCATTTGCTTCCCCAACTTCCTAAAAAGCCTTGGGAGCACTATGAATACTTAAAAGAAAACGTTTCCCACGAAGTGGCTTATCTTTGGCTCGCTCAAATTAATAAAGGACTTCCATTAGAACAAATTCGTCAATGGGCAGAAAAAGCTGTTGCTGAATTGGACCCCTTACCTATTTACCAAGAAATCCAGGAGACCATAGATTTGCTTCATCAACTTAAATGTCCCGTTTATATTGTCACCGCCTCCATAAAATGGGCTGTGGAACCAGGAGCCAGGCGGGTCGGTGTACCGGTGGAAAATGTAATTGGTGTCCAAACCCAAGTAGACCAGGGTATCATAAGCGACAAGGCCTTCGGAGCCATGACCTATAAACAAGGTAAAGTTATTGGACTTAAAACGGCCACTAAGGGTATACCCGCTTTCTTTTGTGCAGGGAATACTGAAGGGGATTTGCCACTCCTTGAAAGTGCCACGCACTTTCGCTTGGTAGTCACAGGATCTCCTCCGAAAAACTCCAATTATCAAACGGAACAAAAAATGATCCAAATAGCGCAAAAAAACAATTGGCATCATTGTAAATATTATTAATTTAGTTTTTATTTTTTTATTCTACAAAAACAACTTACAGATTATGGTTTACCGACAATTTTTTCCAAATCAACGATCTCTTTAGGGGCTCCCTGGGATAAATTCTCTGGTCCACTTTCTGTGACTAAAATGTCATCTTCAATACGTAAACCTAAGCCTCGTAATTCTTCTGGTGCAGACAAGTCATCCTGAGGAATATAAATCCCTGGTTCAATAGTTAACACCATGCCCACTTCCAATCGACGACTTTCCCCATCCACTTCGCTTCTTCCCGCATCGTGGACATCAGAACCTAAAAAATGGCTCACTCCGTGGGGATAGTATTTACGCCATTTTTGATCCATGCGTAGAGCTTCACTAGATCCCTTTAATAAATTAATTTCTCTCATCAACTCTATCAATCCGTGGATTGTAAGCTCTTGAAGTTTACTAAAAACAACTCCTATTTTGACCGATTGAATAATGGATTTCTGCAAATCTAAAAGCATCTGATAAACCTTCGCTTGAATAGGATTAAAGCGACCTGAAACAGGGAAGGTTCGGGTAATATCCCCTGTATAATAATCCACTTCGGCTCCGGCATCCACCAGAAGAAGATCCCCCCCCTTCAAATCCTGATCATTAAAGACATAATGAAGAGTTGTACTGTTAGATCCACCGGCCACAATAGAACCATAACCTTCCCTAGCAGCTCCGCGAGCCATAATTTCTTTTAAAAAAATCCCATGGAGATGCCGTTCATTCACACCCGGTCGAGTGGCCTTCATAACTTCAACATGGGCTTCAGCTGAGACTTGAGCCGCTTTCTTCAAAGTAGCTATTTCGTAAGGAGACTTAATAACACGCAACTCACCAATCAAAGGGTAACTATCATAGATGGGCAAAATCCCACGACCGCTTCTTCTTCTTAAAGCTGCGGTCCCCAACAAGGTTTTAGCGATTTTACGATCAAACATCTCATCGGTAAATAAATTGTAATAAATCTTATCCACAGCAACCAACCATTCACTAGTTAACTTTTCAAACTCTTCGATGGGGTAAGCTGCATCCACTCCAAAATTTTTCAAAGCCCCTTCCGGGCCATAACGAAAACCATCCCAGGTTTCCCGTTCTTGATCTTTAACTCTTACAAAAAGAACTGATTCAGGTGTCAATCCAGGACGATACAACAAAACAGTTCCAGGCTCATCAAATCCAGTGAGGTAAAATAAATTTGTATCCTGCCGATAGGAGTGATGCACATCGTGATTTCGGATCTGTTCTGGGTGAGCCCGTAAAATCAATGCGGATCCAGGAATCATTTGTTTCAATTGATCACGACGCTCACGAAAGACGTTTATGGGGACTCTTGGTTTTCTCACAAAAACTCCTTCTTTATCTTAACTAAATAATAATTATAGACCAAATCGTTCTGAAATTTTTCGCACCACTTCTTGTCCGGCCTTTTCGCCCGCTGATATCCAGTTTTGCCGCGAACCAAACTCTAACATTGAAATCCCTTGTGTATCGACCTCAACCCACTCATCAACAAGGGGAGCCGCTTGTCGACTCATCTTACGGATCTCATTCCAGAGCATAATAGAAGCATCTCCTTGAGGCAGCACACGTGCGTCCAATAAATTTCCATTATTTAAAACATTTACATAAACAATAATATCAATCCCTTCTCGACGCAAAAATTGGACAGCGGATGGGGCTGATGCGGCAGCTCCAGAAGCCTTTGAATCCACAGTAAATAAGGGTGGATAGGTCATGCATCGACCCACATGCGCCGACAAATCACCCCACTTTGGCCATGACAATTCACCCGTCAATAAAGATTGCGTGGGGCAATTAAATGAGATGGCGGTACGACGAACCTGGGACCGGGAAAACCCATCCGCCAAAAAATCGCTGAGTCGTTTTATGTTTTCTGGGTTTAATTGATTTGAGAGAAAGGATTTTTTAGGAAAATCCTGCTTTTCCAACTTATAAATCTTCCACTCTAAATCATGTACTTGTCCCTTAAAAGCATAAAGACCTGCAATAAGGGCTCCCCACTCCAATCCAACAATATAATCAACAGGTAGACGAGCTTTTTCCATTTCTTTTAAAACACCCACGTGAGCTAAGGTTTTAAAACCACCTGGCCCTAAAATAACCCCTAACCGTTTGCGTCTATGATTGGAAGGATGAGGATTTAGAACTGTGGACCCCTTTCCGTTATCCACCTCTTTTATTTCAATATTTTTCACTGGCCGTAGGGGGGGATTTTTTTCTTCTAAAGCTTTTTTAGGTTCGTGAGTGCACCCGACCACAACAAGCATGTTTATTAAAACATAAAGAAAATATTTTTTATTTACCATGACTCACTTCCTCACAATTTTTCAATCATTTTTTAATCAATCGTTGTCTTTTAAAAGAGACTCCGATGAAACTCGATTCAAATTAAATTCAACCAGTTGATAAAGTTCAAAGAAGGACCCCCCTATTTCTTGCAAAGAATCACAAGCATTCTTACTGACTTTTTTTAATAAATCATGGGTGGCTTTTTTCCCCAACAGCTTCACATAATTTTTACTATCGAGATCTTTGTGATCTTCCAAATCATCCGCAATTTGAAAAGCCAAGCCCAGATTTAATCCATAGTCTTTGAAGCCATTCATGACTTTTTTATTTGCTCCAGCGATCCAAGCTCCCCCCACAACACTGGCTTGAATCAAAGCTCCAGTTTTCAATCGATGAATGCAATTAAGATCTTCTTTACGATTTATCATTTGAGGATCCATATCTAAGGCTTGACCCGCAATCATACCTGCAAATCCAGCGGCTTGACCTAAAGTCAAAAGCAACTGTGCTAACAAATCACTCTTTTCTTTGTAGGAGTTGGCAATGTGACAAAAGGCTTCAGTCAATAAAGCATCCCCTGCCAATAAAGCCACCGCTTCACCAAAAATAATATGATTCGTAGGTTGACCTCTTCTTTCTTTATCATCATCCATTAAAGGTAGATCATCGTGAATAAGAGAGTAAGTATGAATCATTTCCACAGCTAAAGCGTAAGGAAGTGCTTCTTCAATAGAGCCCTTCAGACTTTTCACCGTTTGCAAAACTAAAAGGGGACGGAATCTTTTACCCCCATTTTGCAAAGAATATTTCATAGATTCTTTGAGCTTTTGAAAAGCCTTACGATCCTTTAAATCAGCTTCGGAATCAAGCTCCTCAAGCCAACGGATGAGATATTCTTCGAATTGCAACTTAATGTTTGGCAAAATCAATTTCATCACACCGTAAAGTCAGTGGTTTCAGTATTTCCATTGGCATCCACACTCAGTAGCACCTTTACTTTTTGTTCCGCTTCATTAAGCTTGACCTGACATTCCCTGACCAACTTCACCCCTTCTTCAAAAATTTTAAGGGATTCTTCCAAAGGTAATTCCCCGCCCTCCATTTTGTTTACGATTTCTTCGAGTCGATTGAGTTTATTTTCAAAATCCATAACTTTTCCCTTCGTTAATTTATGATTTTTTTTGTTACCACGACGACTTCACCGCGATGGAACTTAACGGTGAGTTCACTTAGCAATTCCACTTCATTCGCATCACGAACAACCTGATTCCCATTATGTACAATCGCATAACCTCGTTCTAAAACGCGCAAAGGGCTCAGGCTATCTAATAAAGCCATGGCTTGGCCCCATCGTGCACTTTTTCTTTCATGCAAAACCTTCATCCCACTTGTTAAACGCAATTGCATCTCACCTAACTGTTGACGACGCTGTGAAACCTGCTCGAGTGGCGAACCCATGCGATATTTTAACAAAACAATTCTTTGTTGACTGGTTTTGAGTTGGAATTGCATAGCCAGTGTCATACGATTTTGCAACTCATCACACCTTAACGCCAAGTCCATCAAACGCCTTTTGGGATCCACCAATCTTTGACTGATCCCTTGAATTTGGCGATTAAATAATTCTAGTTTATGCCTGAGCAAGCGACATAAATGTTGAAACTGTAACCGCAATTTTTCTTGAAGTTCGAAAGCA
Organism: Bdellovibrionales bacterium; assembly: GCA_019695175.1. GTDB lineage: Bacteria > Bdellovibrionota > Bdellovibrionia > Bdellovibrionales > UBA1609 > JAIBAM01. The sequence continues at coordinate 163,755 of JAIBAM010000001.1, forward strand.
CTTTTAACAATCATTTCTGCGGCAGCAGATGGCGTTGGAGCGCGCACATCAGCCACAAAGTCAGCAATGGTAAAATCAATTTCATGCCCAACTGCAGAAACAATGGGTAAAGAAGAAGCCGCAATGGCACGGGCCACACCTTCATCATTAAAGCACCACATATCTTCGGCAGACCCTCCTCCTCGACCTAAAATGACAACGTCCACATCTTTCATCTTTTGAGTCTGAGCCAACCCCTTCACAATTGAATTCGCCGCCTGTTCACCCTGAACTAAAACCGGTACAATTGTCACTTTAAGGCCTTTAAATCTACGATTTAGAACTTGCAAAATATCTCGAATCGCGGCCCCCGTAGGTGAAGTCACAACCGCCACATGTTGGGGCAAAAGGGGTAATGGTTTCTTTTTGTTTTGAGAAAAAAGCCCTTCACTTTCCAGTTTGATTTTTAATTTTTCAAAAGCGGCTTGCATGGCCCCTGCGCCCACTGACTCCATCAATTCACAAAAAATTTGATAAGTTCCTCGGGGTTCGTAAACAGTGATTTTGCCTCGCACAATCACTTCTAAACCATCCAAAGGTTTAATTTTAACTGATTGATTAAAACCTCTAAACATGATGGCGTTGATTTGTGCTTTATTATCCTTAAGGCTAAAGTACCAGTGCCCCGAGCTATGGGCTTTAAAATTTGATAATTCCCCCTTCAGCCAAACTAAGGCGAAACCATTTTCTAAATGACCGCGGATGGCTTTATTAAGGTTTGAAACTGTCAAAATCTGTGGTGATGTATTCTTTGTGGGACTAGATTTGCCATGTTCAGGCAGGTTTTCTTCAAAATTATCATCTAACAATGGTAACGGAATTTGTTTTTGATCTGTGAAAGCCAAAGGATTTTTCCTGCTCAAAAAAAGTTTAAATTGCTACTTAAAATCAAAGCTTGTCATATAATTGAAACAAAAATCAATCTACCTAATTCTTAGAGCCCATTCGAATTTGCCGTGTCTACGAACTTATTCAGAGATACTGCGTCAGCTGTTTACAGTTGGCACATCTTTTTTAAAATTAAATTCTTTCCTGTCCTTGAAATAAAAAATTGTCTTTGCAACTTGGCTGAGCCCAGCACTGAATGTAAAACAATGAGCCATCCCAACAGACGGTTATTGCTCACACCCAATGTGTCTGCTAGTATTGTTATTAAGTTCTTGTGGGCTTAAGGACAAAATAAACCCTACAAGTGATAGTACGGGGGCTGTCCCTGACAATGGTGTGCAAGCTCATTTCGATTGAGAAGCCTAAAGTTGTTATATGGCCTACCACGTTAACAAAAACGGGTTTAATTTTTGCCTTCATGCTCCACAAGGATGGTTTTTTAAAAAAATTCTTTAGAATTTAATCAAAAGGATTTTTTTAAAAAACCCTCGTTTCCAATCCAAATAAATCTTGTGACACGTCTTTTTTAAATTCATTATCAATTCACTGTCTCAATCTAATACAATTCTCCAACAAATTTTTAATAAAAACTATTTAATCTCAATTTAATATTTTCTCAAAACCTTCCGAAGAAGTGACATGGACTCTTTTAAAAAAAATCCTCACCCTATTAAAAATTGCCTTTATTTTTTGGGCATTTTTATTGCTTTTTACCTATCCCGTGGGAGGATCATCAAAATAAATATCAATCCAGCGAAAAAGTTATTGGCAACTATTCTTACCGCTTGCTCTTGGTTTTTGTTTTCCTTTGGCTTTTTTGCCTCAGCCGATTCACGATCAGGAGCCAGCCCTCTGTCAACCCCCGTCTATCCCTTTCCCCTCTCCTTTAATAGCAACGGTGGGACAGAAAGTGCTATTTGTGCTCAAAAGGAAAATCAAAATTCGGCTCGTTGTCTAAAGCTACAGTGCACTCAAAGCTTCGATTCTTTTAATAACTCTTCCAGAGAACTTGGAACAGCTTGTGGAACGGCTGGACTTGCAGTCAACGGCAAAGGATTTATGTGTGAAGAAGCTGTTCTCCGTTGTCAATACTGTTCCAATGATGATGACGACAACTCTTATGGTGATGCGGCCCCAATTCAAGTGACATGCAAAGATTCTGTTTCTGATTCCGATGAGGATGATGAGGACGCATTAGATACAACAGCTTCCACACAAAATGTGATGGACTTTCTCTCTGGGAGTGGGGTGAGTTCTTTCAGTACTGGAAAAAAAGATCTTTCCAAAGCCCGAAAGGCCTTTGCCAATTGTCGCCCATTTGCAGCAGAGTATGTCCGTGACAATAAGGGGGAGCTAAGAGACAGCAGAGAAAACTTCCGAGAGTCCCAAAGAAATGTTGATGATCTCAGTGAAAAAAGTGCTCAGGCCGAACAAGAATATTCGGACAGCCAAAGTAGTATCGATCAAGAAGCTGCGGACTTACAAAAAAACGCCACCGACGACACTGACAAAATCATGAATCGACTTAAAAATAACCAGGAGAAATTGGAAGGTCAAATTAGCGAACTTCAACGTAGATACAAAGCATTGATCACCCAAATTGCTCTCTTTGATTTATCCAAAGGACAACTTCAAAATGAATATTTAGAAAAAAGAGATCTGGAATATAAAAGATGCTACGCCTTTGCATTGGAACAAGCGGATCGAACCCGGATCGAAACTCTCAATAAAGCCAATAAAAGTGTTCTGAAAGGGAATCCCCTTTCCTCAGTTAAAGTATCCTTAAGCACGCGATTTCAAGGTTATGCCAAAAAAATATATCAAAAATGTATCGGCAGCGAAAACACAACGTTGTCTCTCAAATCTGCCCAAAGGGATCGATCTGCCAAACTTCAAGCTACAGAGCTGAATATATCTAAAGCTAAAGAAGAGATGGAGTCTATCATCGAAGAAATCACTAATTTGAAAACCAATAAAATGACCCAGATTAGAAATGATGCCGTTGAAGATCTGCAAAGAGTGAAGTCCAATCTTCTTACCAACTTTCAACTTCTCGATAAAAAACGCACGAATTTATACAATAAATATTCCCAGAATAAATTTCGACTGGGCAGTCAGCTCAGCCGAGCTTCTTTAGAATTAAATGATGACAAATCAGAGTACCAGTACCAACGAAGTCTTTATAATTTGGCTCTCACTTCTCAGGGGTCTACGGGAGGAATTAGACCCGGTTCTTTTGATGCCGTTACAGCCGCCATGGCTAATGTCAAACAAAATGCCTACGCAGTAAAATCCGCCTGCTGCACCCCTGGAACATCTGGTGATTCAAATTCCTGCAAAATGGGCTGTGCGGCTCTTTATTCATCAGGAAGTAGCCAATATAATGAATGTATACAAAGTATAGGTACCCCCGCAGTAAGAGAACCAGCAACAAGGGCTCAATAAATATAAACATAAATTTCAGTGTTGGGTCGGGGATATTGGATCAACTCCTTCTTGACGTAACCGACAAATCATTCATCATCTAGAATATAATTTTGCGGATCCACCGGAATCCCGTTGACGCGAACCTCATAATGAACATGAGGCCCAGAAGATCGACCTGTAGTCCCCACGGCCGCAATAATATCCCTTCGCGATACTTTTTTACCCTGTTCGGTAACAACTCTAGAGTTATGGGCAAATCGCGTCACCACGCCATAGCCGTGATCAATGGAAACAATCTTTCCATATCCTGGCTCAAATCCCACATAAGAAACCACCCCATCCGCTGGAGCGTACACCGGTGTTCCAGGAGGGGCCGCAATATCCAAACCGGCATGCATTTCAGGTCTTCCATTAAATGGGTCTACCCTATAGCCAAACCGAGAAGTGTACCACCCTCTGGCTGGCTTAATATTGGGTGTGGCATTTATTAAACTCTGACGTTCAGACAAACTCTCCCAAAGCTGCAAGACACCTTGTTCCCTTAGTTGGGTTTGCTGAATGGCTCGATCAATTCGAACCGAAAGAGAGGCATAATTTCGTTGATCATCCCTTGAAAGTTCACCTCCTTGCTCATCCAGAGGTAATTTTTCAGAAAAAGGGGCCTCTTTTGCCAAGAAAAACTCCGAGGAAGGTTGTCGGTCCATTTTGATATTTTCCTCTTCACCTAAATCCTGACCCGGTTTTGCTATTGTTCCCATGGCTAAGTGCAGAGGTCGACTTTCATCCTCCACATTGGTAATGACCTTTAATTTTTTAGTGAAATTCTGAACCCGGTCTAAGTTTGACTCCAAAGAACTTAATTTGCTCTCCACCACTTGAAACTGACGTTTCAAATGTTCATTCTCAGCTTTGAAAATTTTATTTTGATTTTCACTTTGCAGCAATCCAAAGTAGTCCACCGCGGCAGCCGTAAAAATAACCAGAAAGGTAAAGCTCAAAATAATCGCAGCCTTTAACCAAGAAGAAGAAACGGTAAACGAAACTGTAGCTCCCCTTCGATTGCTCGCAATAATCAAGGTATAAGTTTTACGATCCATGGTTAACCTTCCCCCCAGGGAATAGTTCTATTTTTTATTATCGATGAGGCGACAGTATCCCCCCGAACAAGAGCTTAGCCCACTTTAATTACAATGACAGAGACATTGTCGTCTCCCCCTGCCTTCTTGGCCTCGGCGATGCACCTTTGCCCAATTTCTTTCACATGACCTTTCTGACAACATTCTGCAATCTTTTTATTGGGAATTAAACTGGAAAGACCATCTGAACATATAATGTAAAGATCTTCCGACTGTAGATGACGTTCAATCACATCAGCAACCACTTCTCTTTCAAATCCAACGCTTCGTGTAATTACATTTCTTCCCACCAAATTGTTAGATTCCTCTTCCACCATTCCAGCTTTTATCTGCTCATTGATTAGGGAATGATCCTCGGTCAATTGCCACAAGTTCCCTTCTCGACTCAAGTATACTCTAGAATCCCCCACGTTTGCTATATACGCCTTATTATCTAAAATCAAAAACACCACCATAGTTGTTCCCATACCCATGAGCTCAGGGGAGTCCACTGTGCTTTTGTGGTGGATGCGGGCACTGGCCTCGCGGTAGGCCTCAACTAATATTCGCTTAGGTGATTTTTTTAATTGTCCCCAGTGCCTTTTTAAAAAATCCTGCAAAGTTTCCACGGCGAGCGCAGAGGCCACTTCTCCCCCGCGATGTCCCCCCATTCCATCTGCCACAATAAATAAACCCAATTCATAATCTACCAAGATTGAGTCCTGATTGATTTCACGTTTGAGTCCCACATCGGTCAAGGCCGCCACTTCAAATTTCATTACTCACCCCTACCTTCAGAACCCAACAGAAAGTCAGGGCCTGATTGATTTATCCTCTCCAAACAGTTTACGGCGGGTCGGACCGAGGTTGAAGTGAAAATTTCAAGATTTCTCAGGGCCGGTTCAATTGGACTCATTTAATCCCCACTCTTGTGACTCATTTAATCCCCACTCCTGCCGATAGGTTCCTTGAAGAGGTGTTCATGCGACGACATTTACGCAGTTCCACGATTCTTTTTTTAATTGGATCTGCATTGTTACATCTATTATCCGGTGTAACGCTTTACTTTAGTCCGGATCCATCACTAACCCAACAAGTCGCTACCCCGGTTGAAGTGGATTACCGAACCGAACCTGAGTCAAAAACAAAAAACAAAAAGTCCCAGCAAATTGTAGAACAGAAGAAACAAATTAATTCTGAAGAAGATCCCAACGCAAAATATTTAAGTGCTTTTAATCAGAAGATTCTCCAACAAACTCGCTCGGCACAGGCTGGAAAATTTAATAACAATCCCCAAAGTGAAAGTTCAACTCAACACCAAAGAAAGGTAAAGCCAACAAAGCGAATCCAAAAAAATGATTCCCTAGCAGAAATAAATGAAAAATCTCTTTCCCCAAAGTTTTCGGACATTAAACCCCAGTTTAATCCAGCCGCTCATCTAGGAACCTCCCAACCCAGTCCAACCCAAAATCAAGAGACTTCGGCAACAGATGATTACTTAAAAGATTTGAGTCTAGGCCCTCAAACTCTACTTTCTACCAGAGAATATATCTACTATTCATATTACAATCGAATAAAAGAAAAAATAAAACTTCATTGGGAAACGCAAGTAAAAGAAAAAATCAGTATTGTTTTTCGACACGGAAGAACCATTGCCTCCAATAAAGATCACATCACACAGGTTGTGATTGTTCTCAACAAAGAAGGTCGTCTTATACGAGTTGAAATTTTGAGTCCCAGCGGGGTCCAAGATCTAGATCAAGCCGCCATTGATGCCTTCCAATCCGCGGAACCTTTTCCCAACCCACCCAAAGGTCTAGTCGAAAAGGACGGATTGATTCGAATCCGATGGGACTTTGTGTTGGAGGCTAGTCATTTCCACTCACCTGCTTTCCAAGACACTTACAGTTATGGATCGCAAAAGATAAAACTAATACCTTCCAATTTACCCTTGGCATTAAGACCTGAGTCAGGATATTCATATAAAGATTTAAATACGCTATTGAACAACAACCCTTCCAGTGAGTCGGTGTCTTGAGTTTTTAAAGAAAACTTAAGGTCGACCCATCACTGTGTTAACAAGTAAATAAAAACAAATTTACACCCACGGAGACACCCAGAAGGTAAAATATGAAGATTTCATCAGCACTGGAAAAAACCCTTAATACCATTATCAGCCGAGCCCATTACTTCGCCAATCAAATGATTTATGTGGCCAACCATAGGGAAAACATTGAAAAAGGAGACCCCAAGGTCGGAGGACACAGTTCTGCTAGTTCTAGCTCCATTCATATTTTAGGAGCTCTGCATCTTGTGGTTAAAACCGGTTTTGACCACATGGCAATTAAACCCCATGCTTCTCCAGCAGACCACGCCTTTAATTATCTACTAGATTTATTTATAAATAAAAATGGAACAAGACTCGCTCCCGAACAAAGCGAAAACGCCATGCACAATTTACGTAGTTTTCCCCTAAATGAAGAGTTTGTTTTCCAATCCTACCATTCCAGTTATGATCCAGATCATCATAATTATCTTCCTTCGGGCACGGTAGGAATCCCCCCTGTAAATGCAGGTTATTTAGCTCTCGCCTACCGTTATGCCGAAAAACATGGGTACAAAGTCCCCAAAGCACACTTTTGGTCATTAATTGGTGATTCCGAATTCCGAGAAGGATCCCTTCATGAAGCCATTCCTGATTTTGCTGAAAGGGAGTTGGGGAATCTAACTTGGATCATCGATTACAACCGGCAAAGCCTCGATGGCCACAGAATTACTAATAAAGGTGCTATGCACGGTACAGATGATCAAAGAATTGAAAGATCCATGATTGCCAATGGCTGGGAAGTTCTACAAGTACGACATGGAAAACACCGTCTTGAGTTGTTTAAAAAAACGGACGGAGATAAATTTCAGCAACTTTTAGAAAAAGAATTAACAGATTATGAGTTGCAAGTTTTACTCCAATTTAAAACTGGCTTAGAAGTTCGTCAGGAGCTCCTCAGCAAGCACGCCCAGCTTAAAAATTTTCTAAAAAAAGTTTCAGACCAGGAACTATGGCAAGGTTTAAGAGACTTTGGCGGTCACGATATTTCCCAATTAGTGGCAGCTCTAGAACAGAGCCAATTGAATCAAAAAAAACCCACTCTTATCATTGCGCATACTCTGAAAGGATGGAATTTAAATATGGCGGCCTCACCTGGCAACCATTCGAGCCTTCCAGACAAAGAAGAAATGGAACATCTGCGCAAGACCCAAGGGATCACTAATTTATTTGAAAAATTTAAATCTAGCAGCGAAGAAAGCCTCTACTTAAAAAAACGCGGTGACAAATTATTTGCCGACATTCAACAACAAAAAAACATCCGAGAAGAGAATCTGACCCTTTTCTCTGAAATTTTTGCATCTCCTGGTGAATTTCCCAGTTCAATGGAAATCAATCTTAAATTGGCAAGTTACCCTCACACCCAATGGATGCTAGGTCAATTGACTGCAAAGCTCACTCGAATTGCAAACACTCTTGTAGATTCACACAAATCTAAAAACGAAAATCAAAAAACCCTCAACCCTTTAGAGAAATCTTTTAAACTTCCTGCAGAGATGTTTATATCTATGGCACCCGATGTCGGAACCAGTACTAATCTGAATCCAGCAATGGATGGAAAGATTTATGGCTCTGCTGTAGTTGAGGATTTGGAAAAAGAATTTGGCGTTAAAGATAAAGGAACCCCTGATCTTGTTCCAGGCGAAGAAGTTTCGGATCGCTTTCTACGTTTTGAAATTGCCGAAGCCAACGTCATGTCCTGCGTCGGCTCTTTTGGACGCATGCTTGATTTATTGGGCTTACCACTTTTGCCTTTAATGACCGTTTATGATTTTTTTGTCAAAAGAGCCCATGACCAGTATTTTTATAATCTTTATTGGAAATCCAGTTTCATTCTAGTGGGAACGCCTTCAGGTGTGACTTTATCTCCAGAAGGGGCTCAACACGGATGGAAATCAGATTTCCAAATTCCAAATCAAATCACTTGGGAACCTTTTTTCTGTCAAGAATTGGACTGGATTTTTGTAGATGCCATTCGACGTCATTTTACCCAGAATAATGTCGGAAGAACTGGCGTTTTTATTAGAGGATCTACCCGAGGTGTGGAACAAAAAGATTTTCTCTATCACTTGCGTACTCAAAAAAGATTTAAATCCGATGAAAGTCAAATCCCTCTTCTGCCTAAAGGTATGACTTACGAAGGCTGTGTTGATGAATCCACTCTGACTTGTCAGAGTGATAACGAAATACTCACCCAAATTCGTATGGAAGTTCTTGAAGGGGCGTACTCCCTCATCAACTACCAAGGTTATTCTGGCTATGAACCCGGGGACAATGTGGTTCATATTTTCGCCATGGGCAGTTTGGGAACAGAAGCCATCAAAGCATCAAAAACCCTATTAGAAAAAGGGATTTACGCCAATGTTATCATAGTAACAAGCCCAGATTTATTGGTCGGAAATCTGGGATATGAAAACAACTATAAACACTTATTGTTAGGCTTAGGAGTCAACTCGCAAATGTACTTTAATCCTCACATGAATGGCACTACAAATGTAGGAGAAGTTATAACATTGGCAGGAAGAAGAATTCCCATAGTCAGCGTCCATGATGGAGAAGCAGGTTTATTAGACAATATTGGTTCCATTGTTGGTGTTAAACAAATCTCTCTTGCGGTCAGAAAACACTCCCGATGCGGTCGCCCTAGTGATATCTACAGCTATCACCACATTGATGCCCTTTCTATCATCGAAGCTTGCGGTCAAGTGTTGGCCCAAACCTCATTAGAAAAAGTCACCTTCAGTCGAAAGCTGATAAATGAGGTTCTAGAGAAACCCCAGCAAAACCTAAATTGGCAGGAGTTATGGCCGAAAAACACCAGCCACTAAAAATGGTTCCAGCAATCGAAAATATTCCGAACCACGGTTTTACACTCATTCCGGAAAAACAGAATTATGATCCCACCATTGTTTTCGTTCATCATTTTGGAGGCTCTCGCACCCATGTGAAAAAACATCAACAATTTGTGGCCCAACTGGGTTTTAAATCCGTGGCCTTTGATTTAAGCTTTCCCAACTCAAGACAAATACTGACCTCGCTATTTAAATCTGAAAATTCCGCACCCTTATTGCTCCGTTCAAGATGGAGTTATGAAATCTCACAAGTTCTTGATTGTATTGAAGGTGATAAAATACTTTTTTCCTTTTCTTTTCCCTCCAATGCAACCGCCCATTCAATCGCAAATCGCAAAGAAAAAGACATCCTGAGTTGGATTTGCGACGGTGGACCATTTTTAAAACCTTGGCAATGCGGCTGGAATCTCTGCACTTTTCAATATCCTGAAAGGAGCCCACTCTACAAATCAATGCAGCTCCTAAAGCGATGGTTTGCCATGGAAATGTGGTCATTTAAGTCGGAACTTTATAGTGACTTACAAAAATTTCCTGAAAATTTTCCCATCTTAAGTATAAGATCCTGGCAAGACCCGTTAGTTCCAATTTCAGCCATTGACGAAGCCTTTTCGGGAAACAATAAAATTCATTTAGAAACATTAACTTTAACAGAATCCGGACATCTCAATGGCCTTCGAACCACGCCACAAGTATACAAACCGAGGGTTGAAGATTTTTTAAAGCGTTTTTCAAAAAAAACTCCTCTCGACGAAACAAAAATACAACATTTATTGACCTAGATCTTGAATCGCTTTCAACCAATATAATTTGGTTTCATTTTGAAAGATCATAAAATTTTTATTTGTCTTGAGAGTTTCTTTTAGTTTCTGCAATCCAAGTTCCTCAAGTTCTCGCATTTTTTTGACTCCCATGTCAACAAAATCCACATGAATTTGCTTACTTTCTTCATCTAACTGACTGATGAGAGTTCTCTCTATTGCAACCGCCTTGGATAAATCCTCATCATCCAAAAGCAGTCTATCCACAAATGTTTTGTGTAAATGTTTTATCCATTCCTTTTCCAATTGGGTGTCTTTTTGAACCTCTGAAAAGTGCAATGTGTGCAAAATATTGTCCGTATATGTTTCTTTCCACTCTCCATCTTTCTTGGGTTGATATTTATTGTTTTGCGACTCCCTTTGTTCTCTTCCATAAAGTTGACCCGCTGTTTCCCCACGATCATTCATAATTGAGAACCACTTCAATAAGGGATCATATCCCCAAATTTTGGCTCCACAGAAAACCAAAACTAAAGCAGCACCAAGCGACAAGCCCACCTTTTGTACGAGTGATTTTCTTTTCTTTTCAATAAACTGTATCTCTTTACTCACATCTTCATTGGGGTACGAAGGTAAATCTAAAAATTTTTCATCCAATGACTTTAGAATTGTATCTGAAACAATGGTTTGAATTGTTTCCTTAGACAAAGCTTTAGTAGACCCCGATGTGGTCCACTCCACGTACTGAAAGGTCAGGGATTCAACAATACTTGATATAATTCTATCTTTCTTTTGGTAAAAAGCATCCACAGAATTTTTTATTTCTTTTCGAAGTAAATCCTCTTGCTTCATTCTTGAATGGTAAATTTCATCTTCTGATTTTTTCTTACTCATCTCGATTTGTTGTGAAATTTTATTTTTGTTATTTTGTAGTTCTAGATCGAAATTTTGTTGTTCACTTTTTCTTAAAAGTTCTAATTTTTTTATTTCTTCCGTTAAGCCAAGTTCTTGACGTTTATAGTCCGAAATCAACTGTTGAGTGTTTTTTAATTCAGCTTCAGTGTCTTTAATTTTTTTGGACAACAATTCCCATTCATTTTTCGACTGGACCAATTGTTGTGATAGTTTTTCGTTTTCTGCACTCACTTTGATTGATTCCTGTTTATATTGAGTGCACAGAGTCTTAAGTTCTTCTAGTGACTTATTTTCGTCTTGGATTTTTAACACAATTTTCTGCAAATTTTCTTTTTCTAAGGCTTGTCGATTTGTTAATTCTATCTTTTCTTTTTCAAAAATTTTATTCTGTTCATTTATTTTTTCATCAAGGAGCTTTGCACGAATTTCCCGTTCTGCATACCATTGTTCCCGTTCCATTTTCAGCTCAGTTTCCACATTTTTCTTCCACAAATCCATTTCCCTATTTTTATCTTGATACTCCATTTCTAATTTTTGTTTGGTAGATTCAAATAAATTATGTACTTCTTTCTGAGCTTGAGAGGTAATTTGTTCCGCTTGCGATTGAGCTAATTTCCGTGTCGATTCCATTGTATCTGTTGCCAAAAGTTGAGCCTTTTTTGAAATTTCATCAGCTCTTACCTTTGCATTTTCAACAATTCGATCCGCTTCTTTTTGTGCTTCCTCATTTCGACTCTTCAGTAATTGTTCAGCGGTTCGATTCGCTTCACGCCAAATTTCATCCGATTTTGCAGCAATTTCAATTTCTTTTCTTTTTGCTAAATCTAATAACCTTTGCGTTTCAAACTGCATCGACTCAGCTTCTACTTTTGCCTTTTCAATGAGTTTCGCAGCTTTTGTTTCCGCTTCTAACAAATGAGATTGTGCAATTTCTTTTGATTCCTTCAAATTTTTTTCTGCCGCCGAGTGAATTTCCATAACCACGGCATCCGCCTTGCTCTTTGCAGATTGAAAGGTATTTTTATGGAATAAATTGGCCTCATCAATTAATTTTTTTGCCAATTGCTCAGATTCATTTTTAATTTTTTGAGCTTCCGTCTGAGCCTCTTGTAACAAAAAATCAGCATCACTTTTCTTTTGATCAAAAATTCTTTGTGATAATTCAAAGGCCTTTTTTTCAGCTTCTTGAACTTGTTCCTTCACTGACAACATTAAATTTTCAATTTGCCCCAAATGCTCTTCATCAAGACCCAACTGAGTCAGTTTTTTAGGGTCAATTTTTTTTGGCAACAGCTTAAATTGAATGGATACATCAACATCACCCAATTGAATCCACTCATCTGTTTTGTAGGATGTCATTTCATTTTTTACTAAAACAAAATCCCCCATTGAAGTGCCAATACTACTTCCCAAATCCTTTAACCAAATCTTCCCTTGTTCTACTGAAACTTCCAAATGACGACGAGAAACACGTGGATCCGGTATGACCAATTCATTTTCGACAGAGCGCCCTAAACCAAATTTTTCTTCATCTAAAATAATTTGTTCAACTTTTCCCTGACCCCATTTCAAAGTCACGAGTATGGCATATCCTTTCATTCTCATACTTCCTTAAGATCAAGTGAACACATTTATAGGATCAAATCCCCAGTCCCTACTCTCAAAATACCATCGCATCAACTGCAATAGGCTCAACACCGACTCCGTAATACAAAGTTGCTGCAATACTCGATCAGGCAGATTTAATTTTATCAAAATCTCGTGATCGTTCGTTTTGTTTTAAAACCTGTGTAATAGCTTGTTCTGCGAGTGCTTCCGAAGGATCTCGATGCTCATCAAATTTACCTTCATCTACTGGGTAAAGATTATTATTACTACGGTACCACAAAAGATCTAGCGAACTTTCAAAACGATCCACAACATCTACAAAAACCCGATCAGGTGAATAAAGTGTGTTTATAAATGTCATGCTAACTGAAAAAAATATCCCCACAATTGAACTATTCATGGCAAATGAAATCTCTAGCAAAAATTGATCCATAATTTGTTTAGAAATATCCATATTGGAGAGATCCATTTTGCCAAGAGCCGGTAACCCCTTCACAATTCCTAAAAAGGTACCAAAGATTCCACCAATGACAAATAAAGAGGGTAGTATCTGTAAAATATCATGAATACGATTTACGGAGAAGAAACCAAATATATAATTAAAACAAGGATTTTTCTGAAATGTATTTTTAGTAATATTGATTAATTTTGGGTTTTGATCATTCCATCTTAAAAATTTAAGTTGACTCAATAAATCTTTAACCAGCCAGGCCATTCCTTGTTTAATTAAAAAAATTCGATCACTAAGCGTGATTATTCTATCATTACGACGGCGACTCAATCGATCTCTTACTTCAAAAATTTCGTAGTATGTTTTTTCCAACATCCGCTTAGTTAAGGAGTAAAATGAGTAAGAGCCAGATTGGCCGGGAGTTTCATCCTCTATAAACTTTTGCACGCGTTTTTCAAATTCTTTCGCAAACCAATCATGGCGTTTTACGGTGTAGTAAGTCATGATTCTAAAAACAATTCCCAAAAAGTAAAACACAATCATAGTTGGCAAAACCAAATTCAATGCAAAATTGATCAGATGATCATTGAGAAATTTTATAATCAAATGCGACAACATATTTACCCCTTATTTCTTTCCCTTTTAAAATTCTTATCCCTTTTTAAGCCCAGTGAAATCCAATGAAAATAAACACAATCTAATTTCCCAGTTCAAATCTAACGATCACTTTTTGTGCTTTTTTACAATCCTGCTGAGCACAAAAATCATGTTTGTTTTGATTGGCTAATCTTCTTAAACTCTTTACTTCTGACAAAAAGCTCCGCCCTGAAACCTTCACTAGAGGTAAAATTTCTTCTTGATACTTAAAAGTCATTTTATTTTTATCAAATAAATATTGAAATATCGAACGTGCACGGTTGTAACTTAAATCTAAATTGAAATCGACAGCCTTACGTTCATCCTGATTTAAAAAATCAGGATCCACCAATTTACCCTTATATGTTGGTGATGCGTATCCAATAATTTCTATTGCACTTATTTTGACTTTTGCCTTTGGATTTTCATAAAGTGAAGTTGCATAAAGTGGAAACGCTTTTCTTAAAATTTGCACCATTCCATCTTTTAAGTTGGACTTTCCCGAATCAAAGTATTGATCTCCAAAATTAATAATCACATCGCCAGTTTCTGAGTTTACATCCGCTTTAACTCCAGCCTTGGCAAATGACTTTTTAATTTCAGCAGCGATATTTTTCCTCGCATTGGCTTCTTCCAAAGCTCGATTCAAATGATTTTGTGTTGTGGCCATTTTCTCTTTGAGTTGAACAATTTTTTCAGCCATGGCTTGGGCTTTGCTGTCTCCTTTAGCTTTTTGTTCTTCAAAATTTTTATTGAGTTCTGCCAATTGAGTCTCATATTGACCTTTGTTTGCCTCTAGTTTTTGTACCAAATCTTGTTTTTGTGTTTCGACTTTTGTCAATGCACCTTTAGCAGACTCTAACTCACTACTTAAACCCGAAAGTTCTTCTGTGGTTTTTCGCAATTGGGCTTTGTAACCCTCATTTTTCTCTTCCAGTTCTTTAAGTTCATTGTTTTTAGCTTCTTTAATTTCATTCATTTTATTTTCATAGGCTTTTTTAGTCATATGCTGAGCCTGATAAGCAGCCTTTAACTCTTGAGTTTTATGAACAAATTGACTTTTCACCTGAGCAATCATTTTCTCATTCTCAGTCAATTCATTTTGCTGAGCACTGACTTGATCTTCCAGTTGCTCAATTGTTTGTTTTGAATCTTTCAACTCTTGGTTTTTTTGTCCAATAACCAAATCCTTCCGCTTAATTTTAGCGGCTGCAAGTACGTTGGAGTTGATCATATTTCTAACTAGTTTTTGGTATTGGTTCAGTGCATTTTCTTTATTTTCATTCTCTAGGGCCGCCTGCTTTAGCCTCTCCTTCTCAGTCTTTGCGTCTTCTTTAAGAAGAGACAGCTTATCTAATAGACCCTGGTACATTTTATTTTCTTCCACTGAAGAATCGTCTAAATAATCCTGCCGAATGGTGTTATAGGCCTTCAATTGATTTTTCAAATCTTGAACTTGTTGAACAAGTTTTTCTCTTTCGACTTGTTGTTGTAATCCTGTCGTCCCAGAGCGTAAACTTGCCGTTACATACAACAAAAGGAATACCACAGAGAGCCCCAAGAATAAGTCTGAGTAAGAAGTCCACTGACTTCCACCCTCTTCAGTTTGTTTTTTTGCACGCGAATATTGAAAACTCAAAATGCAGCCTCCTAGCTAAACTGCTATCGGAGTTTTCTTGGAAAATTTTAAGCGTCGGGTTTTAAGTGTCAGATTTTAAGTTCCAGGCTCAGAACGGCGCGTCCAGACCTCTTAACAGGACCGACTTAAAACTTGTCTAAAGATGCTATGAGTTAAAACTCCACAACGCATACTACAACTGTGGCAAAAAAGTTTTCAGTTTGCTCATCCATTGAATTTCATAATTAGATGGCTCTCGTTTTTTGAAATTCACTGTCTCCCGTTTTTGAGCACGGGTGGCGCCCAGTTATGAAATTTTGCAATTTAATACAGTAGTGTCTTCAAACAGACTCTAAGCTCTTTTAATCTCGTCTTCTCGACTTTAGACCAATTATTCTCAATTAGAGTTATTTTGTTCAAAAAAAAAGGGAGACACTTCCATGTCTCCCTAATATCTGAGCTACAGTTTTTTTTCTTTTTAATGAGAACTGTTCAGCACACGATAGATGTAAGTGGATTTACTTACATCATGTCACCCATGCCGCCCATTCCACCCATACCGCCCATTCCAGGAGCCGCAGGACCTTTTTCCTCTTTTTTAGGAGCTTCAGCGATCATTGTTTCAGTGGTCAGCATCAAAGAAGAAACAGACGCAGCGTTTTCCAACGCACAACGAACCACTTTTACTGGATCAATAACTCCATCTTTCAACAAGTCACCATACTGTTCGGACTGCGCATTAAATCCAAATGATGGAGCTTTTTCTTGAAGGATGCGATCTAGAACAATAGAACCTTCCAAACCCGCATTCACTGCGATCATTCTCACCGGCTCTTCGCAGGCTCGTTTAATAATGTTCGCTCCAAAACGCTGACTTTCTGTCAAATCCAATTTTTCCAAAGCACGGGAAGCACGAAGAAGAGCTGTTCCACCGCCAGCTACGATTCCTTCTTCAACAGCAGCACGGGTTGCATTTAATGCATCCTCAACTCGAGCTTTCTTTTCTTTCATTTCAACTTCTGAAGGTGCGCCCACATGAATTACAGCTACGCCACCAGCAAGTTTAGCCAATCTTTCTTTGAGCTTTTCCTTGTCGTAGTCACTGCTTGTTTCTTCAATTTGTGCACGAATTTGAGCCACACGAGACTGAATGGCTTTTTTCTCACCTTGACCGTCAACGATGATTGTATTGTCTTTATCAATAACAACACGTTTTGCAGTTCCAAGATCGTCAATTGTAGCTTGCTCTAATTTTTGTCCTGTTTCTTCAGAGATGAGCTGTCCACCTGTGAGCACAGCAATGTCTTCAAGCATAGCTTTACGACGATCACCAAACCCAGGAGCTTTCACAGCAGCAACCTGAAGAGTGGATCTCAATCTATTAACAACAAGAGTGGCAAGTGCTTCCCCTTCAACATCTTCAGCGATGATGACTAGAGGTCGTCCACTTTTAGCTACGTATTCCAAAATACCAATCATATCTTTCATAGAGCTAATTTTTTTGTCGTAAATCAAAATGAAAGCATTTTCAAAAATAACTTCCATTCTTTCTCCATGAGTTATGAAGTAGGGTGATAAGTAACCACGGTCAAACTGCATCCCTTCAACCACTTCAAGTTCGGTTAAGGCTGTTTTACTATCTTCAATAGTAATAACGCCCTCTTTACCTACTTTATCCATAGCCTGAGCCAACATATCACCAATTTCTTTATCGTTATTGGCCGAAATTGTGCCCACTTGGGCAATCTCTTTCTCACCTTTGATAGGTTTTGAGACTTTTTTCAACTCTTCAACAATGACACTGACTGCTTTATCAATGCCTCTTTTGATTTCCATCGGATTGTGACCTGCGCTTACTATTTTAGCTCCCTCACGGAAAATCGCTTGTGCCAGGACTGTCGCGGTTGTAGTTCCGTCACCAGCATCTTCATTGGTTTTGCTCGCAACTTCTTTCACCATTTGCGCGCCCATATTTTCAAATTTATTTTCCAATTCAATTTCTTTAGCCACTGTCACACCGTCTTTAGTAATCAGCGGTGCACCAAAAGATTTTTCAATAACAACATTGCGACCTTTGGGTCCAAGGGTGACTTTTACAGCGTTGGCCAAGGTGTTTACGCCCTTCAAAATTAAAGTGCGGGCATCTTCACTAAAACGTAGTTCTTTACTCATTTTCTTACTCCATTAATCATTAATTTAGTTAATTATTCCCAATACGTCTTCTTCACGCATCATCAGATATTCTTTCCCATCCAATTTGAGCTCAGTACCGGAATACTTACCAAATAGGACTTTATCTCCAATTTTAACTTCCAAGGGCATGGTTTTTCCATCCTCAGAAACTCTACCTTTTCCAGTGGCGATAATTTCTCCACGTTGTGGTTTTTCCTTTGCTGTATCAGGGATGATGATCCCTCCAGCTGTTTTCTCTTCTTCTGGTGTGCGACGGACCAATATCCTATCGTGCAAAGGACGTACTTTGACTTCTGTTGCAGGCATACTAAACCTCCTAAATGTTTAGAAATATAAACCCAAACTCGGGATTTAAAGATCGCTACCAAGTATGGAGCGCATCGATTCGATGTCAAGATATCCAATAAAAAACTTTTAGCTGATATAAGAAACTCTTCACAAGACTTTTTTTAACGGTTGGGGAAAAAAACTAAAATTCTATTCGGAGGGGTTCTGAAAGCTTGTTCAGTTTTTTATTTTACCGGTATGAATTGCCTCTTTTTCTAAAAAAAGCATCCCATGTATTTATTATGTGTCTATAAAGTAAGCAGTGGCTCCGCAAAAATGTCTCTTTGTGTCACAGAGCTTTCTAAACCAAGCCAGAACAAATCCATAGGGATTTAAATGGGGTTTGGGGGAGAAAATTGGGCATTAATCTTGAAACAGTTTTGAATAGGTTAGAAAAGAAATATGAAAATTTTTCAAAATGTTTCATGGGATGACTGTGAAATGGGTTTTTTTCATCAAAACTTAGGGAACGCTTTTATGACAAAAATTAAATCTCTGCTTCTTCCAATCACAGTTATCGTCGGTATCACTATATTCTCAGGATGCGGCAAAGATAATGAGACAAAAAAATACTCTGTAAGAAGAGCTACGAATAAGCCCCGTCAGGTCTCACTCATTGCTGATCCAAGAGGCGGCAAAGTAGGGAGTGAGGCAGGAGTGGGAGCTCCCGATCGCTTGGCTACTGGGGGGAACGGACAAAGGGAAAGCTCTGATCTAGCAACCACAGCAACCACAGCGAACACAGGAGGATCGAACCTTAAGATTCTAAATGGAACTGAAATTACTAAAGAAGCAATTCAAGATAAATTGAACCAGATCAATAACCAGATCAATCCAGATACTCAGGCAATTCCTTTAAATGATATTGCCCAAGGGAGATATCAGCTAATCGAGCTTATCATTAGGCAAGAATTTGCAAACGATGGCGATTACAAAAACTCAACTGCTTTATTCACTATTGACAACACTGGAAAAGCTGAGGCTTTTAATACTCAAAGTATCTTAAATACTTTGCAATCGAATACGAACTCGCCGTCACCTCAATTTAGCCTTTCTTATCCACAATATTTTGCCATAACTAAAAAAAACGGATTAGCTCAGCTTCAAGACACAACTTCACAGTCCATTTTGCTTACCCTTACAGCATCCAATACTAATAATATTTTATTTAATTATCTAATAAATAATGATTCAAAAAACTTACTCAGTAGCCTTGTCCGGCTTTTGGGGACTAGTCCTTCCCTATTTAAGGCTGACAGAAACCAGTATGAAGTCAGCGATATTCCTAGTGAGGAGCTTCTCAACAACAGGAAAATTGCTTTTTATCAAGTGGCGGACTCCAAACGGCTGATCCTTACTGATTTTCCCACTGAGGATTCCACAGAAAATGTTGTTCAAAATTATGTTTACCTCATTTTTAATAAAGAAAACTAAACAATGCCCCACACTTTTAAACATGCTGCAAGTTCCTAGAGTTTCTTGGGAAACACTGCTTTAACTACCTTTTAACCCTTGCAAATCTTTTTAAGAGCTAAAAAAAATCGAAAGAAAGATGGAAAAATAGCCAATTTTTGTCACTCCCTTGAAAAGATTCCCCTCTAACCAACCTTTACTGATGATAATGATCCTTTCAAATAATATTCTAAGTGTTTAATATAACTTAAATATCTTCCTTCATAAGTCCAAATATTTCGTGGGCTTTCACTTTGCTAATTAATCTTTTGCTGAGAAAAAAGTGAAGGCCAACCTTCATATACATATATAAGTGGATCATTTTGCAACTACTAGCGCCGGGTTTCTGAACATGCTCCACTGGGGTTGAATTAGAAAACATAAGGAAAACGTAATTGTTAAAACTGAAAGCACTTCTTAATAAAAAATCAAAAAATTGGATCCACTGGGTCGTAGGCATTCTCTTTGCTTTTATACTCAATTCTATTCTTCTCAATCTTCCCTTAGATTATTTTGAGTCTTTAACTTATGACTGGCGAGTCAGCCTACGACCGACCCCCACTCTTTCTGGAAAAATTCAGACTGTTGCAATTGATAATAGAACCTTAAAGGAATTCGGAAATGAACCCAATATCAAAGATCATCTAGAGTTTTTAGAGCAACTGTTAAAAGCACAACCTTCTTATATAGTTTATCTAATAGATCCGTCCTCCCTTCTAGGTTCAAAAGAAGAAAAACAAAAATTAGCTGACAAATTAAATTCAGCTCAAATTCTTATAAGCCAAGACAATTTACCTGGAGCTGAACAAACAGAACTTCCGCCTCTGCCAATTCCTTTTCAAAATTTAAAGACTCTACCGGGGCCCACCACTCGAGATAAAATTATTTACGCTAGGGATGGGGTGACTCGAAGATTCATCATTTCAAGTAACGGTGCTCCTACTTATCAGGTGATCCTGGCAGAGAAAATGCTTTCTGAAAAATTAACCGAAATCCCTGGCGAATTCGAATTCTTAGATTCAAAACAAGCCTACATTGACTTTCATAAACCTGGAACTTATCTACCTTTGAGCTTTAGCGATCTTAAGTCTGGTCTGTTTAACGCTGAAAACATAAAAGGGAAAGTGATCCTTCTTGGCAGGGAAACCAAGGAAAAATCATTGGATTATGTTTCCACTCCCTTTTCCAAAGATGTCATCTCCATGAGCGTTCTCGAGCTCAATGCTAATATTTTAGATACTCTTTTACAAAAGCGCTCCCCACAAAAAGTAGCTCCAGCATTCAACTGGGTTGTAACTTTTATTATTTTACTGACCACCATCTATGTTGTTTTAAAAATTAGTCCTCTCATAGGACTGATTGTACTCACCCTACTGGCAACAGTATATATAGGCATTTCATTCTCTGTGTTTGCTTTCTTTAATTATTGGATCGCTATGGCCCCTACTTTGTTAGGCTTGTTTATCTCTTATTATTTTTTCATCCCCTACCGTTTGGTTCTAGAAAATCGTCGGAGCTGGGAATATCTCCAGAAAAATAAACTGTTGGTTCAAGTTGAAGAACTGAAAAGCAACTTTCTTCGCATGATGTCCCATGACCTAAAGACTCCATTAGCTCGAATTCAAGGAATGGCTCATCTCATTATCTCTGACCACAATCCTTTGAGTGAAAAACAAAAGACAGCTGTGGAAAATATATATTCTTCGAGTGAAGAATTGACACAGTTTGTAGGTTCTATTTTAAATCTGAGTCGAATTGAAAGCAAAGAAGTTAAACTGCAGCTAAAAAGCAGGGATATTAATTTGGTTTTAAAAGAAGTTATACAAAAATGTGAGGACTTATCACGAAAAAATAGATTAGAAATTCGAACAGAATTAGAACCTCTTTTTAGTTTCAAAATAGATGAAAACCTGTTGCGCCAGGTTTTCACAAATCTTTTAGAAAACGCTATTAAATATAGCCCTGTGGAAGGAAAAATTCTTGTCACATCTGAGGAGAGCAATGGGAACGTTATCATCCAAATTTCTGATCAGGGAATGGGTATTCCAGAACCTGATCTTCCTTTTATTTTTGACCGCTTCTATCGTAGCAAAAACGCACTTCAATCTGAAGTTTCTGGATCCGGTCTTGGACTCTATTTGAGTAAATATTTTGTTGAACTCCATCATGGCCACATTGAAGTGGAAAGTTTTGTGGGAAAGGGTTCCACCTTTTCAGTCGTCCTACCCATGATTAATAAGAATTATTTAGAAAAAGGAAAAACTTCAGCAGCTAGAGAGGATTCACCTTATGTATAAAATATTAATTGTTGATGATGACCCTGGATTAAGGCTTTCTGTTCGAACCACTTTGTCCGCCCACCCTTCTCGTTTTTCAATCGAGGAGGCCATGGACGGTCTCGATGCCATGGAAAAAATTAAAAATTCCGGCGGATTCCGGTTGGTTATTTTAGACGTGGATATGCCACGCCTCTCAGGACTTGAGACCCTTCGATTGATTAAGGAGTATGATCCCTCGATTATTGTTGTGATCATGACAGCCTACGCTAATATTGACGACGCGGTTCGTTCCGTTAAAGAGGGTGCTTTCGATTATTTAGCTAAACCCGTTAGGGCTGATGATTTATTCACCCTAGTGGATAAAGCCCTTACTGCTTATAGTTTGATATCTGATGTGGCCGGATCAGCCCCGGTTTTAATGGACGCAGGTCGTGAAATTATCGGCAATACAGTTCAAATGAGAAAAGTTTTTAATATTATTTTACGCCTTTCTAAAGTGGACACTCCAGTTCTTATTAGAGGGGCTTCAGGAACAGGAAAAGAACTGGTGGCTCGGGCCATTCATGCCAATTCCTCACGAAAAGACGGCCGTTTTGTAGCCATAAATTGTTCCGCAATCCCTGAAAATTTATTCGAAAGTGAGCTTTTTGGTCATGAAAAGGGGGCTTTTACTGGAGCGGATCAAAGAAAAATTGGAAAATTTCAATTTGCAGAAAATGGAACCCTCTTCTTAGACGAGTTGGGAGACCTTCCCGTCATGATGCAAGTAAAACTATTACGAGTTTTACAAGAAAAATGTTTTACTCCCGTTGGAGCGAATCGAGAAATTGACAGCCACGTTCGAATCATTGGTGCCACCAACCGTAATTTAGAAGAAATGATAAAAATGGCAACATTCCGGGAAGACCTCTATTATCGCCTTAATGTTATGCCAATTTTTTTACCTTCACTCAAAGACCGCAAAGAGGACTTAACCCATCTTGTCACTCGTTTTGTAAAAAAGTTTAATCAATCCCATAATAAAAAAATTATCGGTGTTGCTCCAGAAGCACTAGCCCTTATAAAAAAATATGATTGGCCAGGAAATATTAGAGAACTTGAAAATGTAATCGAGCATGCTTTCATCTTGGAAGAGTCCAATCAATTGACACTGCAGTCTCTTCCAGAAAATTTTTTAAGAGAGTTGGGCGTCGATATCTCATCGGATATGGATACAGTGAAAAGCACCACAAGCAGTATTAATGCATTAGATCAACCCCTGTATGTAGGGGATGATAAAATCGATGAAGACGATCTGCTTGAATCTGATTTTGAAGACACAACAAATCCATTAAAAACAGGGGATGACTCTCTCGATTTTAATAAGCAAAAAGAACTTTTTGAAAAAGATTTTATTATAAAGGCCCTTAAGACTTTCAAAGGAAGGATTAATCAAACCGCATTACATGCAAATATTCCTAAAAAAACTCTCTTAAGAAAAATTGAAAAATATGGCCTTAATGCTAAAGACTACGCTTAGAATTTTTTATGCACGAACCCATTTTTTGTAAGACTCCCAGTGGCAAAAATTTTTTATAAAAATTATTGCCCCCATTTCTAACCATGAGTACCCTATCTTCCCATGGCTATTTCAGGAATTGTACCCCCACAAGCATACACTCGAGAAACTCTAGTGGAAGCATTCGAATGGTTGAAAGACCAGCCGGCTTCTATTCAAGAAAAAGCAACTCATGCTGAAGCATTAGTTGGACTTTATCTCACTGCAAAAAGACGTAATTACTCCCAAGATCAAGCTAAAACACAACAAAGGAGCGTAGAGACATTTAATAATGATTTAAGAAAAATCGCCCAGAATATTGAGGCCAGCCAGGCACTTACCAACGAAGAACCAAGCCCTGTTATTTCACTAAGACCTTCCCATTCAGTCCCCGTTAAAAACAACAAAAATACGATTGCGGAAAAAGGGAAAAATGAAATTCAACTTCCTCTTTACGAAGGAATTGTTCATGAATTGGATGAAAAAAGTCAAAAATACATTCGTGATATCCAACAACGCATGAATCTAGAAACTGAAATTGATGCCTTAAGAGCACTGGTTGCAATTGGATATGAAAAACTTAACGGAATTCTTCCCTCATAAACTGTCCTACTTCTTATCAAAATAAATCACATTTGTAACCCCAGTCTCAGAGACAAAAGTTTGATGTTCTAATTCTGGTGAACTTTTTGTTGCCAAAAGAAGTCCCGACATCCCTGTGGGCACATTAAAGATTATGAACCCTCCACCTGACACACCTTCTTCACCAAAAAGAACATTCCCAGCGGCATCAAAGTAAACAATTTCTGGTGATTGGTTTGGAGCCATCTTAGTATCTCCACGCCAAGATCGATCTAAGTTTACGGTAAAGTCATCACCTTTTACAAACCCAACTACAGTACCTTTATCTGAACTTAAATTTATTCTTCTTCTTGATAGTACAATAGAGATCCAATCCCTTCGAATTACCGGAAGATAAACAAAATTATTTTTATGTGAGACCACATAACGACTCATTTCATATTGATGTCCCGCATCGACTTCAATCATTCCCAGACCTGTTCCGGCTCTGGACAATGGCAAATGGCCTTCTCTTTGTATATCCAAAGGGTCGGACTCAAGGCCCAGCAAACGAACTCGTGCTGATAATTCCAAATTTTTATCGAAGGGATCAAAAAGCTCGAAAGGAAGTAATTCCGGATCTTGCACCTCAAAGTTTAAATATGAAACATGATTTTCCTCCACTGGGACAACCTGCGCGGGAAATGATTTCCCTTGGTAAAACACTCTCACTGACTGGATCCCTGGTACAACTCCTATGAAGGCAAAAATTCCATTTTCGCCCGTAGCCTCAGTTTGAAAATCCGGCAAAATTAAACTATTAAAATAAATTGGAGTCATATTCCCGTCCCCAGCTATTTCCAATTTAGCTCCTGAAACGGTCTTACCATCCTTAGTAACACGCCCCCAAACAACTCCTTGTTTTTGGTATTTTAATATTGAATGACTCTTTTTTTCTTTCTCAATAATGTTAAATAGTGCATCCATCATTTGATTTGGAAACAATTGCGTCTCCAGGGACTCACCTGCAAAACCAACCAACAAGGTTCCCCAATGATTTTCAGCCTCAGCTCGTAAAACAAAATGACTATGTGTTGCCACACCCTCTTCATGATAAGTCGTTCCATTGGCGCGTTTTTGCAACTGAGTAGTAGTTTCATCAAGCCAAACCTTAGCATGGGGGACGGGTATTTTTTGTCCCCCATAAGAGTTCGCAGAGGAAACCTCTACTTGCACTCCATAAACCACAGGTTTTAATTTTATTTTTAAATTTTCAAGACGGTCAGTATTATCAGGTACACTAAGTTTATTTATTTGAATTTCTTCTCTTCCAATAATTTCTTCATCACTGTTTTTTAGTAAAGCGACAATTTGACCTTCCATGGATTGAACTCTCAAATCAAATCTACCTTCCTCCAACCAAACTTTTGCTTTCTCATAAAAAACTCCATTTTTACTGCGATAAATCTCTATATGGTCTCTTGCATCAGTTATGGCTAAACCACCAACCATCTCAATATCTCCACTCAGGTTCACTTGACGGGAGCTCAATACGGACGAAGTAAAAAATTTTGTTCTTTCTGAAGAAAGACTTGTATCAGATTTGTCGATTTGAGCCACTGTTGTGTTTTTGGATGTGTTTTTGGATCGGCTTATGTTTTTCTCTCCAAGAACAACGGGGTTTTTTTGAGAATAGTCAGATATATTCTGACTATTTGGATCGGATGATTGCGATGAAAATAGATTTGAAATTGTTGGATTTATTGGTGTTTCTTCAGACAATTTAATAGGGGACTTCTCCACCTTTTTTTCTCCAATAGAAATCTCAGATATTGACGGAGAAATATCAGAACCTGGTTGAGCTAAAAATAAAGTTTGCGCTTTCGAAATCAACCTATTTCCACTAAAAGAACTCCCCCTTTGAGGTGTAGCTTTTTCGGATACGATGGAAGGTTCTATTTTTGAAATAATTAAATCATTATTAAAACCATCTTTGATTAAAGGCTTAGTTCGGATCGTCAACCCTTTAAGTCGACTTGAAGGACTTCCCATATCAAAGTTTGTCGCCACAGTTTGTGTGGTTTTTTTTCTAATTGCGGTGTCCTTATCCTTGGGTACCTTTTCTAGGGGTTGAGGAATTAAATCCATCATTAGCTCTGTATTCCAGAAATCTGCTTCTGGTCCAGAGTTTAGGCTCACTCGATTTAGATCTTCAACTTCCAACTCATCAGTCTCTATACTTTTAAAACAATCTTCTGCTGCAGCATAGGCAGGCGATAAACTGGGCCACCCAATGGTAATGGTTTTATCCGAAACACCTCTTTCATCAATGGAATGAGTGGGTCGTGCAATGCAGATTATGCAAATAAAAATGCCAAAACCTTGTAACCCATAAACGGGCCTTACCATCCATTTTTTCAACATAAACTTTAAGTCACTCCATGACTAGTGACTTAAAGTTTATTTAGAAGGCTCTAAATTCGTCAATTATGTTGGGATCTTCGCGACGTAAGGTGAGTTGCTGCCGAATCCGCCTTCGTATCACTTCGGCCACCGCGGAATCTGTGCCTATAATTACGGTCTTTCCCCCAATTGATTTCTCAGTGGGAACAATAACTTGAATAGTGTAGGGTCTTCGATCACCCAAAACCAGAAGATGAGCGTATTTTCTTTCTACAAGTTTTTCAGCTGATTTAAATTTCCTACCAACAACAATAAAGTATTTTGAAAAATACTCTCTCCCGTTGGTTGACACTGACCTTAAACCCATCGGTAGAGATTTAGAGGCTATCCTTTGTAAATCCAGCAAGGGGCGATCCACATCGGGAACAGTTAGCCCCCCTGGAGTTGAGCAACTTAATAGAAGTTGTGTAAAGATAAAAAATATCGTCTGAAACCAAAACTTAGAATTCATCCCCTCTAGTTCGGCATTTTCTGTGCATCTTTTAAGAATTGCGCAATTCCTTTATCTGTTAATGGATGTTGGGCCAGTTGTTGCATAACTTTAAATGGAATCGTCACAATATCAGCCCCTATTAAAGCTGAGTCTAAAACATGAACAGGGTGGCGGATGCTCGCGACCAAGATCTGAGTCTGGTAATCATAATTATCAAAAATTTGCCGCATTTGACTTATAAGTGACATCCCATCTGTAGCGATATCATCCAGTCGCCCTACAAAAGGAGACACCAAAGTCGCCCCAGCTTTAGCAACTAACAACGCTTGCAGAGGTGAAAAAACTAAAGTTACATTTGTTTTAATGCCTTCAGCTGCGAGTTTTTTTACTGCAATCAGACCTTCTTCACACATTGGAATTTTAACCACAACGTTATCAGCAATTTTGGCCAATTCATAACCTTCTTTGAGCATGGCGTCTGTCGTCGTTGAAATCACTTCCGCAGAAACTAAACCCTTCACCTCAGCACAGATTTCTTTGATTACATCCATATGACGTTTGCCTGTTTTAGCTACCAACGTTGGATTGGTCGTTACTCCATCGACCCAGCCCCGACTATTGGCCTGACGAATTTCCTCTATATCTGCCGAATCGATGTAAAATTGCATAAATTTCTCCTTTAATTAAATTTAAAAAATGGCTCTTAAATTATAAAAACTTAAAGTATTATGTCTAATGGTCTACTGGACTAAAAACTCCCAGGCAACCTTTCAATATTTAACTTCAAGTTGGTTCAAAAGTAATGCGTCTATCCGAAGAGTTGTACTCAAGCAAACTCTTTCCCTGACACACAAATTCACCCTTAAAGTAGGTTCGTTTTATTTCAGATCCACTATATTCTTGCCCCAACTCTAAAAGGGTTTTTTTTAAGATAGGATGTCTAAGGTCAGGATGAATTTCGATTGCAGGCAATAAATAAGCCGGCTGCCTGTGAAAAGTGGGATGAGGCAAAGTGAGCTGTGGAGTTAAAACAGTTTCATCACCATGCAATAAAATCTTATACTTAATGCTTCGCCGCAAAGGATCTGGATTATTTTGCGTGGAAAGAAATTGAAGTCGATCGAACAGCTCTTTTACGCTCATCTCAACATAGCTTGAAAAAGCAAATGTAAAGCCTTCAAATCTGGATTTGGCTCGCAAATCGTGAATTTGCTCATTTCGATCCTCTTCACCTCGTACTCTGTACACTGAAGAAATGGAAAAAACTTTAAGATAAGTTGACAAGGAATTTAAAATTTCTTTAATAAATCCAATGTCTTCCTGGGAATAAATTAAAAAACCGATAAGGGTTAATTTGGGTTCTGGCTTTCCCATAAATCCTCAACACTATAAAGACCCGAGGTCTTTTTTTGTGCGAACAACCATTTTGCTGATTTAATTGCACCCCTTGCAAAAATAGCTCGATCCAAAGCTACATGTTCAAAAGTTAAAACTTCCCCTTCGCCCATAGCCCATACACGATGAACCCCTTTAATTCCTCCTCCCCGAATTGAAATCGGAGGTGGAACTTTTTTTCCCACAACACGAACCAGTTCTTTTTGTAAATCTATGGCAGTACCACTGGGTTGATCTACTTTATGCTTATGATGCAACTCCTCAATTTGAAAATCATATCCTTCAAGCCCAGATAAAGCTGACAGTGCTTTTTTAAAGGCGGCCACCCCTAGACTTAAGTTTGGGGCCCACAGAATAGGTGTTTTTTTTGCAGATACAGCTAGAGCCCGTTGCTGAGCCAACGATAGTCCAGTGGTACCACTCACTAAAAACTTTTTATATTGAGCACACCACTTTGATGTTTTCAAGGTAACCGTTGGAGTTGAAAAATCAATAACTCCGTCACATCTTGTGGCATCAATGTCCGTTATTTGCGCAGCCGAGGTTTTACCATTTGGATCCACCGTAGCGATAAGCTTAACCTCCCCATCCTGTTCAATTTGACTCAAAACTTCATGACCCATTCGGCCCGAAGCTCCCAAAACAACTAATCTTACCATCGCCCAGACCTCTTTCCTTTTTTAAATTAGATCTAATTTTTGAAGCTCCTCTTGGAACTTCACACTATATTCTTCTTTTAAACTGACGAGTGGGAGTCTTAACTCTGAAGACCGAATCACTTTTTGTAAAAACAAGGCCGCTTTCACCGGAATAGGATTTGATTCAATATAAGTAAGACCCAACAATCGAGAATACTTTTCATACTTCTTTTGTGCAGTGGAATCACCTTGCCGAGCCTGTTCCACTAAATTGACCAATTCTTTCGCCATAAGGTGTGAAATCACCGAAATAACCCCATGCCCACCTTTATTGCAAAACTCAACACAAGAGGCATCATCGCCACTTAATAGTATAAAATCTTTTTTTACCCCCGCTTTTATTTCATCAAAAAACTTCATATTTCCAGTGGCTTCTTTGATGCCTACAATTCTTGGATGCTTTGCTAGTGTAACAATTGTTTCCACATCCAATGAAATGGAAGTTCGACCAGGAACATTGTAAAGGATAATTGGGATCTGAGTTTCATCAGCGACAGCTAAAAAGTGAGCCAACAAACCCCTCTGCGGAGGTTTATTGTAATAAGGGGTGACTACTAAAGCTCCATCAGCTCCCCACTCCTGGGCCAATTGAGTCATCTGAATTGTTTTTTTTGTAGAATGAGATCCCGTTCCTAAAATAACCGGAACTTTTTCTCGGCAAAGCTTTTTCGCCATATCAAAAAGGGCTTTAACCTCTTCAATCTCTAGGACAGGACTTTCCCCCGTTGTTCCATTCACAATAAAACCATTCACCCCTTCTTCTAGTTGTTTTAAAATCAACCTCTCAAAGGAAAGAAAATCAACCTCTCCATTTTTAAATGGAGTTACGAGAGCTGTTAGTACACCCGAAAATTTATTTTTCATTTTGATCCTTTCCTTTATCTAGATCTAACTCTTCTAAATCACTTTCACCATTTATCTCCATATCAATGGTCTGCTTTCCTTCTTCACTCTGAACTTTAATGGTTTCAGCAGCTCGCTTAAAAGTGGGACGACCCCTTCCCAATTCACTAGGCTTTAATGGAGGCAGTGGGTCACCCTTTACCCCACAACTAAGACTCATTGCAACAACGAAGGTAATAAAAAAGCCCTCAGCTATGGAAACAAATAACCTATAAAACCTCTTCATTTAGAACCTCAGAACCCCGATTTTTCAAATAAATTTCAACATCATTAGCGTGATAACAAACCCCCCCTAAAGGGAGCAATCCACGATTTAGCAGACTTGTGTGAACTCGACATCTTTTTAAAAAATCTTTGGCAGATTGATCTTTTTCAAAGGAATTTTTTTTTATTTTCCAAATCAAATAGGGTGGTGCTGGATTTTTTTTATCCAGCTGACTCGCTTCGTTTAATAAATAAAGTGCTGCAGACTCATTGTTGGAGTGATAATCCAACAATGCCAGTGCAATTTTCTGATTTGCGAGCGTAAGACCTTGATCCATTTTCTTTTCTTTTATAAAGGTAGAAATAGATTCTAAATTATTTTTAAAAATAGCAAGTTCTAAGAGCATCTCTTTGATCTCTGCAAGAACTATGTTCTCCTTCAACGTTGTATTTAATAAATTTTCAGCAGCTTCAAAATTTTCTTGAAACAGTAAGGCTCTTGTTTTTGCGAGAACAATCAAAAGATTATTGTCCTCTGTTTTCTGGGCTTCATCAAATTGAATTACAGCTTGTGCAGGGTTTAAAGCCAATCGAGACAAACCCGACTCATAAAGTCGCTGCCCTTTATCTGACAAAAATCTAATGGCCACTTCCTTTGATAACTCCCTCAGAATTTTTTTTTCCTGAGGGCTCAGATCCATTGCGGTTGAAAATGACTTGTGAATCCCCTGAAGAGCGGTACTTCTTTTCCCTTGATTTAATTGTTCCAAGGCCATTTTACGAATTTTCTTAACTCTTTCACTGATTCCAGAAGACTGTTCCGCAGAGTTTTTGGACTGACTTTTGATTACTTTCTTGGTTGGCTTTATCAACGACTTAAAAGAAGATGGTGTCGAAGCTTTAGTAAAGTGAGGCATCATAAAAGATAAGGTGGCCGAACATAAAAAATATCCCGCCACCCTTTGAATCAAAAATGCAATATTCTTATCTTTTTTCGAATGATTTAAGCTCAATAACAACAGGTCCAAATTGTGATTGGGCTACTTGTTTAATTAAACCCAACATAGGAATAATCTCAGCATTCACCCAAAACTCTAAATCTGAGTTCTGCTTTTTATCATGTAATTTTAAGTAGGAACATTCAAATTTACCGGCAGGAACTTCGACTGTATCGGGCTTAGATTCTACAATTTCAGGTGGCTCTCCACCAGTTTCTAAAGACTGTTCTTTTCCATCCACAAGCACTTTTTTAACTTGACCCGTGTTTTTGTCGAACAATGTCTCAACTTTTTGCTTTTGAATCATAAGGTCAATATCCTGAACCAGCCAAATACCATCAGCTGTTTCTTGACCCACATACATATCCATGGTGCCATTGAGAAAGCCTGCAAAGTTAATCACATAGTTAGCCCTATCCCCAGGATTAAATGGAATTCGGGAAGGTGACTCTGAGCTCAACTTAACATTGAGAGAAGAGTAAGATCGAGCCAAAGACTGACCTAAACTCATTATAGTAGACCCAACCACAACCGCCTTCTGAGCAGTTAAAACATTTTTGACCTTTTCTTTCGCTGCGTTTGCCATTGGAAAAATCGAGACCACAGCAAGTAACAGCATTAGTTTTTTGAACATATTACCCCCTTAATATGAAGTTTTTATAATTAATATCCGAACACAGAGGTAATTAATGAGCAAGGATGTATATATTATTTTTAATAATCTATAAAATTTACAATAATGATCTTTCATATTCAGTTTGGTTTAAGTGACTGGTTGATGAAAATAAAGTGTGCTTTGCTGCTAACCCCGTTTAAGGGGACACCTTTTCTGGAGGAATAAGATCAAAACGCGTTACAACTCCTGAGGCAAGGTGGAAATAAGAACAGTTCGGGGCTTACTGCCATTGGCCGGCCCTACCACACCCTCGGCTTCAAAAATTTCAATCATGCGTGCTGCACGGGGATAACCCAATCGAAATTTTCGCTGCAACAAAGAAGCACTGACTTCTTTTAGGGTGGCCACATGCTGCAGAACTTCATCATATTTTTCATCTTTGATGTCTTCATCACTTGAAAAATCTGTTGAACCATCCTCCTCAAAAAAATTCTTTTCACCATTTTTATTTTGTAGAGCCCGCAAGGCCGAAGCTTCATAATTTGGCTCCCCTTGATCTTTCCAAAACTTAACAACTTGGTTCATTTCAGACTCTGCCAAGTAGGGCCCATGGTGACGATCTGGCTTTGCAACTCCAGGGGCTAAGAATAACATGTCCCCTCTCGCCAAGAGTCTTTCTGCCCCTGATTCATCAAGAATAATTCTGGAATCCATCTTGCTGGCAACCTTAAAACTAATTCTTCCCGGAATATTCGTTTTAATCAAACCTGTCACCACATCACGCCTTGGACTTTGCATAGCCAAAATAAGATGTATTCCACAAGCTCGAGCCATTTGAGCCAGGCGAACGACAGATTGCTCCACATTAACTTTGTCCACTGCCATTAAATCACCAAACTCTTCAACAACAATTACGATGTAAGGAAGAAAAGAAAAATAATAGCTTTCTAAGAGAGCTTCCTTTTCTAAAAATACATTTTTATCTTCGTGGTTCTGCTTTTCTTCTGCACTTAAGCCTCCTACAATTTCATTAAAAGATTCGAGCCCTCTGGCTCCAAACTTTGCCATAGACCGATATCGTTTTTCCATTTCACGAATCGCCCAACGCAAAACCCCCACAGCCTGCTGAGCCTCTCTCACTGGTGGTGTTATTAAATGGGGTATTTTTTCAAAAACAGCCAGATCCACCTGTTTGGGATCAACAAGAATAAGCCTTAGCGTTTGTGGCGAATGTCTAAACAACAATCCTGTAATTATGGACACAACAAAAACGGATTTTCCAGAACCTGTTGTCCCAGCCACGAGTAAATGGGGCATTTTTCGTAAGTCAACAACCTTAGGTTCGCCGTCAGCTCTCCTACCCAGAGTCAATGGGAGCCTACATTCATTTTCCCAAAAATCCCCATGATTTAAAATATCTTTTAAATAAACCGATTCACGTTGCGAATTAGAGGTTTCAATTCCAACCACATCCCTTCCTGGAATGGGGGCTATAATACGAACCGATTCACTGCTCAAAGCTAAAGACAAATCATCCGCCAAGTCCGTAATTCGACTTATTTTAACATCTGCGGCAGGTTTGAACTCGAACAAAGTCACAGCAGGTCCTGGTTTGATATTCACCACCTCACCATGAACAGAAAATTGAGCCAATTTTTCTACTAAAAGTTTTGCTTTATTTTTGATTTCTTTTTCATCCCAGCGCAGTCTTTTTTGAGGTGGGTCTTCCAAAAGAGATAGTTTGGGCAAAGTCCAATTTGTAGCTACTTCTTTTGAAACTGAAAGTGAATGAGATCCTCTTATACTTTTCTTTACCTCCATTGAAGGCATTGTCTGTATAGGAATTAATTTATTTTGCTTTATTTCCGGCGCAAGAGTTGCTTTGGGAACTGAAGAGAGACGTTCATTCATGGGAAAAAAATGTTTTTTCCCATTGGAAATACCCTCGTTTGAAATTGAGAGAACTCTCTTTTTGATGTTGTGAGGCCAGAATTTGTTTTTAAAAAATTGGGTGGTACTAAAAAGTTTAGTCATTTTTTGCCACAACAATTGAGCGGACCAAAACAACCTGTGCCTTACTTGAAAAAGTTCCCACATCGTTTTTTCGGAGTAAAAAAGTAAACAGATAATTGCAAAAGAAAATAACAAAATCCCTGTTCCCATAAAGCTTAGGAGTGGCACCAATGGCAGACAAACCAACCATCCCAAAAATCCACCGGAACGATAAAGTCCGCCCATTGAAAAGTAATGCGGTAAATACAATTCTAAAAGACCACCGGTTGCTGATATAATAAGTCCACCTAAAATGAATCTAAACCTAAAGGTCTTAGGTTCTTTACTGTGGAAGAAGGAATCCCAGGAATCATGAATTAAACCCAAACAGATAAGCCATGCACTCACACCAAAAATTTGAAATAGAAAATCCGCCGTTAGAGCCCCTATATATCCGCAAAAATTATGAATAACTCCGCTTCTACTTAAGAAGCTAAAGGAAGGATCTAATCCGGAATGGCTGTAAAGTGAGAACCCTACAAAGGCACCTATTGCCAACCCTAGTATTCCCCTGATATCACTTCGATGTTTTATAAATATATGACTCATTACAACAGTTTAAGTTTCTTCACGGGTGATGAAAAGTCTGGATTTACTGAATTAATGTTTAGCAGCTAGGGTTGGCCACAACAGGTTATGAAAAATCGAATGTAATTTAAAAAAAAGGAACTAAAACCATATGCTAAAAATTAATGAAATATTTTTCAGTATACAGGGTGAATCCACAAGAGCTGGACTTCCCACCTTATTTATACGTACGTCGGGTTGTCATCTTCGTTGCACTTATTGTGACACGACTTACGCCTACCATGAAGGTGAAAAAAAAAACCATAATGAAATTTTTAAATCAATAGAAAGCTATCCCACTAAATTTGTCTGTGTTACGGGGGGAGAACCCTTACTGCAACCAGGGATATTTTCATTTTTAACTGAACTTTGTAATAGGGGATACGATGTTTCTCTTGAAACGAGTGGTGATATCTCCTGTAAGCCAGTGGACTCCAGAGTTTTGAAAATTATAGATATTAAAACCCCTGACAGTGGGGAGTTTGGCAAATTTCATGAGGATAATTTAAATATTCCCGGACCCACTGAATACAAATTTGTGATTTGCTCTGAGAAAGACTTCACATGGTCAGAGGATTTTTGCAAAAAAAACCATTTGGAAAGATTTACAGTTTTGTACAGTCCGTCATATTTACAAGTTGAACCAAAATGGTTGGCAGAAAAGATTCTTCATGGAAAATCTTATGCAAGATTGCAACTTCAATTGCATAAGTACATTTGGAATCCTAATAAACGCGGTGTATAGGTTGTATCGTTATAGGGAGGGATAAAACACATGCAAAGCTTCAATGAAAGTGATCTCATACAGTCAAACAATATTAAAAATCTCAGTTTGGAAACATTAGTTAAGAGTAAGTTGGAACTTTTTTTTCAACAACGAGAAGCCGCACAGGTCGAACTGGAAAATTTACATCAAATGGTCATTGAGCAAGTGGAGAAACCGTTAATAGAACTAGCACTTAAGGTATTTAAAGGAAATCAAGTCCAGACAGCAAAAATGCTAGGCATAAATCGTAATACTCTTAAGAAAAAGATAGATAATTATAAAATCAAACCCAAAATAAATCTAAATCAATTATGACACTGACGCTAGGGTTTGGATTTTACTTTTAATCCAAAAGAAAAGTATTTATAAAGCTCCGTGGAACATTAAGTTCAAATTGTGATTTATTCAATTGAATACTAAGTTCCATTTTCAAACCAAATTGGCTTCCTTATCAGATTTATTTTTGAAGTTGTCTTTGATTTTAAGCCAATCCTGCTTAAAAATTTTTCTTTTCCCAATAAGAGGTTCAAGTTGAGTTCGATCGAGCAACGTATACCCCCACAAAATATTGAAGCCGAACAGGCTGTGATTGGTGGCTTACTCATTGAACCAGAAAAATGGGACGATGTGAGAGAACTTATTTCCCCTGAAGACTTCTATAAACCAGCACACAAAAAAATTTTTTTGGCTTTACAAGCTTTAAATAAGAGGAACCACCCTACCGACCTCGTCACAGTGAGCAATTACCTTCGAGAACATAATGAATTGGAATCCATTGGTGGCCCCAGTTATTTAGCAGAAATTATGGAGCAAATCCCCTCCACAGCCCACTTAACCTCCCACGCCCAAATCATTCATGATAAATCAGTTTTGAGAAAAATTGTCCACGTCAGTCAAAGCTTTATCGAAAAAGCTTTTAACCCAGATTATGATTCATTAGATAATTTTCTAGATGGAATAGAACAACAAATTTTTCAAGTCAGTCAGGCCCGGGGAACACAAGGACTAGTTGATGCCAGCGAACTTGTTCGTCTCAGTTTACAAAAAATTGAAGAGCTTTATGCCAAAAAGTTAAAAGTTACTGGAGTCCCCACTGGATTTATAGAACTAGATGAGTTAACCGCTGGGTTTCAACCTGGTGAATTTATTATCATTGCCGCACGTCCATCCATGGGAAAGACCGCTTTCAGTCTTAACTTTACACTTCATGCCGCCCTCAAGGAAAAGAAAAAAGTCGCCTACTTTTCCGTGGAGATGGCAAAAGAACAAGTAATGATTCGTCTTTTAGCAAGCACCGCCAAAGTAAGATTGGGTGATTTACGTATTGGTCAAATAGATGATCTCGCCTGGCCCCGTTTGATTAATACCGCTGCAACTATTAGTGAAACAAATTTGTTTATAGATGATACCGCTGGGATTAGTCCCTTTGAAATCAGAGCTAAAGCACGAAGGCTCAAAGCTACCCATGGCATTGATATGATTATTATTGATTACTTACAATTAATGAGCTTGAAGCAGAAAGTTGAAAATCGACAACAGGAAGTTTCAGAGATTTCCAAATTACTAAAGTCCATAGCCAAAGAACTTCAAATTCCTGTAGTGGCACTCGCTCAGCTGAACCGTGCTGTGGAAGGACGCTCTGATAGAAGACCCATGCTTTCAGACTTAAGAGAGTCTGGATCCATTGAACAAGATGCTGACGTTATCATGATGCTTTATCGTGAAGACTATTACGATAGAGAAAATCCCGAAATTAAAGGTATGGCTGAGGTTATTGTTGGCAAGCAAAGAAACGGTCCCACTGACACAATAAAACTCCGTTGGCTGCCAGAGTATGGTTTGTTTGAAAACAATATCCCAGGTCCTATGGCGCCCTTACCAGAAGGACCCTCAAATCAAAATATTCGCAAAATTGAAAGTGGTGGCTTTAAAAATAAGAAACCTTTGAACTTTGCCCCTTCCACATAGCAAATTTATTTTAACAATAAAATTATCAACCCCCCCCCTGCCTTCCCCTTATTTGTCTATAAATTTTATTTTATTTATAATAAAATAAAATTATCTAACCAATAAATTATCCTCATTTTTGTCTCAATTTAAGTCGTAAAAATGTATGTTTTTAATACAAAAACCATATTTTTTCTGTCATTTATGCTGAATTAAAAAAAATTTGATAAAATGGATATGGTTAAGGGAGATTTAAGAAAATCCCAGATTAGCGAAAGCCCTTTCTTTTCGCACAAAAAACTTTAACCATGAGAGAGGTCACTGAAAAAAATGGGACGGGATCACAAAGACAAAAATAATTTACACCAAACAATACCAGATAATGCTTGCCACCCTGAAATCATCAGTTCTCCGCGCCCATTTTTCACAGAAGTGATTAGTACTTCTTTACAAAAAAGAAAAATCGAGACATCCAATCAAACTAAATTTTATTTAGTCGATTTACTCGAACACTATATGTTTGCAGCTAATTTGTTTTTAAATAATGAAGCCCCTCAACGCAATCAAACCCTTGCTGAAACTTACTTACAAAGTTTTTCAGCAGAACCTAGTATGCGTATGGAATTGCTTAAGAAGTTAGGAGATACAGCATTGTATGTGAGTGGGTTTTTTGGTGACTCTTTACAAAAAAAAATCATAGATATTGATTATTATGTGGATATTGGGGGGTCGGCTTATAATTTACTTTCCCGAGCAACGGAAAATCATCTTACTGCACAGGTTTTTAATGATTTATCCTCCCGATTTTTAGATTATATGGATTTATTAACTCATATAAGCCAACAGCTCCTGATTCAGAGCAATCAGGATATACTAAGACTTTATGACAGATTTTTAAGTACGGGCTCTAAATTAGCCCAAGAGCAACTGATTGAAAGGGGAGTTTTAACTACGAAGTCAGCTAATAAAACTCATCAATAATTGCCTAATTTAATCCCTTCATCTAGACTCCTATACTATGTTCAATTTGAGTCTATCAGAAATGCTCCTCTTGGGAGTTATTATATTAATTTTTATTGGCCCCAAAGAATTGCCAGAAATTGCAAGAGTGATAGGTCGCTTTCTTAATGATTTGAAGCGAACCTCAGGAGATCTCTCACAAACCATTATCAACTCTAAATGGGAAGAAGATAACAAGAATCAAGCCCTACCTCCGGTTCAGAATACTGAAAAAATTCCTCCATCTAATGAAGATGAGAAAAAATAATGCATAAAACTTCCACAGACCACCACCAAACTCTTGTTGAACACCTGGTTGATTTACGAAAATGTATTGTTAGAATTTTATGGGTTCTTGTGGGTGGTTTTGCCATTTGCTGGACCTTTAGCGAACAACTCATGGACATCATAAGACAGCCTATTCAACCTTTTTTATCGCAAACTTCTGGGGGCGGTTTAGTTTTTTTAGGTGTCATGGATAAGTTTTTAGCTCATCTTAAAATTTCTTTTTTAGCGAGTGTTATCCTCACTTGTCCGCTTTGGCTCTTTCAAGTATGGAAGTTTGTCGTCCCAGCTCTTTATGATTCTGAAAAAAAATTTGCTTACGGATTTATCTCTTTTGGAACTTTTTTATTCTTAACTGGAACTCTCTTTGCGTATTTTTTAGTCCTTCCTATGGCCTTTAAATTTTTACTCAACTTTGGTGGCTCCATAGATAAACCAATGATCACCTTGGCAGAGTATTTATCATTTTTTACTACAACAACTTTAGTATTTGGCGCCGCATTTGAATTACCATTAATTCTCACCTTGCTTGGAATATTAGGCGTTATAGATTCTTCTTTTTTAAGAAAAAATCGCCGCTATGCTGTTGTCGTGCTCTCTATTATTTCAGCAATTATCACTCCACCGGATGCCCTTAGTATGTTTATGTTACTAATCCCTTTACTGGGACTATATGAACTTTCTATTTGGCTTGTGCAAGTAATGGCAAAATCAAAGTCCAGCGTATAAATAGAGTACAAAAAACCAATGACTTTATTTTATCCCGATTCAATCCACTGGTTCAGACTCACATTACGAAGTCGCTCATTTTCTGTTTCCAGGACCTTAGTAAGAGTCCTTAAATCCACAAGTTCTTCCTTAAGTTGTTGAACCAACTTTTCCTTTTCTTGTAAAGCTTCGTTGTAGGCTTGTTTCAGTTCGCTCAAAATACGATTTGTCGTAGACAAAATTGGCTCGGGATCTAAATCAAGAAGGAGCGATGGGGTCGTTTTACTCTTGATTTTTGAATGCTCATGAATAACTCCGCCACCGTTTTTGTTTTGTGGGGGGGCTGTAACGGTGGCAGAGATTTTTCCCATTGAAGGGGAGACTCGCTTTTCTTTAACTAATTGTTGATCACAAAGAAGGTATTTGCCCTCTATAAATTCATATTCAATTTCACCTGACTTAATTTTTCGTCTTAGTGTGGAGATGCTCACTCCATATTTTCCTGAATACTCAGTAAGGGGCAACCAACTCTTTTGGCTCATGACTACTCTCCTTGCTTATTAAAAATTAACACAGACTATTCAGATACAACTAATATTGAATAGCCATTACACTAAAATCCGGACTTCAGACTGGAGTGGCTATTCACTTGCCTACTCAAATTATTTTTTTGCGTACTCATATTAAAATACTCAAACTGGAGAATAAATGATCTAATGAGAGACAGCATGCGATTGAGTGAAAGAAAAAAAATTGCGTTAGTTCTCAGTGGTGGAGGTATTAAAGCTGCGGCTTTCCATATTGGGGTTTGTCTTGCGCTGAGGGAAAAAGGTTTCCACTTTAGCCCTGAATCTCCAGCGGAAAATAAAGAAGCCAACCATCCTTTAACTTTTAAGATTTACGTTGGATCCAGTGCTGGCTCTGTAATTAGTACTTTTTTAGCAGCAGGATACTCCATAGATTCTATCATTAGTGCTTTTATGCAAGGTTCAGGAGAGGATGTTCCAATTACTAAGAATTCCCAAAAACAATCTTACCTAAAGCCCATTAGTTACAGAGATATTTTTGGCCTCAATGTTCAACTTGGTTATCCTACACGACTCCTTTCTAGTTTTTTTAAAAAGAAACCCGTAATTACTGGTGGTCTTGAGGTTTTGCTTAAACGCGGTTTTAAAGTAAACGGATTATTTACTACAAAAAATATTGAAAAATATCTTCGCCAACACGTTCTTCCTGAAAACTCCTTTAAATCTTTGGCATCCGAACTCTACATTGTGGCCACACAACTGAACCACAGTCGAAAAGTAGTCTTTGGCAACTTTACCGAAACTAACAAACTGAAGGATATCCAATATGCCAATTATGCCCCTGTAAGTGAAGCTGTAGCCGCCTCAGCAAGTTTACCCCCATTTTTTTCTCCTTACCCAATTACGGACCGATCAGGAAAAGAAATCTATTTTTTTGATGGGGAAATTCGTGACACACTATCAACCCATGTCGCAGCAGACCATGGAGCAGATTTAGTTATTTCATCTTACTCTATTCAACCCTACCATTATAATAAAGATATGGGTTCACTTCATGAATATG
The DNA here is from genome assembly GCA_019695175.1 of Bdellovibrionales bacterium. Lineage (GTDB taxonomy): Bacteria > Bdellovibrionota > Bdellovibrionia > Bdellovibrionales > UBA1609 > JAIBAM01. The sequence goes on from JAIBAM010000001.1 coordinate 204,139, forward strand.
GAATCCCGCTTATCTTCAACCAAGCACTCTACCAAACTGTACAACAAAAAATTGAGAAGCATATCCGACATCAACAAAATACTAAATCTATGATCAAAGCCGCTGAAGGTTACTTAAGACAATCTGGTGTGGCTGAAGAACATATTGAAAAGTTGACTGAAATTTTAGTTCAAAGATCTGGTTTTAACCCAAACGTTGAATACATTTACATTCATCCCAGCCCTCAAGATCATGAGTTCTTTTTCTATGACCACTTTAGTCTCAATGCAAAGGTTTTAAGTGCCGTGGTAAAAACAGGCTTTAAATCAGCCATCAACATCTTAAGAAAATATCGTATTTAATGGATTCGTGTTTGGAAATACGATTTTAACTATGGCTGACTCTACTTAAAAAAGATTCAACTCCTAATGGACACCTAAAGCAGAAATGATCCATTGGAACAAGGGTTGGCTCATGACTCCAAAAACTAAAATAAGAACCATGGAAGCACTGATGACACCAAAACTCAGAGTTTTTTCTTTGGGAAGCACAGCTCCCTCTTCATTTTTCATATACATAAAAACAATGGGACGAAGGTAGTAATAAATACTTATTATTGAACTCAATACACCCCAGATAGCCAACCAAATTAACTGATATTTAAGGGCCGCTGAAAAAATATAAAACTTCGCAAAAAAACCTACAGTGGGAGGAATGCCACCTAAACTTAACAAAACAAGAGTAAAACAACCCGCAAGCCAGGGACTTCTTTTTCCCAAACCACTTAAATCTTGTACTTGTAACTGCATATCATAATTTTTTTCTAAAATACTCACTATACCGAAGGCCCCAAGAGTCATAATCGAATAACTAGCCAGATAAAAAAGGATACTGGCCGAACCGAAAAAATCATCTCCACTCACTCCACTCACTATTAAACCAATCAAAATATACCCCGAATGGGAAATGCTGGAATAAGCTAGCATTCTCTTCACATTGTTTTGCACAAGAGCGGCTATGTTACCTAAAAGCATAGTTAAGGCTGCAATCCATTGTAGCACCTCAATCAACTTGTGAGAGCTGTCCAATCCAACCACCAGTATTTTGAGCGTCTTTAAGAAAACCACAAAGCAGACCGTTTTTACTCCCGTTGCCATAAATGCTGTCACGGGACTAGGCGAACCTTGGTAGACATCAGGTGTCCAAGCCTGGAATGGAAACAGTGAAACCTTAAAACAAAGTCCTAAAATTACAAAAACCACGCCAAATAAATAAATTCTACTGGTTAAAATAAGTTCCCTTGCCGATTCTAAAATTTGGGAAAACTGTGTGCTTCCAACCATTCCATAAATAAGCGCCACGCCGTAAAGTAAAATTGCAGAAGCAAAGCTTCCTAAAATAAAATATTTAAGAGAAGCTTCCTTTGACAATTTACCCTCAGAACTTAAAGCGATAAGGATGTACAAACAAAGAGACATCAACTCCATCCCAATAAAGAAAACCATTAAATCGTTAGCCCAAAGTACCGTGAGCATCCCAACAGCACTGTTGAGCAACAAAAATACAAATTCTGAAAACTGATGATTATTCGAAGAGGTGTTTTCTTTCGCAAAAATAAGCGATGCCCCTGTTATGAGGAGAATCAGAATAGAAACAAAAAAACTCACCCCATCAAATTGAAGCATCCCATCAAAAGCAGGTTTGTGGGTTGAACCCAAAGTCACTGTCAGCCCTAGAGCTGTCACCACTCCCGCAAGTGCGCTTGCCAATACTGAAAAAGAATTTGTTTCTCTGTTGCCATTAAAAATCTTACTTAAAAGAGGAATTAGACTTGAAAAAAAAAGTACGAGGGCTGGGGAAACAAGAAGTACATCTAGCCAAGAAAAGTGATTGATCGATTCCATTTATTTACCTTGATAATTGTTTTCGACTACTTTTGAGTCGTTTTCAGATGCAAATAGAACCTGTAGTTCATAGTGACCTTTACTTTGAGTCAAGTGCTGCAGGCTCGCTGTGGAGTAACTTAGAAAATGACCTGGGAATATTCCCATCCAGAAAATCAATCCTAAAAATGGAGTCAAGTAAGCGACTTCACGCCATCTGAGATCAAATTTCTCTCCCTTTTCTTTCAAATGTAATTTCTCCGATTTTACCAAATCACTTTCCACACCGAAGAAAACTTTCTTTGTCATCCAAAGCATATAGGCAGCACCCAAAACCACACCCGTCGACGCTGCCACAGCGAAAGGTTTTTTAGTGGAAAATGACCCAAGCAGAATTAAAAACTCACCAACAAATCCATTGGTCATAGGAACAGCGATACTCGAAAAAGTCACAATTAGAAAACAAATCCCAATCCAAGGGGCTGCAGAAGCAAGTCCGCCATATTTTGAAATTTCTCTAGAGTGAGTTCTTTCGTAGATCAACCCAACCAGTAAAAACAGAGCCCCCGTACTAATCCCATGGTTTAACATTTGATACAGAGCCCCAGTCACACTGTAATTATTAAAAACAAACAACCCTAAAACAATGTATCCCATATGCGAAACAGAAGAATAAGCGACCAACTTTTTAACATCGGGCTGAACCATAGCAACAAGTGCTCCGTAAATAATTCCAACGACTGCCAACAAAAGAAAAACCCAAGACCAGTAGTCCACTGCTCCCGGAAATAGGGGAATTACAAAACGTAAAAACCCATAGGTCCCCATTTTTAACATGACAGCAGCAAGAACAACAGAACCAGAGGTGGGCGCTTCCACGTGGGCGTCAGGCAACCAAGTATGAAGAGGAAACAAAGGAACTTTGATCGCAAAGGCTAAGGAAAAAGCGATCATCAATAAAGTTTGTGTATTAATGAATTCACCCGCCACGAAAGGTATTTCCAACTTATACCAGTCCAGAATACTTGCACTCATTTGTCCAAACTGAACTTGAGTTAGTTTCATCAAATAAATGATGGCTAATAACATGAAGAGTGAACCCAACATGGTATAAATAAAAAATTTAACTGTTGCATAGAGACGCCTTTGTCCGCCCCAAATTCCGATAATAAAATACATTGGAATTAGAGAGGCTTCAAAAAATACATAAAATAAAACTCCGTCTATTGCTAAGAATGAACCCAGCATAAAACTTGTCAATGCGAACAGGCTTATATGAAATCCCCTCACATTTTCCTTAATAGACTCCCAACTTGCTAAAATAACAATAGGAGTAAGAAACGTTGACAGCAATACGAGCCAAAAAGAAATACCATCAACTCCGACAAAGTAAGTTATCCCCAAACTTGGCAACCAAGGAATCTTTTGAGCCAATTGAATGGCGTGGGAACTGGAATCAAAAAATCGGAGAAGATTCAGGCTGTAGAAAAAATGGCCCAGAGCCAAGCCAAAACTAACCGAACGAATATATTTCGATGGTACGAACAAAACAATCAGCGCAAAAACAAACGGCATAAAAATGAGTGTTGAAAGAAACATTTTAACCTACCAAAATCCAAGTAATAGTGGTTACCAGACCAAGCAAAATATAAAGCGCATACTGTTGGGTTTGACCATTCTGTATTGATTTTAATCCCGCCCCTGCTGAAACAGTAAAATCAGCTATGAAATAAGTAAGCCTGTCAATAAAATTGACATCCACATAGGCCCACAGGGCCGTTGATCCCTCGATAAGAGGGTCTAAAATTCTTTGCTTATAGAATTCATCCACATAAAATTTATGGGAAACAAATTGATAAAGTTTTCCCATTTTTAGAACAAAAGATTTTGGTCTTTCTTTGTGAACAATATAAAAATCAAAGGCGAGCCAGGCACACAATCCAGCCACACTTACAGATATACCCATGAGAGCCCACTCTAACAAACTTGATTTTCCAATGAATGAGAGTTTAGGAACTACTGGTTCTAACCAATGCTCAAAAACATTTGGAATGTGGCCAGGTAATACACTCGCTAGAATGTGAGGAACACCCACCCAGCCAATAGTAAGAGCAAAAAATGCGAGAATGATTAAGGGAAACGTCATGACCAAAGGAGATTCATGGGGATGAATTTCCTTTGGAACTCGCGATTTCCCCCAAAAAGTAAGTGCCATCAAGCGCGTCATATAAAACGCAGTACATCCTGCTCCACAAACACCAATAAACCAAAGCAAGGGATGGCCATTGGGACTGGCATAAACGCTCCACAAAATCTCATCCTTACTAAAGAAGCCTGACAAGAACGGAAAACCAATAATTGCTAGCCAACCCACAAGAAATGTCGCGTGGGTCATAGGCAGCTTTTTAGCAAGACCACCCATTTTGCGAATATCTTGCTCTTCATGCATTGCGTGTATCACACTCCCTGACCCTAAAAACATAAGTGCTTTAAAAAATGCGTGGGTCATAAGGTGAAACATAGCTCCACCAAAGGCACCGACACCAACAGCCAAAAACATATATCCCAACTGTGAAACAGTAGAGTAGGCTAACACTTTTTTTATATCCCACTGGGTGAGTCCAATAAGAGCCGCAAATAACGCTGTGGCTGCACCAACAACGGCAATAAGCATCATCACATTTGGCGCCAACACAAAGAGTCCACTCAATCGAACAATCATATAAACCCCTGCTGTAACCATTGTCGCAGCGTGAATCAATGCGGAGACAGGCGTTGGGCCGGCCATGGCATCAGGGAGCCAAACATAAAGCGGGATTTGAGCGGACTTGCCTGTGGCACCAATGAATAAGGCAAGACAAGAGAGAGTGATTGGACCTGTCCAACCTAACTCAGCCACAGCGGGAAGCCTTGATAAAATCTCTACAAAATTAAGCGTACCAAACTGGAAAAAAAGAATAAACATTCCGATTAAAAAACCCACATCACCAATTCTATTGGTAATAAATGCCTTCATACCTGCTGAAGCTTTGGCAGGATCACTAAACCAAAATCCAATAAGCAAATAAGAACAAAGTCCGACTCCTTCCCAACCGACAAACATAAGTAGAAGGTTATCGGATAGAACAAGCAGGAGCATGTTGAAAAGGAACAGGTTCAAGTAGGCAAAATACTTTGCTGGTCTCAGATCATGAGACATATATCCCACACTAAATAAATGAATCAAAGTTCCAATGCCCGTAATAATCAAAATCATTACGGCACTTATTTGATCCACAATAAAGGAGAAACCAATTTTCAAATCTGCAACTTGCAACCAGTTAAAAAACTCCACTGTCAATCGCCTCTGATCTTCCGGAAGTCCACCCAACTTTAAAACAAGTCCCAAAGAGCAAATAAAAGAAATAAATGAACACAAGGTGCCTAAAGTTCCAACAGCAATAGCTTTTGTACTGGAAAAATTAAAACCATTAATAAAAAAACCCAAAACAGGAGCTAGCAATAATAAAGAAAGAAGCAATTGATGTGACATGTTTATTTTTTAACCCTTCATCTGTTCGAAATATCTGATGTTAACCTCATTAAACTTTCTATAAATCATAACAGCGATAGCTAATCCAATGGCCGCTTCTGCCGCAGCTAAAGTCATGACAAAAAACACCATAATTTGACCATTAAGATTCCCGTTAAAATAACCAAATGCAATAAATGTTAAATTTATGGCATTTAACATAAGCTCCAAACTCATCAGCATCATAATAATATTTTTGCGAAACAAAACGCCCATTATACCAATGGAAAATATTATCGCAGAAAGAATCAAATAATGATTTTGCCCAATTCCAATGGCCTCAATGTTTTGCATGGGTTCCTCCTTGAATTCTGGAGATGGCAACGGCTCCAATAGCAACAACTAACAACAAAACACCCAAGACTTCGAAAACAAGAACGTATTTTGTATAAAGTAATTGGGCCAAATCCCTGGTTACCTGGAGTTGTGTCGAAGTTTGATCCCCTGATGTTGTTAAGGAAGCTTTAACTCCTTTAGACTCTCCAGACTCTAAAAAAACTCCAACTAAATATCCAACAACAAGAGCGACACTCATAAGTTTTAGGAATCCACTAACCAGTCCTTTTGCGAAAGCATTAAACTCATGTTTTAGATCAAATAACATCAGAACCATAACAAAAAGAACCATGACAGCACCGGCATAAACAATCACCTGCACCCCAGCAATAAACTGCGCATTCAGATGAAAAAACAAGCCTGCTACGCCCATCATCGTAAGAACTAAATGAAGGGCACTATGTATCGGATTTGCAGAAGTAACGACTTTAAAAGCAAAAAAAATTAACGAAAGTGCAAGGACATAGAACCATAAATTTGATATAATAAAAGTCGACATAAAATTAACTCCAATGAGAGCGCATAAGCACAATGATAACCGCAGTCACTATGGCGTTAACAAGAGACCAGGGCAACATTGTTTTCCAACCCAAATCCATCAACTGGTCGTAACGAAATCGGGGTAAAGTCCATCGAACGTGAATAAATATCCAAAGGAAAAATAAGACTTTCACTAAAAAAACCAGATGCAGCGAAAATGCTGTTATGAGACTCGCCTGTGTGGGTGAAAAGGAACTCAAAGCCTGATTCAGTGATTCTGGTGTCAACCATGGATAAAGAGTGTAACCACCAAAGAAAAATGTGGTCATAAGAGCCGAGGCCACTAACATATGGCCGTACTCACCAATGTAGAACATATTCATTTTAAATCCACCATACTCAGTATGATAACCTGCAACCAACTCCCCCTCTGCCTCTGGTAGATCAAAGGGAAGCCTATTGGTTTCAGCAAAAAAAGCGGCGAATAATAAAATGGCCCCTAAAGGTTGGTAAAAAATTCCCCAGTTAGGAAGCCAAGAAATTAACAAATCATTTCCCAAAAATTTAAACGCCAAAGGGCCTGACTGTTGGGCTACCATTTCTGTAAAATTAAAGGTGTTGTAAACTAATAAAACACCAACAATGGAAAGCCCCATTGATAATTCATAGGAAATCGTTTGAGCGCTCGCCCTAAGAGCCCCAAAAAGGGAGTACTTATTATTGGATCCATAACCAGCCAGTAGTAAAGCGTAGGCAGCTAGAGATGAAGCCCCTAATACAAAAACAACTCCCAAACCCAATTCAAAACTTTGGAATGGAAAAGTATATGGCCCCCAATTTCGACCCATCATTGTGAAAGCCTCGACCTGAATGGGAATAGAAAGAGGTATGGCACCAAACGCAAGAGCCGCGGGTATTAAAGCCACAACAGGAGCCAAATAAAAGAAAAACTTGTAGCTTCCCTGGGGAACAAACTCTTCTTTTGTTAAAAACTTAACTGCATCCGCTAATAACTGGGTCAAACCCAATGGACCCACACGGTTAGGCCCAAAACGATTTTGAATGTAAGCAGATCCACGTCTTTCAACCCAGACAAGAAGAGGTACAATCTGCACCATCATCATAAAAATAATAATAATTTTTAATCCATTAATACTAAATTCAAAAATATCAGAACCCATGCTATTCCCACTCCAGAGCACGCGACTTTACTTCCCAGTACAGTCCAAAAATAAATATAAAAAGAAAAAAACCCATAGCTCCTAGCATATAAACACCACTACCTGAAGCGATAAAGTCATTTAAGGACAGGGCCCATGGGTACATAAAAATAATTTCAATATCAAAAAGAATAAAGAGGATCGCGGTAAGGTAAAACTTTATCGAAACTTTAGAAGTCTTAGCTTCTGTGGCCTGAACACCACACTCATAAGCCTCCAAATGTGATTTAGACTTTGAACCTTTAGCCCCAAATAACGAAGCCAAATACATCAAGCCAACGCCAAATATAATCACAAATAGAATTAAAAAAGCCACAGGCAGTAGTTGATTCATTTTGAAAAATTCTCCAATTCAAATGATTTGAGCATCTTATACCGATAAAGAATTAATAGTCCAAGCATTCTGTATTCAATTAAGAACCTGATTGTTGAACAAAGACGCAATAAACAATCCATTGGGTTGATGCATTGAATTAAAAAACAAAAATATTCCCTTGCCCAACACCTGTCCTCAAGTTCATTTAACAAAATGTCTGAGCTTAAAAATTTAAAGATTCATACCCAGGAATTATCCCACAGTTATTTACCTTTGGGTTTTCAAACGTCATTAGCCCGATGGATGAAAAATCCGCAACAAAAGTTACAAATTTCAGGAACCACATCAGTCATTGTTCAAGCGCTGGCTGTACTACAACCGACAGTTGAACCTTTGGCACCAAATCTTGTGATTCTTGCAAAAGATCTAGAGGTGAAACGCTTCATTCAAGCGGTGAATTTTTTTAATCCCAAAACTCCTGTATTTGAACTGCCAGCGTTTGAGGTGGAGATTTATTCTGGGCTATTCCCAAATCGAAAAACTATTGCAAAAAGAGTTCAGTGGCTTTACCAGGCACAAAATGCACTTCCAGGACAAATATTTGTCACCACACCGGAGGCTCTTCTTCAAAAAACCATTCCTTTTCAAACTTTAAATCAAAACTGCATCCCCATCCAAACCCAAAGGAATCTCCCTCCTCGTTTTACAGAAAAACTCAGCGAATTAGGTTACACCGCAGTTCCTATAGTTGAAGACACAGGAACTTTTGCAATCAGGGGAGGTATCGTGGATATTTTTTCTCCTGCCTATGAGATGCCCCTTCGTTTAGAATTATTTGGCGATACTGTAGAGTCCATGAGATGGTTTGATCCTGAATCACAAAGAAGTGTGGAAGACATTCGAACCTCTGTTCTTATTCCTGCAACTGAAATACTAACTCATCCTGAGTTTAGAATCCGTGCAGCACAAAAATTAAAAGAAAATTTTTCCCAACGCCAGGTTTCTAAAGAAGAATTCCAACCAATATTACAATCATTGAGCCAAGGTTTTTATTTCTCTGGAATGGAATATTTGGCCAGTTATTTTTATGAAAAACCTTCGCTCCCCTTAGAACACTTCTCCCAACCAATTCATATTTGGCAAGGGGATTCCTTTGAAATATCAAGACAATACGATGCCCTAGTTGCCTCTTTAAAAGTAGATTCTTTTTCCGAAAATCTCCCCATCTTACCAAAAATAAATGAAGTCTACGCTTTGCCTGCTTTTTCAGCTAAAGAAGTTGATTCAGTGAGCCCTGATTCCGGTGGTTTCAATTTAGCTCAACTCATAGAATCACCACCTGATTCGAAAATAATTACTTTCAATAGATTGCTCTTTAACTCTTCAACGGAATCTATATCTGAAGAAGAATCATTAGCCATCAACACATCCGAATTAAAAGAATTCACTCAAGCAGCTCAAGCACTCACAAACCATTCCTTTGAGTTCATTCAATTTTTGGAAACTAAGCTAAAGGATTGGAAAGATACCGGTCATGTGATTTTTATATCCTCAGCAACTCTGAGTCAGTGTCAAAGAATCCGTTTTTTATTGGAACGAACCCCTTTTCGAGCTCTCATTGTCAATGAAACCTCCGCTGACTGGGCTGAGTGGTTTCAAGACCAAGAAAATGAAAAAAATTTACTGCATATAGTTCCTCGACTTTTACCTGAAAGTCTTCGCCTACAAAGTGACAAATTGATTTTACTCAGAGACGAAGATTTTTTTGGAAAGAAACGTCACCGAAATCTAGATAAAAAAGTAGAAAAAAGCTCTCTCCAACATAAAGCTCTCAGTTTTAATGACCTGATCCCGGGAGATCTCATTGTTCACATCCACCATGGAATTGGACTTTATGAAGGACTTAAGGTCATGTCCATACAAGGAGTTGATTCCGAATTTATACAACTCAAGTACAAAGATAATGATCGTTTATACCTACCCGTGTTTCGTATTCATCAAATAAACAAATTTTCAGGACCATCTCTCAGTCAACCTCTGAATAAATTGGGGGGTCCTAATTGGGACAAAGTAAAAACAAAAGTTAAAAATCATTTGCGTGATGTGGCGGCTGAACTCTTAGAGCTTTATGCTCAAAGATCAAAAATGTCTCGTCCCCCATTTTCTAAAACTGACAATGATTTTTATGCATTTGAAGCCGCGTTTCCCTATGATGAAACCGAAGATCAACTTAAGTGTATCCAAGAGATTCTTAAAGATTTAACCAACGATAAACCGATGGATCGACTGATTTGCGGCGATGTCGGTTTTGGCAAAACAGAAATGGCATTACGAGCTGCTTTCAAAGTGGTCCAAGAACAAAAGCAAGTAGCCCTCATTGCACCCACAACGGTTTTAACTTTTCAACACACCGAAACTTTTAAAAAGCGGTTTAAAGACTGGCCAATCAATATAAAAACTTTAAACCGATTTGTCCCAAATAATGAAATCAAAGATACTATTAACAATATTAAAAAAGGTACTGTGGATATAGTTATTGGCACCCATAGATTATTAAGTCGAGATATAGAATTTAAAAATTTAGGTCTTTTGATCATTGATGAAGAACAAAAGTTTGGCGTTCTTCATAAAGAAAAAATTAGAAAATTAAAGCTAGGTATAGATACACTCACCATGACCGCAACTCCTATTCCAAGAACACTCAACCAATCCTTGATGGGGCTCAGAGATTTAAGTCTTATTAACACTCCACCTGCGGATAGACTTCCCACAAGAACCTTTGTAAGTAAGTTTGATGACGATATAATTAGAAAAGCGGTTTCAAATGAAGTGGCAAGGGGAGGGCAAGTATTTTTTATTCATAACAGAATCGAAAGTATCTATGGCTTAGCTGATGATCTCCGCCGACTTTTACCACAGATTAAAATGGCCGTCGCCCATGGACAAATGGAAGAGCATGAGCTCGAAAAAGTCATGATAGGTTTTTTTAATCATGAAATCGACATGCTCATATGCACCACTATTGTGGAATCGGGGATGGACATCCCTAGGGCTAACACTATGTTTATTGATAATGCCCACCAATTAGGCCTTAGCCAACTTTATCAATTGCGTGGACGTGTCGGTCGCGCTAAAGAAAGGGCCTATTGTTACCTTTTAGTTCCATCCCATAAGCAAATCGAAAAAGACGCCCAAGAAAGACTTAAAGTTCTACAAGAAAACACAGCTCTAGGAAGCGGAATTAGAATCGCCCAATATGATTTAGAGCTAAGAGGTGCCGGGGATTTACTCGGCGAAGAACAATCCGGTCATATTAATTCTATTGGTTACGAAATGTACCTTGAGTTATTAGAAGATGCGATCAAGGAAAGTAAAAATGAAGAAATTATAGACGTCAATATAGAGCCTGAAATCAATGTGCCCATTTCAGCCCTCATCCCAGATCAGTATATTTCAGATTTAAGATTGCGACTCTCCTACTACAGAATTATGTCCGACATAAAGTCTTCAGAGGATATCGATCGAATTGAAATGGATTTAAATGATCAATTTGGACGCCCCCCCGAACCTGTTCTTAATCTCATGGGGTTGATGCTCATAAGACATCTTTGCAAACAGTTATTTATCAAAGATTTGACTCGTGGAAAAAATGGAATTCTACTCCTGTTTTCTGAAAAAACTCCCTTAAGCACAGAGATTGTTTTAAATCTCGTGCGCCGGGAAAATAAAAAATACTCGCTCAACCCCGACAGTCGAATTTTTATACGAATGAATGAAATATCTTGGCTTAGACTTCATGAAGAGCTCACGTACCTTATAAGTTTAATCAAGTAAATCATCGTTCTCATAAAAGCCTAAGTAAACTCTTAAATGGGTAAATCCATTTTTCTAAAGTAATTCTATTTGCCCTTAATATATTTTCAATTTCATAATTATCCAATTGAATACAGAAAAGGATTTTCTTTTGCTTATGAAACAATCAACTGTATCCACAACATCAAATAATAATTCTCCAAATGACTTAAGTAAAATTTTTTGGGATGTAATCGTCATTGGAACAGGTATCAGTGGTGGAACTATTGGCTATTCGCTCGCTAAATCAGGAAAACTAGTTCTCTTTTTAGAAAAGGGACTGGCAGATCTGACACCTCAACCAGACCTTATAAGAGGTTCATTTCCTGAGTCGCATTTTAAAAATAACCTCGTTGTAGGAAGTGAAGAGAAAGAAATTCTTACTAAAAGTTTAAGATGCACCGAAGTGATCTCAGATTTAAGTCTCAATAAAAATATAGACTTTATTCCTTTCTTAGGCCAAGGCGCGGGTGGTTCCTCTTCAATTTACGGTGCCGCCATGGAAAGATTTTTTCCTGCAGATTTTGAGGTTTTAAATCACATATCAGATGTACCCAACAGCACTGTGGTCAATTGGCCAATTAATTATTTTGATTTAGAACCTTACTACACTCAAGCAGAGGCTCTCTATAATGTGTTCGGATCTCCTGATCCCCTTCGTTTACCATTTCAATCTGCATCTCTAGCCAAAGCTCCTTTAAGTCCTGCTGGCAACGTTCTATTTAATCATTGGACACAAAAAGGCTATCATCCCTATAGACTGCCAGTGGCCCACAAACCGCATCACATTTCCCAATGTGCAGGATGCCAAGGTACGCTCTGCAAAACTATGGAAAAAATAGGTTCCTATGAAGCTTGTGTTCAACCAGCACTAAAGCTCTTTAATGCTAAAATCATAGACCAATGTGAGGTTTTAGGGTTCATAGCAAATTCACATCACATAGATGAAGTTCTTTGTTTAAAAAATAAAGAACAGCTTAAATTTAAAGGAAAAAAAATTATTCTTGCTGCAGGAGCAATATTCACTCCAGCCCTTCTTTTAAAATCCAAATCATCGATTTGGCCCCAAGGATTAGCCAATCGCTCAGGTCTTGTGGGAAAAAATTTATGCCGTCATTTCTTAGATTTGTTTATAATCAATCTCAACCCATTAAAAAATAAAGGTTATTTTGAAAAAGAGTTGGCAATAAATGATTTTTATTTTTCAAATGGAACGAAACTTGGAACCATTCAATCTTTAGGAAATCCACCAGAGTTTAAACCTGTTATTCATGAAATGCATTACGAAATCCCTTATCACAATTACATGCATAGACTACAATTTAATTTCATCCGATTTTTTGGAAAAAGGATCTATGAAAACATAATGAAAACATCTTTATGTTTAGCTGGAATTATGGAAGATTTTTCTTATGCTGAAAATCAAGTGGGTCTTACTTCTTCAGAGAAAATATTTATAAAATATCAGCTCACCAATGAAGCAAGAAACAGGTTAAAACTCTTCCGTGCTCTTGCAAAGAAAAGTCTTAAACCTTACAAGGTGAAAATTCACCCTCAAGGTGAAAACAACCAAAGACTGGCTCATGCCAGCGGGACATGCCGCATGGGTATAAACCCTGAAAAAAGTGTTGTTGATTCAACCAATAGAGCCCATGACCTCGATAATCTTTATATTGTAGATGCTTCTTTTTTTCCATCCAGCAGCGGAATCAACCCAAGTTTGACTTTGGCCGCTAACGCCTTGCGCGTTGCAAAGTATATAAGTTCTTAAAAACACTTGATCATTATCCATTTAAAATTAAAGGTTTGAATAGGACAGTATCAATTGTACTGAATTAAATTTATGACCTATGAAACTATCCAAACGAAAATAATTCGAACGATTCGAGGACAACAAAGCCAAGTATACTTGAGTAAAATGCTTGGTTTTAAATCAAATCGAGTCCACAAATGGGAAAATTGTCAAAGACAGATTAAATGGAGAGATTTTGTAAATTTGTGCGAAAGACAAAATTATCCCATAGAAAAAATTATTAGATTTTGTTTAAAATTTGTTTACGAAAAATTTGATCCCTATTCAGCAGCTCAAATTCTATCTAAGTTTTTGTCACTTTATGGACTAAAAAACACAAAGGTGTTAGCAAGAAGACTTCATGTCCATCCTTCTGTAGTACAACGCTGGCTCTCTGGTAAGGTCGATCCGGATCTTCAAAGTATGCTTCGAATATTTGATTTGGCAAACAATTTTCTAGATCTCTTTGTAACCAAAATTATTTCTAGTGACTCCCTTGATCAAAAACAATTTGAAAATCTTTCCTTAGATGAATTTCAACTTCATTTTTTTTCTTATTTTCCTTGGGCCTTAGCTATTAATTCAGCTTTGCAAACAAAAGAATTTTTTAATTTTTCTGACAAAAAAATTCCACATCTTTCTAAATTCTTAGAAGTAGACGAAAACCTTATCAAATTGACGATCCGTTTAATGTTAGAAGCTAAAATTTTAAAAAAAACACACGGCGTTTGTTACGAAGTCACTCATAATAACTATAATTTCAGTAATTTAGCCACAATGGACACCGTACGACCGATTCAATACTGGAGTGAGAAAATACAAAAAAAAATAAAATTAAACCTTGCAAATGAAGTTAATGAATCTCAAAAAAAATGCTATTTTTCTGATTTTCGAGTGCTCGCACTCTCACCAGTCGAATTCGATAAATTAAATCAAATTATTGTCGACTTTGTAGGAAAGTTAAGTTCATTAAATTCTGAGAAAACCATAAAAGAAGATGTTTCCTGTATAGTTTTGCACCATTTTCACCCTGGAATTGTCTCAAGTAAGATAAAATTTGAAGAATTTTGGCTGGACCATTATTGTCAGACCCTACCAGAATTTTTAAAGAAGTGGATCCATTTAACCAATTTAAAATTCGACCCTCATTCCAGCTCCCCAGTTTAATCCGGTAGAAAAATCAGGATCACTGGCATTTTGTGAAACCATAAACATTCTACCCTCGATATAAAGAAAAGTATTTTCCATTCCTGAGTCCATATAAGAAACCCTCGCAGCTTCTCGATCTAACCAATTTAATTGCAGCGCCACTCCGACACTAAAGTAAGGTGCCACCTGGGTATTCCCACCATGGGATACCGAAGATGTGTTTTCTTTAAAAATCATTGTATAGACACCACCGGAGGCATAGGGAACCAAGTAAGGTTCAAAAAATAAATTATCAAAATTCACGTTGATTCCAAATCTTACCGGAATCAATTCTATCCTAGAATCAACGGCATCATTGACAGAAGTCTTATTATATAGACCGGCACCCAGTTCCGCTCCAATGGAACCTAAGATAAAATTTCGTTTCAGAACAAATTGTAATTCCATTAAAGAGGGGAAACTCGTTGAGTAAACATCCTTAAAGTCAGAAGCCAAAAAATTGGGTTCATAGTTTAATGGATTAAAATTACTCAGACCCAGACTAATTGTTTTTCCCCATTTAAGTCGTCTATTTCTATAGGGGACCAAATAATAAATACCCGTAATATCAGCAGAAAGAATATTAGAATGCTCCACCTCAACTAAAGTAGTTTTAGAGAGATCTTGGGTTCGACTCAGTAAATGAACTTGAGTGGTGTATTCTTGGACTTCTGGATCTACTGCAAATACAGAGGATCCGATAATACAAGTACATATGAAAGCAATCTTCATCAATTGGATCAAAAATCTCATAATTCATCATACTAAATTTATTGCTTTTATCAGAGTCCAAATTAAAGGATTTCACTTTGGTAGGTATTAAACATTTTTTATTTTTATTTATTATAGGACTCAACTTTGTTCCAGAAATAACATTTTCCGTTCCTGAAATTGAAAATTCGTCCTCAAAAATTCAAAAGAAACTGACTGAGGACCAAATAAAAAATATAGATCAACTTTTAGAGACTCTCACTGTGGAACAGAAGGTGGGTCAATTACTCATCTATGGTTACTCTGGAACTCTCAACTCTGCAAAAAAAGTTATTACTTCTTATCAACCCGGCGGGCTCATCACATTCCGTAGAAATATCAAAAGTTTACACCAAATTTCTGATTGGAACCGTGAAATTCAAAAGGCAGGATTTCACCTGAACGATCTGCCCGTTCTTTCCATGATTGATCAAGAGGGAGGATCTGTCATACGAGTTAACAGTACTCCACCAATGCCCAGTGCACTAGCTCTCGGGACTGTAAATGATCTAAACCTTACTAAAAACATAGGAAAAGCAACAGGTGAATTCCTTGCCGTGTTGGGTTTTAATATGAACTTAGCTCCCGTGCTGGATGTAAGTGACCCCCTAAAAAAAAATTTTATTGGAAATCGTAGCTACGGAAATAACCCAGAACAAGTCTGGCTTCATGCACAAGCATTTTCACAAGGACTTTTCTCAGCCGGAATTATCCCAACCGCCAAACACTATCCAGGACATGGTGGAGTCACTTCGGATAGCCATAAAATAGCACTGATAAAATTATATTCTCAAAAAGAGCTCGAGAATCATGATCTGGTTCCATTTATAAATTTCTTTAAAGTCCCTTTACAAACAGCTGTAATGGTTGGGCATATTGTTTTACCAAAAATAGATCGTACAAACGTACCGGCAGGATTTTCCAATGTTCTTTTAGTCGAACTGTTGAGAAAAAAATACCAATATGATGGCCTGGTCATTACAGATGACCTGGAAATGTTGGGAGCTGCAGGTGTGGGTGAAATTGGACAACGAGCTGTCAAAGCCATTCAGGCTGGATGCGATATGATCATGGTGGCTTGGAGTGGAACTAAGCAAAAAAAAGTTTTTACCAGCTTGTTAAATGCAGTTAAAAATCAGGAAATTAGTATTGAGAGATTGAATCAAAGTGTTTTCCGTATCCTTTCCGCTAAATACAAAATAATAAATAATAAAAGTTTAAAAAATAAGGTTCCATCTAAAAAAATTGAATCTGAATTCAAAAAATTAGCAGCTATTTACCATGAATTCCATCGTCAAAATTTTATAAAAGCTCAGAATGAATCCCTCCAAGAAATGAACAAAATTAAATTTAATTTGCTGTCCCAAAAATATATTGTTTTTAGTGCTGAAACAGACTTCTTTCGTAATTTTAAAAAAGCATCCCCTCAGGAGCTCGTCAATTTCATACAAATAAATAAAAACAACCTGAACATTGTCCGAACAACGCTCCTAGAAAAACCAGAGTACTCGGGAGTTTTTTATGTGACAGGATCTATCACGGCAAATTTCTTAAACACACTTCCTTCATCTCTTAAGCAAAGAATAATTGTAGTAAATGGGTTTTATCCAGGCTCCATTGGGGGACAAAGTACTTATAGGGCTGTGCTAAATTTAAATTCACTTAACTCCCGTTCCGGGTTCTGGTTAAGTCAAATTATTTTCTCAAGCAAAAAAATTGCACAGAAAAGTTTTTCAGAAAATTACCAGTGATGTAAAAATAAATTTATTTATACGTTTTTAGAGGCTTCAATCCTCGCCAAAGCTTTTTGTAACTTTCTCTGATACTTCATAATTTGATTAGGCTCAAGGTTGGGCTCCGTCAGCTTTTTTTGCATCATTCGTGCATCATTTTCAGCTCTCTCGCGATCAATTTCTTCTAAAGACTCTGCAGTTTCTGCCAAAATATTTACACCCGTAGGGTTGACTTCACAGTATCCCCAACTTACGAGCGAAGTTATTTCTTCACTTTTCCCTTTGGGACGATATTTAATCAAACCTACGCCTAGAGTTGAGATCAATGGAGCATGTCCAGGCAAGAGCGTCAATTGACCGCGATAAGCCGGGACAGTGACCTGATCAACTTCTAAATCACTAACTACCTTTTTTTCTGGAGTAACATAAGTTAATAGGAACATTCGTTTTATCCCATGATTTTAGGTTCTTTATCACTCATTGAACATATTTTATAAAAAAATCGAAGTTTTAATTATTTTGTTCAAAAATTAACTTTCTATTTCAAAAAACAAGCTACCGAATACTGATTCGATAGCCCAAATTAATTTATCTACATATCTAGGTTTCTATTACCAATTTATCTAGAAAAATTCAGATAAAATTTCATAAAAAGGCATCAGAATGCAGATCAAAAAAAGTTACAATCTTTTACTTTTCTCAATAACATCTTCTATTGTACCCACCATATAAAAGGCCTGCTCAGGTAAAGAATCATGTTTTCCATCGAGAATTTCTCTAAAGCCTCGAATTGTCTCCTTAATGTCTACGTATTTTCCCTTCATTCCAGTAAATTGTTCTGCGACAAAGAAAGGTTGAGATAAAAATCTTTGCACTTTTCTGGCTCGAGCCACCACAAGTTTATCCTGATCGCTCAGCTCATCCATACCTAAAATGGCAATGATATCTTGCAGCTCTCGATAGCGTTGCAATAGAGCTTGAACATCGCGTGCAGTTCGGTAGTGATCTTCACCCACAATTTGAGGGTCTAAAACGCGAGATGTGGAATTTAATGGATGAACAGCAGGATATATACCTAAAGCCGCTATATCACGATCAAGATTGGTAGTGGCATCCAAGTGAGTAAAAGTAGTCGCCGGAGCTGGATCAGTATAATCATCAGCAGGAACGTAAACCGCTTGTACTGAAGTGATCGATCCGTTCTTTGTTGAAGTAATTCTCTCCTGCATAGCTCCCATTTCAGTTCCAAGGGTCGGCTGATATCCCACAGCTGAGGGAATACGTCCTAGCAAAGCCGAAACCTCAGCTCCCGCTTGCGTAAACCTAAAAATATTATCAATAAATAATAGAACATCCTGGCCCTCGCGATCACGGAAATATTCCGCAATGGTTAGCCCAGATAATCCTACTCTTGCACGAGCTCCCGGTGGTTCATTCATCTGTCCATAAACCAATGATGTCTTATCAATAACACCAGACTCCTTCATTTCTAAATACAAATCATTACCTTCACGAGTTCGTTCTCCCACGCCAGCAAACACAGAATATCCTCCGTGTTCTGTGGCAATATTCCGAATTAATTCCATAATTAAAACGGTTTTACCAACTCCGGCACCGCCAAAAAGTCCTATTTTTCCACCTTTTAAATAGGGAGCTAGCAAATCAATAACCTTAATTCCAGTCATAAGAATTTCAGAGGAAATGGCTTGATCTTCAAATTTTGGTGGAGCTCTGTGAATAGGCCACCACTCTTTAGTTTGAACTTCAGGACCCTGATCGACAGGTTCCCCAATCACATTCAAAATTCTTCCAAGAGCTTCTTTTCCCACAGGCATTTTAATCATGGCCCCAGTGTCCTTAACCTTACCTCCACGGGTGAGGCCATCTGTACTATCCATAGCAATAGTTCGAACTACTCTATCACCCAAATGTTGGGCCACTTCTAGAGTTAAATTCCATTCGATCTGATTGATGCTCGAATTAGTCACTTTGAGCGCGTTGTAAATGGCAGGCATCTCACCTGCAGGGAACTCCACATCAACAACTGGACCCATAACTTGTCTTATGACACCAAATTCCATAAATCTCTCCTTCTATCCTTTTAAAGCTTCTGCTCCACTCGTAATTTCAATAAGTTCCGTAGTAATCGACGCCTGTCTTAATTTGTTGTAAGTCAGCGTCAGAGATCGAATCATTTCTGCAGCATTTTTTGTCGCATTTTCCATGGCCGACATACGTGCACCATGCTCAGCAGCCACACTCTCACTTAAACACCTATAAACCTGAATAGCGAAATGTTGTTTTAATAGTCCATCCAACATAAATTCGGGCTGGGGTTCAAAAATAAGCTCTTCCGAGAACCGGCTGTTGTTGCCAGTTTCGCTAAAGGAAGTTCTGCTTAGATCTATAGGGAAAATTTGCTCACATACAATTTCTTGAGCAATGGCTGATTTAAATTCATTGTAAATAAACTTAACTGAATCATATCCACCTTCAGAAAAATCCTCCATCAATCGCTGAGCAATTTTAGCAGCGTAGTCATAGGAAACTTCTTTAGCCAAATTGAACACTGCTTCTTTGCAATTTACCTTTCTGGCTTTAAAGTAATCAAAACTTTTTCTTCCAATTAAAATAAGATCGACTTTGTCTGAAACATTTGCTTTTTCTAAATAAATTTTATGAGCAAACTTGTTTATATTACTATTAAATCCACCACAAAGACCTCGATCACTAGACAAAACTACAAGAAGTTCTTTTTTACTATCTACAGAGGACGATAAAAGAGGATGATGAATATGTTTTGAAAGCGCTATATCTGCAATCACTTCAAGAAGTTTTTTAGCGTAAGGCCTCAAACTCACAATATTGTGCTGGGCCTTTCGTAATTTGGCAGCAGACACCATCTTCATGGCTCTGGTGATTTGTTGTGTACTTTTAACACTGCCTATTCTAAGTCTTATATCTTTTAAATTAGCCATGGAATAGTTACTCGGCCTCCGTTGGTTTAAATACAGCTTTAAATTCATCCAGCGCTGCTTTTAATCCAACTTTACTCTCTTCTTTAATCGCCTTGTCATTCCGAATTTGAGCCACAATAGCGTTATGGCGCATTCCCATGAATTCCAATAGCTCTTTTTCATATCTACTGGAATCACTCTCTTTAAAGGAATCAAGGTAGCCATTTGTTGCAGCAAAAATGATGATCACTTGATTTTCAAACGAAAGGGGACTGTATAATCCCTGTTTTAAAGTTTCAACCAGTCTACGACCGCGAGCCAACTGATTTTGGGTTGTTTTATCCAAATCAGAAGCAAATGCAGAGAAAGCTTCAAGTTCTCGGAATTGAGCCAAATCTAGTTTAAGGGTTCCGGCCACTTGTTTCATTGCTTTGGTTTGCGCGTTTCCACCAACACGAGAAACTGATTTCCCCACATTAATAGCGGGTCGAATCCCTTTATAAAACAAATCACTCTCTAAAAAGATTTGTCCGTCTGTAATAGAAATTACATTTGTTGGAATATAAGCTGAAATATCTCCCGCTTGAGTTTCTATAATAGGCAATGCCGTTAAAGAACCACCGCCCACACTGTCATTCATTTTGGCTGCTCTCTCTAATAAACGCGAGTGTAAATAAAACACATCACCAGGGTAAGCTTCCCGTCCAGGGGGTCTTCTTAAAAGTAAGGAAAGTTGTCTGTAAGCCTGAGCTTGCTTAGTCAAATCGTCATAAATAATAAGTGCGTGTTGACCAGAATCTCGAAAATACTCCGCCATTGCACAACCTGCATAGGGAGCCAGAAATTGCAGGGGAGCTGGATCAGAAGCCGAAGCAGTGATTACAGTGGTGTACTCCAAGGCACCAGCAGCTCTTAACTTTTCAACCACCTGTGCTACGGTTGAGTTTTTTTGTCCAATGGCAACATAAAAACAAAATACGTTTTGGCCCTTTTGATTGATAATGGTATCTATCGCAATAGCCGTTTTACCGGTTTGTCGATCACCAATAATCAATTCCCTTTGTCCACGGCCAATGGGTATCATCGAGTCAATAGCCTTAATCCCAGTTTGTAAAGGCTCCATAACAGGTTTCCTAGCAAGAATCCCAGGCGCTTTAGTTTCAATCATTCTATAGTGGGAAGCATTAATAGAGCCTTTTCCATCAACAGGTTGACCGAGAACATTAACAACCCTTCCTAAAAGAGCTTCTCCCACAGGAACCTGAACAATCTTTTTAGTTCGAGTTACCGTGTCGCCTTCTTTAATATCCTTGTCCTCACCAAATATCACAACACCAACTGAATCCTTTTCAAGGTTTAAAACCATTCCGGAAATATCACCTGGAAAAACAACAAGTTCTCCAGCCATCGCATTTTGCAGACCATAAATTCTGGCCACTCCGTCACCAACAGAAAGCACAGTTCCAGTTTCAGTAATTTCAACTGTCTTATTATAATTTTTAATCTGTTCTTTTAAAATCTGACTGATCTCATCCGCGCGTATTGTAGTTTCCATATTTATTGAAATCTCCTCATGGTTTCATCTTTAAGTCTTTTTAAATGGGAAGTGAGCGTGTCATCAAAAATATAACTTCCAACTTCAGCAACAAGCCCTCCAATGACAGAAGGATCTTCCTTATAACTAAATATAACTTGTTTTCCAGTATATCGACTGACTGTTTCTTCAATTTTAATTCGCTCTGCCGGGGACAAAGCGACAGCCGAGCGAACAGTTCCTCTTTGAACTCCGTGGGTAAAGTCATTTTGATTTTTGTAGGCCTCAATAATTTGACTTAAAAAACCAACTCTTCCATTTTTTGTCAATAGTAGAAAAAATGAATAGGTCGTTGAATCTAATTTTGCATCTTTTAAAGTCCTAGAAATTAACTCTGTTTTTTGAGAATCACTCACTAGAGGAGAATTAAAGAAAAATGAAATGTCCTTATCACTTTTTAAAATATTATCGATCAAATTCAGTTCTACAAAAACCAAATCTTGTTTTCCTTCTTGTAGAGCCAATTCAAATAATGCTTTTGCATAGCGTTTTGCAAGTTCAGATTGTTGCATATCTTTTTAAACCACCTGTATTTTTTCAACAAATTCTGTTTGTAGTTGCTTTTGCTCTGAATTACCAACTCTTGCTTTCAAGTCTTTTCTTGCGCCATCCACTGCCAAACTCAACAAATCGAGCTTTAATTGTCGCTGCATTTTTTCATGCTCCACTTTAAGTAGATTTTCCACATCTTGTTCCATTTTCTTTGCATTTTCTCGAGCACTCTGAATCAGTTGTTGTTTCAACTGATCTGATTCACGATGAGCTTGTTGCAAAGACCTCTCTGTATCATTTTCAAAACTTTTAAGTTTTAAAAGAATTTCCTGCTTACTTTTTTCAGAGAGATTTCGTGCTTTTTCAGCCTCTTTTATTTGTTCCAAGTAGTTCTGTCGACGTTGAGAAAAAAAAGTTCCTGCTCTTTTTTTGAGAATAAATATGAAAAATACCAACAAACCAAATAAATTTACAAACTGTACGAACACAAGTTTTGTCGGAACATCTCCATGGGATCCAGCACCATGATCAGAGGCAATAGCATTCACTACAGTCAAGGCGAGTCCACTTAAAATAAGAAGTCTTTTAGTTACCATCCTCATTGGGCAACTCCTTTTTTTAAAAGTTGCTGAGTGATGGATTCGGAAAGCCCAGAAGCGGCAACCTGAAGCTCTTTTCTAATTTTATCTTCTTCGATCTTCATTCTACTTTGATTCTGGGATAGAAGGTCCTTTGCTTTTTGACGAGCTTCCATCATAATTTCTTCGCTCATCTTGTTGGCTTGAGCCCGCGATTGAGTGAAAATATTTTTAAATTGCTGATTCAACTCTTGAGCTTTTTCCTCGTACTGACGCTGAAAAACTTTGGCCTCTTCTATATATTTTTCAGCCAATTCGGCTTGACCAAATGTTCTGTTAACTCTTTCGGTGTAGGCTTCAAAAAAAGGCCTGAACAACAAAAAGTAAAGAACCAAATATGTGAATGCAAACCCGACCATTTGCCAAAGTACGGTCTGATTGACACCCAGACCATGTAAAAGATCCATTAACATCGCGTTGATTTCCTTTTATAGGCTTACTTAAAAGAGAGAAGGAATTTGTGAAAGGCAAATAACCCGTTTGAATGTTAAGGTCAAGCGCACAAATTATCAGGCAGATTGAGCTCAGGAATGGCGCGTCTAACTAAGATAAGCTAAAAACAAGTTCGATAAAAACCTATGGGCCCATATTGCAGAGACTGATCCCAATTAAGACAAAGCAAAAGATATTTAAGTCCAAACACAAAAGATAAATTATTTATGTCGATGCAAAAGATGAAACAGTGGGCTTCGTTGTGAGAACTTTAAATATTTTGTACTACGGGTTAGAAGGACTTCCGCGCGACATGTAAGAAGCCCCCTCAAAAACAACACCTTCATCAATTCTTAGGCTTGGGGTCGTTACTGTTCCTCTAAAAACTGCAGGAGGATGCATAACGACCCGTTGCCGAGCAAAAATATTTCCTTTAACTTTTCCACTAATAATCACGATATTGGCTTCGACCTGGGCATCAATTTCAGCACTTGGACCTATCACAAGGGTGTCATTGGTAAATATCTCGCCTTTGAATTTCCCACTGATACGGACTGTACCTTCAAAGGTTAGTCGACCTTCAAAATTCGCACCCTGCTCAAGTAGGGCTGTTATTTTACCATTATCTTTAAATTCACTGACTTGTTTTTCGATTTGGTTTATTGACCCCATGACTCTCTTATTCTTTCAACAATTCCGTTGAGTTCACTCTCTGAGAAAAAATGAATGTTAATTTGTCCCTTACCATGAAGATAGTCTATAACGACCTTAGTTCCCATGATTTTTTGCAATTCCTCACCAATCTGCTCAACAGCCTTACTTTCTTCATGAGCTTTGTTACTAATTAAGTCCTTTCCCCGCGACCTTTCTGCCAACGCCTTGGCCACAAGACGCTCTAATTCCCTTACGCTCATTTTTTTTAAAACAACTTGCTGAGCTAGTTTTTGTTGCTGCAATGGATCAGCCACTGCGAGCAATACCTTTGCGTGTCCCATAGAAATTTTCTGATCAGATAAAAGCTGACGGACTTCTTTGTTTAAACCAAGAAGCCTTAATGTATTTGCAATTGTTGCCCGATCTTTACCCAGTTTATCCGCAAGAGATTGTTGCGTAAGAGAATATTGCTGGAGAAGATACTGATAAGCTTCAGCTTCTTCAATAGGATTTAAGTTTTCTCTCTGGATATTTTCTATCAAAGCCAATTCTAGAGCTTCTTGGTCTTGAGTTTTTTTAATAATTACAGGTACATAATGCAATCCGGCAAGCTGTGCCGCTCTCCATCTTCTTTCCCCAGCAATAATTTCGAATGTGTCCAAAGCAGTTGTTTCCTTGCCTTCAACTTTTCGAACGACTATTGGTTGAAGTATCCCTTTTTCTTTAATCGAATTGGCCAGATCCTTAAGCGCTTCAGGGGCAAAGATCTTCCTGGGCTGTTTTTTATTAGGTGCAATTTTTTCAATGTCTAGTTGCCAAATTTTGCTTTGATCTTGATAGGTTAAGTCGCCAGTGGAATGTACCTTGTTTAAGGAATCATTATGAAACTCTACCTTTGGGGCAAGTTCTGTTTCATTCAATTCAATAGGAATTGTAACTTCATGGCTGGATTCACCAAGCAAACTTCCTAGACCACGACCAAGGGCTGGTTTTTTGCTTACTTTTCTTTGCTGTGGTTCATGCATATCAAGAGATTCAGACATAAATATCCCTTTCAAGTCCTACTTCACTATGGGACTTCTCCACCTTTAAACTGGTTTGTGACACATTAAGATCAGGGTAAACTCTAGAATCTAACTCTTGAGCTAAATCTCGATACTTTTTTGCACCAATAGATTTAGAATCATATTGTAAAATAGACTGCCCATGGCTCGGAGCCTCGCTCAATCTCACATTCCTTGGAATAACTGCTGAAAATACTTTTTCCCCAAAATGCGATTGAATTTCTGAGACTACCTGATGACTTAGATTGTTTCTGGTATCAAACATTGTCAAAAGTATCCCTTCAATTCTTAAATTTGGATTTAAATTCTTTTTAATAATTCCAGCTGTGTTTAGTAGCTGACTTAAACCTTCTAGAGCGTAGTACTCACATTGCAAAGGAACTAAAAAGGTATCCGCCGCAGAAAATGCATTGATTGTGAGAAGCCCTAAAGAGGGTGGACAATCAATAATTATATAATGATACTTATCTTGAACCCCTTGCAACGCTTCTTTTAACTTAAACTCTCGACGAGGCATATCAACCAATTCAATTTCAGCCCCAACCAGATCAGGATTCGCAGTTATAATGTCTAAACAAGGTCTTCCGGAGTTTTGAATAGCTCGATCCATCTTCATCTCACCTATTAGTACCTGATAAATACTTTTCGATTGGCTTTCATAACGTTTTAAGCCCAATCCACTTGAAGCATTCCCCTGCGGATCCATGTCAAGCAATAAAACCTTGCGGCCCAATTCAGCCAGTGCTGAGGATAGATTTACAGATGAAGTAGTTTTTCCAACTCCACCTTTTTGATTAGCAATGCATATTGTCCTAGCCATAAAAGCACCTCGACAACTGAGTATTCAGATTGGATATCTAAAAAATTATAATGTCTTTTTGACGAGTCAGTTCTGGTCTCCACTTGAAATGACTACTCTCCGATTGTTCCACGTGGAACAATCGGAGTCCAGAAAAATACTGAGAGCTTATCCAGGGATGTTGCACCTATGCGAAAAAACCAAAAACTCTTACCGAGTGAATCGAAAGATGAAACTGTGGACAAAGCAATAAAAAAAACGACAGCAAAAAATGATAACATAAGAATTTTGGTGCGAGGAACAGTCGACATAGAGAACTTAAACTCATTCTGAAGAACTAGAGATCGGGAATATTACAAAATGATGGTCAATTTTAGAGCTAAAAAGGTATTGCAAAAAAATAGTTTTCATCCTAATCGGTTTTTTAATATCAATCGATATGAGGTGAAAGCTACAATCTCTTTTATACTCCTCTTAATCCTCTTAATTTCCGTGTCCGGATGTAAAAGTGAAGATCCAAATCCGGAGCTCTCTGACCCCATATATAAGAAACTTTTGGAGCAAGTGGGGCTATTAAAAACCCAATATGAAAGTGAACAAAAAAAAATAGAAGACTTGGAAAGGGACTTGGAAAAATCAAAAGTAATCTCAGCTGAAAGAATTAAAATAAAGAAAGATTTGATGAGTTCAAGAAAAAAGATGGAGATTCTTGCTCAACAAAGGCAATTTTTTGAGATTCGCAGTGAACACAGAAGAGTTGAAGCACGAAAAAAATATAAAATAGCTTTCTCCAAGGGTATCCCTTGGCCTGATCCTAAAGAGATTGAATATTTTCTGACTAATCAAAACCTGCAGTTGAGTAGCCGTAATTGGAACACAAGAGTACCCAAGCTGCACGATCGCCTCCTTAGTCAAAATGGATCTCACAAAGAGAAGAAAAAACCTTCAGAAGGTAAAGAGACCGAAAAAAAACATTAATTTGTTCCACGTGGAACAAATTGGTCACTGTATGGGCCTACTCGGACACTTTCTAGCTACAGTAATTGTTCTTAATGGTATAAGTGGGGGATATTCATAATCTTGGACTTTTTCGAACATCCAATTAAATTTTTGTCCTTTACAAAGAGTTAATCCTTCGAAGATCTCGTTCTCCCAATTTTTGCCCTTAAAATGAAAATAACTCCCTTGATTAAGAAAGGCCCCATCCCCAATACTCACAGCATGAGCCATACTAGAAAAAGCTCTGGAAACTGCACATTGTATGTTTTTCTGATTTTCCAAAGGGCCTCTAATAATCAGTGCATTTTTCAACTTTAATCGGGAAACAACTGTCTTAAGAAACTCCACCTTTCTTTCATCCACATCGACAAGTCTAAATTGCCGCTCTGGAGCCATAATTGCCATGATAATGCCTGGTAGGCCATTGCCAGAACCTATATCGTGTATTGTTTCTGAGTATGATGCAGAAAGAATAATCTTAATTCCTAAAATACAATCATAGATCTGAGTGATATCGCCATCCTGTACAGCATGTTTAGATATCAAATTAATCTTTCTATTAAATTGAGTGATCAGAAGATAGTACTGCCTTATACACTCAATAGCACTTTCAGTTAGATCCCCTTGCAATAACTCTTGCAGACGCCAGTTTACATCCCCGGCAATCGGGCTAGATTTTGACATAATTATGTTCTTTAGCTATAGGTGCCAGTTTTGCTTTATTCCGTATATGGATCATAAGTGCTTGAATAGCCGATGGATTCACCCCACTAATCCTTCCCGCTTGACCCAACGTTATAGGCCTGACTTTATTTAATTTTTCCACCTCTTCTTTTGAAAGTCCGGACACATCGAAATACACAATTTCTTTGGGCAACTTTAGGTTTTCTAACTTTAAAGCTTGTTCGATCATATCATGCTGACGACTAATATAACCGCTGTATTTAATTTCGATCTCAACAGGCTCTAGAACGTCAAATTCATCTCCATTGAGGGGAACACCTAAATCCCTCAAAGTAGAACAGGTAACTTCTGACCTCCTTAGTAACTCTGCAGCAGTACAAGGTTTTTGTAAAACTGGACTACCGGCTTCACTCAATTTTTTTTGTGTCTCCACATTAGGAACAAATTGAAAATGCTGTAATGTTTGTCGAGTTTCTTCCCGTTGCGCCAGCAAATCCTGGTAACGCTTCGAATCTGGGCCAGAAACTAAACCAAGGTCACAACCTATCTTAGCTAACCTCTCAAGAGTATTATCCTCTCTTAAAACAAGTCTATGTTCCGCCCGTGATGTCATGACCCGGTAAGGTTCGTTTGTTCCTTTTGTAATTAAATCATCAACCAAAACTCCCATATAAGCCTGATCTCTTCGTAAAATAAAAGCATCCTTCTGCAAAACTTTTAATGCAGCATTAGTTCCAGCCCATAAACCTTGCGCGGCGGCCTCTTCATAACCACTAGTTCCATTAATTTGCCCAGCAAGATAAAGTCGTTCAATTTGCTTTGTCTCTAGAGTCGGTAATAACTGTGTTGGTTCAACAAAGTCATATTCCACAGCATAACCTGGCCTTATCATTTCAACCTCTTCCAAGCCCTCAATAGTTTTTAGAAATTCATATTGAATAACTTCGGGCAAACTTGTTGAAATACCCTGTAGATATATTGAATCTGTATTTAATCCTTCTGGTTCTAAAAATGTTTGATGCCTTTCTTTATCAGAAAATCTAACAATTTTATCCTCAATACTGGGACAATACCTGGGACCCAACCCTTTAATTTCGCCGCAATACATTGGCGATTTGTTCAGGTTTTTTCTAATAATTTCATGGGTTTGTTCGTTAGTATAACTCAAAAAACAGGGGATTTGTTCCAGTTTAAGTTCTTTGGAGCTTCTTAAACTAAAGGGGATGAAATGGGAATCGCCCCACTGCGGGGTGAGTTTTTTCCAATTAATAGACTTTCCTTTCAACCTAGGGGGTGTCCCGGTCTTTAAACGTCCAACGACAAATCCTGTTTCACGTAGTTGATCAGATAATCCTATTGAAGATTTATCACCAACTCGACCACCGGGAATTTTGATCGACCCTATATGCATGATTCCATGTAAAAAAGTACCCGTAGTTAAAATCACTGATTTAGCTGAAATTTTTACCCCTTGATCCGTAATGACTCCCTTACAAATATATCGTTCCAAGATGAGAGACTGTACTTCAGCTTCCATGACCTTAAGATTTTTTTGGACAGCCATTCGACTTTTCATATATTCGCAGTAAGCATCCTTATCACACTGGGACCTGGACCCTCGCACTGCTGGTCCTTTTCTCGCATTAAGTCTTTTGAACTGAATCGTAGTTGCATCCGCAGCAAGCCCCATCTCTCCGCCCAAAATATCTATCTCACGAACCAAGTGACCTTTTCCTAAACCACCTATTGATGGGTTACAACTCATGTATCCGATTCGACTGGCATTAGACGAAACAAGTAAAGTATTTAAACCAAGTCTCGAGCTCGATAAACAGGCCTCAATTCCAGCATGTCCGCCACCAACTACTATAACGTCAAAAATCTCCATAAACTTCCTATTTTCCTAAACAAAACTCTTTAAACACCCTATCCATCACTTGATCATCAAAGCGTTTTCCTAAAACTGTATGAATGGAAAGAACTGCATCCTTAAGCTCAAAAGAAACAAATTCCGGACTTGCTTGCGACTTTAATAAGTCCACTGCTCTTTCAATTGACTTAAGCGCTAGACTCAAAAGTTCAAAATGACGCATCGAAATAACAACTTCAGAATTATCTACTAGACCCTCTTGAATCCGCTTTGCAATCAAATAGTTAAAATTCTCTAGTCCCCATCTGGTCGTTGCACTTACAAATAAAAATTTATCCGGGTCAGTTTCGATAAAAAAGTCGTTACTATGCTTGAATCCATTTTTTTTGCTTAAAGCTAAAATATTATCGAGGTAATCTGACTCCATAAACCCCGGATATAGATCTAATTTATTAAAGATAACGGCAATTTTTGTTCTCTTTGGTTTTAAAACTAAAATTTTATCAAGCTCTTCTAACGATCTGACCTGATTATCAAAATCGAAAACATAAAAAATAAAATCAACCAGAGGAATTTGTTTAAAGGATCGTTCCACTCCCATTTTTTCTACAAGATCTTCGGTTTCACGAAGTCCCGCTGTATCTGTTATAGAAACTTCAACACCTTCAACTAAAGTAAGTCCCTCTACTAAATCACGAGTTGTCCCTGGCTGATCATTCACAATGGCTTTATCTTCACCCAACAGTGCATTTAACAAACTACTTTTCCCAGTGTTCGGCAATCCCAGAAGCACGACCCTAAAGCCCTCCTTATACCAACGGCCTTGAGCTTCTGTTCTTAACAAGCTTTTTATAATTTCAGATGCCTGTTGGAGCCTTTCCAATAGATCCGCTTGGGAAGCCACTTCGATATCTTCCTGGGCAAAATCAATATTGGCCTCCAAATGAGCCGCTGACCAAACCACAAGATCTTCAATCTTTTCAATGGATTTAGACAACCCCCCTTTGAGCTGCCGAAAAGCAACCATCGCTGCCTGTTCAGACTGACTTTCAATCAAGTTCAAAACAGCTTCCGCCTGGACCAGATCTAACTTTCCATTACAAAAAGCACGATAAGTAAATTCACCTTTCTCGGCAAGTCGAGCTCCAGCACCCATCAAAAGCTTTAAAATAGTTTTTGCAACGAAGTCACTTCCGTGACATGACAATTCCACTGTTTGCTCGCCGGTATAGGATTTTCCATTTGCAAAATAAGTCAATAAAACTTCATCGAGGCCTTGGGGATATTCTGAGTTTCTCAGCACTCCAAAATAGACGCGATGTGATTCAATTCTCTCTGGCAAAAACGGCGCTATCTGTTGAACAATTTTTAGAGATTGAGCTCCACTCACTCGAATAACAGCAATACCCCCGCGACCTAAAGGAGTTGAAATTGCTGCAATTGTATCTGTATCACCTGGTAGGTACATAAAGTACTACGGTTGGTCCGAAGCGGCCTCGGCTATTTCTTTTGTTGGTATAATCTTTATTTTTTTGAAATGACCTTCGCCAACAGATCTGCTTCTTACTCTTCCATCTTCAGCTAGATACTGATGAATAAACTTGCGGTCCTTTGGTGCTAAGGCTCTGATATAAACTGAACGTCCTTTATTCACAGCCATTTCTTTTAACTTATCCGCCATATCAATTAAATCTTGGTTGGCCTGCTTTCGGAAATCAGCACAATCCACATCTACACTGACTTTCTCATCAGGAAACTGGTGTTGAACAACTCTTTTTAAAAAAAGTTGAAAGGCATCTAATAACTGCCCCTCTTTATTAGTTAGATATTCCTCATCTTTACCAAAAAAATCCACCAGTAAGGCCTCGCTTTCACTGCGTTGAATTTCAAATGAGAGTTCCAATCCCGAGTGCTTCAATAAATTAATCACAAGTTCATTTAGAAGTCCTTGCGGTGATGAGCTCAAATCATTTTTCTTTTTACCGCCAAATAATTTTCCAAAAAAAGACATAAATACTCCTCTTATTTTTTTCAGTTTTTCAAACTTTTTTCGGGCTGTGACCCTTGCATTAAATAAAGCTGCTGACCTATACCAAATAGGGTACTGATAAATATGTAGAGAGTCAGTCCACTTGGTAGAGTTAACATAAATATTGAAAATATGATTGGCATAAACATTAATATTTTAGCTTGGGCAGGATCCATTGTTGTCGGGGTGAGTTTTTGCTGTAAAAACATTGTGACCCCCATGAACACAGGCAAAACAAAATAAGGGTCCTTAGCACTCAAATCGTGAATCCAAAACATAAAAGGTGCTTTATAGAGTTCAATGCTGTGACCTAACACTTGGTACAACGCAAAGAAAATAGGTATTTGTAGTAGTACAGGCAAACACCCTCCTAGCGGGTTAATTTTATTCTCTCTAAATAACACCATCATCTCATGATTTTGCTTTTCTTTGCTATCCTTAAACTTCTCTCGAATAGCCTGCATCTGAGGTTGCACTTTTTGCATTGCCTTCATTGAGCGAAATGACATCACATTAAATGGCAGAACCAAAAACCGAACGAGGACAGTCAATAAAATAATCGCCACTCCCCAATTCCCCACGAGCGCAAAAAACCATTTGAGCATTTTTAATATGGGCCGTCCCAGGACTGCGAAAAACCCAAAATCTACAAGACCCATTAAGTCCTCACTAATTTCCTTTAACAAGGTCAAATCTTTAGGTCCAAAGACAGCTATGTGTTTGAGGTTCAGTGATTTTTGACCTGGAATAAAATTAAAATTCATGGTTCCAACAATGGTTCCTTCTTTTGGGGATACTTTAACGCTAACATCAGGCAAAACTTCGGAAGAATCCAAAACAGCTTGTGTAAAATACTGGCTACCAATGGCAACAACCTTGATCTTATTAGCAGCATACACTTCTTCACTTTCACTTTTTGGATGTTTTCTCTCTGTAGAATCCTGTGAAAGGAAGTAAACCTCTTGATGCTCTGCCGGGGGCGACAAAAATCCTGAGCTTGCTATTTTATGAAGTGGCTCTACCAAATAGGTGGATATGCCGCGATAAATATCAAACTGCCCACTTAGAGAAATCTGAGTATCAATGCGGTACTCCCTGGAATTTAGTTCTATTGTTTTAATTATTTTAATTCCTTGAAGTTGTGCTGAGCCTACAAAACGCGTTTCCGTGATTTTTTGAATATCAAAAAATAGTTCGTCGGTTTGTCCAATAAACTTTGTTTCTAGAGGAAAAAATCCAGCACCATCCATACCAATTTTAATCGGTTGACTTTCCCTATCTGTAAATTTTTTTAACTCTAAAGATTTCAGACTCATACCAACAGAACTCAATGAAAATTTCCAATTTTCATCTTCGACAGGAAACAAAGTTTCTGCTCTTTTTTCAATTTCAGCTGGAGTTTTAATTTCATCTTTGTTTTCAATGGTAATAACTTTATTTTTTTGATCTTGAGCCAACGGATCCTTTATGGGTGAACTTTCAGTCTTAGCTTCGACAGCTTTTTCTTTATTCATTTGAGGATATTTTTTTTGCAAATGCCACTGCCAGCCAATCCAGGCCAAAAATGTAATAGAAAGAGCTATTAAAGTTTTTGTATCAAAAAATGACCCAGGACCATTTTGATTATTCATTTGGACGCTCCTTCAACTTTGAAATGGGAACTGGGTCAAAACCATAGGTTCCCCAGGGATGACAGCGACAAACTCTATTGAAAATCAGTACAAGTGCACGCAAAGGTGGATGCCTTTGAGAGGCTTGCAATGCATACAACGAACAAGAAGGCTGATGGCGACAAACTCCAACAAGCCAAGAAGAAAAAAACACCCTATATATGTTCAATATCAAAACCATGAACCAGTTCATTTTTACCTATCTAGCCACCATGTAAGCCCTTTGGATAACACAGCATTCAAATCCCTATGGGACAACTTTTTATAAAATAAGAAATCTTTGGGTTTAAAAACCAAGTTAATATCAACACAGTTTTTATCATTTTCTTGTTCCAAAAGATTTCGGAAATATTCCCTACACCATCGTTTTATTCTATTACGGACTACCGCCGGACCGATATATTTCGGCAAAGTACACCCCCAACGAAACTCGTTAACATCATTTTTTTTCCAAATTATTATCAACCAGGGGGAAGGGTAAACTTTTCGTCCCTTTTGGCGTAGTAACAAAAAATCAGAATTTCTTTTCAGCGTTGACAGCTTCAAGACTCTCAGGGTTTTTATTTTCCACTGATATCTACAGCGATTCTTTTTCTTCCTTTACTTCGTCGTCGGGAAAGCACCTCACGACCCTCTTTTGTTGCCATTCTGGCTCGAAATCCATGAGTACTTTTTCGTCTTTTTCTACTTGGCTGTAACGTTCTTTTCATAACAAATGCTCCTAATCATTTCGTTGCTTACAAAGTATTGCTTACCAAAATTAAAATTTCCCATTTTCAAATTAATTTTCTACCTAGTGATGCAGTTCACAATTTTTGGGCTTTGCGCAATTAAGCACAACCTTAGCCTCTGGGTCAAGACACCGAGTGGAGTCCATATTGAAAGTTTTGTTTTGCCATGATACTTGCCCTCATTACCCTTACCTAATTAAAAGATTCAAAGGATTTTACAGCTAGGAGAGCGTTGGCAATGAATCATGATGAGTTCTGGTCTCAAATCAAAGACAATTTGAAATCAAAAAATCAAAACAACAGGCCTTTACACATGTGGTTTGACCCCACGATTTTATTAGGAGTTGAAAATCGTCCCAGTGGAACCTGCTTTCGTTTGGGAGTGCCTACAGAACTTCATAAATACTGGATTTCACAAAACTTACTCGATCGCATATGTTCTGAAATTTCTGCGCTTTACCCACAAGCATTTACAGTGGAAGTGGCTGTTTTTGGGCAAGAACAAGTTCAAAACCAAGAAATCAACAGGAATTCAACCCATACTGAGTCGTCAACAAATCCTTCTCCAGAAAATATTAAACCTCTCACCGGAAGCTTGCTCCTTGAAAACGAAAAAAGCTCCTCTTGGTCACCAAATCTACAACCGACAACTTCCCCGTATCCAAGGGACGGAATCAACTTTGACTATACTTTTTCTACTTTTGTAGTCGGCAGAAACAATGAGTTTGCCCATGCTGCCTGCTTTAACGTGGCTGAAAACCCAGGCGGAAAAATAAACAATCCCCTATTTATCTGTGGCCCAACCGGTATGGGTAAAACTCATTTATTGAATGCCGTTGGTAACCATATTAGAGAAAAATACCCTGAAACCAAAATTAGCTACGTGTCTGCAGAAAGATTTTTGAATGAGTGTGTTTCTAGTATTCGAAGAAATGAAATGGACAAGTTTCGTCAGCGCTACCGGGAAAACTCAGATATTATTTTGATGGATGATATTCAAATTTTAGGCCGCGGTGAGGCCGTTCAAGAAGAGTTTTTTCACACACTCAACTATTCATTTGAAAAACATAAACAAGTCGTAGTCGCCAGTGATCGCATGCCTAAAGACATTAAAAGTTTAGAAGATCGGATTAGAACACGACTAGAATGGGGACTCATTGCCGACATTCAAATGCCAGATATTGAAACTCGAGTGGCCATTTTAAAATATAAGGCGGAACGTCGCTCCATTCCCCTGTCCAATGAAGTTGTCAGTTACATAGCTCGAGTTTCAAAAAGATCCATTCGTGAACTTGAAGGAAATTTAAATAAACTAAAAATGTATTCAGAATTGCAAGGGCTGCCCATTTCCCTAGACTTAGCAAGGAGAGTTCTAACCCACCACGATGATGTGGGAACTATCTCAATTGAAGAAATCCAAAAAATAGTTTCTGAACACTACCAAGTCCGTATGGTGGATCTAAAATCAAAAATTAGGACCAAACCACTAGTTACGGCGCGTCAGGTAGCCATGTATTTAATAAAAAAACATCTTGATCGTCCTCTGGTTGATATCGGCAAGGCCTTTGGAGGAAAAGATCATACAACAGTTATTAATGCTCTGCGCCGCGTAGATTATCAACAATCAAAAAATCTTGAAATCAAAAGTGATATCGAAGAGTTGGACATTCGAATCCACAATATCACAGGAGTGTGAATAACTCCTGTGGATAAGTATGTGGATATCCTGTGGATAAGCATGTGGATAAGTAAAAAATGTGGATAAGTCCTCTTTTTTCCACAGAGTTATACAGTAGTTATCCACATTTAAAATATTATTTTTTTTAATGATTTTAGTTGGTTACAAAGTTATCCACTTATCCACAGCCCCTACTACTACTACTAGTATATATATTAATATAATAGAAGAGGGTTTAGGAGCTGAATAAATTGGTTTATTTTTTACCAAGACTTTCCTTTTTTTAATTCTTATGATGCTTTTTGTTTTTTTGATAAGGGTATAACTTTATTCCTCTTGATCTAATTTTTAATTCCAATAGGATTTTGCAGTACGGGAGAAGCTGGGTATGGATGTTACAATTCAAAAAGATTTTTTAGTTAATTTGGTCGCAAAAACACAAAGTGTCGTAGAAAAAAGAAATACAATGCAAGTTTTGTCACACATACTTCTTGAGGCTGAAGATAATAAGCTACGAGTTTTTGCTACGGATTTATCTGTAAGTTTTAACGATGAAAAGGAGGCTTCTGTCAAAGTAGCGGGTAAGGCCGCTGTAAACGCCAGAAATTTATTTGAAATTATAAAGGATTTACCAAACGAACCCATTCGTCTGGTAAAACAAGAAAATAATTGGTTAAAAATTTCACAAGAGAAGGCCTTATTCAATATTGTGGGAATCAACCCTGACGAATATCCTGTTTTTTCCAAATATGCCACGAAAGATTTTTTAGTAATTGAATCTAAATTACTAAAAGAAATGATTGAAAAAACGATTTACAGCGTGGCCACCGATGAAACCCGCTACCATTTGAACGGCATTTACTTTGAGAAACAAATTCAAGGCGAAGAAGTTTCTTATCGAATGGTAGCAACGGACGGTTATAGACTCAGCTTAATTGATCGTAAAGCGACCGCTGTGGGGCCTTATTTAACCAACGGGACTCAAAGTATAATTATTCCCAAAAAGGGCCTCCATGAGTTGGGTAAGCTCTTAGAAAGTGCGGATGAACGTGTTGAAATTGCTGTTGAAGGCTCCCAGTTTGTAGTTCGTTTAGGCTCTGCTATACTTATGATCCGCTTAATTGAGGGAAAGTACCCGAATTATCAAAAATTAATTCCAAAAAATTTAAAAAAGAAGATTTTGGTGAACAGGGAAAATTTACTCAACTCTATAAAAAGAGTCTCCCTCTTATCCAACAGCGAATCTAAGGGAGTTAATTTGGTTTTTTCCAATGGAAAAATGCAAATTTCTTCACAAAGTCCAGAGCTTGGAGATGCTAATGAAGAAATTGAAGTGGCGTATGATGGGGAACATTTAAACTTTCTTTTTAACGCCCGATTTGTTTTAGAAGCTTTGGCTAGTATGAATGATGAGATGGTACAAATAGAGGTCAATGACCAGCAAGGAACTCCTGGTCTGGTGCACCCTTATAAAGATAGTCTTCATACATGTGTTGTTATGCCCATGAGAGATTGAAGGCTAAAAGCTATAAAGAATGTAATGAATGTATCTGACCCATATTTCACTAAAAAACTTCAGAAATTTTTCAAAGTTAGAGTTGCCATTGCATTCTGGTGTGAATCTTTTTGTAGGAAAAAATGGTCAAGGAAAAACCAATTTATTGGAATCCATTTATTTGATTCTAAGAGGAACCTCCTTTCGGGAGGGAAAAGCTGAAGTTTGGCTGAAAAAATTTGGAGATGAAATCAGCCTTAACGCAAAAATATCGGCTCAAATAAGTAAAAATAATTTACGCAGTGATTTAGTAATGGAAATTCAACCCCATAAAAGAAAGCTTTTACTTGATAACAAACAAGTTCCCGCCAAAAATGTCTCTATAAAGTATCCTTCAATTCTTTTTAGTCCAGAAAGTTTAAGTGCGTTAAAAGAAGGGCCTGAAGTTCGTCGCCAATTGATAGATGAGTTTTTATTGGTCCATCATTTTGAAAATATAAAAGCCGTGACCGAATTTAAAAAAGCGCTACAAATGCGAAATGGTCTTCTTAGGGATTACAAAAGGGGAATATATGAAGAATATCAGATCCAACTTCTTTTAGATGCGCTAGACGAAATATATCTCAAAACTGCAGTGGTGTTGTCCCACAAAAGAATCAATGCCATTAACAACTTAATACCCTTTTGGAAAATGGCTGTTTCCAACATTGCTCCACAAGAATTTGTGGATATCTCAGTGGATTACTCTATTTCCTCATTCATCGCTAATAACTGGTCCTATGATAATCTTTATGAAAAAATGTATAACAGACTGAAAATACTTAGAAAAAATGAGCTTTCTTTTGGATCATCGCTTGTCGGACCCCACAAGCATGAGATAAAGTTCCGATGCAATGGTAATGACGCGCGATATTTCTGCTCACAAGGACAACAGAGAACGCTCATTTTAGGTTTCAAGATGGCTCAAATCATGTATCATTACCACACATTCCAGGTTCATCCTTTATTACTATTAGATGATGTGCTTTCTGAATTAGATTCAGTAAAATGTGCTAACTTTTTAAGGTTCATAGAAACGATTCGTTCGCAGATTATTTTAACTTCTACGGACATTAGTTTCCCTTTTGATTTTAGTAGTAAAGGGCGAACTATTTTTCGTATTTATGAAGGGCAGGCAGAAACTTTAGCGTCCTAGATGCTTGTTCGGGGGTTTTGTACCTCTGAACAGGCTTTCAGTAAGCTAGGAGTTTATTTTTCAAGGAGAATTAACGTGGCAGATCACCAGCTGATGGATCAGGATCAAAGTAAAAAAAGCGCCTATGATGCTGGATCAATTCAGGTCTTAGAAGGTTTAGAGGCTGTTCGTAAAAGGCCTGGAATGTACATTGGAGATACAACTTCAAGAGGATTTCATCACTTAGTTTATGAAATTGTGGATAACTCTGTGGATGAGTCTCTTGCAGGTCATTGCGATACAATTTTAATTACGATTCATGCCGATGATTCTATTACCATTGAAGATAATGGTAGGGGAATTCCTGTAGGAATTCATAAAGAAGGGCGGTCGGCTTTAGAAGTGGTGATGACGGTTCTTCATGCTGGGGGGAAGTTTAATAACGAAAATTATAAAGTTTCAGGGGGATTGCACGGGGTGGGTGCCTCTGTAGTAAACGCACTTTCTGCACATTGCACCGTTGAAGTAAAGCGGGAAGGGAGTCTTTGGAGGCAGTCTTTTAAAAAAGGAATTCCTGTTAGTTCCATTGAAAAATTGGGTGAAACCGACAAAAGTGGAACGAAGACCACTTTTAAGCCAGACAGGGAAATTTTTAAGGATGAAAATTTAAGGTTCGATTTTAATATTCTTGCGAATCGATTTCGTGAGTTGGCTTTTTTGAATGCAGGACTCAAATTATCTTTATTGGATGAGCGCAGTGGTAAGAAGCAGGAGTTTGCTTTCACAAATGGTTTGATTGAATTCATTTCCTTTATGAATGAGAGTAAAAAAGCACTTCATTCAGAGGTCATTTATTTCAAAGGTAATAAAGAATTAGTCGATGTGGAAATTGCAATGCAGTGGAATGATTCTTATTCTGAATCCATTTACACTTACTGCAACAATATTAATACGATTGAAGGCGGGACTCATCTTGCGGGTTTTAAAACGGCATTGACTAGGACGGCAAATATTTATGCTACAAACAAAAATTTATTAAAAGATTTAAAAGGAAGTTTGGAAGGTGATGATATCCGAGAGGGACTTGCTGCTGTTATCAGTGTAAAAGTTCGTGAACCTCAGTTCGAAGGTCAGACAAAAACAAAACTAGGAAACAACGAAGTTAAAGGTGCTGTGGAATCCTTAGTAAATGATCGATTGGCTGATTGGTTTGATCGAAACCCACAACACGCTAAGTTAATCATTTCCAAATGTATCGAGTCTGCTCTGGCAAGAGAAGCCGCCCGTAAAGCTCGAGACCTGGCGCGAAGAAAAACGGCATTGGATGGTGGATCCCTACCTGGGAAAATGGCTGATTGTCAGGAAAGAGACCCAGCATTATGCGAAATTTATTTAGTTGAAGGGGATTCTGCTGGAGGTTCTGCAAAGCAAGCCCGTGATCGAAGGACACAAGCCGTTCTTCCTTTGAGAGGAAAAATTTTAAATGTTGAGAAAGCTCGATTTGATAAAATGTTATCAAATGAAGAAATCAAGATGATGATCGGAGCACTAGGTACTGGAATTGGAAAAGACAATATTAATATTGAGAAGATTAGATATCATAAAATTATTATTATGACAGATGCTGACGTTGATGGTTCACATATTCGTAC
The DNA here is from genome assembly GCA_019695175.1 of Bdellovibrionales bacterium. Taxonomy (GTDB): domain Bacteria; phylum Bdellovibrionota; class Bdellovibrionia; order Bdellovibrionales; family UBA1609; genus JAIBAM01. The sequence continues at coordinate 243,851 of JAIBAM010000001.1, forward strand.
TTTGCTCCTCACATTTTTTTATCGACAATTGCCCTCAGTTATTGAAAACGGATACATCTACATTGCACAACCCCCTTTGTACAAAGTGAAGCGTGCACAATCAGAAAAATATTTAAAAGACGAAAAATCTCTCACACAGTTTTTATTGGATACCAGCTTACAGAATATGAATGTGATTAACTTAAAAGAGGGAAAAGATGAAAAGGAATTGAAGAAGTTTATTTTGAATATCAAAAAATTTGATGAACTTTTAAAAACACTTTCCCATAGATTTGAAAGGGAAGTGTTAATTCAAATGGTAAGTAAGGTTAGAAATTTAGAACAATTGTTAAAAAGTGAATCCGGTATAAATGAATTTTATTTGAATTTTAAAAATTGGTTTACTCAAAACCCGACCTCCGGAATCTCACAAGGTGATATTAAAATTCTAAAAAATAATGAATATGGGAATTATGAATTTTCCTTAGTCACTGTCAAATTTGGGTACAAATTTGACACAGTCGTAAATAACCAGTTTGCTTTTTCTACAGAGTGGAAAGAACTTAAGGAAATGTGGGATAGTTTTCAAACTGTCGTAGAAACTCCTATCCAATTGAAAATTAATTCGAATGAGGAGACCTTTCATGACTATGTGGATTTTTATCAAAGAGTTATGGACTTAGGAAAAAAGGGACTTTCTTTGCAACGTTATAAAGGTTTGGGAGAAATGAATCCCAGTCAACTCTGGGAAACCACCCTTAACCCGGAAAATCGACACCTCCTTCGCGTCACTATAGAAGATGCAATGGCTGCAGATGAAACGTTCTCGGTTTTAATGGGTGAACAAGTTGAGCCACGACGTAAGTTTATTGAAGAGAATGCATTGCTAGCAAAAGAACTCGATGTATAAACGGAGAATTTTTTAATGGAAAACTCACAAAATTTTGGCATTTCAAATGTAGACATAAATAGGGAAATGCGTGAGGCCTACTTACAGTATTCTATGAGTGTTATTGTGGGGAGAGCATTGCCAGATGTTAGGGATGGACTTAAACCTGTCCATCGACGTTGTTTGTTTGCAATGCATGAGCTCAGTAACACCCACGATAAACCTTATAAGAAATCTGCGCGTATCGTTGGGGATGTTATCGGTAAATACCATCCCCATGGTGACATGGCTGTTTATGACACTATTGTGCGTATGGCTCAGGATTTTTCATTGCGTTACCCACTTGTAGATGGACAAGGGAATTTTGGCTCCATAGATGGTGATGCGCCAGCAGCTCCTCGTTATACCGAAGTGAGAATGACCCATTTAGCCGAAGAACTGCTGGAAGATATTGAAAGGGAAACTGTTTCCTATACTTGGAATTATGATGATACTTTACTCATTCCCCAGGTCCTTCCGGCAAAATTTCCAAACCTTTTAGTCAATGGAAGCTCTGGGATTGCTGTGGGGATGGCGACTAACATACCTCCTCATAATTTGGGTGAGGTGATTGATGGTTGTATTGCAATTATTAAAAATCCTCAAATTAGTATTGATGATTTGATACGTTTGATTCCCGCTCCTGACTTCCCCACCGCAGGAATTATTGCTGGAACTCAAGGAATTCTTTCCGCTTATAAAACAGGTCGTGGAATTATAAACATAAAGGCTGTAACGGAAATTGAAAATAGAAAGGATAGGGAAGATATTGTTGTTAATGAAATTCCCTATCAAGTAAATAAAGCGAAATTGATTGAGAGTATTGCAGATTTAGTTAAAGAGAAGAAGATAGAGGGCATTTCAGATATTCGTGATGAATCCAGCCGCGAAGGAATGAGAATTGTCATTCAGCTCAAGCGTGGTGAAAATGCTCAGGTTATTTTGAATCGATTATATAAATACACCCAAATGCAAACCAGCTACGGAATTATAATGCTTGCTTTGGATGCTAAAAACCAACCCTTTACTTTCAATTTAAAACAAATGCTGGAAGCATTTTTAACCCATCGAAAAGATGTGGTTACAAGAAGATGTATTTTTGATCTTAAAAAGGCTGAAGCACGGGCTCACATATTAGAAGGATTAAAAAGGGCTTTAGATCAAATTGACGCTATTATTACAACAATAAGAAGTGCCAAAGAATCAGAAACAGCTAAGGTAAGCTTAATAGAAAAATTCCAGTTTTCTGATAAACAAGCGCAGGCCATTTTGGAAATGCGTTTGCAACGATTGACTGGGTTGGAAAGACAAAAAATTATAGATGAGTTACTTGATATAAATAAAAACATTACTTGGTTGAAAAATGCGCTGAGCGATGTAAATGAAATTTATAAAATAATTATTGGAGAACTTGAGGAAATTAAGAAGAATTATTCCAATCCCCGCAGAACTAAAATAGAAATTAACAATGATGAATTACAAGATGAAGATCTTATAGCCCATGAAGAGATGGTCGTAACCATGACCTATTCAGGGTATATCAAACGAATTCCCATTGATGAATATCGCCTACAAAAAAGAGGAGGAAAGGGTCTTAAAGGTGCAGAATCTCGAGAAGAAGATTTTGTAAACCGTGTGTTTGTCGAAGACACTTTGACGACTTTCTTATCATTCTCTGATCGTGGAAAACTTTATTGGTTGAAGGTTTATAAAATCCCTCTGGGAACCAGAGTTTCAAAAGGAAGAGCGATTAATAATTTAATTCAACTTTCTTCTGGAGAGTCTATAAAAGCTATATTACCAGTTGCAACTTTTAAACCTGAGCAGTTCATAGTTATGCTTACAGAAAAGGGAATTATTAAAAAAACTTCATTAGATTCATTTTCGAGACCACGTCCTTCAGGACTTATAGCGTTGACGATTGAGCTGGATGACAATCTTGCTGATGCAAAAATAAGTTCAGGAAATGATGATGTTTTTATTGTCACTAAAGAAGGAATGTCCATTCGTTTTGATGAGAGTGAAGTTCGTGCTATGGGACGATCGGCTCGAGGAGTTAAAGGTATTTCGCTCACAAAAAATGATCAGGTTATTGGAATGGAAATTGTTGCAAAGGATAGTAAAGAAACAGTTCTTATGGTGACCAAGAATGGATATGGAAAAAGAACTTCGATGGATGAGTATCGAACACAAAGTCGTGGTGGAATGGGATTAATCACTCAAAAAACTACAGATAAAGTGGGGGACTTAGTTTATGCAGGTCTTGTGAATGATCAAAAGCAAGTTTTAGTAATGACCAATAAAGGTCAAACCATTCGAACTCGTTGTAAAGAGGTTTCAATTCTGGGACGAAATACTCAAGGAGTTCGATTGATGCACCTCAAGGATGATGAGTTTGTAACGAGTGTGGCAATTTTGGAAAATGAGGACGATGGCAAAGAAGAATGAGTGCGAGAAAGATAAACACAAAACAAATAATTGTTTTATTTAGTTTATCTTTTCTGTTTTTGGCGGTCTCGAGCGGCTGTAACATGTCCTTTCAAAGTATGCAGTACTCTGCGGCTCAAAAGGCCTTAGAACGTCGTAATTACCGAGAGGCTCTGGAAATATTATTTCGTGTGATGAAAAAGGATCCAGGTAAACCGTTGGCTCTTGAGTCAGCTCGCAAAGCGGCAAGAATTGCCCAGTTTGAGATCAAGGACTACTTAAAAGCTATTGAGTGTTATCGATATATAGTTTTATATTCTCCCAATGCAAGTGAGAGAATTTCCGCCCAAAAAAGCATAGGAAATTTGTACTTTGAAAAGCTCCTAGACTATGCCCAGGCTATTATTGAAATCAATCGATTTTTACCCTTACTCCCTTCAAAAGAAAGGTCTCCTTATAGACTTTTATTAGCAAAGGCCGAATCAAATTTAAATAATTTTGATCAAGCGCTCATTGAAATAGAAGGAATCATTAAGGAAAATCCGTCCCAAGAAGTATTATTTGAAACCCTACTATTTAAGGGACATATCTTACAGTCAGAAAAAAAATTAGAAGGGGCCATTTCAGTTTTTAATTTACTTATAAAAAAGTACCCCCATAGGGCAAAAAAAGAAAATGTCGGATTAAGTCTCGCGATATGTTTGGAAGAAAAAGGCGAATTTTCTAAAGCCATAAATATATTGGAAACGATAAAAAATTTTTATCCTACTCCAGATTTTGTCCAAACTAGAATTAATAGATTAAAAGATAGAATGGAGAATCTGCCTGGAGCCCAAGGATTTAAAAGATAATGATGTCGGTGAAAGATTTTATGAATCATTCGGAAAATGGAAATGAAAAAAACCAAAGCAAAAAAAAATATGGCATAGCCTTTATTGGCATAGGTTCGGAAATTATTGCTTTCTTGTTGCTTGGGGTCTGGTTTGGAAAGCACTTAGATGAAAAGTTTCAACTTAGAGGTCTTGCCACCGCTTTGTCGGTTTTATCAGGTCTTACTTTATGGATAATTCATTTGGTGTATTTATTAAAAAAGATGAACCGACCCTCAGAATAATTCAAAAAAGGGAAATGTAGGCTCACAAATGAACCGAATTTCAAATCTAATTAAGATTCATCTTATCCTAATCTTAATTCTACTGCCTTTTGTCAGTTATTTTTTTGGGGTAAATAGTGGGAAGACCTTTGCTTTAGGGGCATTTGTGGTTTGGTTGAACTGGTGGCTACTTATTTTTACTTGGAGTTGGGTTTTAGGAAAAAAATCGATTGCTCTTGCAGCAAGTGTCATTGTAATGAAATACGCGCTTTTAGCTTTTTTTAGTATTTGTATAATCCGTCAGCCTTGGCTTGTTCCAAGTTGGGTCGTTGGTGGTGTTTTTACCATTGTTCCAGCAGTTTTATTTTTGGCCTGGTATGAAAGATTGGAAAAGCAAAAATAATTTAACCTTTAGACAAATATGGATTTATTGTGACTCATTTTAATTGGACACAACTTATACCTGGAATTTCACACGAACATATTCATGTGGCCACTGCAGCTGTTAGCTTTGCTATTCTTGGGTGCTTAGCAATTTTAGGTCGCGTAGCTTTGGGAAACGGTGATGAGGCTGTCACTCCAGCGGGGAAGTTTTCGCTCAAAGGATTTTTTGAGCTTGTAACCGAGTTTATTGTGGGCTTGGTAGACATGGTCATTGGCGAACATGGCAGAAAATTTGTTCCGATGTTTGCATCCATTTTTTTCTATGTTTGGATGAGCAACTTAATCGGACTTTTACCTGGAATGACTCCTTCAACAGATAATATCAATACGACGCTCGCATTGGGTTTGTTTTCGTTCCTTATGTACAATTACTATGGACTTAAAGAGCATGGTATCGCTTATTTGAAGCATTTTTTAGGACCGGTATGGTGGTTGTCTTGGTTGATGTTGATTATTGAGTTGATCTCACACTTTATAAGACCTTTAACACTCGGTCTAAGGTTGTCTGGAAACATTACCGCTGACCACACCGTACTATCTATTTTCTTGGATCTGGTACCTTGGGGAGTTCCCGCAATTTTTTACGGTATGGGAATTTTTGTGGCTTCTATTCAGGCATTCGTTTTTACAATTTTGTCTATGATCTATGTTTCAATGGCAATTGCGCATGATCATTAAAGATAATCAACACCACTAACAGGAGAAAAAAATGAAAAAAATATGCGTACTTCTTGCTACATTGGTAGCAATTCCATCATGGGCTCAAGAAGTTGTTAATGCTGCAGCAACAACAGGCCATGGTTTAGGCGACAAAGCTTTTTATGCTTTAGGTGCGAGTTTGTTACTAGGTTTGGCGGCATTGGGTGGAACTTTAGCTCAAGGCAAAATTGGATCAGCTGCAATGGATGGTATCGCTCGCAATCCTCAAGCTGGAAAAGAAATGTTTACTCCTATGATCGTTGCCCTTGCCTTAATTGAGTCTCTAGTTATTCTTTCTTGGCTTATGGCAAACTTCTTCCAAGGAAAGTTCTAGTACATAAAGAGAAAAATTCTAGAAGCGACTTCGTAAAAGGCAGTTGAGTTAAAAACTGCCTTTTATATTTTTTTATCTATGCAACCCACTCCAATCAATACTCCATAAAAGTATTAACTTAAAAAATTAAGTTAAAGTTCAGAGTTTACAATACGATCAAACCTATCTTTTATTTGGTCTAAATAAGTCTGTGACTCAGCTTCAAAACGCATAACCAGAACAGGTTGTGTGTTGGAGGCTCGAGCTAAAGCCCATCCCTGGGGAAAACTGATTCTAATTCCATCAATCAGATTGATTTTGTATTCTGGTGAAGGGGTAAAATGTTGGATAAGTTTTTTCACGATGGTTTTCTTTTTTTCTTCTGTAGTATCGATACGAATTTCTGGAGTGCTAAACGTCGGCGGAAGGCTAGACAGGAGTTCACTTATTTTCTTTCCTGATAGATTGAGAATTTCAAGGATTCTAAGTCCGGCATAAAGGGCATCATCAAAGCCATAGTTACGATCAGAAAAGAAAATATGTCCACTGAGTTCACCCCCAAAAGCCGCTTTTTCCTGTTTTATTTTTTCCTTGATCAGACTATGACCTGATTTCCACATGATAGAATGTCCACCCATCTGATCAATCGCCTTAAAAATTTTATCAGAGCATTTAACGTCTCCAATAATTTTACTTCCAGGGTTCTTTTGTAAGATAAATTGGCTGTACAGAAAAATCAGTTCATCCCCAAGGATCATTCTGCCGTTTTCATCAACGAGTCCAATCCGATCAGCATCTCCATCAAAGCCAATTCCAACGAGCGATTGGGTCTTTTTGACCGTATTCATTAAATCAGAAAGGTTTTTTTCAACAGTAGGATCAGGATGATGATTGGGAAATTTTCCGTCAGGCTCTTCAAATAAAATTTTTGGACGTAAACCAACAGACTCATAAAGTTTTCGTGCGACACACCCTGCGGCACCGTTGCCACAATCAAGAACAAAAGGAATTGGATTTAATTTACCGAACTCTTTTTGATACCTTTCTATATAAAGAGGAAAAATATCAAACTTCTTTTCATGTCCACCACTTGTAGAAGTAAACTCTGAATTTTTGATAATTTTTTCTAACGCTTTAATATCGTCACCAAAAATCGTGGATTTTCCGACGGATATTTTAAACCCATTGTATTCTGGTGGATTGTGGCTTCCTGTGACCATAATTGCACCATGAATATTTTCTAAAGCAAAAGTAGAAAAATATGTAATTGGTGACGTAACAAGTCCCAGATTTAAAACTTTAGCTCCACATTTTTTCATACCAGAGCTTAAGGCATCAACTAGAGTCTGGCTTGATAATCTGGCATCTTGGCCAAGGGCCACGGTGGGATTTTTTTCGCCATATTTTTTATTTAAAATTGTAATATAGGCTTGTCCAAGATGGAAAGCAAAGTCAGCATCAAAATCTTCGTTGAAACGGCCACGGACGTCGTACTCACGGAAGATTTCTGGAGACATTTTCATTTTAAACCCCTACTTTTTGATGCTAAAGTTTTAAAAAAAGAGATGAGGTATTGTTATCGAGTTTTATTGTGAATTCAATAATTTTACCGTTAATAGGATGGCCTCCTTCATGGAGCCAAACTTTGCCTTATTCTTACCAAAGAGCTCTTTTGCTGTGCCATGATCAACACTGGTTCTTAAAAATGGGAGTCCTAAGGTGAGATGAACTCCTTCATTAAAACCGTGGGACATTTTAAATGGAACAAGTCCTTGATCATGGTAAAGGCATAAAAAAAAGGAATATTTTTTTCTTATTTCAGGAATAAAAGCAGCATCTGGAACTAAAGGTCCTTCAATTGGATAGCCCTTATTCTGTAATTTTTTGATCAGAGGAATTAATAAGGAACATTCTTCTGATCCTAAAATTCCATTTTCACCGGCGTGAGGATTTAGTCCTAAAACTCCAATAGGTTTGGAGTTTTTTGATCTTAGGATCGGCTCAAGTAACTCTTTGAGCCTTAGTGTGCTAAAAAAGGCATTTTCAACCAAACTTGCAGATAATGTCTCACTTACTTTTGCGAAAGGGATGTGCCCTGTAGCAAGAACCACATTAAATTTTTTACCGATAAAAGCCATAAATAAAGGTTTGTATTGAGAAAGTCTTTCCAACAACTCAGTATGGCCTAAATCGGCCCAGCCCTGCTCTTTCATGGTGGTTTTACTTAAAGGACCAGTGACCATGGCGTTTAATTTTTTTTCTAAACATAAAGTTATGGTTTCTTCAACCCAACTTACGGGAGATAAAGTGCTGGCGATTTCAATCAGAGTTTTAGAATTTTGAGGAAGTAAATCTATTTCCTTCAATGTGTTGACCGTGATTAATTTAAATTTATGGTTTAAGATTTTCAATTGCTTTTGTGGGGCTTTTGCGGATCGCCACAAAATGAATTGAACATTTTTTACGGGTCCGATGGCGTGAAGAGCCTTGGTGGCTACTTCAAGACCAATTCCATCTTCATCGCCTGTGGTTATCGATACCCTTAACAAAATTAACTATCCTTGAACTCATTGATACGAATAAAGGCATCAGACCTTTTTTGAATCAGCCAATTATTGAATTGTCTGCGAAAGGCTTCAGTAAAAAGTTTGGATCTGTATTCTTCTTTTTTTTGCTCAAGAAGAGGATCAATAGAAGCCGTTTTTTTTAAAACTTTGAAAATTTGAAAACCTATAGACGATTTTACGAGAGCGGATGTTTGTCCTGGATCAAGAGAAGAAATGGCATTCTCAATTTCTTTTCGCATTTCACCGGTGCGAAAATTACCTAACAGTCCACCTTGTGAAAAATTTGGATCTTCACTGTATTGTTCTGCTACTTTGTCAAAGGATTGTCCTTCCTTAATTTTGAGCAGACCTTTTTCTGCTCGATTGCGGGCTTCCCCCTCGCCACCATTTGATGAAAGAAACAAAATATGGGAGACCTGATACTCATAAATTTGGTTTTTTTGTGGACCCTTTTGACTTAGAAAATATGCTGCCACATCTTCGTCTGAAATTTTTATTTTTGAGGTCACTTCCTTTTCTATAAGACTTTGTCTTTCAAGGGAGGACTTTATAAAAGCCTGATAATCACTTAGACTGGCCCCCTTCTCTTTTAATAGGTCTTTGAGTTGGGCGTAATTCATGCGTTTGTTACGCAATATATTTCGTATTTCTAGTTCAACTCTTTCGATGGTTACATCCAAACTTTGCTTTTTTATTTCATTATCCAGAATTTTTTCATCAATTAAATAATTAATTTGAACTGAAGAGTCAGTGGATAAATTTTGCTTGTCATAGATTTGTAAAAGAGTGTCGTCGATCAAGCCCTCATTAGTAATCTTCTTTTCCAGTCTTATTTTATCGGAAAGTAACACCGGCTGGCTATTTACAATGGATAACACACGTTCAATAATTTTTCCCTGGGAGTTTATTGGTAAGAATAAAATGACTCCTAAAAGGATCTTAGCAACGTTGATTGAAACATTTTTGCAAGAGTTCATATTAGTCACCCTGGGTTTCTACTTTAATGAGGTTTAAAAGTTGTTCATCTTTGAGCACTCTCACTTTCCTTAATTCTCCTTCGAGCCATGAGGTATAAGCAATTTGTTCATTTCTTGCTAATAAAAGTTGAGATATCTTTGTTCTAACCTGTTCAAAAGGTTTAATTTGAGCCGGTCTTTTTCCCATCACTTCAAAAATATGATAACCATAGGCGCTTTTAATAATAGGGCTTCTGGATCCAACAGACATTTGAAAAGCCTGATCAAAACCATCCATAACCCCTTTTTCAACCCACCCCAATTCCCCTTTCGCAGTCTTTGCTTCGGGTGTGATAGAATACTTTACTGCCAACTCAGAGAGCGGTTTACCTTTTTTTAACTGATCTTCCACTAATTTGGCATCTGCTTCTGTTGAAAGCACAATTTGTTTTAGTTTTACCTGTTCCGGTCTTTCAAAAGACTCTTTATTTGTTTTGTAGTAGGATTTTAATTCTTCTTCTTGGGGTTCTTTAAAGTTTGCATGCAGTGCAAGGATGACTTTTTTTTGTAACAAATTATTTTTCACCTGATTTTTCCATTCAGATAAATTTAGATTTTGTTCCGCAAGCATTTTGTTAAATGTGTTCACATCTGGATATCTGCTGCGCAAAAGAGAGGTTTCTTTTTCCAATTCTTCTACTTTTACCAAAATGCTATGATTTCTGGCCCAGTTTTCTGTGATCATCAAAATAATAAAATCCCGAACAATGTTTTCCTTAGCTTTTTGCAAAATAACAGGATCTTTGGTTCGAAGAGCGTCTAAATGTTTAAGCTGATTCGCCAATTGGTCGGCAAAATCAGAGGCCTTGAGTTCCTTCCCATCGACACTGACAACAGTTTTTTGTCCCAAATCTACTTTTTTGGTGCAGGCAGACAGAATAAGTATGGCAATGATCCTAGAAGAAGTACGAAAAAAAAATTTAAAATAAAATGAGAAAGTTTTTTTTGTGAATAATGATTTAAAAATCGTCATTGAAATGATCTATCAAACTAAAAGATAAACTCAAGAATTTTACCCATCTTTTAGCCCTTTAAGTAAGGCTTGGTTGATCTCAATTTTATATTTTGACTTTAAACTTTTGAAGTAGGCATTAAAGATGTCTTTCCGTTTTTCATCAAAAACGCCGGTGCGAATGTATTTTTTATTAGTAACCTCATTGTAGGTTCTTCGACCTGTAACTTTGATAATATGAAAGCCAAGCTTAGTTTCCACAGGTCCAACAATATCCCCTACCCGTGCTTTTACAATAGCGTCATAATAGAAAGGTACCATGATGGTGACGCGATTTTGATAATCGAGGTCACCTCCTCTATTTTTGCTTAGTACATCGTCACTATATAGTTTTGCTTGTTCTGCAAAATCTCTTTTAGACTTTTTGATCTCCTGCAAAATTTCTAAAGCTCTTTTATGAGCAATTTGCTTTTCATGCGGATTTGCCTCTGGCTTCACTTCGATCAATATATGGGAACTCTTAATGTCCGGAAATTGGGTATAATATTTTTTCATTTCATCTTCAGAAACTTTAATAGAATTAACTTTTTCACCAATAGATTTTTCCACAAGGGCTTTGTAAAGTTCCTGTCGGACTCTTTCTTTTACAATGGGGTCATTTTGCATCCCAACTTTCTCGGCTTCTTGGATTCCAATTTCATAACGAATAAGATCTTCTAGAAAAAGTTGAGGTGGGGGGGGATTAATAGCATTTTTTTTTACCTCATCCAATTTTGTTTTGAATTCGTCAATGGTAATGGCTTTTGATCCAGCAATGGCAAGAATCTGATATTTATTATTAGTTGCAAAAGTTTGTGATGAGTGGATTGTAGTTATTAAAAAACAAAAAGAGATTAGGGCCACTAGATGCATAAAAAACCTCTTTGCCGCAATTAGTCTAAAATAAAGGTTAGCATCTGGATTTAATTTAGAGCAATGAGTTTGGCGGACTGATGGTTAGCGTCAAAAATTTTTTGTTTTAGATTTTCAAGAAGTTCAGGAGATCTAATATCAATTCCTTTTGATATGGGATCAATGGGTTCTGCAAAAGTGACAATAACTTTTGCAAAAGGTTTTGGCAGTCGAGCTTGGTTCCATGATTTCTTAAATACAATAGGATTTTTAGAGCTTACACCCACAGGAAGTATATAGGCTCGACCCAATCTAGAAAGTTCAAATACACCTGGTTTAACTTGGTAGATGGGGCCTTTCGGTCCATCCACTGCTATTGAGGCGCGATAGCCTTGTCCCAGTAATTTTACGAGACCTTTCAGAGCGCCGACGCCCCCTCTTGTGGAGGAACCTCGTGAGGTAGCTCCTCCGAGTCTTCTGATGACAAAATCGACAAGACTGCCGTCGCTACTAGTTGAGGTCATTGTTGCAATTCGGTAGTGCGAAACTAAGTTAATGATTCCAAGTTCATCACCGTGCCAATGGGCAAAAATTATAGGTTTTCCATCTGCCAACAGTGATTTTATTTTGGCAGATTCATGAAGTTGGACTCGCCACGTTCCAGTCCACAAGCGATATAAAATCCAGACTAGAAATGGGAGTACATATTTTTTCCACATAAACTATTATTGGGATTAGGTCAGAATTCTGCGGAACTCTTCTGTAAGCAGGGGAACTACTTCAAATAAGTCCCCAACAATTCCGTAGGTCGCTTTTTTAAAAATGGGTGCTTCGGGATCTTTGTTGATGGCGACAATAACTTTACTTCCACTCATTCCTGCCAAGTGCTGGATGGCTCCAGATATTCCACATGCAATGTATAAAGTAGGAGATACTGTTTTACCAGTTTGACCAACCTGGAGAGAGTGGGGAACCCACCCGGCATCAGCCACAGCACGAGAAGCACCTACAGCTCCACCAAGGACGCTGGCCAGATCTTCAAGTAACTTAAAGTTTTGGGGACCCCCCAGACCTCGTCCACCGGAAACAATAATATTGGCTTCGGTCAAATCCACTTTACCCACTGTACCTTGAACGATACTTTTGACGGTCGTTTTTAGATCTAAAGGTGGAAGCGAAAGAGTATTTACTTTGGGAGAGGAAGGAGTTTGCGCTTTCTCAATGGGAAGTTGATTGGCTCGCATTAAAACAACCTTAATAGGGCTGTTTAGAAAGTCCACTTGTGCGGTGCACTTACCTGAATAAAGCGGCCTTGTAACAACGACTTTTTCTGTTGTTATTTCCAGACTATTGCAGTCGCTGACAACACCCGTTTTAATTTTGGCCGCAAGACGAGGGAATAAATCCTTTGCCATCATACTTGAACTGGCTAAAATAAGTTCGGGTTTACAAGACTCCACAGTTAGGTTCAGCGCTTGGGTAAAGCTTTCAGGGTTGTAATACTTGAGTATCTCGTTTTGGCAAACAAACACATTTTTGACTCCAAAAGTGCCTAGTTGCTCAATGAGCGGGGCAAAATTAAATCCATTATTTCCAAGTAAAAGTGCAAAGGAATCAATGTGGATTTTTTGGACAAGAGTTAGCAACTCTTGAGTACCCTTTTTGATTCCAAGATTGTCGTATTCACAGAATACCAGCGTGCGGGGCATAAGGACTCCTCATTTAAAACAAATTAAAAAACTTTAGCTTCTTCTTTAAGGAGGCGACACAATTCTTTGGCTTGTTGTGCAGAGTCGCCTTGAATTAATTTGACCGGTGGTTTTTCCGCGGGAAGTTGAAAATGCGAATATTTAATTTTAAGAAATGTATCCCCGCCCAATTCAGAACCAGTACACTCTTTTATCGGTTTCTTTTTAGCCTTCATAATTCCAGGAAGACTCGCGTATCGAGGAGTATTAAGTCCTTTATTTACCGCGATTAAACAGGGAAGTCTGAGCTCCACAATTTCTCTAGAGCCGCCTTCCACTTCGCGCTCAGCTAAAGCTCCTGACTCTTGGAGGGTTAATTTGGAAACCACAGAAGTATGTGGAATCCCCAAGTACTCAGCCAAAGCCTGACCTGTACTGGAGCAGTTATCATCGATGGCTAATTTGCCGGTTAGTATAAGATCCACAGAAGTCTCTTTTTTAAGAGCCGCGTGAATTAAATGGGCTGTTGCAAAGGGGTCAATCTCATAGGCTGTGTCTATGGCAATTCCATCATCAGCGCCCATAGCGAGAGCGGATCGGATACAATCTGTGATTCTACTTTTTGGTCCGACAGAGACAACAGTAACGTTTGCGGCTCCACCTTTAGCCTCTTTTATCCTAAGAGCTTCTTCCACAGCAATTTCATCATAAGGATTCATGATCCACTTAATCCCAGCGACATCAATTCCAGTGGAGTCCTCTTTAAGTTTCAGTTTGGTTTCTGTATCTGGTACTTGTTTGACACAAACATATATTCTCATCTTAGTTACCCTTACTTAAACGGACCTTCTTTTTTTTCTACAAAAAGAGGTCTTTGTTTCAAATAGACTCTGGGAAAGTGACCCCATCATTTCTATCAATGTTAGCGTTATCTAGAACTAGAACGATGGGGGACTTATTGTGCGTATAATTGGTAGTGACCGAAAAAAAAATGAATGTCACGACATAGTGATGTGCGGCAGCAATGTATTGGCTGCTTGAGTCCATTCCTGGACGACTTTATGGTTTTTGTTATAGGGTGGAGTTTTATTGACAGACCAATCCATTGAATTCTTAAGGAAATATTACTGCGCAAGTGTTATTGCGCGGGATTGTTAAAGGGTTTTTCATGTTGCAAAAATATTGTTTTTTTAAATCCACTATTGGCCGAAAACAGCTGGTGGCGTTAACTGGCTTGATTCTCAGTCTTTTCGTACTTACTCATATGGCTGGAAATTTGCTTATTTTAGTGAGCCCCCAGAAATACAATGAATATGCCCATAGTTTGGTCTCAAATCCATTCCTGGAGCTTATTGAATGGGTGTTATTATTTGCGTTGGTAAGTCATTTTATTATTGCGATGAAGCTTCAGATCAACAATTTCAAAGCAAAGCCTCAAGCCTACGCCAGGTCTGGACAAGGAAAAAAAGGTACAGATCCAGTGAGCCAAACTATGGCCATACAAGGATTATTAATTCTTGTATTTATTGTGCTTCATCTCATAACTTTTAAATATGGAACTAGTTATGAAGTTAATTACGGTACTGGACCCATGCGCGATCTTCATAGACTGGTGGTTGAAGTGTTTCACAATCCAATCTATGTCGGCTGGTATCTGGTAGCCCTAGTTGTTCTGGGGCTTCATCTGAAACATGGGGTGAAGTCTTTATTTCAAACATTAGGGTTTAATCACCCTAAGTATCAGTGTGCTTTGCAGGTCTTTGCTCTTCTTTATGCAATCGTAGTTTCCTGTGGTTTTATTATTCAGCCTATTTACGTGTATTTTATTTTTCAGAATTAATAGATTCTAAAATGGAGAAGTCGTGGTGAAATTAGATTCCAAAGTTCCATCTGGAAATATTCAGGATAAGTGGGAACGTCACAAGTTCGAAATGAAACTGGTGAACCCAGCGAACAAACGAAAACACACTGTTCTTGTTGTTGGGACTGGCTTGGCTGGAGCTTCAGCAGCGGCTTCACTTGCTGAATTGGGTTATAAAGTAAAAGTTTTTTGTATCCAAGACTCTCCACGAAGAGCTCACTCGATTGCAGCTCAAGGCGGGATCAACGCAGCTAAGAACTACCCCAACGATGGTGATTCCGTGTGGCGGTTGTTTTATGACACGGTTAAAGGTGGTGATTTTCGAGCTCGCGAAGCTAACGTTTATAGATTGGCTCAAGTATCAGTTAATATTATCGATCAGTGTGTAGCGCAGGGTGTTCCTTTTGCCAGAGAATATGGCGGTCTCTTGGACAATCGGTCTTTTGGGGGAGCGCAGGTTTCAAGGACTTTTTATGCTAGAGGACAAACTGGTCAGCAGCTACTACTCGGGGCCTATCAGGCGCTCATGAGACAAGTGGGAAAGGGTGCCGTTCAGTTGTTCTCCCGTCGCGAAATGCTCGATTTGGTTTTAGTAGATGGTAAAGCCAGGGGGATCACTGCTAGGAATTTGGTTTCTGGTGAAATTGAGAGTTATTCAGGGGATGCTGTCTTATTGGCCACCGGTGGTTACGGAAACGTTTATTATTTGTCGACCAACGCTAAGAATTCAAACGTGACGGCCTCATGGAGATGTCATAAAAAGGGAGCCCTTTTTGGAAACCCGTGTTTCACTCAAATTCATCCTACATGTATACCCCGCTCAGGCGATTATCAATCCAAGCTGACTTTGATGTCGGAGTCGTTACGCAATGACGGTAGAGTTTGGGTTCCCAAAGCTAAAGATGACAAGCGTCATCCAGCGGAGATTCCAGAAAGTGAAAGGGATTTTTACTTAGAAAGAATTTATCCTAGTTTTGGAAATCTAGTGCCGCGTGACGTGGCTTCTCGGCAGGCAAAGTTTCGTGTGGATGAAGGTCGAGGGGTTGGCCATACCGCGGAAGCCGTTTACTTAGATTTTGGTGATGCCATTAAGCGCTTAGGGCAAGAGGCTATTTCGGAAAAATATGGCAACTTGTTCCAAATGTATGAAAAAATAACGGGAGAAAATCCCTACAAGCAGCCCATGAGAATTTTTCCTGCAGTTCACTATACTATGGGAGGGTTGTGGGTCGATTACAATTTGATGAGTTCAATTCCTGGATTGCATGTCTTAGGAGAGGCCAATTTTTCAGATCATGGTGCCAACAGATTGGGTGCTAGTGCTTTGATGCAGGGATTGGCTGACGGGTATTTTATTATCCCTTACACTTTAGGGAACTATTTATCCTCAAATAAATTTGAGAGTTTAAATGAAACTCATCCTGCTTTTATTGAAAGTAAAAAACAAGTTTCACAAAAATTAATGCAGCTACTTTCTGTCAAAGGGAAGCGAACTTCGGATGAAATCCATCGTCAGTTGGGACAACTGATGTGGGAGTACGTTGGAATGTCACGCACCAAACAGGGGTTACAAAAAGTGGCTAAGGACATTGCTGGCCTAAGGGAAGAGTTTTGGAAAAATGTTTGCGTTCCTGGTGATGCAAACTTTAAAAACTCATCTTTAGAGCACGCTTGTAGGTTGGCCGACTTTTTAGAGTTGGGTGAGCTTATGGCAAGGGATGGCTTGGAGCGCGAAGAGTCCTGTGGCGGACACTTCCGAGAAGAATTCCAAACAGCTGATAATGAAGCTTTAAGGAATGATGAAAAGTTTTGTCATGTATCTGCTTGGGAATATAAAGGTGTGGAGAACTCACCTTTGTGGCAAATGCACCAGGAACCGCTGATTTTCGAAAATGTTAAACTGTCACAACGAAGTTATAAGTGAGGACGCTTTAAATGAAAACAATCAACCTGAAACTTAAAATTTGGCGTCAAAGTGGCCCTGAGGATAAAGGTCACTTTATGGACTTTAATGCAACTAACATATCCACTGACATGTCTTTTTTAGAAATGCTGGATGTCGTGAATTCTGATTTGATTAAACAGAATAAAGAACCCATAGAATTCGACCACGATTGTCGCGAGGGTATTTGCGGAACATGTTCTCTGGTTATTAATGGTTCAGCTCATGGGCCTGAACTAGGAACAACCACTTGCCAACTTCATATGAGAAAATTTAATGACAATGATACGGTTTATATTGAGCCATTTCGAGCTAAGGCCTTTCCTGTGATCAAAGATTTAGTTGTGGATCGGTCTGCCTTTGACCGAATTATTGCTGCAGGTGGTTTTATTTCGGTTAACACTGGGAGTGCTCAAGATGCCAATGCAATTCCCGTTGCAAAAGAGAAAGCGGATCTATCCTTTGCTGCTGCGACTTGTATTGGCTGCGGGGCTTGTGTAGCCAGTTGTAAAAATGCTTCAGCGAGTTTGTTTGTTGCCGCCAAAATGGCCCATCTCAATTTGTTACCTCAAGGGCAACCTGAAAAAGAGAATCGGGCGCTGGCAATGGTGGCACAGATGGATCAGGAAGGGTTTGGGAGTTGCACCAATACTGGGGTATGTTCCGCAGCATGTCCTAAAGAAATCAGTTTGGAAACTATCGCGCAAATGAATCGAACCTTTCTTCAGGCTTCCCTGGGCAACAGGCCTCCAACAAAGTTATCAGAGGGTGGATTTTAACATAATAAAATCCATTTAATTTTGATCTAGATTTAGGGCTAGGTTCCAAGGAATACCCATAAGTAGCGTAGTTATGCACCTATATCCACATAGTTATCCACAAATTTAGCAGTATATGCTCAATTTTTGAGCATATTAGTAAAGTTAAGGTGGTTTAAAGTTTCAGGAGATGTGGAAACCAGAAAAATCCTCTTGTTAAAGTATTGACACCAGTACAATCAAGATGTAGCCGTCCAGTAAATAAAACTAGGCGGAGTTATTATGAGAGCTAAGGGCTGCATGTTTTTGGCGATGGGTGTTGTTTGGATTTTTACTATTTTTGCCAGTGCAAAAGAAGACGCTGCAGAGATTCGTTGCTTCCAACAGAGCTTTCAAGTAAATCTCAGAGAAAATTTGTCTGGTCAATTAGATCAGGCGATAAATAAAACTTGTGATGTCAATAAGCCTTTCTCTTCCCAGCTTCTTAAGCTGTCCCCTGGGGGAGATTACCCATGGACTGCACTCATCTGCTGTCATAAAAAATAAGAATATTTTTAACCTATCTTTTTAATTATAAATTTTAATGAAATTTATAGAGATGTTGTTATTACGATAGATCTCAACCTCGACTAAAACCTAAATTTAGTACAGTTTTACACGAAGAATATCGCCAAATTTTAAAAAGTCGTTACCCTAAGTGGGTCCATCAACCCACAAAAAGGAGACAGTAATGACGAATAAAACCTATGAATTTGCAGGTTATACTTTCAAAACGTATTTCAAGAAAGCCGGACAAGGATATGAAATTGGATTAACCAGTGGTGGTAAAACCTATTTTTTTAGTAACTTTACTTCCTCAAAAGAGGCCAACAAATGGTGGAGTCAATTCAATAAGTTAATTACGGGATTTTACAAAAAGTTTAAATACACAGACGAAAATCCAAGACAGTTTTATGGCGAATTTATGGCCACCTATTTATACAAAGCTTACTATACATTTTTGACCGATTTGTTTAGAGGCTATGACCGTTTTTACAACAAAGAATTTGGACAAAAGTATCAAAAGTATGAGCGTATGATGAAAGATATGGCTGCATAATATATTCTAAATTCGAAAGAGCATTCAAAGTGTAAATGGGGGTTGTGGGAAGATCATAGTTTGCAGAAAGTAATCTGATATCTGACTGCAACGCCCATGGTTTTGGAAGGTTACAGCTTGAAAATTCTTATCAAGAAATTCCAGATAAAGATGTTTTTGTTTATTTATGTTTTAGTTATTTTTTATCCGCTCCTTATGCAAAAGGTGTGTGCAGAACCTTGGCTTTCTGTGCGCTATGCTCAAAACTGTGCCGCTTGCCATGCACCAGGTCGAATTAACAAACCTGCGATCGGTAGAAGATGCACCCTTTCTTGTCAAGGTTGTCATGTAAATCCCCAGGGGGGAGGTCTTCGTAACCAATATGGAAAATGGAACCAAGAGAGGTGGTTACGGTCTTTTAGAACGCAATTTTTTAAGGATAAACCAACGCCGGCGCCACTCCAAAGACAGCCCTACTATGAACGAGTGAAGCAATTGGCCTCTCAAGCTAAGGAATTTTATGGAAATTGGCATCCTACTGAAGACATTAAAAAAGAAGGTGAAACTAATAACAGTGAATTTAGAAATGGACCTCGAGCCTCTAAAAAAGAAAAAGGTTTCAATCGGCAAACAGCAGCAAGTTCTTCAGGCTTGGGAGTCACTAAATCGGCTCTTAGTAAGGAAGCTCCTTCTATAAAGTGGATTAAGGAAGTAGCAGTTCCTAATCGATACTTCGATAAAGACTCTTACTCTGAATGGCGTGCCGTCGTAGCCAGTGAAAGTGATTTTGTATCGACTCTACCTAAGGATGATCCCTATCGATTAGAACGATCAGAAAGTATTACAGCTGGCGGTGATTTTAGATACTTTGTTATGAAGGCGGATGATTCGGAACTTTTAGGTGGAAAAAGTACTCGTACATGGTTTATGGGGGCTGATTTGGGTGCGAGGCTTCGTCCCACACGATATCACCAATTTTCGACCGTGGTGGAAGCACGGTTCTTAAATGCACCTTCGAATCAAGACCCTGAAGATGGATTTACTTCGGGCGCATTTGCCAAATCAGCTTATTTGCTAATGGATGACTTAGCCTACAACTCCTTCATTCAGGTGGGCCTTTATAGACCCATGTTTGGCTTGTATGATGTTGACCATGATACCATAGCCAATAGAGTGAGTGGGCTCACTCAACGAGCCGTATTTAAAGGGGTTGCGGTCGGAACTGCACCCAATGTTCCGTTTTTGGTATTAAATTATCTTCAACCCACTAAGTTAGTGGGGACAGAAAATGAGGCTTCAAAAGGGTTGGTGGCTACAACCGGATTAAGATTTGTGACCTTAGGAGCTTCTGCAGCACTTTCTTATTGGGATACTGAATATAACTCTTCATCTACGGTGAGTCGCAAAAGAAAAATGTATTCCTTGACGGGTGGACTGACTTACAAAGATTTTTTAGTGAATTTGGAACTTTTACGTGCACAGATATCCATTTCAGATGGTTCACTTAATGCTGGAACCGTAGTCACACTACAAAGTAAATATCGAATTTGGCGTGAGAATTACATCGTGGCAAATACAGCTTATTCCAATGTTGCTACAGATTTAACTCAAGGCAAAGGGAGCGAGTACTCTGTGGGAGTAAAGTCATTTTTGATGTCGAACTTAGAGGTTGAAGGGCTTTTTGTAGTTCGAAAACGTGATGAAAGCCCCATTGTTAAAACCGATTACAATCTCATTCAATTGCAAGCCCACACCTTTTTTTAAAAAGGTGTGGTGGGGCCAACGGCGGAGATGATTTCAGGTTGGGAAAATATTTTTTGTGCTAGAGACTGGATGTTATCACTGCTTACAGCTTGAATTCTGTGGGCAAACTTGTGAGTCTCTATTTCATCCAAACCGTAGATTTCATCAAATAAAATCAAACTATTGATGCTTGAGTTTTTTTGTAAATCGATGTCGTGCCTTCCAATAAGATATTTTTTTGAACGTTCTATTTCATGGGAACTGACACGTTCATTTTTTAATTTTTCAAACTGTTCTTTTAGCATCGCTATGGCTTTTTTTCCCTTGTCTGGACTGCACCCGATATAGGCTCCAAAATATCCGGTCTCTAGACCTTCAAGTCTTAGAGGTGCCACAGAGTATGCCAGAGAGGCTTTGTCACGTAACTCTAAAAAGAGTCGACCCCCTTGGCCTGACAATAATGATTCTAAAACATACAAGGTATATTTATCTGGAGAGGAAAGTGTTAAACCACGGTACCCAATAACAATATGGGTTTGCTCTTTTTGTGTAAAAGAAAAATGTTCTAATTTTTGTTTAATAACTTCTGGAGGTATGGTTTTAAGTAATTTTTCGCCATGGGGAAGTTTTTGGAGGAGTTCTTCAAGATAGTTTTTTGTCTCTTCTAAATTAAAATGGCCTGTAATAGAGAGCACCAAGTTTTGAGAGGTTCTTATTTGATGATGATATTTTTCTAGGTGTGTGGGGGAAATCTGAGTCAAGGTCTCTTTGCTGCCTAAAGGATCTCGTCCATAGGGGTGATCTCCAAATATTTTGGCATTAAAATTTAAAATGGCTTTTTGAACGGGATTGTCATCACGAAGTTGAATTTGTTCAAGCATCTGAACTTTTTCCCGTTCAACGATATCTTTTTGAAAAATATTATGGAGTAGGACTTCACTAAAAATATCTAGAATTGGTTTCAGATAAGGGTTTAGAGTGGTGAGAGAAAGTCCTAAAGAGTTTTTTCCGCTGAAAGAGGATAAAGAACTGGCAATTCGGTCCAAACCATCCATAATTTCGTTTTCTTTATGAAATTGGGTTGCTGAAACCCAAGTGCGACTCAAAAGCTCTGAAATCCCAAGGGAAGGTTTATTTTCAAGTCGAGAACCACCTAAGAGGGCCAATTTAAGATTGACCACAGGGGTATCATAATTTGGCCTTAAAAGAAGAGTGGCTCCATTTTTCAGTAAAAAACGATGGGTCATGTTTTCATCCGAGGACTTTACCTCAGAGGGTTTCGAAAAACCCTTTTGCTTTGATTTTTTATTTTTGGCTACGAACAGTGATTTTCTTATTTTTGCAGATTGAGAATAATTTGGCTTAAAATGATAAGCCCAACTTCGGATGTCTTTTATTGAAGAGGGGTTACAAGACTCTCCCATGAGAGCGCATACAATCATTCTATCTTTTTTAAAATATTTTTTAAAAACGGAGAGCAAATCACTTTGTTTTATTTTATTAACTTGCTTGAGGTATTTTTCAAAATACTGATAATCCCCAAATAAAAACTCAAAATGTCCAAAGACTCTGGTTTGTCCTTCTACCGTTTCTAAACTGTAAAACTGTTCACTTTGCAAATTGGTGAGAGCTTTACTTAATTCCTCTTCATCGGGGGGTTGCTTTATGAAACGATCCAATTCCAGTTCTATTTCTTTAAGGGCAACGCTAAAGTCTTGGTTAGAAAGTGTCATTGCAATTGAAATAAACCCCGGATCTTGAGCTGCGAAAAGGCTGCTTCCAATTTGATGAACCAAGGCCTTTTCAAGATGTAATTTTTGGTTAAGACGGGAACTTTCACCTTGTCCTAAAATAATATTTAAAACATCCAGAGCGACAATATCACGATGACTTACTTTTGGTGTGGGCCAAGATAAGAACAGGAAGTTTTCTTTAAAGGGGGATTCTTTGATAACAACTTTTTGACGTTGAAGGAGTTGTTCTTTAATGCGTTTTTTGTTGTTTTTGGGACCCTTTTTAAAGGTTGAAAATTTTGTAGCTATTAATGGTTTGATTTCTGCAACTTCAATGTCGCCTACAATGAATAGAGTCATGTTTTGGGCATTGTATTTTTTATGAAAGTAATTTCGAATTGTTTCCACGCCAACATTTCGAATGATTTCTTCGTAGCCGATCACGGGTTTACCGTAGGGGTGACTTTTAAAAATAGAAGAAAACAATAACTGATGGGCCTGTCGATGGGAACTGTCCAATCCCCTTTTTATTTCTTCAAGAACGACTTCTCTTTCTCGATTCACTTCTTCGGGATCAAAAGTAGGATTTCCCATCATTTCAGCTATAATGTCTAAACCAGTAGATAAATATTGTTTTGATAAAGTGACATAAAAAACGGTTTGGTCAAATGAGGTGTAGGCGTTAATTTCTCCACCGGAGGCTTCAATAGTTTTAGCAATTTCACCAACCTTATATTTTTGAGTTCCTTTAAAAACCAAATGCTCAATAAAATGACTTATTCCACGCACTTTTTCTGGTTCATCGGCGCTTCCGGTTCTGACCCACATTTGAATAGTGACAACAGGTGATTTATGACTTTCTGAAAGGAGCACTGTGAGTCCATTTTTTAATTTATATTTTTTATTCATGATTCCCTCGAGATAATTTGAAAGAACTTTATAATTTAAAAGAACTTTGGTTCGGTACTGGAAAATTTTCCTGAGACGTAGTACAGAGGTTCAATGATAATATTAAAGCTCGAGCTGTGAAATGAGTCTAGCCATTTATATCCATATTCCTTATTGTCTCCAACGTTGTCGGTATTGTGATTTTACCACATTTGAACAAGACCAAATAATGCCATTTGAGAAATACATTAAACTCCTGTGTCGAGAAATTCGCTCTCGGCACTTTGTTGTTCCCAGTCACAAAGTAAAATCGATTTATTTTGGCGGGGGGACGCCGAGTATATTACCGGCGAGCGCTCTAAAGACTTTATTAAGAGAACTTAGAGATGTGGGGTTTCAATGGAGTTCCGCTGCAGAAATCACTGTTGAAATAAATCCGGCCACAGTCACACCAGATAAGATGATGCAATATTTGGAAGATGGAGTGAATCGGTTCAGTGTGGGGGCACAAACTTTTTCTGATGAGTTACTAAAAATTTGTGGTCGACGCCATACGGCCCAAGACACTAGAAATACTTTAAAACTGTTGCATGAAAATAGGGTTAATTACTCCTTTGATCTGCTTTTTGCTCTTCCAGGTCAAACCTTAAAAGACTTGGAGGATGATTTATTAGAAGTTCAAGAGTACTCACCAAATCACTTAAGTGCGTATTGTTTGACCGTCCCAGAAACTCACCCCATGGCCTTTGGTCGAGCTCCTGAGGATGAACAAGTGGAGATGTTTCGCCTCATTGAGCAGCAGTTGCTATTTACCGGACTTCATAAGTATGAAATTTCCAACTTTGCTAAACCTGGTTATGAGTCCCAGCACAATTTAACCTATTGGAATGATCAACCTTATTGGGGAATTGGCTTAAGTTCTCACTCTTATTTTTTAAGTCCACCTTTTGGGGTTCGTTTTTGGAATCCTAAGGACTTTGTTAACTATGAACAGCAGTTAAACTTTTATGATGAATTTAATTCTGCTCTCAACGAGAAAAGACCTTTCTTTTTTCAAGAAAACCAAATTCCTAAGGATCAGCAAGAATGGTTAAATCAATGGGAATCAGCCACTGACTTTTGTCACATGTTTATGCGCACCAAAAAGGGATTAAATTTAGAGGATTTTCAAAAAAAATTTGGTCAGGCATTGACCTGTATGCTTAATGAAAGAGTCGGCAAACTTGAACAGTTGTCTTTGGTAGAAAAAAAGGATCATTTGGTAAGTTTGACTCCTGAGGGAGAGCTACTAAGTAATCAGGTTTTCGCAAAATTACACTTCTTTGAATCTTGACCCGCCCTCATATTGAACACAATATGAGGCAAAATTCTCATAAATAATGCTGATCTGTTAGGAGATACAATGAACGATAATAAAAATGGTAAAACAAATCACGAGGACAACACGGACCAGGATGGATCTTATTTACATACTGATTTGAAAAGTGAAGAAAATGAGGGCTATAATAAGGAGACAGAAATAAGTTCGGCAAAAAATGAATCAAAACAAGAAGATGATTTCATGGTCGCAAAAGCAAAAAAAGACAGTGCTGAAGAAGTGAATAAGCTGAAGAACGATTTGCTTTATTTAGGGGCAGAGTTTGAGAACTATAAAAGACATGCGATCCGGGAACGATCTGAAATGATTAAATACGCCGGTGAAAAGCTCATTAGAGAACTGTTAGATATTACAGATAACTTTGAAAGGGCTTTGTCCATGAAAGTGACTGAAGAAAATTGGCAGTCCTTTTGTGAAGGAGTGAATTTAATTAACAAGGAGTTCAAAACTCTGCTCACTAAGTTTGGAGTTGTTGAATTAAACCCCTTAGGTCAAGCTTTTGATCCTTCTTCTCACGAAGCTCTCACAAGTGAGGAAACCGATAAAGTGGCTCCTGGAGCGGTGAGTCGGGTATTCAAAAAGGCCTATAAATATCACGATAGATTGTTGCGTCCGGCCCAAGTGGTTGTAGCAAAAGCTCCTTCATCAAAGGCTGAGTTGGAGGAATAAATCGTGGCAAAAAAAGACCTCTATGTGGTTTTAGGACTGAACCGATCCGCCACTGAGGACGAGATAAAAAAGGCCTATCGTAAATTAGCAATGAAATTCCATCCTGATAAAAATCCTGGGGATAAATTAGCTGAAGATCGATTTAAAGAAATTACAGAAGCTTATGAAGTACTAAAGGATGCCAAGCGACGTCAGGCCTATGATCAATTTGGCTTTTCAGGTGGTCAGTCCCCGTTCCAAGGGCCTTTTGACTCTGGAGCATCTGGAGCCAAAAGAGGTTCGTCCTCTAATCCCTTTGAAGGTTTCGGGGGTTATGGGGGAAGTTATGGTGATTACAACCCTCAAGAGGAATTTCAGGATATTTTCTCTGATTTTTTTGGTGATGCATTTACATCTTCAGGGATGAAAAAGAAATCCAATTCCCGGAATCAAAAAGGTGCAGATCTACGTTATGCATTGCAAATTACCCTAGAGGAAGCGGCGGTTGGATGTGTTAGGGTTGTTACGTTTGTGCGTCAGAGAGGAAATAAAGAAGACGTAGCAAAACTTTCTATTAATGTTCCTGCGGGTGTTAAATCAGGGCAAAGGCTTAAATTGAAAGGGGAAGGAGATTTTCCTGAAGGATTCCGATCTCCTGGCGATCTCTATGTCATTGTTAATTTCCAAGAGCACAGTTTATTTCGAAGACAAGAAAATGATGTTTATTTAGAGGTGCCCCTCTCATTTGTGGACGCTATTTTGGGGACTACTGTTGAGATTCCAACTTTGACCGGGAAAGCTTCACTCGTTATCCCTCAAGGAACACACCCGGGACAAATTTTTCGTTTGAAAAATAAAGGTTTTCCAGATGTGGCAAATCGATCCCATGGAGACATGCTGGCAAGAGTTATAATTGATATACCTAAAGAGTTAACTGAGGATGAAAAGAGACAGATTCAAAAGTTGGGATACATGAATGAGAAGACACCATTAGTGATAGAATTTAAAGAAAAAGTGCGACGCCTTATGAGGTCAAAATCATGACAAAAAAAAACCTAATGCTCGTGTGGGCTCTTGGCCTTATTGCTGCCATCATAAGTGGTTGTTCTTCTGTGGTAACTCGTAAAGTGAACGTGCAACCGGCAAGCACAAAAGCCCGTGAAGAATGGAACCAATTGCAGGTTTTAGTTGCCTCAGGCAACGAGCGTCACACGCTCTCTCGATTAAAGAAATTTGTTGGTACTTATCCAGGAACAGACTTGGCTTATGATGCTCAAATGACTCTAGGGAAGATCTATTATAAAAACAAAGATTATTTGTCTGCCTACAATTCCTTTAGGGAGCTTTTTAATGCGAGATCATTAAACGCCTCTGAAAGTGACCCCTTGCTCTGGGGTGCAAAGTCTTTGTATCGATTAGGTCGGCTCGATGAATCTTTAATTTTAACCACAAAAATACTGCAATCTTCTGGGCTTTCAGATCCGATGAGGTTGGAATGCTATAAGGTAAGGTATACAATCTTGAATGATTTGTCAGATCGATTGGAGGCCTTACGAACTTTAGTTTACTTGGGAGAAAAAGATCCTGAAACAAAATCCAGAGAAAGTTACCGTGTTCGAGCATTTGATTTTGTTGAGTCAAAATTATCAGATAAAGAGTTGGAAACTGTCGCTGGACAGGATGAATTTAGTTTTGTCCGGAAGATGGCTTTATACAAATTGGGAGTTCATCTCTTCGAACAAAGAGATTTTGTTAGAGCTAGGGAAGTTTTGTCGCAATTAACTGAATCTGATTTGAATGCTGATCTGAGCCAACAAGTTAAAAATTATTTAACTCAAATTGACTCCCGTAGGGAGGTGGATTCCAAAACTATTGGTGTGGTTTTACCACTCACTGGGAAATACTCAGTTATTGCACAAAAAACATTAAGAGGCTTGCAGTTAGGATTGGGAATCTATGGCCCCCGTCCCTCAGATTTAAAATTAGCTGTCGCCGATAGTGAAGGGACTCCTGATGGGGCTCGACGAGCTGTGGAAAGACTGGTTACTGAAGATCATGTTATTGGAATTGTGGGAAGTCTGTTAAGCAAGACTGCAGCGGTCGTTGCCACCAAAGCAGATGAACTAGGTGTTCCATCTATCGGACTATCACAAAAAGCAGGATTGACAGAGGTGGGTGAAACAGTTTTCCGAAATTCATTAACTAGTGAAGATCAGGTTCGGCATATCGTAAAGGTGGCCATGGAAGAAATGGGAATGAAAAGTTTTGCGATTCTGTTTCCAAATGATTCCTATGGAGTTGAGTACACAAATTTATTCTGGAACGAAGTCGTATCGCGAGGGGGGGTTATTACTGCGGCCCAACCCTACAATCCCAATGAAAATGATTACAGCGGACCGATTCAGCGTCTCGTAGGAAAGTATTATGTGGAAGATAGGGTTAGAGAATATAAAACGAGATTAACGGAATGGTACAAGCAACAAAAAAAATTGAATGCCCGCCACAAACCGCCAGATGATTTGTTGCCACCCATCGTAAATTTTGAAGGAATTTTTATCCCAGATGGTTTGAAGGCATTAAACCAAATTGCACCTACACTAGCTTTTTACGATGTCAAAAATGTAAAATTATTAGGTACTAGTTTGTGGAATAGTGAAGAGTTGGCTCAGAGATGCGATCGTCATGTAGATGGCGCCATTTTTATGGACAGTTTTTTAAATGAAGACTCAAAATTCACTACATCTGTTTTTTATAAGGAGTTTCAAACTTCCTTTGGTGAAATGCCGGGCCCTTTCGAAGTGCAGTCCTATGACACTGGACTTATTTTAAGACAAATTTTAGTTTCTGGAACAAAAACCCGGACTGACTTACTGGAAAAACTTCGTCAAGTTAAAGATTTTCCAGGCGCGCTAAATAAATTAAATTTATCAAATGAAAGAGAGTTTTCTCGACCTCGAGTGACCCTTACCATCAATAAAGGTAAAATTCTTCGTTATGAGGACGCAAAATCAACTAATCTTTAAAAGAAGATTAAAAAACTAAAGCCATTTTTAAAATTGGTTTTTTAATCTTATTTTCTCTTGAATTGGCTTAGGGAGGTGCTGTCTTACTGAGAGGCACTCCTTTTAAACAAGCCCTTTGAGTCAGTGGAGCTAGTCCATTGTCCGGACTTTTCAAATAGATATATTAAAAATTAACTTAATTCCGGACTTTTGCGTCTTTAAACTCTTAAAGACTCTTTTTATTAAGTCCGACAAGATTTTAAGAGCATGATGCAAAGTTGCTGGAAGAGAATCAAACTTTTGCACATTGTCTTTGTGGATTATTTGTATTGATTTGTTCTTGGAGGCTTTAAATGAGTTTTGACGATAAGGCTATTGAAATTCCGAATTCTATGCCCATGCTTCCTGTGCGTGATATAGTAGTCTTTCCGTACATGATATTGCCTTTGTATGTTGGGAGAGAATCGTCGATTCGCGCTGTTGAAGAGGCTTTGGCGAAAAATCGACTTTTGTTTCTAGCGAGTCAAAAAGATATTGCTGAGGAAAATCCTACTGAAAGTTCTATTTATAAAGTGGGAACTATCGCAATGATCATGCGGATGCGAAAGCTTTCTGATGGACGAGTTAAAATTTTAATTCAAGGTGTGGCTAAGGGTAAAATTAATAAATTTAACCAGTCAGAACCCTGTTTTGAAGTGAGTGTGGAGAAAATTTCCGAATCTACATTCTCAACGACTCCTGTGGAATCAGAGGCGATCATTCGAAATGCCAAAGAGCAGTTAGAAAAAATAATTGCTTTAGGACGGATGTTATCACCAGATATTTTATTAGTTCTTGATGATGTTACTGACCCGGGAAGACTCGCAGATCTGATTGCGAGCAATTTAGGATTGAAAGTCTCCGATGCTCAAAGAGTTTTAGAAACCCAAGATCCAAAAGTGAGATTGCAATTTGTAAATGAAATTTTGGCCAATGAATTAGAAGTTTTACAAATGCAGGCGCGGATTCGAAATACAGCTAAAGACGAAATGTCAAAAAGCCAAAGAGAGTATTTTTTAAGAGAACAAATGCGAGCTATTAAAAGTGAATTGGGTGAGAACGATACTAAATCTGAAGAAGTTGAAGAACTGCGTGAGAAAATCAAAAATGCAGAAATGCCTGAGAAGGTACAAGAAGAGGCCCTTAAACAATTGGGGCGTTTGGAAAGAATGCATCCAGATGCTTCAGAGGCTTCCATGGTGCGAACCTATTTAGATTGGTTGGTGGAATTACCGTGGGCTAAATCAACGACAGATAATTTGGATCTTTTCCATGCACAAAAAATTTTGGATGAGGACCATTTTGATTTGGGGAAAGTAAAAGACAGAATTTTAGAGTTTTTAGCAGTTCGAAAGTTAAAAGAGAAAAACCTTAAGGGACCTATATTATGTTTTCTGGGTCCTCCAGGAGTGGGAAAAACCTCGCTGGGCAAGAGCATTGCTCGCGCTATGGGTAGGGAATATTTTAGAATTGCTCTGGGCGGAGTAAAAGATGAAGCTGAAATTAGGGGTCACAGGCGAACTTATGTAGGAGCCATGCCGGGTAAAATCATTCAAACCCTGAAACAAGTGAAAACAAATAATCCGGTTATTGTGTTGGATGAAATAGACAAATTGGGCTCAGATTTTAGAGGAGATCCCAGTGCGGCAATGTTGGAAGTTCTAGATCCAGAACAAAATGCGACTTTTCGTGATAATTATCTGAATGTTGATTTTGATTTAAGTAAAGTTTTGTTTATTGCTACAGCGAATGTTTTTGAGAACATCCCTGCGGCCCTGCGGGATCGTATGGAAACCATTTCAATTAGTGGTTACACCGAAACCGACAAACTCATGATTGCTAAAAAGCATTTAGTGCCGAGGCAAATAGAAGCCAATGGGATTAACGAATCTCAAATTGAATTCACCGATGAAGGGCTCAGGAGTTTAATCTCAAGTTTCACTCGGGAGGCTGGGTTAAGAAATTTAGAACGTGAAGTGGGCTCTGTTTGTCGAAAGGTGGCAAAAAGATTTGTATTTGGGGAAACAGGGAAAGTTATTGTGACTCCTGAGTCTGTCACAGACTTATTGGGTGCGCCTCGATTTTTACGTGAAGAGAAATTGAAAGAGAATCACGTGGGTATTGCTACTGGGTTGGCTTGGACTCAAGCTGGAGGCGAAGTTCTTTTTGTTGAAGTTTTAAGAATGAAAGGCAAAGGGGGACTGATTTTAACCGGTCAGTTAGGCGACGTTATGAAAGAATCAGCGCGGGCGGCTATGTCTTACGCCAGGGCTCATTCAGATGAATTGGGTATTGAGTCAGATTGGTTTGAAAATAATGAATTGCACATTCATCTTCCTGCAGGAGCTATTCCAAAGGATGGTCCTTCGGCAGGAGTGACTATGGCAACCGCTTTAACCAGTTTAGTTACAGGAGTTCCGGTAAGATGTGATGTGGCGATGACGGGGGAAATTACTCTGGCCGGGAGGGTTTTACCAGTAGGTGGTATTAAAGAAAAAGCTTTGGCTGCCTTAAACTTTGGTATTTCCACAGTGATTGTTCCCCTACAAAACAAGAAGGATGTACTTGAAATTCCTAAAGAATATAAAGAAAAGATCAATTTTATGTTTGTGGAAAATTTGGATGAGGTCTTTTCTTTAGTCTTCGATCACAAAGATGCAAAAAAAAGGTTGCCGGCTACAAAGATGGGTAAAAAACCAAAACATCCCTCAGCCTCAGCCGCTTAATTTCCGTGTCCTGAAAACAAAAACCGTGCTTTTTTTTTCAGGACTTAGGTGATGTTCTAAACAAAAATCTAATCAAAACCTGATTTTTTACTGGCTCAGTGAAAGAACCCATTGGTACCATTTTGGAACCAATGGGTGAACTGTTGAAGGATTCAACAAAGATTAATTACCGTAGGATTGAGGGTAATAAATAGATCTCCCAATCTTACGGAAAATGATTCCTTAGAGGCCATGGAAGGAGAAATCGCCCACAATAAATATCCAATGGATGGATATAGGGGGAAATGAATGAATCAGGGAAGAATGAGACCTATTTTATTAAGTATGGTTTTGATGACTTGTAATGGAGCGTTGGCTAAGTCCAAAATGCCGAATCGACCCTCGGCAGTTCCCGGCGAGTATGTTGTTAAACTTAAAAATAACAATATGGCAGTTTTAAGTAATGTTTATTTAGAGTCTGTCTTAAAAGCTCAAGTTGTTGAAAGATTATCCCCTGCTTCAAATGCCATTTTAGTTCGTCGACCCTTGGTAGAAAAAACAAGTTCAGGAATTAAAGCACTTCTTAGTAATAAATTGGTGGAACGAGCTGAGCCAAACTATCTTTACTATGTTGTTGGAGGAACGTCAGAACTGCCCAATGATCCTGAGTTGGGAAAACTTTGGGGGCTGATTAATACAGGCCAAAAGAGTGTCGGCGACATGGGTGAAATCGAAAGTAAGCCAGGTATAGACATTGATGTCCAAAGAGCTTGGCAATTAGAGACAGGAAATCGTGATGTGGTTGTTGCCAGTATTGATACGGGTGTTGATTACAGTTTGCCGGATTTAGCAGAAAACATGTGGGTTAATGAAGTAGAAAAAAATGGTCTGCCCAATGTAGATGATGATGGTAACGGAGTTTTAGATGATGTTTATGGCTTCAATGCTATAAAAAATAATGGGGACACTAAAGATGATCACGGTCACGGATCCCACACCTCAGGTACCATTGCGGCCCGAGGAAATGATGGTTTGGGTCTTGTGGGAGTGGCGTGGAACACAAGAGTCATGAGTGTCAAATTTTTATCAGCTTCGGGTAGTGGAACATTGGCCGATGCTATAAAAGCCATTGATTACACAACCCAGATGAAAGTGACTATGACTACCAACTCTTGGAGTGGCGGAAACTTTAGCCAGGAGCTCTATGATTCGATTAAAAGAGCTCGTGATGCAGGAATTTTATTTGTAGCTGCAGCAGGAAATGATAGTGCCGACAATGATTCAACTCCTGGTTACCCGGCGAGCTATGATTTGGATAACATTATTTCTGTAGCTGCAATAGACAGTCGAGGTGAGTTGGCTGAGTTCAGTTCTTACGGAAAAACTTCGGTGGATGTTGCTGCACCAGGAGTAAACGTACTAAGTACTACTCCGAATGGTTTGGTCAGTTGGTCTGGAACTTCAATGGCGACTCCCCATGTAACTGGTGTGGCTGTACTTTTAAAATCAGCTTTTCCAGAAATGACTTACTCTGATATCAAAGCCAGAATCATTAAAACGGCAAGACCTTTGAGCTCCTTGCGAGGTAAAATGGTTAGCAGTGGATTAGTAAATGCTTATTATGCTTTAACAGACACTCCGGCTCCATTGGATCCAGAAGATCCTATTAACTGGCAAAAAGTAACTGCAGAGGCTTCCACTCCACATCCCTATGCGAATCTGTATAAGAATTCTTGGACTCTCCATGTAGATGGTGCAGTCAAGCTTTCGTTACATTTTAGTAAATTCCGCACAGAAGCTAGTTATGACCGAGTGACCTTTAAAGATGCAAATGGAAAGGTATTTGGTTCCTGGAGTGGTAAAAAGGATGACTCCTTTTCACCCGTAGTGGTCGGAGATACGGTCGTAGTTGAGTTTTTATCCGATGACACAGTGAATGAGTATGGCTTTGATGTGGACGCCATAGCTTACCAATAAAGAACTAAAAAAATAAATTAAAAATTAATTCTACTTCAAACCCACGGTCTACTTTCGTAGGCAGTGGGTTTGATTTTTTAAACAAGAACTTAGAATGGAAGTGAGCTTAAAAATTGCTCAATTTTGAGATTGACCAAATCTGGCATATCTAACTGGGTGCAATGGGAGCCATAAGGAACCATAAGGAGTTGACTGGAACGGATCCGTCTATGGAGTTCTTCTTGGACCGCTTGCGGAGTGACGGAATCTTTTTTTCCACCAATGATGAGTGTAGGGACATGGATTCGATCTAAAACGGGTTTCCCATCATAGGACATCATATTGTCAAAAAGTGTGAGAAAAGAATTGAGGTCCATAGAGGCAATCCCGCGTGCATATACCTCGATATCTTTAAAGCTGGTCAAGTGAAGGTTAAATCCCCCTGCTAGGGCACTTAACTGGATAGCAATGGGATTATTAATGGATGCCTTCCATAAAAAAGAAAAGGTTTCAGGAAGATATCGATAGCCCTCTTTGAACAATCGAAAAAAGGAACTTGCTATTTCATTGCCAAACATTCCTTGCATTGGGTTGGACACAAAACCATTGATCAAAACCAAATTGTGAATACGATCCGGGTACATATCAAAGACTCTGACTGCCACTTGAACCCCAAAACTATGACCCCATAAACTGACTTTTTCCAAGCTTAAATGATCAAGTAGGGACTTAACATCTTGAGCGAGGGAGTCGATGTTTAGATTTTCTCGACTCGCAGGCATTTCAGATTTGTGGTGCGCTCGATAATCGAAGACAATGGTGGTGTATTTTTGAGAAAAGTAACGAATCTGTTGGGTCCAATGATTCGTAAGGCAGCCGATACCGTAAGCCATAATTAGAGGGGGGCCATCTCCTCTAACTTCATAGTAAATATTTGTTCCATCAAAACTACTAAAGGTGCCTGTTGCTTTCGCTGTCATGCTCATTTAATTATTTCCACTTCAATTCTAGTTTCACCAAAAGAAATTATATCACCATGTTCTAATAATCTATGTGGCAAAGAATTGCCATTAATCAAAACTAAATCAGGAGAATCCGTTTGGAAATCAACCCCATGAGGTCTTGGTAAAATAGAAAAGCAAAAGGGGGGGGCGCCGGATTCAAAAATAGGTAAATCTGTAGAGTGAGCTCCAACATGGCGAGGGCCATAACCTAGAGTCCATCGCGTTTGCTTTTGAACTCCACTTAGAAAAGTAAGTCGAACGGGAAATTCCAAAGCAGTAACTTCATTGGAATGGTTTTGGCGAGTGGGAATATTTTTTAAAAAATAATCTGCTAGGATTTCATGCCATCTTCGGCGTTCCTTTTGTGACTCTTGGAGTTTATCCGGGGGAGGAGGAGGAGCTTCGGGTGAATTTTGGGGGCTGTTTTGCGAAGATTTTATGGTTGCATTCACTTGAGTCAGTAATTCCTCAGAACCTGTTTTTATTTCTTCCACCACTTGAAATTCAGTCTGACCAATGAAAAATTTTAAATTTGGTTTTAATACAACAAAAGGAGTGACCTGACCGTCGATCTTAATCCCATTCTTGGATTTGTTATCTTTGAGCAACCAACTTTGATTGAGGGTGTCGTATTGTACCGTGGCATGCAGTCCAGAAACCCGGCTATCATCGAGTAGGATGTCCCCCCGTGATCTTCCTATACTAAATCCGTCCCTCAGTTCCCACTCTTGCTGTGCTTGAGTTCCGTTGAGTATTCGTATTTTCAGACAACCCACCTTATTTTTTATAATTACTATGATTTGCTTAGCGTTTGTTCGGAGTCTAACGTAAATTTTCCGAACCGGTCCTTAAGTAGATCGAGGAATTTTCTTGTTCTTAAAGCCCGCTTTGTGTTAAGCCAAACCCTTTGCAACTCCTTGCTCCCGGCGTCAAACGCAAGAACGCGTTAATTATAAATGCTTGGGGCTTTAACCGAAAGGAATTTTATGACTGAAGCCATTGATTCTCAGCTTAGAAAATATGAAGCCGTTGTGGTTCTTCACCCAGACGCTAATGAAGAAGAACAAAAAAGTCTTTTCCGAAAAAATAAAGAAATTATTAAATCCTTCCAGGGAGAAGTAAATCATTTGGACACATGGGGAAAACGTCGTTTGGCCAATCCCGTGGAAAAAATGACCCGTGGAACTTATTTTCATACGACATTTACCGCAAAGGGAAACTGTATCGCAGAGTTGGAACGTACGATGAGGATTAATGATAAAGTCCTTCGGTTTGTCCATATGAGATTGGATGACCGGATTAATCTAGTAAAGTTTGTAGATCAGTTTAAAACCTCCCTAGTTGAAGCTTTGAAACGAGAGAGTGAAAGGGAAGCAAAAGCCCAAGCTCGTCGAGCTCAAATGAGTGCAGCGCGCAGTGAAAGAGGGGACCGTGGGGATTCCCGTGAAGGTGGTTCTTTCAATAGGCGTCGTGATGAAGGACGAAATGGTGGCGGAATCTACGATATGGATGAAGGAGACATGGATTAGGGTTTTTTGTCCCAATTCCTTTTAAGTCCTCAGGGAGTTTTCTGGTGTTAGATTCCATACGACATCCATTAAAAATATTCGCCCTATATGTTTGGGCTGTGGTTCTTACTGCTCTGACAGGAGTATTTGGCGCGGCCCCCCTTCGTGCGCTCAGGTTGCATTTGGGGGGGTGGTTGTATTGGGTTATCACTGTGGGATCAGTTGTTGTTTTATTGTTGTTTCACTGGATCCCTTTGGCGGCTTTCTTTGCTTGTGTGGGTTTGACTGTGGGTTTAGCTGCTGAGTTGGAAAAAAAGAGAATGACTTTATTCAATATTGGATTTTGGTCTGTTCTTTTTCCCCTCGCGTTTATTTTTGCGGCTTTTGCAATTTGGATAGAAAAAATAGGCCCGGGATGGCCTAAAATTATAATTCAACAAGTGGAAACACAGTTGAGTTTAGTGCCTCGCTGGAATGAGCTCATTAAGTTAAATGCTCAAGAAATTACTCAGCAAATTCCCTCATTGGTGATTATTTTGTTCATTTTTTCTTTGTTTATTTCGTGGTTGCTGAGCGATCGGGTGAGTAAAATTTTTGGATTGAAAAGTGGTCTGGAATCTCTTCGTTTGAACCATTTTACTGTGCCAGACATTGTGGTTTGGACTTTTCTTTTCTCATTTGCGGGAGCCTTTTTGAAGGGAACTCCAGGTTGGTTGGCTATCATTGCAACCAATTTTTTGAACGTTTGTATTGTGATCTTTTTTTTACAAGGTTTGGCTGTCATAACCACCTTTTTTGCTTTGATGCGTGTGGGGTGGATTTGGAGAGTGTTTTTCTTAACAGTTTTGGTGACACAACTGTTTATTCTAGTAAGTTTAATTGGTTTTGCGGATTATTGGATGGGATTTAGGGTGCGACTGGCAAGAAAGAAATTATCGATGGATCGAAAGATTTTTAAAAAGTGAGGATAAAATGAAGGTAATTTTACAAAAAGATGTAAAAAATGTGGGTAAATTGGGCGACTTAGTTAACGTAAAGGACGGTTTTGCCCGTAATTTTCTTTTTCCTAGAAAACTAGCCCAAGTGGCTACCGAAAAAAGAATGAAAGAATGGCAACACTTGCAAAAAGTTGCTGAAGTTCGCAAAAAGAAAATGGCTTTGGAAAGACGAACTATTGTGGAAAAAATGAATGGACAAGTGATTAAGTTCATTAAAGAAGCAGGTGCTTCTGATAAACTTTTCGGTTCAGTTACAACATTAGATATTTCGAATGAGTTGGAGAAATTAGGATTCTCTGTCGACAAACGGGACATTCATTTGGAAGAACCCATTAAAACATTGGGTCAATTTAGTGCTGTGGTTAAATTGGGTGAAAAAATTGAAGCCACAATTTCTGTCGCTGTAGAAAAACAATAATAAACTTTATTTTTTTCTCATGGTTTGTTTTGCTGCTGCCTCAAATCTTTTTTGACTCACAGCTTAATTAGAGGGAACGCAGGGGCAGCGTCCCTTTCTAAATACTTAAAGTTGATGTAGGTCCATTTCTTTTTTTGCTTTGATCAAAGTATCTTGTAAGTAATCTGCAAGAATGATTCGAAGGTGGGAAAGATTGAGAGTTTCTATTTTAAGCCCTTGCTCATAAATTAGTTTTTTAAGTTCAATTTTCACCCACTCAACAGGAAGTCCAGTTGCGAGGGCGACTTCGTTGATAAGTGTTTCACCTTCCATGGTTGTCCTCCAGATTTAGTTTAAAGGCTCCGACGGCACTCACTCTTATTGAACCAGCCTAAAATACGGATCACCATAAAGATTAGTTTCAGTTTAAGATTTCTAGACCATAGATTGGGGTCATTTATTTAATTTTAGTGGTACCATTTTTTTACGTCTTTTTTCCTTTTAAAGGAACTTCATGCCAACCAGAATAGATGCAAAACGAAAAATCCTTATTGTTGATGATGATGTGGCCTGTTTAAGTATTGTAGGTAAAGCATTGGCGTTTGAGGGATTTAAAGTAGAACAGGCATCCTCAGGCCAAGAAGCTATTGAAAAGATGAATAGCTGGCGTCCTCATTTAGTTTTACTTGATATAAATATGCCAGGGTTAAGCGGCATGGAAACACTAAAAATTCTAAGAGTCAGAGATGAGTACGTTTCGGTGATTTTTGTTTCCGGAAGATCAAGTACTGAAGATGTTACTAAAGGTTTAGATGCTGGTGCAGACGATTATGTTCGTAAACCATTTGATGTGTTGGAACTTCTCGCTCGGGTGAGAGCTCAGTTAAGAATTAAAGATCTAAATGATAATTTAAAAATTGCGAATGGGAAATTAAAAGAACTGGTTGATATAGATGATCTTACAGGTCTTTACAATATGAGGTCATTGTACAAAAAATTGGATTTTGAATTGGATCGAGCCAGGAGATACAAAAGAACAATTTGTGTCATGATGATGGATATGGATTATTTTAAAAAAGTGAATGACCACCATGATCATTTATTTGGCAGTTTTGTCCTTACCCAAGTGGGAAAAATGATCCGAGATAATATTCGCAAAGTAGATTTTGCAGCACGCTATGGTGGAGACGAGTTTTTAATTGTTTTAACAGAAATTGATTTTATAGGGGCTCAAATTTTTGCCGAAAGACTTCGTGAAGGGATCGAGCGCAGAACATTTAAATCTGATCGTCATGAAATTCAACTAACCGCGAGCATTGGATGTGCCGTCGTTATGCCTTCACAAATAAATGTGGATTCGCGGGGGTTGGTGCGTTGGGCAGATCAAGCTCTATATCGAGCAAAGCAAAACGGAAGGAACCGAGTAGAGTTCTTTTCTGAATCTCAAAAATAAAATTTTAAAACTGAATTTATCATTAGATAGACTTCATTGATTCTTATTAAGAGGAATCATAGAGTATTTCGAACGGCCCTTGGTTTATTTCATTGGTTTTTTTAATTTGGTAAAGGTGGAGACATTGGGGATTAAGGATCAATTTTTAAGTCATCAGGAATTACAGCAAAGAAATTATGCTGCTGGGATTTCTTTGTTTGTAAGTGTGATTTTAATGTTAATTAAATTTTGGGCCCATAATTTAACGGATTCCCAAGCGATATTTTCGGATGCAATGGAAAGTATCGTGAATGTTTTGGCAGCTTTCATCACTTTAGGTGTGATTTGGTATGCGGCAAAACCCAAGGATGAAGACCATCCTTACGGTCATGGTAAAATCGAATTCTTTTCTTCGGCATTTGAAGGTGGAATGATTTCATTTGCTTCAATAATGATTATATTTGAAGCCATCCAGGCTTTTTGGCGGGGAGAAAGGGTCCATCATTTAGATCAAGGTTTGATTTTGGTGGCTTTGGCAGCTCTGGTTAATTACGTTTTGGGGAAGTATTTAAAGTATAAAGGAAAAGTTTTGAGTTCAGTAGCGCTTGTAGCCAGCGGAGAGCACATAATTGCAGATTTTTGGACCAGTGCGGGAGTCATTGTGGGGCTGTTGCTTACTTATCTTACCCAATGGTTTTGGTTGGATATGTTTTTGGCCTGTGCTGTAGGTCTTTGGTTGGGGAGAACTGGATTTTTACTGGTAGTAAAATCAATTGGAGGGCTTATGGATCAGGAAGATCCACAAACTCTCCAAACTTTAGTCCAAATTTTTGCCTCGTGCCTTGAGCCAGGAATTATTCAAATTCACCATGTTAGAGTGATTCGATCCGGTTGGTATCACCATATAGATGCCCACGTGGTTATGCCTGAGTTTTGGAATGTGAAACAAATTCATAATGTTGTAGATTCTTTTGAAAATTCCGTGATTCAAAAATATGAGTATGGTGGAGAAATGAACTTTCATGTGGATCCATGTCGCAAGGCCTATTGTCGTGTTTGCAGTCTTGGAAATTGCCCTATAAGAGTTGAAAAGTTTGTGGAACAAATCCCAGTTCAGTTGGAAGACCTGCGATCCCCACTAGAACCAGCCCAGTTTCATCCGCCTACGAGTTAAAATAAACTGTGTTTATTGGGTTTAGCAGAGAACAAAGTTATAATAAAAATTGCGTTTTGTTCAATCTCGGTTCAGAAGACATTGAGTGTTCAACCTGGTTTAATACCCCCCCGCAGCACCCTCCCCGCGGGAATCAAAGGCAGCCTCCAAAGTACCATCAGTTCTTAATTTGACCGCATAAGTTCTGGCAAAGAACTTGTAATTCAGTTCATGTCCTTTCTGGATAAGAGCATTGGTGATTTCAGGACTAAAACGATGTTCGTCTAAATTAATTTTATTTGGATTGTATTGATGATGCAGTCGTGGAGCTTGAATGGCTTCATCAATATTCAGTAGATTGATAAGATGTCGATAGAGAACTTGGTATACAGCACTGGGGATTTGCGTTCCTCCAGGGGCTCCCAAACTTAAAACAAGTTTGTTATCTTTTTCCACAATTGTAGGACTCATGGAACTTAATGGCCTTTTTCCGGATTGAGGTCGGTTGTTAGAGCCCTGTGATAAACTTAATTTGTTTTCTTTGGAATCCGAAAAAGTAAAATCATCCATTTCATTGTTCAGCGCAATACCAAAACGCTCGCTCACAATACCCGAACCATAACGTCCATTTAATGTTACAGTGAAAGCCACGGAATTACCCTCACTATCGGCAATGGAAAAATGTGTTGTTTCTTGTCCTTCAACCGTGGTGTCTTTAATCGGGGGAATTAATGAGGACTTTTCTAAGTGAATGTGACCGAATAGCTCATTAAGGTAGTTTGTACTCAATAAATAAGAAATGGGGATTTTATTAAAATCTGGATCTCCCAAGAGCATTCTGCCCCGGAAGGAGTGGGAAAGAATTTCACTCATAAGGTGAAGCTCGTCGACACTGAGGAGTTTATATTTTGGTAGGTTTAATTTCTCGGTTAATCCCAATGCTGTTTTAAGAATCACGCCACCACTACTTGGTGGAGGCATTAAATAAATTTTATATCCAAAAAAGTTTGTTGTTAAAGGTTCACGCCATTTCACTTTGTAGTCTTTTAAGTCTTGGGCTGTAAGGGTGCCGTCGTTGTTTAGAACAGATTTAATCAAATCACGTGCGACAGCTCCTTGATAAAATCCGTCGACTCCCTTGTTGCGGAATTCCAGAAGTGCTTGAGCCAATGCAATTTGTTTAAGTAGTTGTCCTGGTTGGTAATGTGATTTGTCAGTTTTAAGAAAATATTTTCGTCCGGCTTCATTAAAAGTTTTATATTCAGTTTGGGTGTTATGGACCCATTCTCCAGAGACTCGAAATCCTTCCTGGGCTAACCTAAGACAGGAAACAAATAATCTTTTCCAAGGGAGTTTGCCGTATTTTTGGTGAAGGGCTTTGAGGCCTGCTGGGAGACCAGGCACTCCAATGAAACGGCCACCCTTCCTAGTGTTTCCAGTACCCTCAGGGTTTTTGGTAAAACTGATCTTTTCAATATCTTTTGGAGCCACTTCCCTAAAATCAAGGGTTTCTACTTTATTATCCATTCGTATCATGGCGAAACCACCACCTCCGAGGGCTGCGTAATAAGGTGTTGTGACAGCGAGGGTTAGTGCCACAGCCACAGCAGCATCGACAACATTTCCTCCAGCATCAGAAATATCTTGTAATGTTGTGACGGCATGTGCGGAAGGTCCTGCAATCATGATTTTATGTCCCGAGGTCGGAATTGCGTAAACAGGGTTATTAACTGTAAGAAAAAAAATAAATATAAAGAGGGTTTTCATATTTGAGGACTCCTGCAACCGAATAGATCTTTAAGAAGTTGACGGACGTATTATTTTAATAACCAGGTTTATTTTGGATAATGAAAGTTCTTTACCCGCATTTTGTTTTTCACACATTATGCAAAGATAAAGTGAGTCTGTAAACTTTATAGATAAGATTCTTTCCTTATATTTTTGTTGTGTTATGGAGGATCAGGAAAAAAGTGAGGGTTGAGTTTTAGAGTTGGTTTTGTTATGCCATCGGCTATGTCACGTGGAGCTCAACTTAAAATTGGTAAAACAAAAAATATTCCTAAGCCCAATGAATACATTCATTCCATGTATCATGAGTATTCTTCCTATTGTTTAGATGAGGAAATGGCACCTCAGAATAAGGGGCATTGGAGAAAAAATCAATTTGGGATGGGTTCAGAAGCTTTTTTGGATCTTGAAATTGGAACGGGAAATGGTTATCACTTTGCTCATCGGGCCCAATGTTTTCCTGAACGTCAACTATTGGGAATTGAGCTCAAATATAAGCCGTTGATTCAAACCATCCGTCGAGCGGTTCGATCGGGTTGTTTGAACGCCAAAGTGATGCGCTATAACGCTGTACATGTGGATCAGATTTTTGCCCCTGAAGAGATTCATGATGTTTTCATTCACTTTCCCGATCCTTGGGTAAAAACCAGTCAAAAAAAACATCGTTTGGTTCAACTGGATTTTTTACTTCGACTCCACCAAGTACAAAAAAAGGGTTCTCGAGTAGAATTTAAAACGGATAATAAGGATTACTTTTTGGATGCTATGGAACAGATTCAGAAAAGTCCTTATCATATTGTGGGTTCAACAATGGACTTGCATCATTCTTGTTGGAGCAAAACTAATTTTATCACCCAGTTTGAAAATTTGTTTCTGAGGGAAGGGCTACCAATTCATTTTGCTCTCTTAGAAAAATAAAATAGTGAGACCTCCCGGGTGTTGAGCAGTTCCACTTCCGCACTGTATCAGCAGTACAGGTTAATTATTAAAGTCTATAGTTAAAGTGGTGGTGGTTATCTAAAAATACACTCTCCTTCTGTGGAGAGTCTTTTGAGCACTTCTTCAAAAGTGTAAACGTTCGGGTTGATTGGGTATTCCACTCCTACAACAGGTAGTGTGATCACTTCGCCCGAGGGAACCACGTTGATTCTTCCGGCTAAATTCCATTCAGGATCCCCTTCTTTGTTTTTTACCATGTAGAGTAAGTCAGGTCCTAGATTCTCTGTAAACTGAACGTAATCTATACCTTCCGTCATATAGGCCCTGTCAGATCCTGGTTTCACTAAACAATGGTAGATTCTAGGTTCCAGAACATTAAGTAAAATAAATTCTTTAGGGGGAAGGTGAATACGAGTCACTTCCCCACTTTTTTCCACAGGGAAGGGACTCGATTTTTCTAAAATATCAAACTTTAATTGTAGAGTTTTTTTAAGTGATTTGATGAGGGTTTGGTATCCATAGACTGTAATGATATCTGCAGTTTGTTTGCCAAAGGGGGGTATTTCAATGACGAGAGTAAAGTCGAATGGGTTCAAAATTTTGATTTGTCCCAAGACCACTGGACTTTTTGGGTAAGCCACGGTGGCAGGTTTCCAGGAAACTTGAGGACGGAGAATAGGAACCTCCACTTCAACAAGAGTGGAAAAATCCATCCGATGACCATTTTCATAGTTAGTAATACGACAAAACTGTTTGGGGTAAAAAGACATAGGTAGATTTTGCTTATTGTCCCTTGCTTCTGCATTTTCGTAAGAAAATTGTACCATGGGAACAATTCGACCTCCGGCCAGCAATGGAATTTTATGATGTAGGCAGTCCATAACTAGATTAAGTTGCGGGTTTTGTGGGACAAGCCAATATTGATCCCATCGGGCCAGAGGAATTTTTAGAACCTGAGCGGCATCAGTGTTAACGATCAGGCCTTCTTTTTTAAAAATAATACCATCCCCTTCATTGAAACTGACCCATTGAACTTTGGGAAGGTTAAAGATATGTCGGGATCCTTTTTTATTTTTAGCCATCATATCAAACCGACAGGTTTGAATTGTTCCTGGAGGACTCAACAAGGCGGTTATTGGAACAAGTTGTTTTATTTTAATTCGACTTGGGTTTTGCCAAGTTTGTAATTCTTTTGAATTCACCTTGCCTGCAGAACAACGAGATTCAATTTGTATCTCATAATTCAAAATATTGTCTGCAGGATTGAATACAATTTCATCGTTAGGAAGGGTCTCAAAAATATCCATCTGGTTGATTTCTCGCCAAAGAATATTTTTCACCCCATTTCGTTCCACATGTGGCGGGGAAAGCTTAAAGTCATCCACTTCATTGGATTTTTCTTTAGAGCAGGAAATAAGACTTAAAATTAAGAATGGAATTGAAAAGATGTGATTAGATACATTTTTGTTTAACATGGATACCCCCTAGTCAAGGGGATTAGCAAAAGAAATACCAAGTCAGATCAAAACCAGGGGTTTGGTCTAAACTCCGAATTAACTTTGATAAAAAAAGTTTCTGTTTTGCTAATTTTCAATTAGCTTTCAATACCAATTGGTGTATCACTTCTAAAGGTTCTTTATCGAAGAATCTTAATACATTCGGAACTGCTGTTCACAGCAGGCAATCTTAAAGGAGGCAAAATGGGCTGGATGGGTGATGCAAATTTAAATGCAACAAGAAGAAGTTTTTTAAAAATTTCTGGAATCGGTGCAATTACAGCACTTGTTGGTCCTCAACTCTTAGCTTTAGGGAATAAAGTTTGGGCCGAGGCGGCTAAAGTCGTTGATCGTGTTGTGGATATGACTAAAAAAAAGGACAAAAGTAAAGAAAATGAACAGGCTGTTACCATTCTTACAAATATGAATTATGTGGAGGATGCTGAAAAAGCTGAGAAAAATAAGAAGCTCACTCGAGTGGATAAAACTTTAGCTGATGGTAAAGTTTTTCCTGCAAAAAAGCAGTTTTGCCATAACTGTAACTTTTTTCAAGGTGAGATTGATGGGAAGTTGCCTGGCAAATGTGTGCTCGTGCCGGTTCCAGGGATTTTGGTTCATAACAAAGGGTATTGTCAGACCTATACGGTTCACCCAAAAGCTAAAGTTTAATAATCTTTATAGATTGGAGCTCATTTTTATTCTTTTCAAACAAATTAAGGTTTGTAAGATAAAACTTCTCGCAATCAGCAATTAGAGTCTGTTTGGAGATGCTGCATCTAAGTGTGACAAAATCTTTGGGTTTGATCTGACAATCGGACTCTGAAAGGGGCTTAGATTTAATATTTATCTGCATATTTGTAACTGGTCGACGTTCGCTTGAGACCAGTTACGTTTTTTTGTAAGAATGCTCGAATTTTCTATTCTGCACCCATTAAACATCGATAATATTAATTCAGAATGTATAATCACCAGTAAGTGGCGTCGACGACAATGTCACCGGATAGTTTGACTTGACAAGCGATACGTTGAGATTTTTCCATTTTATTTTTTTGTTTTAAAAAGGTTTCTATCTCCTTTTCTTCGCTCAGGTTTTCCATCCCTTGGAGAATTTCAAGTCGACATTTGGCGCAAACACCATCGCCATAGCAGGAGCTTGCTACCGGTATTCCTGCGTTGAGTAAAGCTGTAAGTAGGTTGCTCCCATTCTCCGCTGTAACGGGGTCCATTTTTTTTATGAAAGAAATTTTTGCCATAAATTTTTTTAGTTTAAATATTGATGGATATTTTGAGGGTTTCTTTATGTTGTGCCTTCTAAATAGTTATAGTTTCTTTATGTTGTCCAAACACCTGACGTAATTGATCGCTGATTTCGCCTAAGGTGGAGCCGCCCTTTACAGCTTGAATGATTGAAGGCATCAAGTTTTCTTGGGATTGGGCGGATTGATCCACTTGAGCCAGAAGTGATTTAATC
Source organism: Bdellovibrionales bacterium (assembly GCA_019695175.1). Taxonomy (GTDB): domain Bacteria; phylum Bdellovibrionota; class Bdellovibrionia; order Bdellovibrionales; family UBA1609; genus JAIBAM01. Next base: position 288,765 of record JAIBAM010000001.1, read on the forward strand.
TGGGCGGGGCTTCTATTTTTTTTAAAATTTTGTAAGCGCTGAATTTGTTCTTTAGCGACTTCTTCTGAAATCCTAAGGGGTTTGGGAGGGTCAAATTTTTGTGTGAATTGGTTGACTCCTACGACAATTTCCCGCTGAGCTTCTACCTCCCTTTGGTAATGATAGGCGGAGTTTTGAATTTCACTTTGGATCCAGCCGGATTCGATGCAAGAGACAACACCACCAAGAGATTCAATTCTTTCGATGTACTCCAACGCCCTTTTTTCGAGTTCATCAGTGAGTGATTCCAAATAGTAAGAGCCGGCAAGGGGGTCTATAACATCAGCAGCACCTGATTCATGGGCAATAATCTGTTGAGTTCGCAGAGCAATCGTAGCGGCTTGCTCTGTAGGCAATCCTAGAGCTTCATCCATCGAATTGGTGTGAAGGCTTTGAGTGCCTCCAAGGATTGCTGCAAGTGCTTGCAATCCCACCCGTACAATATTGTTTTCTGGTTGTTGAGCGGTCAATGTAGATCCTGCGGTTTGAGTGTGAAAGCGTAGTTTTAGTGCTTGGGGATCTGTGGCATGAAATCGATTTTTCATGAAATGGGACCATAATCTACGGGCGGCACGGAACTTAGCAATTTCTTCGAAGAAATGATTGTGGCAATTAAAGAAAAAACTGAGCCGCTTACCAAAATCATTTACATTCAACCCCTTATCGAGAGCGCATTGCACATAGGTGATTCCATTGGCGATGGTAAAAGCCAATTCTTGGACGGCAGAGCTTCCTGCCTCGCGAATATGATACCCAGAGATACTTATGGTGTTCCAGTTGGGTACATGTTGTGCACAGTAGGCAAATATATCGGTAATAATTCTGAGACTGGGACGAGGTGGAAAAATGTAGGTTCCCCGAGCAATGTACTCTTTTAAAAGATCATTTTGGATGGTGCCCCTGAGCTCGGAGGAATTTATGTTTCTTTTCTGAGCCACGCCAATATATAAGGCCAGCAAAATGCTTGCGGTTGAGTTAATCGTCATGGAAGTGGAGATTTTTTCTAAAGGTAAGTCCTGAAGCAAAAGATCCATGTCCTCAATCGAGGAAATAGCGACGCCCACTTTTCCAACTTCTCCTGAGGCCATAATGTGATCGGAGTCGTAACCCATTTGGGTGGGAAGATCAAAGGCCACACTCAATCCAGTGGTCCCTTTCTCAATGAGCATTTTGTAGCGCTGATTGGATTCTTTTGCTGAGCCAAAACCAGCGTATTGTCTCATGGTCCATAACTGACCACGATACATTGATTCTTGAACCCCGCGAGTGTAGGGAAATTGACCGGGAAGCCCGAGTTTTTCCTTGAGGGTTTTTTCGTTTTGGGACCAATTTTGTTCAGTGTAAACATCTTGAAGTTGAATCTGGCTTGAGGTCTTGAACTCAGATTTTCTTTGTTTTTTTTTGATTGGGTGGGACATATAAATATCCTTAAATTAGAGCGAAAGCGAAGGGAGAATCACATTTAAAAAATAACTATAAAAAATTATACCGACGGTTTTTCAAAACTGATAAGTATGACTCCACATTCTACTGTATCGCCCGGTTTGACAGAAACAGATTTAATAAGGGCTTCTCCATTGGCTCGCATTTCATTTTCCATTTTCATAGCTTCCATAATTAAAAGGGGATCTCCTTTTTTAACAATATCACCGGGTTTTACAAAAATCTTAACTATTTTCCCTGGCATACCAGAAACTAAGCTATTGGATTGACCTAAATTGCCACCTGACTTTAAACTTTCGTGCAGCAACTTTTCTTCATTATAGATTTCCACCACACTGTGGGCCCCACGGGTGAAAACGGTGTATTCCGTTCCCTTTCCAATCACGTCAATTAAATAAGAACTATTTTTAAAAATAAAAGAGATGGTTTGATCAATTGTCTGGAAGTCTTGTTTGGGAATGTCATAGTTCATCCAATCGGAAGATTCAGTTTTTAATGAGATCTTCCAGTGGGTGCGAGATTCATTGACATTCATTTGGTATTTTATACCATTGGCTTTCGCTTCAAAATACATTCTTAACTCCTCAGTTGACGTAATCGACCCAATTTTCGCCAGTGACTAGCTAAATTGTATTCAGAAACATCTCTTGATTTAGCATCATTGTATGCTGTTATAGCTGCAGCAATTAAAAATACATGTTCATCTACAAACATAAACAGTTCGCGTTGTTCTTTGCCTGCGACTTGTTGATCAATAAATTGTGTAGTGTAAGTACCATCCAAAAAAGTGGGATGCACAAGAATATTTTTATGAAGTACAATGTTGCTCTTAATTCCGGTGCACATGTATTCCGCCAGGGCTCTTTGCAATCGACGAATACACTCCTCACGGGTTTTACCCCATGTAATTAGTTTTGCTATCATAGGGTCATAATGTATGGGAACTTCATAGCCTGGATAAGCGCAGTTATCCAATCTTACAAAGGGTCCTTGGGGAGTTCTATATCTTCGAATAACACCGGGACTTGGGGTAAAGGTGATTGGATCCTCAGCGCAAATACGAAGTTCAATAGAGTGACCACTTTGTTTAACATCTTCTTGTCGGAAAGAAAGGGGCTTTCCTGCAGCCACTCGAATTTGTTCTTTCACTAAATCCAGACCTACCACCAATTCGGTGACAGGGTGCTCAACTTGAAGGCGAGTGTTCATCTCCATAAAGAAAAATTCTTTAGTGTTATTATCAAAAATAAATTCTATAGTTCCTGCTCCAACATATTGAATGGACTTGGCGGCAGTGACGGCCACTTGACCCATTTTTTCACGGACTTGTGTGGGCACTGATGGACTAGGGGATTCTTCTATGAGTTTTTGGTGGCGACGTTGCATGGAGCATTCTCTTTCATAGAGATGAACCACATTTCCATGGGTGTCGCCAAAAACTTGCACTTCAATGTGTTTGGGATTTTGAATAAAACGTTCAATGAAGACGCGATCATCTTTAAAATAATTAAGACCTTCAGACTGACAAGCTCTGAGAGCGCTGGAAAGCTCTTTGGGGTCGTGAACCACACGGATGCCTTTTCCTCCTCCCCCAGCAGAAGCTTTAATAATAATTGGGTACCCAATTTGGTTTGCAACCTGTTCGGCCTCCTGGAGATTTTTTATGGCATCTTGACTTCCTGGGACGGTGGGAACTTGAGCTTTTTTCATAAGCTCTCGTGAAGCGAGTTTATCACCCATGGCCAAAATATTTTCCACTGTAGGTCCGATAAATGCGATCCCTGCATCATTAACGGCCTTTGCAAAGGCTGGAGATTCACTCAAAAAACCATAACCAGGATGGATGGCTTGGGCTTTAGCTTTCTGAGCCACTTGAATGATTTTTTCAATATTTAAATAGGATTCTCGACTAGGCGCAGGTCCAATATGGTAGGCTTCATCTGCAAGCATTACATGAAAGCCATTCCTGTCGGCATCACTATAAACTGCAACTGTAAGTATCCCCAACTCTCTGCAAGTTCGAATGATCCGTACGGCAATTTCACCTCGATTGGCGATGAGAATTTTTTCAAACATGGGTTGACCTCACAAAGGAATATTGCCGTGTTTTTTCGGCGGATTGTGGTCCCGTTTATTTTTAAGCATTTCCAAGCTATCAATGATTCTTTTTCGAGTCATAGCAGGCTCGATCACTTCATCAATATATCCAACTTCAGCGGCAATATAGGGGTTGGCGAATTTACTTTCGTAATCGTTGACCAACCGATTTTTTTCTTCAACTGGATCAGCGGCAGCTTTGATGGCCTGTCTAAAAATAATATTGACTGCACCTTCGGCACCCATCACGGCAATTTCTGCTGTCGGGTAAGCTAGGTTTACATCTCCTCTTAAATGTTTAGAGGACATCACATCGTAGGCTCCACCATAAGCTTTTCTTGTAATCAGTGTGACTTTTGGTACGGTGGCTTCTACATAAGCGTAAAGTAGTTTTGCTCCATGAGTGATAATTCCGCTCCACTCCTGGTCAGTTCCCGGGAGAAAACCGGGAACATCTACAAAAGTAACTATTGGAATATTGAAAGCGTCACAAAAGCGAACAAAACGGGCTGCTTTTACCGAAGCACTAATGTTCAAACATCCAGCAAGTACAGCGGGCTGATTGGCCACAATTCCCACACTTCTTCCGTTAAAACGCGCAAATCCTACGATGACGTTCTGGGCGTAGTGTTGTTGAGTTTCTAAAAAATAACCTTCGTCCACAACTTTGGTGATGAGCTCTTTCATGTCATAGGGTTTTTTAGAACTATCAGGAATAAAAGAATTGAGTGATTCCTCCATGCGGTCGGGGGAATCTTTTGTCGGTAAAATAGGAATTTCATCTAAGTTATTTCCTGGTAAAAAGCTCAGGAGCTCACGAATTAACAATAAACAATGTTTATCGTTATCTGCTGCAAAGTGAGCCACGCCTGATTTTTGATTGTGAGTCAGTGCTCCCCCCAGTTCTTCTTTACTGACTTCTTCGTGGGTGACGGCTTTAATCACGTCAGGACCAGTTACAAACATGTAGCTTGTGTCTTTCACCATAAAAATAAAGTCAGTCAAACTAGGACTATAAACGGCACCTCCAGCACAGGGACCCATGATTGCACTGATTTGTGGAATGACTCCAGAACCAGTCACATTTCGCAGAAATATATCGCCGTAACCACCTAGGGCTTCCACACCTTCTTGGATTCGTGCTCCCCCAGAGTCATTAAGGCCAATGAGAGGGGCTCCATTTCTAATGGCTAAATCCATTATTTTGCAAATTTTGTTTGCTTGGGTTCGGGACATGGAACCGCCTAATACAGTAAAGTCTTGACTGTAAACATAGACCAGTTTGCCATTCACTCGACCGTAACCAGTAATGACTCCATCTCCTGGAAATTGGTTGTTTTCCATCCCAAAATTCGTACAGCGATGGGTTACAAAACGATCCACTTCAACAAAACTTCCCGGATCAAGTAAGACATCTAACCGTTCCCGAGCGGTCAAACGATCACCTTGTTTATGTTTGGTTTGTCTTTCAGGACCACCTCCGGCAAAGGCAACTTCATTTCGTAATTCTAATTGGTGGAGTCTGTCCAATGTAGTTTGTGGGTCCTTGTTCATACGTATCACTAGTCCTTTGTTTATTAGAAGGTTTAACTTATTTTGTTTGTTTTAAAAACAAACTTATTGTTCAAGGAGTCTTTTAGAAGCCTATTCAGAGATCTACCGATCTGGTCTCTCTGAATAGGTTTCTAAGGTCTTCTCACTTCTAAGGATAGTTCCTTCCATAGAGGCGAGGAAAAGCAATAGTTTCTCTAACGTGAGGCAAACCGCAGATCCAACCCACAGTTCTTTCTACTCCCAATCCAAACCCGGAGTGGGGAAAAGAACCATATTTGCGAAGATCCATGTACCACGCGAAGTCTTCTTCTCTTAGTTGGTGCTCTTTTATTTTTTGTAATAAAATGCTGAGATCCTCTTCTCTTTGTCCTCCACCAATAATTTCGCCGTACCCTTCAGTGGCGAGGAGGTCACAGCTCAAACTTGATCCACTTTCTTTAGGATCTTCTTTCATATAAAAAGCTTTAATTGCAGAGGGGTAATGGTGGACAAATACAGGAGTTTCAAATTTAGAACTCACAATGGTTTCATCAGTTCCACCAAAGTCATTACCGTCCACAAAATCGGGATTTTCTTTTTTAATTATTTCCACGGCTTCTTGGTAGTGGAGTCTGGGGAATGGGGCTTTAATTTTTTCAAGTAAAGAGGTGTTTCTTTCTAAAGATTTTAACTCTTCGCTCTTGTTTTTAAGCACTCGCTGCACAATGTACTCTACAAACTGTTCCGCAAGTTCCATGTTGTCATAAAGGTCATTGAACGCAACTTCGGGCTCTACCATCCAAAACTCAATTAAGTGTCGACGTGTTTTAGATTTTTCAGCACGAAAAGTTGGACCAAAGCAATAAACTTTTCCCAAGGCTGCAGCAGCGGCCTCCATATAAAGCTGTCCACTCTGAGATAAGAAAGCTTTTTCCTCAAAATATTTCGTTTCAAAAAGAGTGGAAGTCCCTTCGCAAGCGCTAGGGGTAAAAATGGGCGAATCAATCAGGGTAAAGCCGCGGTGATCAAAAAAATCCCTGATCGCACGAACAATTTCATGGCGTACTCTCATAATGGCGACCTGTCTTTTTGAGCGCAACCACAAGTGGCGATGGTTCATGAGAAAGTCGGTTCCATGCTCTTTGGGTGTGATGGGATAAGCGTTGGATGAGGAAATTAGGCTGAGTTTTTTTGCGGATATCTCCACGCCACCAGGGCTTCGAGGTTCAAGGCGTACAGTCCCACTAATTTCAACCATACACTCTTGTTGAAGCTGTTCAAAGTTGTTAAAAGATTGTTCTTCACACTCTCCACGAAAATAAACACATTGACATAAGCCTGTCCCATCACGAAGCAGCAAGAACTTAATCTTACCGCTGGAACGAGTGCTGTAAACCCAGCCGGACAATTGAATCGTTTGACCAATGTGTTCCTTTAGGTCGGCAATCCAGATTTTTTTCATAATGCTTTTTTTACCCTTTATTTAATGCCACTTATAATCTCAATTGCTTGGGATAAGTCAAGACGACCATGGCTGGCATTTTGGTAAAAACGACTCATTTGAGCTGAATCATAAAGAGCTTGTCGAATTTGTGACAGTGTTGCATGGGGTTGAGCACCTAATAAAAGCGCAACAGCACCAGTTACAAAAGGAGTTGCCATACTGGTTCCACTCATTGTCCCAACTGCGTTGCCAGGTAAGGTGCTTACAATATCAACACCGGGGGCAAACAAATGAACATTGGTGCTGCTGTAGTTAGAAAAATCTGCGCGAGCTCCAAAGGGACCCACTGCACCCACAGTTAGTTGCGATGGTAAATTGAATGCGGCTGGGAACTCAGGGTCCAAATCCAGATTAACCCCATTATTTCCTGCTGCCGCAACAAAGATGATTCCTTGTTGGTTTAAGTTTTCAATGCGATCCCTTAATATTGTGGAGCAAACTGGTCCTCCCCAACTGGCATTTATTATTTGCGCTCCCCGTACCACAGCATAGTCAATAGCACGGAGAGCATCAGAAAGGGATCCGCCCTCCTCTTGATCAATAAATTGAAGGGGTAAAATTTTTGATTGTGGGGCCATTCCTTGGATATAGCTTTTGGGCCCAGCAATTGTATCGTTGTGAGCCGCAGAGATAATTCCACTAACATGGGTGCCATGGGAAAGATGGTCTGTGGGGTCGGCATTATTATTAGCAAAACTATATCCCACAACATCATCTATAAGGCCATTTTGATCGTCGTCTATATGGTTTGTGGATTTGTCACGACCAAGGTTATCTAAACCCATTTCTCCTGCATTCATTGCGATTTGATTTTTAAGTTGTTCGTGTTCCAGATCTATACCTGTATCGATGACGGCCACAAGAATATTTTGTCCGTAAACATTTTTCTGCCAAACGTGATCTGTATGGGTTTGAACTAATCCCCAGTTGTCAGCCAAAGGTTGATTTTCTTTTGCAAGGGAATTTGAAGTAATTGTGGTTTTGTTAAAATATTTTTTTATTTTTAGTTCTTCCTTGGCGAATTTAATTCGATAATCGGGTTCAATTTTATTAATTTTATTTAAATTTTGATTTACAAATTGGGAGACTAACTGTTCTCGATCCAGACCACTTTGAATGGATATTCGTCCGTCATTCCATTTGATAATAAATTTTTGTTTAATAGTTTCTGCTTCACATTCCGGCGAAGTTTTTGGAAAAACTGTTTCCACTGAGGGGGTCTTTTCGCACCCCAAAACTCCTAAAACTGAAAATATAACAAGCCATTTGCCCAGGTCCTTTAAGACCAAAGTTTGAACATCCATGTTCTTTCTCCCGACAACAAACCCCAGTCATTGGGATTTAAAGGAGCTAAGACTTAGAAGGTTCCTTAAGCTCCTGTGACTTTGTCGGAAGGTCGGTTCATTTTGATAAGACCAATTTTTAGTGAGAGAGAAATAAAAAAAGAAAGAAAAATAAGGATAACGCTTATCCAGAAACTGACACTTTGATTTAAGATAAAGGCGCCGCGGTCATCATCTCTGAATGATTCCATAAAAAGTCGTCCCAGGGCGTGTAAACCCAACCAAACAAAAAAAAGAAGCCCAGGGCTTTTGTGTGAAGGGGATTTTCTTTTTTCCCAAAGGAGCAACCCTATTAATACGATGAACTCCCAAAGGAAGGCATAAATTTGGGTGGGGTGCCTTGGTACAATAGGAATCCCCCACTCTTTATGGGAGTGGAAAGTGACAGCCCATGGCAAGTGGCATTGTCTCCCATAACAACACCCAGTGAAGAAACAACCCAACCGACCCAAGGCATAATTTAGCCCCGCAAATGGAACTAAAAAATCACCCCAAATCAACGGTTGTTGTCGGTTTTTTTTACACCAAAAAAGAGCAAAACTAACGGCGCCAATGAGAGCGCCATAAAAGACAAATCCCCCCTGCCAAATTTTGAGAACTTCCAAAGGATGTAATCTATAATAATTTGGGTACTCATAAAAGACATGGAAGAGGCGACCTCCTAAAAACGCCCCAAACATTAAATAAAGATTGAGATCTAGGATTTGCTCTTGTTTAAGATGATATTTATAGCCGCGATAAAAAGCCCAGATGAGGGTCATGCTCCAAGAGACTGAGGTGAAGATAAACCAAAGTGGTAAGGTTTGACTCAACCACTAAGTCCTGTTGGATTGGGAGCCTCAGAATTGGGGCGCCTCATAATTAAAAGTAAAACACAAACTCCTATAACTATAGTTGAATCAGCAACATTGAACGCGGGCCAAGAGTATTTTTCTTTCCAATGGAAATCTAAAAAATCAATAACATAACCAAAACGCAATCGGTCTATATAGTTGCCGATAGCGCCACCAAATATGTGGGAAAGGGCTAATATTTGAACATTGTCCGTATTTTCTACGCCACGTAAAATACCCAAAATTGTGAGCATAGCTAAAGGGGGCATCGATAAGAAAAATAGGGAACGAAATGTTTCATGACTTTCCCTTAAAAAACCAAAAGCCGCTCCAGGATTTCTAACGTAGGTGAGGTTAAAAAAATTCGTCAGCACAGGAATCGTTTCACCCAGTTGAAAGTGACTATGGACGTACAGTTTAGTTGCCTGGTCTAAAGCAACAATGAGCGAACTTGTTAAAGCCAAGATGATATATTTTTTTTGCATACTCGATACTGTAAAACCTCGCCACAAAATAATCTAGATTTTTTTTGTGGCGGTAAGATTCATTGATTAGAACTAACTTGTTCAGAAGTACTGGGGTTTAGATTCATCGAACCGAGACCCTTGAAAAATTCTTATGAAACGTTCTTGGTTGTTGCTGGGCTTTAAATTAACTCAAGGCCTCAACACATTTGGGACATAAGTCGGGTTGTGGAGAATTCTCCGAAGTTAATTCATCATAGTGCCAACAACGCACACACTTTTTTCCTCGAGCGCGGTCGGCTGTAATATGAAGGGAGTCTCCTTTTTTCAAAGTCACATGGGAAACAATTAAAAGTTCCCGTAAGTCGCTCTGGAAAGATTCAAGTAAAACAAATAGTTCTTGAGAGGCTGTAAGGGTCAGTTGCGCTTCTAAGCTGGAACCAATGATTTTTTGTATCCTTAAATCCTCTAAAATTTTACTGCTTTTGGCTCTTATTTCTAGCAATTGGGAAAACTGTTCTAAGAGCTTGTCGTTATTCCATTCAGGTTTTGGTTGGGGAAAGGGTGCTAAGAACACGCTGGATTCTTTTTTTCCAGGGATATATTGGTAGGTTTCTTCAGCTAAGAAGCTAGCAATAGGTGCCATGAGAGAGCTGAGTTTTGTGGCCAAATAGTAAAGTACGGTTTGTGAAGCCCTTCGGGGCAATCCATTTTTTCGTGAAGTATAAAGTCGGTCTTTGAGCACATCCAGATACGTTGCAGAAAGATCCACGGTGATAAAAGTGTTTAGCGCGTGGTAGACTTTATAAAACTCATAATGTTCATAGGCCTCGGTACAGCGCTCAATCAGAACATTAAGTTTAGCCAAGGCCCATTGATCCAGCTTAGGCATTTGGGAGTAAGCAACCCTGTCGGAAACTGGGTCAAAATCATTTAAGTTTCCTAGTAAAAATCTCAAAGTGTTACGAAACCTTCGGTAAGTGTCTGCAATACGATGGAGCATTTCTTTGCTTATAGTGAGATCCCCTCCAAAATCTTCGTGGGCTACCCAAATTCGTAGAACTTCGGCACCGAAATCTTTGATAACTTCACTGGGATCGACCACATTCCCTTGGCTTTTACTCATTTTAAAACCTTGGGCATCATTGACGAAACCGTGGGTCACCAATGCTTTAAAGGGAGGTACTCCATAGGCGGCCATCGAAGAAAGTAAAGAGGTTTGGAACCAACCGCGATGTTGATCGCTGCCTTCAATGTAAATGTCTGCAGGAAAGTTCAGTTCGTTTCGACGTTTTTGTACAGCCGTATGGCAAGAGCCACTATCAAACCAAACATCCATAATGTCTTTGCCAATTTCAAACTCGGATCCTTTACATTTGGAACAAGAATATCCCTGGGTAAAATGTTTGGGGGAATGACTGTAGTAAACTTCAATTCCCAAACCGGTGGACTCCATGGTGTCGGCAAGTTTGAACATTATATCGGAATGAACTAAGGGTTCTTGACATTGTTTACAATAGTAAACAGGGACTGGCACGCCCCATGTTCTTTGCCGACTCAGACACCAGTCAGGACTATTGGAAACCATAGCTGTCAGTCTTTGTATTCCCCACTTTGGAACAAAATGAATATCATTTTCAATCACCTTAAGAGTTTTTTGGCGAATCTGTGCCTGGGGATCATCTAAGCGGATAAACCATTGTGGAGTGGATCTAAAAATGAGGGGTTTTTTTGAGCGAGGTCCATAGGGGTATTGATGCTCAATTTCTTGGAGGGCCAAAAGACTTTGATTTTTTTCAAGTAAATCAACAATCACCTTGTTCCCATCCCAAAGGCTCCTACCAGCGAGTTCAGGAATTTCATTGTTGAATTTTCCTGCAGCATCCACTGGGGACTTGGTGGGGAGATTGTATTTGGTGCTGACAACATAGTCTTCGATTCCGTGGGCACCAGCGGTGTGCACGCAACCAGTTCCGGCCTCTAAGGTGACATGATCACCCAAAACTAATAAAGAATTTCTGTTTATTAATGGATTTTGAGCTTTTAAGTTTTCAAGTTTATTTCCTGGAAAACGAGTGATCTCAGTTAAAGTTCTGCCAATATTTTTTGCTACACTATCAACAAGTCCTTGCGCGATAATTAAAAGCTCCCCATCGGCTTCATAAATACCGTAACAAAAATCGGGATGAACGGAGATGCCGTAGTTTGCAGGAAGTGTCCAAGGAGTTGTTGTCCAGATAACCACGGATAGGGGTCTGTTGTCGTTTAAACCGAATACTTTATGGACCCCTTCAAGTTTAAATTTTACGTAAATAGAAAGGGATTTGTGTGTTTTATATTCCACTTCGGCAGCAGCTAAAGCAGTTTGCAATGCGGGATCCCAAAAGACAGGTTTTTCTCCTCTTTGTAAACCACCATTTTTATGAATATGGGCGACCACTCTGATTTCATCGGCTTCGTATTGTGGATCCAAAGTAAGATAGGGGTGATCCCAATCAGCTAGAATTCCCAATCTTTGAAATTGTTCCCGTTGTTTGTGGACCCAACTAAGAGCTTCTTGCCTACAAAGATTGCGAAATTCCGCGGGGCTTGGTTTGCTTTTTGCCTGATTTAATTTCTTGGTGACATTGAGTTCAATAGGAAGTCCGTGACAGTCCCAGCCAGGGATAAAAGCAGCCTGTTCCCCTTTTAGATTTCGATATTTTATGATGATATCCTTCAGAACTTTATTAAGGACATGGCCCACATGAATATTCCCGTTTGCATATGGGGGACCGTCGGGCATGACGAATTTTTTTTGATCGGAATTTTTGGATAGAATTTTTTGGTAAAGATTTTCTTTTGTCCATTGTTCAATTCTTAAAGGCTCAGTTTGGGACAAATTTGCACGCATGGGAAAAGGGGTGGAGGGCAAAGTGACTGTATTTTTATATTTCTCTTCTGAAGTGGACAAAAAAGGCTCCTTTTTTTGGAGCCACTCTAACAATGCAAAATGTGAATCGTCAAATGGGCTTCGTAATTACAGGTTGAAGTTTCCCTTTAGTTTGATTTATGGCCTCAGTGCTCCCAAGGGGCAAATGGAGAATGTATCCCACAGGTAATATGATTTTTTGCCAATTTTTAGGATGCCAGTCCAAATTAATCGCCGCTAAATCACTAAAGTCCACAGAGAGGGATTTAACTAAATCTGTGAGTCGAATTTTTTTGGTCACTTGAAACTTTTCAAACTTAATTGCTGGATCACGAATGATGGTGGGGAAAACCTTTTCACTGTATCTTTCCGCGTGAAGGGCGGCTAAGAAGCAACTGTAAAAATTGGAGGAAGCAAAAAGAAAATCTCCCTTATGATATCTTTCTATAATGGTAGGGAGATCCCGGGATTTAGCTGCTTTAATAGCTTTTTGTAGATTTCCATAACCGTGATTGTAAGCTGTGATGGTGAGTGGCCAACTTTGGATCACTTTTTGATAACTTCTTAAAAGTCGAGCTGCCATTTTGGTGGCTTTGATGGGTGAGTTTCTTTCGTCGATCATACTATTCACCATACCGTAGGATTTTCCGGTAATTGGCATAATTTGCCAGACGCCACTGGCTCCCACTTTGCTCTGAGCTTTTTCATTAAAACTACTTTCCACAAAGGGAAGTCGAGTGAGTTCCGTCGGCAATCCATATTCACTGAAAGTTTCTTCCAAATGGAGCAAGTATTTAGAACTGCGTCGCAGTCCTTCAGCAAAAAAATCCCTTTGACCCAATTGGGAACGAATCATGTTGGCGGCTTCTAAGTAGATTTTTTTTCTTGAACCGGGAAGACCTTTTAAAACTCCAGCTAGATGACGATCAAATTCCCCTTTGATTTGGTTTGGATTTCGTGCCAATCGTTTTAAATTTTGTACAATTTTTTTCTTGGCAATGGCCACCCCTTTTTCAGCCCTTTGTACTCTTAACCATTCGGGACCCTTACCGGTCTCAATATCTTCGGATAAGTCGATGATGTCGTATACAAGCCAAGGGTACTTACTGTGATGAAGGATATGAACTCGTTTGCCGTATTGAGTGTAGACTAAAAACCAAAAATGAACTCGGGTCAGCATTTTTTCAGGGATTCTAAACTCACTGGAAATTCTATTTAAAGGGTCTTGGAGTACATCAATATAGTTTTCTCCCGCCAGTGCTGCTGGAGGGGGTGGATCACTTGCCAAAGGGACCATGGATTCGGGCAGGGGAACCTGCAGATCGTCAGGATGAATTGTGGGCTGAGCGGTGGGGGCCTCAGCCGTTTTGTTTTCACTTCCGTCACTCATTCCCAAAAGTGAGAGAAATAAAATGGGGATGATAAAAAAAGCCCCGAAACGATTCTTGCTTCTACTTTTGAGAGGTTTATTGGAGGGCTCTTTTTTTATCAAATTTTTTATAGAGAAGTTTTGCATACTAGACTTGGGAGCAAATGGAATGCCAGGGCGCACCTTTTATTGCTTTAAAAATCAAGTAATTTTAATGGGTTATGAATTTTGAAAAAGGATTTTTTGTGAACCACCCGTTCTGAACCGATAAGATGACAAAAATTGTTTTAGGATGATCAAAAAATGGACTCAAATGTGCCCCAACTCACGCCCTTGCCTAGTTTTGCTCAGGCCCATTTTACGGCTGTCGTAAGTGATTTACATTTATGTGAAGAGGAACCGGTAAATATCAGGTTTCCTTATTGGAAAAAATATAAAACAAAAGAGTTTTTTTTCGACGACACCTTTGTCCTGTTTTTACAACATTTACGAAAAAAATCAGGGGGTAAACCCATTGAACTTATCTTTAATGGAGATATTTTCGATTTTGATAGTGTAACAGCTTTGCCCAAGTCGCCCCCATTTCGTTTGAGTTGGTTGGAAAAAAAGCGAGGGCTTCATCCTCAAAGAGATAAGTCTACTTTTAAGATTCGACGGATCTTAACTCATCATCAGGTTTGGGTGGAGGCTCTTCGAGAGTTTATCACCTCTGGAAATAGGGTGATTTTTGTGGTTGGTAATCATGATTTGGAACTCCATTACCCCAAAGTTCAATCTGCAATTATGGAATCACTTAATTTGCCAAATCATTGTCAGCAACAAGTACGGTTTAATGAGTGGTTTTACATTTCTAACGGCGACACTCTCATTGAGCATGGGAACCAATATGATCCTTATTGTATGGCCCAAGACCCCATAAACCCTTATGTGCAAAGATTCAATCGTATCGAAATCAGGGTTCCCTTTGGCAACCTGGCCACAAGGTACTTAATAAATGGGATGGGCTTTTTTAACCCCCATGTAGATTCAAATTATTTAATGTCAGCAATAGAATATTTTAAATTTTTTACCCGTTATATGTTTAAGGCGCAGCCTTTGTTGATGTTGGATTGGCTCTGGGGATCAGTCGTCGCTTTGGTGCAATCTTTTATGGATCGATTGCGACCTTCTTTAAGAGATCCATTGAGCCTTGAAGATCGTGTGGAATGGATTGCCTTCAAAGCAAATGCAACCCCAAGAATGGTAAGGGAACTTCAGGAACTTTTTGTGGCCCCGGCTTCCAGCTACCCCTTAATCATTATGCGTGAATTATGGTTGGATCGGGCCTTTTTGGTTTTTGGTTTCTTAGTTCTCATTGTTGAAATTGCTTTATTTTTAAGTGCCGTAAAAGGATTGTCTTTGGTTTGGTTTTTGAGCCTTCTTATTCCAGTACTCATATTTTTACCTTTTTTTATATTTTATTCCAGGTCTGTGGCCTCACTGGTGATCGAGTCAAAAGAGCCAAAGGAAGAGGTAATGACTATGGCTGGACAAATTACTAAAACAAATCGAATAGTTTATGGTCACACCCATATAGCTCGTCATGAAGTTATTGGCCCTATTGAACACTTAAATTGTGGAACATGGTCACCAGCATTTGCAGATGTGGAATGTCAAAAACCAGTGGGGCAGAAGACCTACGTCTGGATTGAACCGTCCCATACTGGAATTCGTCAGGCCCGTTTACTAGCTTTCAAAGAGGGTAAAGATTTAAAAGTGTCCTAAAGAGATTCGGGGAAGAGGGAGTCTCTTCGCCTCCATAGCACCCAGTGTCTTTATTGCGCATTATGTCGTCTAGAGCTGAACTCAAATTGGTAATTAATCTGGACAAGAGTTCAGCGCACTGTTACCCCTCGATATGAGGGCTTATTTAAAATCACTATCTTGGAAATTTTAATTTGGAGGAGATATGGCAGACGTATTAGTCGTTACCAGTAAAGTTAAAAAATATATCAAAGAAAAAGGTGGATGTAACACTTCATCTGAGACCATTGATGTATTAAGTAAAGCAGTGGAACTTCTCTGTCAGAAGGGGATCGATACAGCCAAAGCAGATGGCCGCAAAACTGTTATGGCTCGAGACATTATTATCGACCATCTCTAGGAGTGAAGGAAAAAATCCTTAGAATTTAATTTGTTATTTTTTTCGCGAGATTGAGTTTTTTTTGAAAATCCTCCCATCCAATTACAGGGATACCTAGCTCAAGAGCCTTGTCGGCTTTTGAGCCCGGGGTTTCTCCGGCAAGTACAAATGAGGTTTTTTTACTGACGGAGGAAGTTGATTTTCCCCCATGTTGTAGGATGAGATGTTTTACCTGATCTCGATCTAAAGGTAGGGTTCCGGTAATTACAATTTGTAGATTTTTAAGGGTTTTAGTTCCCGAGAGTATGGGTTGGATGGGTTTTACACCTAAACTTAGAAGGTCTTCGATTTCTTGAATAAAACTTTTTTTAGTTATAGTTCTCAGAATAGAATCAGCAACTTTAGGCCCAATGTCTGGGATAGATAAAAGTTCCTCTCGGTGGGTTTGCAAAAGCTTGTCCACGGTACCAAAGTGGTTGGCGAGGGATACCGCTGTCGATTCGCCCACAAAACGAATTCCAAGGGCATAAATAAAACGTGAAAGTGTAGTTTGCTGGCTAGCTTGAATACTTTTAAGCGTATTTTGCACTGATCTTTCACCTTGTCGTTCCAACTCCTTCAAATCAGTTTCGCTTAGACGAAAAAAATCACTCATCCGAGTGAGCCTTTTTCTTTCAATTAATTTCTCAATGAGTTTTTCCCCTATTTTATCCATATTTAGGGCTTTTTTTGAAACAAAGTGTTTAAGGCTTTCGCTCAATACAGCAGGACAATTGGGGTTGACGCATCGACTGATGACTTCCCCCTCCATTTGTACGACCGGTTCTGAACAGGAAGGACAATTTTTAGGCATATGAAAGGCTTGACTGTTGGATTCGCGAAAAGCTGTAAGAACTTCAACGACTTCTGGAATGACATCTCCGGCCCGATGAATAAGAACAGTGTCGCCTACTCTGATGTCTTTACGTTGAATTTCCTCTTGGTTGTGGAGTGTAGCTTGCGTGACTTTGACTCCACCAACCTTTACTGGTTCCATAATTGCTACAGGGGTTAATGCCCCGGTTCTTCCCACTTGAACGATGATGTTTTTTATTTTGGTTTGAGCCTGTTCAGGTTTGAACTTTGCGGCAGTGGCCCAACGTGGAGAGCGGGAAATTTGTCCAAGTTCTTTTTGTTGGGAAAATAAGTTTACTTTGATAACAACCCCGTCGATCTCAAATGGCAATTGGTGGCGAATTTTTTCTATTAATGTGTAGTACTCCACAGCCTCCTCAATATTTTGACACAGACAAGCAAGGCCCTTTTGCCATGGAAAGGGATGGCTTTGAGTTCTGAGTTTCAAATCCTTTAAAGTGGTCACAGTTAAACTAGGTAAACCGTAGGATTTTATTTTTTCCATAAAATCGCTTTGGGATTTTATGGGTTCTCCGTCATAAGTTCCTGGGGCATAACAAAACATCCGCAGAGGTCTTTGAGCAGTAATTCTGGGATCCAGTTGGCGCAGGGACCCTGCCGCCGCATTTCTAGGGTTGGCAAAATGGAGCAGTCCTTGTTCTTCCTGGGCTTGGTTGAGTTTAAAGAAATCACTTTTAAAAATAATCACTTCACCACGGAGTTCCAGCAAAGCGTGTTGGGTAAAGTCTGGTAGGATCAAGGGAACACTTCGGATGGTTCTTATTTGACTGGTAACATCTTCACCGATGACGCCGTCTCCGCGGGTGAGGGCCGTCACCAGTTTTCCTTTTTCGTAAATAAGTTCCACGGCTAATCCGTCAAATTTAGGTTCACAAAAGTAAGCTAAATTTTCTTTTTCGAAAGTGCTCTGTTCATGAAGTTTTTTTTTGACTCTTTCATTAAAGGCCAACACCTCTTCTTGGTTGTAGGTGTTTTGTAAAGAAAGCATAGGTTGCCGGTGTTGCTTTTGGCTAAACTGATCCAGTGGATTGGCACCAACCCTCTGTGTGGGTGATTCTGGACTGATAAAATTCGGGTATTTGGATTCTAAAGTTTGTAGGGTCTTAAAAAGTTGATCATAAGCAAAATCAGTCATTTCAGGATGATCCAAAACAAAGTAAGCGTAATTGGCCTGTTGTATCCTTTCACGGAGTTCTTTGATTTGGCTTTCCACGTTGCTCAATTCAACTTCTTTTGGCATAAACGGAAAATAACATACAGAAACTTAGGGTCAATATATCATGGGAGATAAAAGTTTATGATCAGTGAAGCCCAACTCAAGCGGATTGCCGAGTTAGCTCGGTTGCAACTTACAGAGGGGGAGTTAGCTCTTTATCCCAAACAGTTTTCTTCCATACTGGAATACTTTGAGAAAATTGCTAAGATTCCTACAGAAAAAGTAGAACCTTTGGTCACGCCCACTGATATGGTTCAGACACTCAGAGGTGATGAAGTGAAACCGTGGGAACATCATAATGAGTCCTTGGCCAATGCTCCGGAGCGTTCTGGAAATTTATTTAAAGTTCCCCCTGTAGTTTAAAAAAGGAACAATTATATGGAAGATATTTATTTTACCACCATTACCTCTTTGCGGGATCGTATTCGACGGGGAGATATTAAAGCCCGTGAGGTCATTGAAAAATATTTGGGTAGAGCGCAAAAGTTAAATCAGAGGCTGAATGCGTTTATCTCGTTGAATCAGGAAGGCGCCCTTGCGCAAGCGGACAAAATTGACCAAATGGTTGCCTCAGGGAAAGACCCTGGACCTTTGGCCGGAGTTCCCATGGCGATTAAAGATATGCTTTGCACCCGAGGACTGAAGACCACGGCAGCCTCACGTATTTTATATAATTACGTTCCACCTTACTCCGCCACAGTAGTCGAACGATTGGAGGCTGCAGGAGCTATCACCTTGGGAAAGGCGAACCAAGACGAGTTCGCAATGGGATCAAGCAGCGAAAATTCATTCTTTGGCGTTGTAAAGAATCCCTGGGATGAAAACTATGTTCCAGGAGGCTCCAGTGGGGGAACTGCCGCTGCTGTGGCTGCAGGAATGAGTGTTGCGGGCATCGGTACAGATACGGGTGGGTCCATTCGTCAGCCAGCCCATTTTTGTGGGGTTGTGGGGGTCAAACCAACTTACGGAAGAGTCAGTCGCTATGGAATCATCGCATTTGCTTCTAGTTTAGATCAAGCCGGCCCCATGACCCGAACGATAAAAGACTCAGCCGAAATGATGGAAGTGATTTGTGGTTGGGATAAAATGGATGCCACGACTGCAAAAGTACAAGTGCCAAAATGGTCGACGCAACTCAGTTCGAATTTAAAAGGAATTAAAATCGGTCTTCCTAAAGAATACTATTCTTCGGCTTTTGCTCCCGATACACAAAAAGTGATTGATCAAGCTTTGGCAGTTGTGCGCGAGGCCGGCGCTCAAATTGTTGAGGTCAGTATTCCTTTAACCGAATTTGGTGTACCTATTTACTATCTGGTTGCGGCCAGTGAAGCTTCCTCAAATTTAGCTCGCTATGATGGAGTTCGTTTTGGTCACCGGGCTGATTTTTCAAAAAAGCCAGCCGAAGATCTGGCTGAATTTTACTCTCGGTCCCGTGGTGAGGGTTTTGGTACGGAAGTTAAAAGAAGAATTATGTTGGGAACCTATGCTCTCTCAAGTGGTTACTATGATGCTTATTACAGAAAGGCCTGCCAGGTTCGTCGTTTGTTACGGGATCAGTTTAAAAAAGTTTTTACGGAGTGTGATGCTTTATTGACACCAGTGGCTTCAACTCCAGCCTTTAAAATTGGAGAGCGAATCGCCGATCCTCTGCAAATGTATATGAATGATATTTACACAACATCAACAAATTTAGTTGGTATACCTGGACTGAGCGTTCCAGGCGGAATGTCGTCAGAAGGACTTCCCATCGGAGTGCAAATTACAGCGGCGCATTTTTGTGAAGAAAAAATGCTTAATGTGGGTTTTGCTATCGAGCAAGCCCTGGGAATATGGAAGAAGGTGCCAAATGGCTTATAATGATTGGGAACCAGTAATTGGTCTTGAAATCCATGCACAACTGTTGACTGCAAGTAAGATGTTTTCTTCAGATTCTGCTGCTTTTGGTGGAGCTGATAACGAGTTTACTCATCCTGTAACTTTGGGTTTACCAGGGGCACTTCCCGTGGTGAATGAAAAAGCCATTGATTTTTCTATGAGAGCCGGGTTGGCACTCAATTGTCAGATTCGGAATCGTTCGGTTTTTGCTAGAAAAAATTATTTTTACCCTGATTTGCCTAAAGGATATCAAATTTCCCAGTTCGATGCTCCACTCTGTGAAAAGGGTTTTGTAGAGTATTTTTTGAATGGAGAAATAAAAAAAGTGTCCATAGAACGAGCCCATATGGAAGAGGATGCAGGAAAATCCACACACTTTGCAGATTATACCCTCATCAATCTAAACCGAGCGGGTGTACCACTGTTGGAGATTGTTTCTGGTCCCGACATGAGATCGCCTGCAGAGGCGGCTGAATATGCTCGGATGGTGCGTCGAATTTTGCGCTATCTTGAAGTTTGTGACGGGAATTTAGAGGAAGGATCCATGCGATGCGATTGTAATGTGAGTGTTCGTCGCAAAGGTGAAACAAAACTGGGAACCAAGGTTGAGCTGAAAAATATTAACTCCTTTCGTTTTGTGGAAAAAGCAATTGAATATGAAATTCAGCGGCAAATTGATGCCATTGAGTCGGGCGAAAAAATTGTGCAGGAAACGCGTCTTTGGGACACCGCAAAAAATCGAACTTTTTCCATGCGTTCTAAAGAAGAAGCCCATGACTATCGTTACTTTCCAGACCCAGATTTACTCCCGATAGAAGTTGGATTTGATTGGTTGGAAAAAATCAAAAAAGAGTTGCCAGAGTTGCCTTTGGCAAAAGCCCGTAGATTTCAAGATCAATTTGGGCTGCCAGCCTATGATTCTTTTGTGCTTACCCAGGAAAAGGCTTTGGCAGAATATTTTGAACAAACAGCAAAGGTTTGTGGGAATGCCAAGGCAGCCTCCAACTGGGTGATGGTGGAATTACTTAGGGAGTTAAATGAACAAAAACTTTTGGTTCAAGATTCCCCCATTTCAAGTCAAAGATTGGGAGAGTTGATTTTGCTTATAGAAAACAAAACTATTTCAGGAAAAATGGCAAAAGATGTCTTTTTGGAAATGTTGAAAAATCCTAAGAGTGCCCAGGAAATAGTAAATGAAAAAGGAATGAGTCAAATTACGGATGAAGGGGCCATCGTCAAAATCATTCAAGAGGTATTAGATAAAAATGTAAGCGCTGTGGCAGAGTACCGTTCAGGTAAAAATAAATTATTTGGTTTTTTTGTTGGTCAGGTGATGAAAGCCTCTCGAGGTCAGGCTAACCCAGACTTGGTAAATAAAATTCTTTTGGAGAAATTAAAATAAAATAAATTTAATTTATTTTATGGAATAAAAATCAATTTTTAGATAAGAACCTATTGAAAAGAATGGGACCCGTAAGAGTCAAATCTTTGACTGCAAGGGGGTTAGAGTTTTCTAAATGGTTCTAAGGGTTATGTGTGAGAATCGCCGCTCTGGATTTAGGATCCAATACTTTTTTGCTTACCATTGCTCAAGTTGAGAATAAAAAAATTTTTAAAATTCTGCATGATGAGACTCGAGTGGTTAAGCTCGGCCAGGGGGTAGGGCAAACGCAAAGTTTCAACCCTCAGGCTTTGTTAAGGGCTCGTGATTGTCTTTCTGATTATGCACAAATCATCAAAGACTTTGATTGTTCTTTGGTAAATGCAATTGCTACAAGTGCGGCCCGTGATGCAAAAAATGGTGAGGAACTCATTAGTATTGGACAGAAGTTAAATATACCAATTCAAATTCTTTCTGGAAATGAAGAAGCTGAACTTACCTATTTAGGATCATTGATTGATCAGGAAGAATCCCCTGGGCTTTTGGTGGTGGATATTGGGGGGGGATCTACAGAATTTATTGGAAGAAAAATGGATGGTACCCTGTATGGAAAAAGCCTTAATATTGGAAGTGTTAGACTCACGGAAAAGTTTTTGCCTGATCACCCGTGTTCCGAATCGCAATTAAAAACACTCGATTTCTTCATTGCACAAGAACTCAAAGTTCATTTAGGTGGTTTTCCTAGACCCGTTGTAAAGATGGTTGCTGTCGCTGGTACACCAACCTCCTTGGTCATGCTTCAGAAACAAATAGAATTCAATGAAAAATTCATTCATGGTGAAAGACTATTGCCACAGGACATTTGGAATTGGCGACTTCGATTGGCGCAATTAAATCTTCAGTCCAGAGTACTTCTCCCAGGCATGCAAAAGGATCGGGCAGATGTGCTTGTTGCCGGGGTGAGTATTTTGGCCGCCGTTGCGGATTTCTTTGATCCAAAATTGATTATGGTTTCAACGAAAGGTATTCGCTATGGAGTTTTACTTGAACAGATTCGGAATTTATAAATTAAAAAAACAAATTTTGTTTTTATTTGTCATTTTTTCACCAACTTCTTTTGCGGAGGTGGAATTTGCTAAAATTAATATTAAATTGGGTCCATACTCACTTAGTGTTGAGGTTGCGGAAAGTGACCCTCAAAGGGCTCAAGGACTTATGTTTAGAAAAAAATTAGACGAGTATCAGGGAATGCTTTTTGTTTTTGAAAAACCCCAGACTCTTTCTTTTTGGATGAAAAATACCGAGATTCCACTTTCTATTGGATTCTTTGATTCTCAGTTAAAACTTTTCGACATACACGATATGAACCCAGTGAGCGTTTTAGAAAAGGAAATGCCTAAATATGTGAGCCGTGGGAGGGCGCTGTTGGCTTTGGAAGTTCAACAAGGTTGGTTTAAAAATAAAAACATAAAAAGGGGAACAAGGTTACACATAGAAAATCAAAAGGGAAAAGAAATTCCAACTCTACTAAGATCTATTTTGTCTCGACAAAAGTCTCTCTCAAAAATAAATAAATAAAATTTATCCAAGTCTTAAGGCTGGTCAAACTAATAGAACTTTTTTTGCAAAAACTCCTATGATTTAATTGAATCTGACAAGCTCAGATTTTTTCAATCGAGGTCGGTATTATGCGGAAAAATATTTTGTGTATCCTTCTAGCTATTGTTTTTGCAGTGAGTTTAAATGGTTGTACCTCTAAAAAGGCAACAGAAGAAACAACAGCCGATATGGCTGAGGTTTCTGAAGATGGAATGGACACAGAATCTAGTGATATGGCAAAATCGGAGGATTCGGAGGGGTTAGGAGGTGAAGAACTTTCACCAGATGAGAAACTTCCTGAAGATGATATCGCTAGCAATGAAGCCCTTCCTGAGGATAATTCAGCAGGTTCTTCCGATGAGTTTGCATCGCCAGACGCGAATAATTCTACGCCAGGATCAGAAGCTGAAAAAAACCATGAAATGCCTTCCACCGCGGAGACTACTCCACCTGCTGGCGACATGACTCAAACACCACCGCCAATGACTGAAACTCCCAGTGAGGTTATGCCAACAGAAGAGATGCCTCCAAAAGCTTCTGTGTCTTTGAAGAAAGTTGTGGATGCGCCCTATGATCAATCGGGAATAAATGTAAATACTGTTTATTTAGCAAGAAAAGGCGACACTTTAGATACTGTAGCCACAAAAATCTATGGAACTACTGACAAAAAACCAGAGTTGGTTAAAATAAATTCCTTTTTAAAATCAAGAGAAGTGAAGGTGGGTGACAAAATTTATTATAGTTCACCCCATAGGGCTGCAGATAAAGAAAGAATGCTTACCTTTTATGAAGATATGGGTGCCACCGCACAAACCTATGTTGTCAGTAAGCCTGAAAATATAAGGGATGTGGCAAAAAATCTTTTAGGTGACAGTAATAGCTGGAAAGAATTGTGGGCAACAAATATGGAAGTCGAGTCCAAAGGTGTTCTTCCGGAAGGAACACAACTGCGGTATTGGAGTGGTCCAGTAGCTGCACCCACTCTCGCTGAGGGGCCCAAGAATAATTCAATGGATGAAATAGGAGAAGTTCCACCTCAACCCAATCAAAACTTAGCCCAAACACCACCGCCTGCAGGAGGCATGGAGCCTCAGGAACATATGGGGCAAGGAGGACTACCCCCACAAGAACAAGGGTCAATGGGGTCTGGTGGAGCCCCACAACCACAAGCTGAAGTTCCTCCACCACCACCTCCACCAGAGCCAGTCCATGAAATGTCACCACCACCACCGCCGCCTCCCCCTGTGGCTGAAACCCAAACGAAGGAATCTGGTGAGGGCAATTCCATTATGGGATTCTTGGAAAATCCAGATCAGACAATGACAATTGGTGTTGCGGCTATTGTCTTACTGGGTGCAGTGGCGTTGTTTGTGGTGATTAGAAAGCGTCGGGCTCGAAGAAATATTGATTTTCATACTTCAACACAAACACAAATAGAATGAGGGTTCGTTCAGAAGCTCTAAATCTTGTTCAAAAATACTATAACAAAAAGTGATCAACTCACTCTTTTGATGATATCATTGAGTACTGATTTTCGACTTTCCCTAGTGGATTCAACAAAATACATTAAGTCATCAACAATTTGGACGTCTCGATTATTAAAAGGTTGAAACTTCAAGCCACAACCGACATTATTTTTCCAAACAATAGTAGCACTGATATTTCTTTTTCGACCGCTGACAATAAAGGTTACTATAATTTTGTCACTCGCGGCTAAAGCGCTGGATGTGGTTTCAAGAAAGGCTCCCGTTAGGCTGATATTCCGCAAATGACCTGAGACACTATTACGAGCATAACTGCGTCGAAATGAGACTTCCATATTGAGTGGTAGGCGAGGAGCTGGAGTGTGATCTATTGTGTTATTCATAGTGATCCTTTCCCTATTAACGTCTAGTTAAGACACTTATCGGATCAATATTAGAAATATATAAGTTTGAGTGATACGGAATATTATTATTAACCGGATAACTGATTAATGTTTCTTGCGTTTTTTTTCTTGAGACCGGCTTACATACCATGAGCCAAGACTGGCTGTAATTAAGACGGAAAAAACGACCAATAATGAGACCCAATTGGGGATTTTTACAAAATCAACAATCAGCATTTTGGCACCAATAAAACCCAATATAACGGCCAATCCTGGCTTCAAATAACGTAACTTATTGACCCAATCTGCCAAAACAAAATAAAGCGCTCGAAGTCCTAAAATAGCTAAAATATTGGAAGCAAAAGCAACGAAAGCATCTTGAGTGACAGCAAAAACAGCTGGGATAGAATCCACGGCAAAAATAAGATCAGTCATTTCTACAACCACAAGTGCCACAAATAAAGGAGTTGCCTTGCGCACCCCATGTTCTTTTATAAAAAATTGGTCGTCCTTAAAGGTGGAAGTTGTAGGAATGAGCCGTTTAAGCCATATAACCACTTGGTTTTCCTTTAACTTTTCTGACTCTTCATCTTCATTGTCTTTTAAAAATTTTATAGCTGTAAATACGAGAACAGCACCAAAAACATATAGAATCCAGTGAAAATGATGCAGGAGTTTGGCTCCCAAAATGATAAAAAGGGCCCTGAGTATAATAGCGCCAAGCACTCCATAAAATAGAATTCGGTGTTGAAACTTATTGGGAATGCGAAAGGAGTTAAAGATAAGCAAAATGACAAAAAGATTGTCGACACTCAGGCTTTTTTCCACCAAATATCCAGTGAGAAACTCTAGTCCCAATTCTTTTCCAAAACGAGATCCAAACCAAAGATTAAAAATAAGGGCCACAGTGATCCAAAGAATGCTTTCGATAAGGGCTTTTTTTCGAGATATTCCCTGGGAGTTTTTACCAAATAAGCTCATGTCTATAATGAGAAGGGATAAGACTCCTAAAGAGAATGAAACCCAAAGCCAAGTGGGTGCAACTGTAAGTACGGTCTGATTCAGATTCATGTTTAATTCCTTTGATCGTTTATGATACTCACTTCGGAAGTCCTGCGTCTCTATATTACAAAATTACAAAAATACAATATTACAACCTACATTACAGGCTGCAAAATTCTTAAGTTGTTGTGTTCAGTTGGCGCTGTAACTTCTGGCTTCAAGTCTTCCTTTTTCAAAATCCGTTTAGATTTTTCCTGTAGTCTTACTTGTGTGCGAGGCAAATTCATCCAAAAAATTAGAAAATTTTTCCAAAGGACTCTGTAAACTTCACTATTTTAATTAGATGAATTGTAACGTAAAACTTTTATTTATAATCCCACAATAGTCATTTATCTCACATCAAATTAAACAGGGGTTGGTTGTTAAAAACTCATTTATATATCTAACAGTATTTTTATTTTTTGTGGTTCCATCTTCGTTTTTAAGAGCTGAGGAATCTATTCCTTGGTCCCCGATCCGATGGAAAAAAGGGGAAGATCCTCTTGATCCTTTCAAAAGTCCATTATCTCCTTCCTTAAGCTTTGAGACCACAGCTACGATGACATCCGAAAGTGCGGGTATTAAGGGTCTTGATCTCTCACAGTCTGCTCTGACCCTGATTTGGGGGCGGGATATGGCAATGGAAGCAAGAAATATTCTTGCGGATAAAAGTCAATTGAATCGAACCCCCATTTTCAGTGTGGGTATCGTAGTCAAATTGTCCTCTGTACCTTGGTTACAACAAGGCCGGGCCAGGGCGCGAGTAACGGAAAGTGCGGATGTGGTCATTGCGAGGACCCGATTAAGTTATTACGCTCAAATTGAAAAACAAGTTCGAGCCGCTGTGGCCGCCAATTCATCCATTCCAGCTTTTGCCAAACCTGCTATTCAAGCAAAAACTATCGCCAATTTTAAAAAAGAGGTGGATGCAAGATTGGCGCAGGTACAGCAGGCAACTCACCAAGAAATAGATCAGCGAATTGATCAAATTTTTGCGGAGACCACATTGCAACAATTGTCGGTCGTCATTGGGGTTTCCACGGGTTCGGTCTTATTTACGATCCAAGTGGGAAAACTATTTGTCACTGGAGGACCTGAACCCAAAGGTCAGGGAACCATGACAGAATCAGAACTTTTAACTATGAGAAATAGTCTTGTGTCCAAATCATTAACAGCCCACACCGGGGCCATCGGAATTTCCGCTTCAGGTCAGGTCAGTGAATCATTAAATTACTTGGTAGAAGGTTTTGTTTTCCATGATCGATTACCGTTTATAAATGGAAATAGTTATATTGCCAGTTTAGTGACCCAGTCTGGGAGTGCTTTTGATGATCAAAGAAACTGGTGGAAATTAAATTCTGCTTTGCTTCGAGCAGTTTTTAAAAATACATTGGGATCCTTTTATGTGGCATTGGGACACTATAAAAACTCAGGGGGTTGGGCTGGAGGTGCCGGGGTAAGTGTGAACTTCTCCAGGCAAGATCAACTGAGTATTGATATGGTTCGTGGCAGAGAGGGCTTTCTTTCCTCTGGAGTTCAGATCACCTATTCCCATGAGTTCAATTCTAACTCTACTGGATTTATCTCTTGGCAAAAATTAAAGAGGTTATACAGTCCACTTTCCGCGAGTGAGAAGGGTAACTTCGTCGATGGTAGAGAAATTGATGTGGGAGCGAAGTTTACGATTCTAGAAAAGAGCTTGGGCTCTTACCAATTACAGGTTGATGGCTCAGTATATATGGTTTCTCTCAATCAAGAGGGTGCAAAATACGACGGGAAGTGGGGTCCCGCTGCTGGGTTGAATTTCTCTCTGGAGGAAAGAGTTTTGGAAAAGAGGGATCATTTATTGAAAAATATTGAATAAAATTAAACGTTGTTGCCCTCGAAACAAGGTTTCAAGGGTTTGTTATAGATTTTATTTATTTCTTAAAAAAAGAGGTTTATAAACCGGCCAATATTTTATTGCTGTAAGAAGATGTAAAACAACGATTCCTAGAGGCAGAAGCAAATTTTGAATTCCTGGCGTCAAAAAGAGATGTACACAAAATATATTTATTGAAATGGGTGCTAAGATAACCAAAGCCAGGGCAGGGGCTAGGCTTGACAGTAATAAAAATCCGCAAATGGCTTCGGTGGTTTTGAGTAAGGGGAAAAAGTAGCCGGTAGCAAGGATGCCATTCATAAAGGTGAGCAGCTTTTCCGGCATATCAGTGGGTGGAGGAATGAGGTTGAGCAACCCAGCGACTCCGGACAGAAAGAAAATAAGACCCAATAGGTAACGTGCTAAAGTACTGATCAGTTTTAAATTCATTTTTCCCCTCCTGCTGCAACTTCTGCCATTTTTTGAAGTCGTCTGCATTCCACATACTTAAGGTGACAAAGTTTATAACTTCAAAACTCGAAACATAAATTAATATAACTATTTCAATGGGTTATTGGTCAAGCCCAAGTCGAACTTAATTTCCATGGCAAATCCTGTTTATTTTATCTTGTGTATTAAAGAATTTCTTGTTATCTTGTCGCCAAGCGTTATTTAAAACTGAGGGGGTGGAAAAAAAGGAGATAGTTATGAAAATTAAAGTAACAATGATGATTTTAAGTTTATTCGCCGGAATTCCAATGGCTTTTGGGAAAATTGCTTGCGATATCACAGTAAGTAAAAGCGATAATGGTAAAGTTATTGAGACTCGTAGGTTTCTATATGATGAGGGAAACACTGATGATGAGAGAGCTGAGGCTCAGAAGGTGGCAGCGAAGCTTTGTCTCATGAAAGCGTTTAATGTTAGGAATGAATTTGCTGATGTAGAAGGCGCAATTGTGTCAATCTCCTATAAAGATGTACTAGTTATTCAATAAAGATAAATTTGTTTTTTTGGAGTCAGTTTGTAATTCTTAGGACGACACTGTTTTGCTTGGAAGTAAAACTTTTAAGTCGTTGTTAGTCGGCGCTATAGCCTCTGGCTCCAGTTTCTCTTTCCGTCCTGTCCCAACCTAATTAATCTTTCGCTCTGAGTTGCTTAGTCTTAGCAGTTGCAACCAGGTTTTACGAGTTACTTCCACCTCGGTTTTTGAGCCAAAAGGTCTTTTTTTGAAAAGATTGTCCATTGATGTTTATTTGTAAATAATGTTTGCCTGGGTAATGGGTTCGGGTGGTTCTCTGTTTGAGGGAATGTTTACGGGACAAGGTGTGGGAGCCTTTTGCAAAATTCTTTTCAGTTAACTTAAATACTTTTTGTCCATAGGATCCATTTTTCTTTAAATAATAAATAACAAAATTGATTTTGAGTTTTTGTTCTTGGTTTAGAGCTAAGTTGAAATTGAATTCAAGGGTGGAGCCAATGGAAATTTTTTCTTGAGAAAGCTTTAAATTTTTTAATTGAAGGTTTTGGGGTTTCTTCAACTGAAATAAGTTTAAAGCTTGTGGATGACCCTGTTTGAGTAAAGATCTCAAACCATGTTTGATCACTCGGTCTGTATTTTTATTTTTTCCAACCCAGCGTTGGGCCATTTTTAAAACTAAATCAGGATGATTTTTGGAAATATCATTTAAGTTATTAGCCACACTTTTTCGAACATAATTTGAGGGATCATCTTTTAAGTTTTCTAATATGGGGAGTATGGGTCGGGGATCCAAGACCAAACTCTTAAGTCTCACTCCCCATGGTAACCTGGGGCGACAACCTTCTGATGCCAACCGACGGACATGTTCATTTTCATCGCGACTCCATTCCTTCATTTGTATAAGCATTTTTTTTGGGTCTTTGATAAGAAAGGTACGGACTGCAAATTCTGAACTAAAAAAAACAGTGAAATACTTTAGCGCCCCCAGAGAAAGGTCCCAGTGATTTTGACCATAAACCTCCACAAAATCAGGAAAGATCCACAAACCTAAACCACTCATCTGAGGAACTACGGTTTTTAAAATTTCCAATTGATTCTTGTAATCATCACCCATACTTTGTCCTAGGGCTAGTACTATGGTTCGGACCCGTTGTTTTAGTTCAAGCCCTTCCCATCCATTGCCAAGAGTTTTTTTGTAAAAAAGTTCTTTTGAAAAGTTTGGATCAGTTAATGAGAGCCAGTGACCGAGTCTTTTTATAAAGGAGGGACTGATTTGTTCTTTTAATGTCTTTTGTGTCATGCAGATTTTAACTTATTTTTTTTGTTTTAAATCACGCCAGGATTTACCAGATCTAGCGCGAGGGTCCAATTGGTATTTATTTACGGCTTGGAGATGTTGTTCCAAGGTGCTGGAAAAAGTATGAGTCCCATTATTTTTACTCACAAAATAAAGCCACTGACTTGTTTCAGGCTTCAGAGCGGCTAACAATGAGTCGCGACCCGGGTTGGAGATAGGTCCTTTAGGCAAGCCATTGATTGCATAAGTATTATAGGAGTTTTTTTGGCGAAGGTCTTCTCTAGTAATATTGTTTATTGTCCTTCCGGTCTCTACCATTTTTCCATAAATAATTGTGGGATCGCTTTGGAGTCTCATCCCCAGACGAATGCGATTGTGAAACACCGATGAAATAAGAGCTCTTTCTGAGGGGGCGCCAGTTTCTTTTTCAATAAGACTCGCCAAAATAACAATATTGTGTCTTGAAGGTGGCGGGGGTGTTCCCTTAATTAGGGAATTATAGTTGGATAAAAAATTCTCTACCATCACACGGACTATTTTTTCCATAGGGGTGTATTTGGTGAACTTATAGGTTTCTGGGAATAAATAACCTTCTAAACTATCTAATTTTTCCCCCAGTAAGTTCTTTATAAGGGTTTGGTTGTGGGCAATTTTTATAAAATCTTTTTCACTTCCCAGGCCACTTCCTTCAATTGCTTGAGCCATCTCATAAAGGTTCATCCCTTCCGTAAAGGTCAGGGAATGTTCAATGGATTTTCCTGAGGAAAGAGTTTGTAAAATTTGGTAGGGAGTCATTTTTCCATGAAGAGCGTACTCCCCAGTTTTGATTTTAGTTTCCGTTCCTGTAATACGACCTATCCATTTGAGGGCTAAAGGTCCAGAAATAAATCCGTTTTGCTGAAGTCGTTCAAGCACATGATAAAAGGACTCATGGGGAAAAACTTCAAAGACTTGATTTGGCACGGATTTGTCTTTATCTAAAGAAACGGGAACGGAAATAAATTTAAAACCTTCCCAAACAAGGAACAAAATCCCAAAAAATAAAAAAATAAGAGAACTTCTAAAAATAAACTTCATTTGTATTACAAATTATAAGTTCAAATTTTATTTATTAAAACTCAAAGTTTGTTCCCGGAAGTAATTTGTTTTTATCAAGCGGTGATTCATCCTCTAAACTGGCCATAGGAGTGGCACAATATTGAACTGCAAAATGGGCAGAGGGTCGATCGTTTCCTGATTTTCCCAATCCTCCAAAGGGAAGGCGAGAGCTCGCCCCATTAGTCGTTCGGTTCCAATTGAGTAAACCCACTCGTGCTTCCCGTTGAGCCCGTTCATACAGGGATTTGTTTTTACTAAAAAGTGCCATGGCTAGGCCAAAGCCTGTGGAGTTATTAATCATCATGGCTTCTTCAAACTCTTCCACAGTGTAAATTGCCACGTTGGGTGCAAAAATTTCACTTTTTTGATAGACGGATTTGGAGTCAAACTTTGGAACTAAATTTATTGATGGAGTTACATAATGGCCCTCTTCATCTAGTTCTAACGATTTTCCGCGCATTAAACTTTCCGCGCCTTCCCGCTTAGCAATTTCTTGAAAACGAATGTACTTCTCAACGGCGTCGGCTCCAATCAGCGGACCCATAAAAACATTCTCTTGCCAATGTCCTATGGATAGTTTTTTTGCGGCACTATAAAAGTGATCTACAAAAGTGTCTTTTATTTTTTTATGGACCAGAATTCTGCTGGTGCAAGAGCAACGCTGTCCTGCGCTTAAAAAACTACCAATCAGAGTTTCGTAGACTGCCTTTTGCAGATCCGCATCTTCCCAAACCACGGTGGCATTTTTGCCTCCCATTTCCAGAGCAAGAATTTTCCAAAAGTGATGGAGGGTTTCTTGTTTTATTTTGAGTCCTACTTCATACGATCCAGTAAATAAAACTCCATCTACATATTCGCTTCCGGACAAACGTTTTCCCACTTCACTTTGACCTTGGACAAGATTGAATACCCCAGGTGGAAACTCCGCTTTATGAAACATTTCAGCCATAAACTGTCCCGTGGCCGGGGTTTTTTCAGAAGGTTTAAAAACGATTGTATTCCCGCAGGCTAAGGCCGGGATAATGTGTCCATTGGGTAAGTGTCCGGGAAAATTAAATGGGCCCAACACAGCCATCACACCGCGTGGTTTATAACGAATGTATCCCTCAACACCGGGAAGGGCTTCTGCAACCTTTTCTTCTTCCACGAGCTTCATGGAATATTTTAGAGTGATATCAATTTTATTAATCATTGTGCTGACTTCGTTCTTTGCTTCCCAGAGAGGTTTCCCGGTTTCACGACTAATAATCTTGGCCCATGGTTCGGCATGGGATTGATAGACCTCCTTCAATCGGTAAAGGAAAAGGAAACGTTTGTCTAAGTTCAACTGTGACCATACCGGAAAGGCCGCTTTTGCTGCCAAACAAGCTCTTTCAACATGATCATTTTGGCTTTCTACATGAAGGACCTCATCTTTTAAGTCAGCAGGACTTCTTATTATCCAGTCTTGTTCTGGTTTTTCAGGTAAAGCAAAACGACCCTCAATAAAATCTCCCAAAAAATTAATTTTTTCGTAGGGTTCTCGATTTTGCTTTTGATGGGATGTCATTTTTTGTTTTCCTTTTTAATTCATAGAATTTTTAATAAAACATTTCATTCGTATTGGGTCAGATAAACCTCGTCACCAGAGGAGATATTTAATGTCATTAAAGTTTTTTCAGGAAGCAAAACCTCATCTTCTTGAATGTGACAAGCACTGACTCCACATAAAAAGAAGTTTTGATTGAAAGTTCCAATCAATGCTTGATGTTCGTAACTTAAAGAGGAGGTGGAAGAAGCTTTAAGCCAACGGGCCTTTTTTATTAAAGTCACTTGATCGCGGGCGACGCCTAGGTGTGGACCACCATCAAAAGGGTCGACTTCTTCCTTATAAGTAAAACCGATCTTATTTAATAAATGAAGAGCTGCCTGAGTCTCTTCGGCCACTCGTCCAAGTACCAGACGGGCTTTTGAATCCAATAGACATAAATAAATATCTTCTTCAGGAAAGAGACTTTTAATAAATTGATTGTTCTGCTGACTTATTGTGTCAGCTTCTTGATAGGGCATACCAGTGAAGCGACGGCCTAGGGCCTCCCAGAATTCACTACGACCTTCGTCTGTCAGAGGAGGAGCCATCTCAGAGTGCAGTTCGTTTTCAAATCGGTGGGGTTCCATACCAATAAAAAGAAAGCGCGATAGACTGATCAGGCGTCCTACTTTTTCAGGTCTTCTGCGGTAACTTCGATCCACCACCAGACCTCCCACTTCCGTCGGTCCGTCATAGTTGGCATGGAGTCGTAAAATTTGATGGATAAACCCAATGCCAAGCTCTTTGGAGAAGCGTTCTTTTTTTAACACTTTAAAACTGAAGTTAGGTGAATTTGCTGTTCCATTTTTGGCCACAATAAGCGATGCGCCGGCCAAATCTTTGCTGTAGACATCTTCAACCACAAACAAATACTCCGCTTCATCTTTGGAAAGTTTTCCACTGAAAGAAGCCTGGGAGCGTTCAATTTTATTTCCAATAAGTTTTTTGTCTGCAGGTAGATTCAGTAAAGTAAATTGTCGTGCTAGATTGTAAAGACCATTGAGGTCACTGTTTTGTGCAGATCTTACAATAAAATTCATAAACAAGGTCCTTCCAGGACTTTTTGATAAAAGGAAATGGCTTCGTCCAGATCTACAATTCTAATACTTTCATTGGCTGCGTGGGTATTACCGACGCCCTGTCCTGGGCCCACAAGAACACATTCTATTCCAAATCGATTAAAAACACTGGCTTCCGTAATCGCAGGGACGGGTTGGATAGGTCGGGTTTTTCCAAACGCGTTTTGGCAATCTTGGAGTTTTTGCATGAATTCAGAACGGGGAGATGTTTGAAAAGCAGATTTGTAGTCATTCACCTTGAAAAGTGCGCCCACTTTGGTGCATTCATTTTTGAGGTCGGTTAACCAACGCTCATACTGGTCTATGAGGGGAGGGAATAAATCATTTTCTAAAATGAGCGGCGGGAGTCTGCAACTTCCTTCCAAACGAATATGATCGGAGTGGGTTTTTACGACGCCAATATTTATAGTAGGATGGGGAGGATCAAACCCAGGAGTTGTAAATTCTTTGAGATGACGTTCCATTTTCTCAATGGCACAGGTCACATGGGCTATTTTTGGCAAAATAGGATTTTTAAAGTTTCCAACCACATCAATTTCCAAGACAGCGGATGAGGGCATAATCCGACGATGGGTTCCTCCATCTATATCCATAACTGCAATGCTTTCAGGGAGCTGAGATAAATAATGTAGCAGCTTGACGATAGGATTAAGATTGTGGATTTCACGGCTTCCATTTGTAGAATATGAATTTGGTTTTTGAGTAAAAATTTTGCTTTGCGTGGAGCTGCTTTCTTGTAAATCGTGTTGGCGACGATAGAGGGTTTCCTCTTCAGAAAAGGGAATGATGATTTCCATTTCAGCAAAACCTTGACTGGCATTGCCAAGGTGAAGTTGGGTGGGTTCACCAATGAGACCTTTTTTCGAAAGAACTTTTTTTCTTCGTAATAATTTGACGGCACCGTCCATTCCAGAAAAGGCCCCATAAGTCCCTACGAGCACAAAAGGAAAAGTGTTTTTCTGGGATAAAGTTGCAGACTTGATTGCTTCTAATTTACAAAGAAAATCTAATTTACAGTCGGCAACTCCTAAACCAATTATTTTTCCATCCTGAATGCTAGCACTAAATGGATTATATTGAGTTTTTTCCCAATTAGAAAAATGTCCTGGGTCTACTGTGTCCAAATGAGATTGGAAAAGAACTTCGTTCTCCTGGGGCTGAGAAGTCCTTCTCGCAATAAGATTGGCTTGGTGGAGACCATTATGGGTTTCGTATTGGAGCTCGACATGAAGTCCAATACTACGACACAATTCAGCGGCATATTCAGAAATTTCCCTAGTACCGCGACTGGGTGAGGAATCAATCCCAATAAACTTTCTACAAAGTTCAATAAAACTCAACGGCACTCCAGGATAGATTTCTCAATAATTTTTTTTGCTACTTCTATGTCATTGGTGGTTAGAACAGCTGGCAAAAGAAAGCGCAAACGCCATGGGTTGTGACCACAACCAAAAGCAATGACTCCGTTTTTAAAAAGCACTTTTAAGAGCTCTTGTTGTTTTGCTAGACTTCCATCTAGAGGGGTAACAGCAACCATAAGACCTAGACCGTCGGCTTCTCTTAATAACCCCTCACAGGTGGTCTTATTCAACTCATTAAGCATGGATACAAACTGCTGGTGTATTTTTGCAATTTTACCCTCGGGACCCATATAGCCCCCATGATCTAATTCTTCAAGGATCTGAAAGCCAGTGTTAAGTGCTACGGATGAACCAGCAAAGGTTCCCGCGATCAATCCGGGTTGGGGATTAAATTCCTCCGTAAATAAAGTGGCACCGTTTTGTGCTGTTTTAGCAATGGTGCATACGTCAATGTAGTCTCCAAACCCATAGGTTTCAAAAGCAAAAAACTGACCGGTGCGGCTGAAGGTTTGAACTTCGTCGGCCCAAATGGGAATTTTCTTTTCGCGGCAAAATTCAAATAAGGGGATGAAAAAATCTCGACAGGCGACGCGATACCCGCCCTCACCCAACATGGGCTCAAATACAAAACAAGAAATATTGTTTTCGTGACGGGCCACATGCTCTTTTAAGACCGCCAGGGCCTTTTCCTTTCCGCAAGAAGACTGGCACATAGAAGATTCAAAACGATTGCAGAATGGGATTCGTAGAACTTCGTTGTATTGGG
Organism: Bdellovibrionales bacterium; assembly: GCA_019695175.1. Lineage (GTDB taxonomy): Bacteria > Bdellovibrionota > Bdellovibrionia > Bdellovibrionales > UBA1609 > JAIBAM01. The sequence goes on from JAIBAM010000001.1 coordinate 324,329, forward strand.
GTAGGCCTTGTTTAAAAGCAGGGTTATCAGTGATTTCGGCCATCATAGTGGATCGTCCCGCAAAAGCATTGTTAAAAGTGAGGATCATTCGAGCTGGGGTCTTTTTCTGTCGACAAATTTTAAGCGCATTTTCATTGGCCATAGACCCGCAAGTGGACAGCCAAGCATGACGCAATCGACTTTTGCGTTGAGCTAACTCCACCAGTTTTCCTGACAATTGAGCGTACTCCACGTTAGGTTCGAGGTGTCCTTGGACGACCACATCAGACAGGGCCCCGTGTAGGGCTGCTTTTAAAACTAATGGGTGAGCGTGACCTAAAACGTGAATTCCAATTCCATTAATAAGGTCTAGTTTTACACTACCATCTGTCAACTCTACGTAGGCTCCATGACCTCGACCTGTTCCCAAGTAATTGTAGTAAAGGGGCCGACCTCGAAGTTGATTGGTGTAGGCAATAAGCTCATTGAACTGGGCTTGCTCTTGGGTCTCTGGTCCACGCACAGAATTTATATTTATATTTGCATTTGTAACTTCATTAATTAGATTATCAATAAGGTGATTGACTTTTGCATTCGTACTATGTGGAGACTTCTTGACTGTTTTCATGTAAATCCTTTTTTTAATTTTTTAAAGGTGTTGGCAATGAAAGTAATTTTTCGTTCTTTTTCATTTATCTCTTCAGTTTTTGTTTTTACTATTTTTATGACCTTAGTTTTTTTTCTCAGTTCTCTATTTCTAACTCCTTCTAACCTGGCTTGGGCACAAAATTCTATTAAAAATAATTCCCAACTGGAGGAAATTTTTCATCAGGGCACTCAATTGTACAATGAAAACAAAACTGAAGAAGCCAATATTAAGTTTAAAGAGATTCTTGGCCAACAACCTCATAACATTCCTGCTTTGTTTAACTGGGGACTTACAGAATACAAATTGAATCGAAAAGGGTTAGCTGTTGGCGCGTGGCGAAAAATACTGAACTTAAGTCCAGGCTATTCTCCTGCGGTTCAGGCGCTTTCTTTTGCTTACACTTCACTTCATTTAACTCCTCCCATGGACACGTTGGAAGAGTGGTCCAGTTTTATTGGTCTTAAAGGGTTGAAGACTAATTTGAGCTCAGCATTGATGTTATTCTTTTCACTTGGATCCTTGTGTATTGGTGGAGTTATTTGGTTACGTTATTTTAGGAAGCGGATTCATGCTTTAAGGGAAGATCAAATTCAACCGAAACTACCTTGGTTGGGGTTTGCGGCGATTTTGTTATTTATTTTCACAGGACTTATTGGGGCGACGAAGGAGTACGATCGTTTTATACCTAAAGCTACACTTCTGCAGAACACGCCCGTCCGTACTGGACCCAGTGAAATCAGTTCAACCGTGGTGGAAATGATTGAAGGGAGTGAAGTTTTGGTACGACAAGTAAACAAGGAGTGGGTGCAGATTCAACAACCAGGGGGGGCTTCGGGTTGGGTTCCTGGCTTGAATCTATATAGAACGGATTCTATTTAATTCATTTGGGTTGGAGATTATGGTGAATTTTGTTTGGGAAAATATTTTTAAAAAAGATTCCGACAGTAAAGATTTGATGCATATTCTTAGTGAAAATTATTTATTTGAAACCTTAAGTAAGTCTGAACTTAAGTTTGTCAAAGAAATGGTTCATGTTCGCAATTACCGTCCTGGGGAAGTGGTTTTTCGCCAAGGTGAAATCGGTGTTGGAATGTACCTTATTGCGTCGGGTTCAGTGGATATTTTGGTCGAAGGTATTCCTGCGGAAAAATTAGAAAAACAAACAGTATTTGTCACTCGTCTGGGTGCAGGTGATTTTTTTGGTGAACTCTCTTTAGTTGAAGAGAATGGCAGACGTACAGCGACAGCGGTATCTAGTATTGAAACAAAGTTAATTGGTTTTTTTAAACCGGACTTGTTGGAAATTGTGGAAAGAAATCCCTCTACGGGAGTTAAAATTGTAACTCGACTCTCTGAAGTGTTAGGAAAAAGGCTTAAAGAAACGACCGTTAAAGTGACGGAACTTAAGCGAGAATTACGAATACAAACAGAGAAGGTTTAATATGGCTCGTCCCACTTCGCGAGAACAAATTTTGCGCCGACAAAGTTTTGTACGCCTTATCGCTTTTTTGGGAGTGATCGGGTTTACTTTTCTTATTATCCTGCAAGTTGAAAACATGTTGGTTTCCTGCTTATTGGCTTTTGTAATGAGTTATATTATTGGCCCTATCGTCAATATACTGGAAAGAAAAAATGTGGATCGGGTCTTAGCGACTACGGGTTTATTTGTGTTTTTGGGTTTAGGTGTGAGTGTTACAGGATATCTTACTTTTCCTAAAGTCAGCAACAGTCTCCAGTCAATGCAGAGTGAAGCCCCTAAATATATTGAAGGGGTTACTAAATTAATTGAAACCATTGAAGGAAAATTAAAACCACTACAAAGCACAGGTATTAAATTTAGTTTGAGTGACAAAATTAAAGAGCAACTTTTGCCTGCTACAGAACATTTTTTTTCCAACTTACCTGGAGTTTTAAAAAAATTATTTACCGTTTTGCTTTTGGCACCCTTTTTCGCTTTCTTTATGATCAAAGATGGACGTCATTTTTCTAGAAATTTACTTGCTTTGGTGCCAAATAATTTATTTGAACTCACCTATAATATTTATCATCAAATTAATGACCAAATGGGGCAATTTATTCGTGCTCGGCTTATGGAGGCAGGGATTGTAGGGCTGGTGACTTGGCTTGGATTATTGATTATTAAGTTTCCATTTTCAGGCCCTCTATCCGTCATTGCTGCTATCACTAATTTGATTCCATATATTGGTCCTGTGATCGGGATCATACCAGCACTTTTATTAGCTATGATAAATGGTTTAAGTCCTTTTGATATGTCGATGCTTTTGTTGGTTTATTTTGTGGCGCAATTGATTGATGCTGCGTTTATTATCCCAGTCGTAGTTGCTAAAATCGTGGATTTACATCCTGTGACGGTGATTGTGGTTATTATTATTGGGGCACAAGCAATGGGAGTTGTGGGTATGCTGATTTCAATCCCTGTCGCCAGTGCCATGAAGGTCACTATTGGGACTATTTTTAGGTACCTTACTGACTACCGTGTTTAGTTTTTGGAACAAATCTCGTTTTCCCATTCACCTTAAATCGCAAGTAGATCTATCCTAGAGCTTGTGAGCTCGGTTTCCGCAAGGTATGTGCTCTATTGACCTGAATCTCTTCGGTGAGTAGACTGCCTACTATCTCAAAAAAGAGCGAAGGAGCTACATTTTGATGCGGAATTTGTTATTTCTTACGATCGGTATCTTAGTAGGTTGTTCCTCCACCTCAAAATTTGATTCAAATACTGTTGAAGGTGCTTTCGCCATTGCTGAAAGTTATGAAAAAGATGAAAGATATGAAGAAGCCATTGCCCAATTTCAGCAAGTTAAAAATAAATACCCCTACAGCAACCTGGCAGTTGAATCTGAACTTCATATTGCGGGTATCTATTTCAAAAGGGAGGATTTTGTTGAGGCTCAAGGAGCTTACCAAACATTTAAGGAATTACATCCCTCCCATGCCAAGTCCGATTTTGTAACCTATCGATTGGGGCTAAGTTTATTTAATCAACTACCTTCTACTATAGATCGTGATTTGAGTGTTGCTGAGAAAGCATTGCTTTATTTTGATGAGGTAGTAACTTCATTTAGTAAAAGTGAATACCTGAGCCCTTCGACAGAGCACAAACAAAAAATATTGCAAATGTTGGCGCAAAAAGAATTCTATATTGCTCAGTTTTATTTTATCAGGGAATATTATGAAAGTGCTTTAGCGCGGTATGAGGATTTGTTTACTAAATATCCCAATTCTCAACAGGAGCCTGAGGCGCTTTATGGAGCCTGTATCAGTGCGAATCAATTAAAGGATAGTGGCAAGACGCAACATTTCTTGGAAAAATTAGTTTACCAGTATCCCAACTCAACCTTTGCCCTTAAGGTAAAAAAGGAAATTGGACATGCAAACTGAGAATGGAATCGAAGAATTACTGACCTCAGCTCGAGAGTTTTTTCGTGGAGGACGTTATACCTCTGCAGAACCTTTGCTAAATCAATTGATTTTAAAAGGGGCCAAGGACCGCGAAATTTTTCATATGTTGGGGACAATCTACTACGATCAGGGCAAGTTTAATAAAGCCATTCGTTCTTTTAAAAGGGCTTTGGAAATAGACCCCTCTTTCACAGATGCCAGTGTGGGTTTAAGTATTATTCTCAATGACTTAGGGCGCTATGAGGAAGGGAAGAAAATATTTGATGAGGCCAAACAACTTTTGACCCGCAACGGGGGAAAAGAAGATCCTTATGTGAACGAGAAATTGGCTCTTAAACATGATGAGCTGGGCGAACTTTATTTCCGATATCAGAGGTATATGGAAGCCTTGGATCAGTATTTTAAGGCTTTATCCTTGTCGGCACGAAAGCCAGAGTTAACTATGAAAGTTGTGGAGTGTCATTTGCGACTCAATGAGGGACTTAAAGCAACAAAAGAGTTACACAACTTGTTGCAGAATTACCCTAACTTTCACTCGGCTCGGTTGAAACTAGGGGTTTTGCTTTATGAGGCCGGCGATGTGGCCCTTGCAGTGGAAGAATGGGAAAGAATTTTAGAACGTCAGCCAGATCACAGTGAGGCAAAGCGTTTGCTTAATTTGGCCCAGGTTACAACAAAAACAAATCGTAATGAGAGTGAGATTTCGCTATAAATTTATTAATCTAAGCTTTTGAGGGTACTATGACACAAATTCGTACGGGTATGATTCCATTGATAACAGAGGCTGAAATCCAAAAAATGGTTTTACAATTGGCTCGTGAAATTGATCGTGACTATGCAGGAAAAAGTCTAACCATTATCTGTCCTCTTAAGGGATCTATTCATTTTTTTGCCGATCTTGTGCGAAAAATTCAGGTTCCGCTCACTCTTGATTTCGTACAGATCACTTCACCAAAGGGTCAAGGTTGTAGAATCGTTAAAGATATTTCTGTGGATATTCAGAACAAACACGTTCTCATAGTGGAAGAGATCATTGATGTGGGCCGGACGTTAAATTTTTTGAAAGCTCGACTTATGGCTTCACAACCCAAATCATTAAAGGTTGTGGCTTTATTAGATAAGCCAGCACGACGTGAATTGGCTATTCGTCCTGATTATGTCGGAATGGTTATAGAGGATCGATTTGTGATTGGTTACGGAATGGATTCAGAAGAACGTGGTCGAAACTATCGCGATATTTATAATTACGCGCAGTAGATTTTCTTTTGAGAGTTTGTCATAGTTTGCGCTGCCGAGGCTCATTGGGTTCGTAAAATACTTAGAATTGGTTCAGAATTTAATTATATTCCAACTATTCCTTAAGCTCCTCACTTCCCCCAGATGAAAGTCCTGATCTTTAGTCAAAGGTTATTTTTTCCGATTAAATAACGATGGGAACTCGTTGTTTATTATTCATTTTTTTAATTTTGACTTGGAATCACCAACGGGTTGAGGCTCAGTTAGATCCTTCTTCGGCATTGCTTTTGCGAAGTGGTAGTGAAGATCCAAAACAGAACCCCTGGGATTCCAGTCGGTATATTAAAAAATCAAATACAAATGAAAAATCTTCTAGGATGGAGGGTAGAAAAAACAAAAATTCTGAAGAAGAAGAAGAGGTTCCAAAAAGCACGATCGATAAAGTAGGGCAAAAATCAGAGTCCAGTTCCAGCTCCAACTTAAGTTCATCCGAAAAAACCGAGGAGAGTTCTCCAAGTGAATCGGAAAAAAACACAGTGAATAAGGCTGATCAAAAAAAAATCAATGGAAAATCTACCGTCGATGACAAAAAGGACTCATTGGAGAACGAAAAAATTAAAGAAGAAGTATCGCCATCCTTTGCAGCACAATTGCAGAATCTTTTATTGGGCGGAACTTTTCAACAAATGGAAAATTATAAGTTAAATTTGAAAACAGAGGACTCAAGAAAAAACATTGTGGAGCTGTCTTTAGCTCCAACTCTTCTCTACACCGATGCCCACAGTTCCTATTGGTATCGCAAATGGGTTTCGGCTTCTCCGGCTTATTCTTTGGGTGCTCAGGTATGGGTTTCACCCTTTTTTGGAGTTCAAATTGATTTTATTAATAGTTTGGATGGATCTATTCCTGCTTCTTCTTCAAATTCCAATCGAGTGAGTTTGGATCAATCCTGGTTTAACGCTGGGTTACAGTGGAGAAAGTTTTCGGGCGTTCAACATAAATCAAAAGAATTTAGTTTTGGTCTTTCCTTTATGGAACAAAAGAATGAAGTGGCTGGGGATTCTACTCAAAGGGTCAGTACAAAAACCACTGGAGTGAGGTTGAATTTAGCCCTTTCTCTGCCCCAATCACCAGAGACGTCTTGGCAATTGGGGGGATTTTTACTCCCCATTGCTAGGCACCAGGAGATTTCAACTCAAATTAAGTTATCTTCGGGTACAAAAAATAGTTCCAGTCTTTTTGGAGTTTGGATTGGTGCAACTCATCTTTTAGATCGTCATTACAAATTTTTTTGGCGATTGCAGGAGATTGTGGAACAAAATCGCTTTGAGGGAGATGCTTCTCACTCTGATCCTGTAAATGGAACGACTCCCAATGGGGTTTCAGTGTTCACAGGAACTAGCTTGTTTATTTTGGGTTTGCAGTGGGGGGGGTAACTCCCTAATACTTAAACTTAAGTTAGATCCATTGTAAAATACAAAACAAATAAATTAAATTTATCTATTCGTTTATAGTGGAAAGATAGATCGAAAAAGCTTTTTTTGCATTTTCCAATTGGAGAGCTTTTTTCTGCCGCTTATCTTCATGGGATTTTATCTTCAAACCACTGGGATTTGGGAAAAGACCGAAATTAATGTTGGTGGGTTGAAAGTAATCATTATCCTCTGTAATCGCATGGAGTAGCGATCCCATGGCAGACTCTCGAGGTGGCGCAGTGAAGGACTGGTTTCTTTTTTGCTCTGCCACAAATTTTGCGACGATGATTCCGATACAAGTGGAGTCAAAGTATCCTTCAACTCCAGTGATTTGCCCTGCAAAAAAAAGCTCAGGATCCTTTCGACTCTGTAAAAAGGGGGTCAATTTTTTTGGAGTCTGAATATAAAGATTGCGATGAATGCTTCCTAATTTAAGAAATTCAGCTTCTTCTAAGCCCGGAATCATTCTAAATATTTTTTGTTGTTCTTGGTAGGCCATTTTAGTTTGAAATCCAACCATGTTGTAAGCCGTTCCCTCTTTATTTTCCTGACGCAGTTGAACAACGGCGTAGTATGTTTGATGGTTACGGGGATTTTTTATTCCTTTGGGGGACATGGGGCCAAATCGAGGGGTCTCAAGTCCCCTTTCAATCATAGTTTCAATGGGCATGCATCCAGAAAAGTAAGGTGTGTTTTTTTCAAAATCCTTGGACTCTACTTTTCGTGCCAAAGAAATGGCTTTGACGAACTCATAGTATTGCTCACGGTTCATGCCACAATTATAATAATCCTGATGACCCTTTCCAAAACGATCTGCTTTAAAAGCTATTTCAGTTTGAATTGAATCTGTATCAATCACTGGAGCAATAGCGTCAAAAAAATACAAAAACTCATCGTCAAAGTGATTTTTAAGATCTAATGCCAGGGTCGAGTGAGTCAGGGGGCCTGTGGCGATAACTGCGGGTCGTGGGATATCACTCAGTTTTTCTACCACTTGATCGATGACTTCAATAAGTGGATGGTTTCTTAGAGTCTCAGTAATGTGTTTTGAAAATCGCTCTCGATCCACAGCAAGAGCCATCCCTGCGGGGACATTAAATTTTTTGGCACTGGAAAGTACAAGACTATTCATTTGCTCCGCTTCCCATTTGAGCTGGCCAGGAGCTGAATAATCCGTTTGGGATCCAAGTGAGTTGGAACAAACCAGTTCAGCAAAATGAGCTGTTTTATGCGCCTCAGTGGTTGTTGAAGATGGACCTGGGTTGCGCATTTCATAAATCTTAACGGAAAAACCCATTTGGGCCAATTGCCAAGCGCACTCACTTCCTGCTAGGCCGGCGCCAACGATATGAACTGGTTTATTTTCATTTATCATGATAGTTTTTTTCCATGTCTAAGCCATCCAAAAATCTTTCTAGAACTCGAGAAGATAAACTCACCCCTGTGTCAAACATTTTGCAAAGCTTGTTGTCAAGGGGACAATCCCCATTGTCCGATCAATTTTTAAGATGGAGAGTTTGGAATAGCTGGTCTGAAATTGTGGGAAGTAGGGTCTGTCAATACTCAGTCCCTGTCGGATTTCACCATGGTATTCTTATTGTCTGGGTGAAGACATCAGCCCATTTGCATGATTTAAGTTTTGCATTGGATTTGATTCGAACTAAAGTGAATCACCATGTTGGCTTTGATTGGATTCATTCTGTCCGTCTGACTGTGGATAAAAAAGATGTTCCAAACTGCAATGAAGGTTCTTCTAAACTAAAAGAATTTTTGTCCAAATAGTGAATTCAAAATTGGATTTTTAGAGGCATGGATATTAAAGTGCCTATTAACCTATTAACCTATTAACCTATTAACCTATTAAAGGGAGTTAAAGGTTTCACTGAGGCCATTTATATATTGTAGGAGTAAAATTTTTGTCTCCCCGTGTAGGAAGGTCAGCTCTTCCTTATTTAAAATAACTCTATGGTGATCTTTTAACGAATATTTTAGAAACTGAGAAAATCTTTCCACAGTTTTAAGCACACCCAGAGCGTGGAGAACTCGAACTTCAAAATGCAACTGTAAAATGGGGAGACGATCACTTTCTTCGGCTGCAGTAAGAGCATTTCCCAGTAAGTTAAATAGCTCGGGGGAGTCATCGACTCCCGGTTGAGCGAGTTGGGCCATCAATTTTACTAAGGACAAGCCCATTTCCACTCGCTCATATTGATGACGTAATTTTTCAAATCCATTGAGGAGCTCGACTTCGAGAAGAGGGTGTAGTGGTGAGTCCTCATGAGTCGTTTTTGGTATTTGGTAGTGGATCAGTACATGGTGAGTGGGCTCTAGTAAACCGCCAGAGAATCTTTTTCGACTGGCCATTGCACCACGAGCTATAAAACTCATTTTTGCTCCTCCGGTGTTAAGACCATGTAAAATGAGATTGGATTCTCCTGATTTAAATGTGCGTAAAATGAGAATGCGTGTTTGCGCTTGAGGCATAAATATTTCTAAAATGATTTTTGAGGATTTCGCAAAGAATAATTTTTGTTGTCATGATTTTTTCTTTAAAGAAAATCGAATTACAAATGCAGTAGCAGTAAATAAAATTTTCATAAATGGTCTTCATGATTTGTAAATTCTATAGACAGATCATGACAGATTTCTTGTAAGGAACAATGGGTCTTGTCTTTCGTCCTTACCTCTGAATTTGAATAATGACCTTAGACGTGATTTTAAAAAATTGGGAAATAAAATCAATTATTCTGAGAGTTGTTTTGCACAAAGTTTATTATCGATTCTTGACTTTACGAATTCATAATATTAGCTAAGGTTTCACGATCATTCTACCGTAGAGAAGAAAGTAGAAATTGAATTGTTAGCGTCATAAGAAACTTTGACCAGGACGTTGAAGGAGACCTACCTAATGTTAGTATTAACCCGAAAACTTGGCGAAAGTATTGCGATTGATGATCATATAAAAATCCGTGTGGTGCAAATCAAAGGCAAACAGGTTCGCTTGGGTATTGAAGCTCCTAAAGATACAAAGATCCACCGTGAAGAGGTTTATCAGGCCATTCAAACTCAAAATCAAGAGTCTGCTAGTTCTGACTATGATAGTGCATTGGCCGCTTCAAAATTGTTGAAAGCTTAATCTGCTGGGCCTTTGGGAGACAGGGTCCAACCCAACCTTTTCCTTTAAATAATAACGCAATGAATAACTATAGCCATTAGTTTACTTTGTAGGCATTCTATAAAAAGGGGGATGGGATGCGTACTAGGGGGGAAAAACCAATGAAAATTCAGACTTCTAGGTTTGGAGTGGTTCAGATTACAAGTGAGGATCTCTTAGATTTCCCAGAAGGACTTTTGGGATTTGCGTCTTTAAGAAAATTTGTTTTGTTGGATGAGCCCAGTGATGATGTTTTTGCCTGGTTACAGAGTGCTGAGGAGCCAACGGTTGCGTTTCCAGTTTTGGAACCAGAACTTTTTGTTAGTAACTATAATGTTCAACTCACTAAACATGATTTAGATTCTCTTAAATTGCCGGTAGGTGAAATTTTTAGAACCTTTGTTATTATAACAATTCCTCAAGATCCCACGTTAATGACAGCAAACTTGAAAGCTCCGATTATTATTAACGTTTCTCGACGATTAGCAAGGCAATGTGTTTTACAAGATAATCAGTTGGCAATTCGTGAACCAATTTTTAATAAATTACAACAGCGTGTGGTTCAGTTTCCGCAAACTCCAATTAAAAGTCAAAGCGTAGATAATAATTTACCTATGCGCAGAGCTCCTGTTCGTAGCCCAGAACAAAGTCCGGAATAAAATTTAAAAATTAAGGCGAACTTAGCCTTTACCTAACCAGCACCTAAGCTAGGTTATAAAAAAACCAGTCTTTTCCAATTCATTGGGAATTCCGAAATATCTGAAAGATAAGATGAGTTTAAGACAATAAGTTTAAGACAAATAGTTCACTTATATAAGCCAGGATGGCCTTGTGTCCCCAAGGAAGGAGATCATGATCCCATGGAGGGCATCATCAATGAGGTCATCAAAGCGAAATCAGGTTTTACTTACTGGCACCTTGGTTCTTCTTTCCTTTTTTTCAATTTCAAAAAGTTTTGGGGAAAATGAAATTACAATTTTAGATGTTAAAAAAACTTTAGCCATGTCGGATAAAGAAGTGACTTATCGGGACTATTATTTATCCCATGGGAATAAGGCAGGACTTCGCTTGGGAATGATTCTCATCGTAAAGCGAAAAGTTCCACTGTATGACTCTTTCCGTAATAGAAATGCAGGAACCTTGAATGTTCCCGTGGCTCGAATAAAAATAATTCAAGTGGAGTCTGACTTGGCAGTGGCTCGATTTTTTTCTGAACTAAATAGAAAGTATCTTCCTTTGTTGGAAGACAATTTTATTATGGTGGGTGATTTCGTTGAGCTTAGATCGGCAACAACAGAAGAACAGTTAAACACCAGAAATGATTCTGAAAAGGGTGAAGAGAGTCAAAAAGAATTGCCGATCATAGTTCAAGAGAATTCAACTGCAATCTCTTCCTCTGCCACGCCAGAAAAAAAAGAGGGGGAAATTAAGCTGAACCCGAATCATGGTAAAGATAAGATCAAAGAACAGATTAAAGAACAAGTTAAAGAGCAGGTCAGAGAACAGACCAATGGACAGGCGGAAGAACAGAAAAGTGAAGCCGTAAAGAAGCCAGCCATTTCAGGTGACATTCAAACTTAAATGAATGTTTGGACAGGATCTAAGTGATTAAATTCATTTGGGAATTGGGGTGAGTTCATTTCCTTTTTTTTGAGTTCATGATTTTGCTTTATTTTCATCCTTATTCCAGGTAATTCCATTCGCCAATATCCCAAGTTTTAATAAAAAAAGACGTTACCCAATCGGTAAAAGGAGAGCTTATTTATTTTAGATTTCAGATTAAAAATATTTTAACTCAAGATTACGAGACCATTTCAAGTTGGTTTTTTGAACAAGGAGCCTCCGGGATTGAAGAGGTTTTAGCTTTTAAACAAAATAAAACGGATTATTCAGTTGAGACTCTTCCATCTTCGACTCACAATATTGAAGTCTATTTTGGTGAACCACCACTTGACACAATTTGGGAGGATTTTGAAAGGCTATGGCCAAAAGCTCAAATTTCTTTCTTTAAAGAAGAAAGCAAAGATTGGATGGAGGAGTGGAAAAAAGGATTTGTGCCTTTTGAACTCACAGAATCCATCTGGGTTGTTCCTCCTTGGTGTCCTACTCCTGAGAAAGTTAAGAAAGTTATTTTAATGGAGCCTGGAATGGCATTTGGGACTGGCACCCATGAGACCACACAAATTGCAGCTCAATTATTAAGTCGAGCCCTTTCAGACATCTCACAACAAAAAGGTGAAGAAAAAAAGGGGAAGTGCTTACTTGATGTGGGAACAGGAACAGGTATATTGGCTTTATTATCCCGGCATTTAGGAGTTGAGAACGTTATCGCCACAGATATTGATTTGGAAGCTGTGAGAGTGGCGAAAGAAAATATCGAGCTTAATAAAGAAAACCATATTTCTGTTTCAAATCAACCCTTAGATCAAATGCCTGACCATTCTTTTGACGTGGTAGTGGCCAATATTATCGATGGTGTTTTACTTTTGCTGCAGTCGGATTTGAAAAGATTGGTTAAGCCCGGTGGAAAACTCATAATGTCTGGAATTATTCAGGAAAGATGGGATTATTTTGAAAAACACTTTGACCCAAGCTCATTTAAATTCAGGACTCGATTAAGTAAAAATGAATGGCATGGGGTCATGTGGGAAGCAGAATGATGCGTCGTTTTTGGTATGAGGGATCTCTTCATTTCGGTCAAAATGTAAAAATTGATGGTGAATTGTTCCATCATTTGATTGGCGTGTGTCGTTTTAAGATAGGTCAGCAATTTGAATTGCTAGTCCCTCAACAGGCCTGGTTGGTACAAATCCAAGAAATAAATAAAAAAAATTTAATTATTTCTACGATTCAAACTCGTTCTTTACCTTTAGTATCACTTCCAAAAATTCATTTGGCGCTCTCCATCTGTAAGTGGAATAAAATGGATTTAATAGTGGAAAAAGCCGTAGAACTTGGAGCTAATTCCATTTATCCTTTTGTTTCAGATCATAGCTTTGTGCGAGAAGTTTCTTTGGTTTCGATGCATAAATGGGAACGTTGGAACAAAATTGTACGTCAAGCAACCCAACAAACGGGTCGAGGGGATTTGATGGAGGTTTTTAAATCCACCACACTCACTGGACTCATTTCCCATTTGGAGCAGGAAAAAAAGTGGAATGACCCATCCACCTTGATTCTATTTCCTTACGAAGGAAACTGCCAGAAAACTTTAAAACAAGTATTAGGTCCTGTGGTTAAGCGGTCGCTCACAGATGTTTGGGTGTTTGTTGGGAGCGAGGGAGGTTTCTCAGCAGAAGAAGTGGAAAGGTTTCGCAGGACTGGACTTGAACCTGTAACTCTTGGGGAGCAAATATTAAGAGTGGAAACGGCTTGCTTGGCATTGCTCAGCATTCTAAAATACGAACTAGGTTAACGGGTCGACAAAAATATTTTAAGTGGAGTTAAAATTATGGATCCATTTGATGAATTTGAAATTAAACCCCTCAGTGATGGATTAGGTTTTCATAAAAAAACAGTTTCATTAAGTGAACAGTTTAAAAACTCCGGGGTAGTAGAAAATCAAATGTCTCGCATCCCCTCCTACACAGAAAAGAACGAAGGGGCTACGATTTCCCGAAATACGGGCTCCAATGAATCTTTTGCGGAACTATTAAAGGGGTTGCATCCAAGCGTTAAAAACTCCGACCAAAAGGGAAAACCACAAAAGTCAATCGAGAGAGAAACAGCTAAAAATATTCGAATCAGTGAGACCCTGCCTCAGCCGGGTTCAATGAAGCGAAAGACCGCCTCTACCCATTTTGATTTTCCTGTTCCAGGATCGATGCCTCACTATCCGGATGTAAATAAAAACTATCAACCAGAATCTTCTTTAAACAAAGTGGTGGAATCAGTTGGATTAAAAAGAGGGGCTGCAGATTCTCCTGTTAGAATGTTGGAGAAAGCTTCTGTTGCTATCTCGGCTTCTATTTTGGATGGAATCGTCATTTTTGCACTTTCTTTGGTTTTTTTAGTTGCGCTCATGACGATCACAAAAATTGATTTGTCACAATTAATTATGCACTCTGGTTTAGATCTACCAACTCAGTTGGCTTTTACAGTATTGATGGTCGCTGTTCTTTTGATGTATGTGGTAGTGACTCGCAGTTTTTTTGGTAGAACTTTGGGTGAATGGACTTTTGATTTTCAAATGGGTGATGATTTACAGCACAAAATGGCTCTTTACCCGCTTAAAGTACTTTGGCGCGGAGTCTTGGTTTTGATGACGGGGATTGTAATTTTGCCGCTATTATCGTTTCTTTTTCGTCGGGACCTACTAGCCTCAATTACCGGACTGCAACTTTATCGACAAAAATAAAAATACAAGGTTAATTTCGTAGTTAATGTAGTTAAGGAAAATAATTTTGGGACATGTGTTAACGCTCGAACAATGGCAAGTAAAAGCAAAAGATATTCGTAAGAACAGAAAGCATTTAGTGTTTACCAATGGATGTTTTGATATTCTTCATGTGGGACACGTGCGGTATTTACAACAAGCTCGACAGTTGGGTGATTTATTGATGGTGGGTCTAAACAGTGACTCCAGTGTCAAAAAACTCAAAGGCGAGAGTCGACCCGTTCAATGTGAAGAAGACCGTGCTGAAATTCTTTCCGCACTTCAGTGTGTGGACTTTGTCATTCTTTTTGATGAAGAAACCCCTTTATCGCTTATTCAACAAATTCAACCCGATATATTGGTCAAAGGCGGAGATTGGTCTGTGGAAAAAATCGTGGGCTCTAATTTTGTTCTCTCTCGTGGAGGACAGGTTCAATCCTTACCCTTTCACCCTGGACGAAGCACTTCACTCATCCTTAAAAAAGTTTTAGCAGGTTAAAGCCACAACATAAAAATTTTTGATCTCACTTAGAGTATCTGAGAAAATAAAAGAGCAGATACTCTAAATTTATTAAATATATTATATTTATGGTTTATTTTTCATCTTTTCAAATCATGGAATGGAATTTGAACGATTGCGCATCCAATACTAGGTTGAATTTTAACGATAAGACTAGTCACGTGTTCCCCGAGTAAGCCCGTCACTAATATAGTTCCAGACTCATCTATGTCTACTTCATCGACAGGTATCCTACTTCCAGCGTTCATTGGTAGTAAAGCTGTAATTTCTTTTATAACACTATTATTTGGGCAAATGAGATCAAAAGTGTACTTTTTATTTTGGAATCCGATTTTGAGTGCATTATCATAAGCCATAGCTGATGAGCCCGCTAGAATCAGTGAAGCGATCAACATGTTCTTCATAAAAAATCCTCCTTATTCGGTTGGTTACAATTTTAGGTACACAGATAACATTTTTTGGCACACAAAAGAGTCTTAAACATGCATTGTTTACATCAGGCTCTTCTGTTGTCTTTATAAGAGCGAAAATCGTGCCTAAGTCCTGATAGGAGGCCAAAGCGCGCGCTTCCTCATAGCAAATCGTACCGAGAGGGGCAGTTGCCTCGCAATGGGGGCACCTAAGCCCTCGGTTGCATCATAATCCCGACACCGAATCTTCTCTGGAAGATTGCACTCACGGGAGCCACCCAATCCAAGTACTGCAACCAAAAGAAAATTTTTTTTCTGTCCATAAGATTACTCTTTTATCGTTTCTTCAATAAAATATACGTGCCATTCCTGTCTGGGTGTTAAGATATTGATTTTCTTTGAGGACGGAGCTTGTTAACGTTATTGACAATTGCACGCGGCCTAATTAGGAAGCCCATTTGGCATAAATGTCCTTTTTAAAAAATAAAAAAGCAATTCTTTATTTTGAAGATGAGTCTACTGTTCAGATGGCACCTGTTTTGGGCAAGATCTGGGGGCCTATCGGAAAAAAAATAGTTCATAAAGTTACTGGCGATAGGGGCTCTGTCTCAGCTATTTCAGCCTTTAGTTCCAGCGGGCATTTGATTTTCAATATTCACAAGTCAGGAAAAAGATTTGCGGCTGACGATATTATTAATTTTCTAAAAATGATACTGAAACACCATGCTCGTCGTCACCTAGTCGTCGTGATGGATCAGGCACCTTGCCATTGTGCCAAGAAGGTGAAAGCCTTCGCGTTTTCGAGTAGACAACTTCATCTTTTTTATCTTCCACCTCGATCTCCAGAATTTAATCCAGACGAAAAGGTTTGAAGCCATCTTAAACATCATGAGTTGAAATCTCATGGAGCTAAGACTACAGATGAACTCAGGAAGCTCACACATTGAAAATTTAAATCAATGGCAAAAAATCCTCGCAAAGTTATTGGCATCTTTAGACGGTGTGAAATAGCTCATCTCTATTTGCCTTAGATGCATATTTTATTTCGTTATTATCTATATATACAATTAGACGGCGACGACTTGTGGTGTAATTGTTCCATTATTTAGACCTTCAATAAACATTTTTGGACTTAAATTTCCTAAAGATCCATGCAATCTTCTATTATCGTAAAACAATATAAATCTAAAAGTGGATTCATACGCCTCTTCAAAATTTTTAAAATATTTTACTGTTATTAATTCTGTCTCTAATATTGAATTAAATGCTTCAACATAGGCCTTGCGATCTGGTGACCTGGTCGGAATAAATAGATATGTTAACTTTTGTTCTAAATTTTTTAAATAAATAAAAATAAAATTTATGACTCGGTCGGGGCCTTGCCTCATCCCTTAAATCACCCACTCAGCCAACTTAAATTTCGACCTCGTCCTCATGTCTAAATGCGAATGACACTTTGGACTTGGCCATAAAAACTCCGATCTTTTCCTCTGGTGATATTGACATAATGGTATGGACGTAATTTTAACAGCAATAAATTCAAAGAAATAATTGATCACGAAACAAATTTTTGAAAAAAATTTATCCTTTTAATACCTATAGAATACTAGAAACGTAGATTGAGTTTTAAACTAAACCTAACTTACTTTCAGAATCGGCCCGCGCTCCGCACGGGTGGGAGTTATGGACAATCTGACTGATGTTAATAGCTGCAGGTATCAAATTTTTTGGAGGGCCCAACATCATATTTTGTGAGTTCTTGTGGAGCACAAAGTATACTGTCATCTGTAGTAGCCTCCTCACTGACATCTTTTTCATATCCATGAATTAAACCATCGGAAATGTTATTCGCAAAAGTACTGCTTCTTGTTGGATATATTTTGTCGTAAGTCATACTTTCCAAAAGGCTTCCAATGTAGATGTTCCCAGGTTGTATATTATTATATTCCACAAACAAATTTGCAGTTTCAGGATAACCATTCATACCATTGGCCATGTCACTTAGGAGAATATTCCCCGCTACTGTTCGGATTTCAGGGTTATCAATTGATTACAATAAACCTTATGGCCGGGACCATGAATTCGAATTCCCTGATGATGGTTTTTAATTTCTAGTTTATTATTTAGCTTAATGTAGTTTCCAACTACGTAAACGTTTCTACCATGTCGAAGCGTAAGCTCACCATCTGAATTCATAATGGTATTAAATTGTATCTTATTGCTGGATGATTTATTTGAAAGTATCTCTCCCTCCAAATTCATATTTTCAATTAGATTAAATTCAACAATGTTATGCGCATAAAATATTCAAATAAAATTGATACCAACAAGTTACGTGATCAAATTGGTGCATCTTTTAGTTCATAATTTCAAGGGGTTAGCATTATAACTCGATTTAATGTGTCCCAGATTGAGAAGCTACAGAGCGATAGTCATTATTGCTCTGGGAGTCGCTGTTGAAGGAAGGAAATTAGTCTTGGGGGGCAGGAATGCTTGGATTTGGAGTTTTTCAAATCAAGATGTTTCGGTTTTTACAATTGATCCCACAAGGGGCCAAGGAGTTGTGGAGGAGATCTTAGGCGAAGTTTTCTCTGGAGTTTTATGAATGTTTTCATCAATTTTTGTGTCAGTGAATTAGGAAATGGCAAGGGCCTGTTTTGTTGGATTGGTATCTTGAAATTGGATTTTAACCAGTTCAGCATAGGCACCCTGGGATTGCATGAGCTGGAGGTGGGATCCTTTTTCTAGGATTTCACCTTGGTTTAAGAGAATAATTTGATCACAGTATTGAATGGTCGAAAGACGATGGGCCACGATAAGCGAAGTTCTTCCTTTAATGATTTCTCTTATTGCGTTTTGAATATATTTTTCGTGAACAGAGTCAATGTTAGCTGTGGCTTCATCTAAAATGAGAATATCAGGATTAAATGCGAGGACTCTGGCAAAAGCAATGAGCTGTCTTTCACCGACACTTAAGTTAGATCCTCTTTCGTCAATTTTCGCATCAAGACCACCCACATGGGAATTGAGAAGTTTTTCACAGCAGGCCAATTGCAAAGCTTGTTCAATTTTTTTTCTCGAAATTTTAGAATTAAATAAGGAAACATTTTCGGCAACAGTCCCCTTAAACATAAAATTGTCTTGTAAAACGACCCCTATCTTCGATCGAAGTTGATGAGTTTCAATTTGACTAAGTGGAACACCATCTAAAAGAATTTGACCAGTTTGTGGAGTGTATAATTTTTGTACTAATGATATTAAAGTCGTTTTGCCACTTCCAGTACGACCTACAAGTGCTACTGACTTACCGGCCTCAATCTTTAAATTTAGATTTTTTATAACCACTGATTTTTCATCTGTGTAAGAAAAAGAAACTTGTTGAAATATTAATTCCCCCGAATAGCTTTTGTTTTCTATTTGATGAATTTTAGTATCCCTTTCAGTGGGATGAATACTTTCTATTTTTGTAACTTGTTCTACGGTCTGGTCAAATAATTGAAAGACTCGATCTGCACTAGCTAAACTATTTTGTAATTGATTGTATTTTTCAAGGATACTTCGGAGGGGACGAAAAAAACCTTGAACTAGAAGTACAAAGGCTGCCAGTTGTCCGGGGGATAAAGAAAGTACATTTTTTAAAACAGCACCCACTGTGATGGTAAGAATCAATGAACCCATATTGAATGCTTCAACTACGGGCCAAAGAGTGGCAAAAAGACGGACGGTTTTTAATTGGCAGTTTTTATAATCAGAAGAGAGTTGATTAAATGAATGCATGGTTGCGGAACCTTGATTGAAAAGTTGAACCACCTTCAAGCCATTGATAGTCTCTGCAGTAAAAGAATTAATTTGAGCCAGTTTTCTCTTTGTGGAACCAAAATCAATGCGGATTTTACGACTCAATTGTCTTGTAGACCAAAGCAAGGGGGGTATGAGGACAGAGAGGATGGCCGTGAGTGGTGCCGAAACATAAGTTAACGTTAAGAATAAGGTTATAATTTCAAATATATTTATAAAGATAGCCGAAAAACCCTGACTAAAAAGCTCACCCAAACTGTAAACATCATTTGTGACACGAGTCATAATTCGACCCGAAGGAGTTTTGTCGTAGTAAGTAATAGGAAGATTTAAAATGTGACAAACCAAACGATGTCGAAGGGAGTATAGTACACGGTGCCCTAAATCCTGAATTGTAAAACTTTGAAGCAATGAGAGTGTCGATCGGAGTATTTGTAAGAAGAGAAACAAAGTAGCTATATGGATCAGCGTGGATTGATTTTTAGTCTTGATTCCGTGATCGACCGCGTAACCAAATACCAATGGCAACGATCGTCCCACAAGAGTGAAGGAAACCACGAGTAAAATGATAAAAAGCAGTCTTAATTTATATCGTCTGAGATAAGGCCACAATCTCTTAAACAGGTGCACAAAGGTAAGTTCATGAGCCACACTATCTTCGGTTGAATCAGGCTTCACGCAAAAGCCTCCTGCTTTTGTAATTCATAAAGCTCTTGATAGAGAGCTGATTTTTGTAAAACCCATTGGGAAGGACCAAAGGCCTCTACTTTTCCGTTATTGAGTACAAGTATTTTATCAGTCCAAGCGATATGGTCCATTTTATGGGAAATGATGAGGGATGTTTTTTTATTTCCTGGTAGTTTAGCAAGAGCTTTAATTTTTTGTAAAATCGCCAGTCCTGTTTTGTTATCAACGGCGCTGAGAGAGTCATCAATAATTAGAAATGGATACATTTTTAACAAGGCTCGAGCTAAGGTTACACGTTGTTTTTGTCCTCCAGACAAATTAATACCCCTTTCTCCAATTTGAGTTTCAAACCCCTCAGGCCAGCTCAAGATTTCTTGGTCTAAATGTACTAGCTGTGCCATATTTTGAATTTCATTTGCAGAAACGATTTCACTTCCATAGGTCATGTTTTCAGAAAGGTTTTTACTAAATAAAAAATGATTTTGAGGCACCATTCCGATAAGACTTCTTAGGGATTTTAAATTTATCTCTTCTATCGGGATGTCATTAATGAAAATTGTGTGAGCGGGCGCTGGGTAAAAACGACATAGTAATTCTACTAAAGTTGTTTTTCCTGAACCGGTAATGCCGATGACTCCTAAGGTTTCTCCTTTATGAATTTTGAAGCTGACTTGGGACAAAACAGGATGAATTCCATTTGGGTATGAAAAGGTTAAATTTCTAACTTCTAAACTTTCAAAGTCCGTAATAGTTTGAGTTCCAGAGTCAATAATATCATTAGTTTCTTCAAATAGAGCTTTAATCCGATTCATTGCAGCCTTCCCCATTTGATATTGGGATAGGGATATCCCCAGCCCCTCCATGGGCCAAACCATTTTTTGGATGTATTGATAAAAAGCAA
Organism: Bdellovibrionales bacterium; assembly: GCA_019695175.1. Lineage (GTDB taxonomy): Bacteria > Bdellovibrionota > Bdellovibrionia > Bdellovibrionales > UBA1609 > JAIBAM01. Next base: position 344,936 of record JAIBAM010000001.1, read on the forward strand.
AAAATTCCCCCAAACTTACTTTACCTGCAGATAGGGATTCATAGCCGATAAATAATAGAATTACGCACCCAAGCGCGGTGCATAGTTCAAGGATTGGACTTAAGTAAGAGTCGATAAAGGAAACTCGATTGCAAGATTTGCGGAATTTTTCACTGGAATCATCGAATCGTTGGGTTTGAATTTCCTCTTGGGCATAACTTTTAATAGTTCGAACACCAGAGACTATTTCCTGAGCTAAACCAGACATTTTACTAAAAGTATTTTGTTGATCATCATAGGCTACATGCGTTTTTTTTAAGATGCTTTTTACGATAAAGGGAATCATTGGCATGAGGACTAAACACCGCCAAGTCCATTCGGGTGATATTTTCCACATGAATATGGGGACTAATACGAGTAAAAGTAAAGAATCAAAAAGAACTAATAGACCAGGTCCAATAGCCATGCGAAAGGAATTCACATCATTGTTAATCAGACTCATAAGATCGCCAGTCGTTTTTTGTGACATTTGAGAGGGGCTTAGATCTGTGATTTTAGAGAAAAGGCGGTTCCTCAAATCTTCGGCTACAGAATGATGGAATTGACCCCAAAAGTATCGCCATAAAAAACGACTGCAGGACAACGTCAGACCAATAAGGAACAGAAACAGGATAATTTTCAAAAAAGTAGAAAAGTCCTTCCAATTCACCAATTGATCTATCGCTTTACCAATCAAGGTTGGAGTTAAAATATCAAAGCAATTGGTGACAATGAGAGCTATAAGTCCACAAATAAAAGGTCGAAGGTGTTGGAGGATATAGATTCGATAAGGTGCTTTAAGAAGATCGGAAAGCGATGGCGATTTTTTTTCATGTAAATTTTTTTTCATGTAAATTAATTGATCCCAAGGAGGATCTTGAATGAGCCTAACAAATCTTTATCGTTGAGGAAAGGCGCAAACGTAGAAAAAATTTTTTCTTATGTCAGGAGCAGATGAATTCTATCAGGAGCAGAAAAAAAACGGCTGAAATTTATTTTTCAGCCGTTTGTGAAGAATCAGAAAAAAATTAAGGTTGAAGCATTAAGTTGGCAACATCCAATTGGCCGCCCGAAAGAACTTTGTTACCCAAAACTTGGGTTTTTTTCACGCTGGCTAAGAGAGCTTGTTTCACTTCTCTCCAAGTTTTTTCAGGGTGAGCTGACCAATAAAGTGCTGCAGCTCCAGCAACATGGGGTGTGGCCATGGAGGTTCCGTCCCAAGTGATTTGTTGTCCAAAAAAACTACCTATGGTGTCTTGGTAACGTTGGTTAGGTACAGTCGAAAAAACTTTTACTCCCGGAGCCGCTAGATCCACAGATCGGAGTCCCCAATTTGAAAAACTACCTAAGTTATTTCTTTCATCAATGGCAGCAACGCTCACAATAATGTCATTGTTGTAGCTTGAAGGGTAAGCCGGAGCGCGATCTGTATCATTGTTGTAGCCAACACCTTGATGTCCATTTCCAGCAGCTGCAATGAATAGAACTCCTTTGGCTTCCGCATAACTAATGGCGTCCTTCAAAGCCTGATTGTCTGGATCTTTGGGATCTTCTCCTTCAGAGCCCCAAGAATTTGATAAAACTTTGGCTCCATTATCTACAGCGTAACGAATCGCTTTGATGGCGTCAGCTGTAGTTCCTTGTCCTTTTTCAGAAATAAATCGAATAGCCATGATTTTAATATTAGGAGCGACTCCAACAATTCCTTTTCCATTGTCAGCACGAGCTCCTACATTCCCTGCACAATGTGTTCCATGACCTGGATTTCCTTGGCCTGTTAAGATTTGTTCAAAGGTTGAGTAAAGATCATAGGGTTTGTTGTCGTTAGCTGCAAAGTCCCAACCAACTACGTCATCTATAAAGCCATTACCATCGTCATCAACACCATTAGTTGACTTATCTTTTCCGTTGGCATCTAAACCTGTTTCTTTTGGGTTGCGCCAGATATTATCGACCAGGTCCTCATGAGTGTAGTCAACTCCTGTATCAATCACGGCGACAACCATTTCTGGTGAACCCTTTGTTTTTTGCCATGCATTAACCACACCAATTTGGTTCATACCCCATTGTTGATTAAATTTGGGGTCAGGGCCTGAACCCCCACTTCCTGAAGAGGGAAAAGGTGGATTGTCAGTAATTTTTCCGCCCCCATTTCCTGGGTCTGGAAAAAATCCACCCTCAATATCTTGTTGTAGTTCAAGCATTTGAAGAGCTTTTTCTCTAGCAGCTTCGAGTGAAGGACTGGAATAGGGCTTAATGATGTAATTTTTTTGAATATGGTTTACGCTGTTCTTATGACTAAGAGTTTGATAGTTAAAATCATTCATTTTTGATTCAGAAAACTGCACTCGGTACCAATTGCCACCCAAATTTTCTACAAGACTATCCTGTGGTATCATTTTCATAAGTTCAGATATTCCTTTGGTGGAATCGTCTAACTTAATTAAGTAGTCCACATTATTTTCAGCACGTACTGTGCTTACAATAAATAAAGAAGCTGTCATTAGAATCCATTTCAATGGACGAATAAATTTCACTCGATCCCCCTCTTGTTATTTCTGAACCCTCTCTCCATGAGTGAGTTCCGACTCAAGTCTAGTATTGACTTTAGTATTTAAAATTTTAGAGACAGACTGAGTCTGGTTTCAAATTGAAACTAGTAAACGTTAAATTCCTGGACTTTAGCCTAGAGTTTGGGAGATTAGATTTATGGAAAAATTTTTGTAGCTCTTGTTTGAGTGTTTGTTCTGAGTAGCTGACGCATCATCTCCGAACAATCTCTGAGTTTCAGTTAACAAATTGATATACGGCCTTGACTAATATAGAACAGAACAATCACAAACTTGAAAGAGATGGAGAATGGAATGTCTCAAGGGGTAAATGAAGCTATTCAGCAACGAGATCTAGTTGAACATGCGCGTTCGTTTGCATTCACCACTCGCCTTGATAAAATTGTTGCCTGGGGTAGAAAAAATTCACTTTGGCCCATGCCTTTTGGAACAGCATGTTGTGGCATTGAAATGATGTCAGTTATGGGGCCTCGTTACGATTTAGCTCGATTTGGCGCCGAAGTAGTGCGTTTTTCTCCTCGTCAGGCTGATCTTTTAATTATCGCAGGGACAATAAGTGAAAAAATGGCGCCTGTGGTTGTAAAAATTTATGAGCAGATGTTAGAGCCAAAATACACTTTATCTATGGGGGCCTGCGCCAGTTCGGGAGGGTTTTATCGTTCCTATCATGTGCTTCAGGGGGTGGATAAGGTGATTCCAGTGGATGTCTATGTACCGGGTTGTCCACCCACACCAGAGGCTGTTTTGGATGGGATTATGGTGATCCAAAAAATGATTGCTGATGGCGCCCCACGTCCTTGGAAAGACAACTGGAAGTCAGGAAAATATCAATGAACTTACTTGAATTAATTCAAACAGATTTGGGAAATAAGTTTCCAAGTAATAGTTTTACTTACTCCACCCAAAATGGAAGTCATATGGTTGAGGTGGCTCCAGACAGTGTGGTGCCACTTCTGAGACATTTTAAAGGTACAGGTCAGTTTGATTTTTTAATGAATATTTCTGGGGTTGATTATCCTGAGCGAAGTAAAAGATTTCAGGTAGTTTATGAACTATTTTCTTCACGCAGTGCTAAAAGATTTAGAATCAAAACCAATTTGGCAGAAAATGAAGCCGTTCCTACGGCAACAACAGTATGGAAGGGAGCGGATTGGTTTGAGCGGGAAACCTATGACATGTTTGGGATCAAGTTTTCAGGTCACCCTAATTTGCGGCGAATTTTAACTCATCATCAGTTTGTTGGACATCCTTTGCGCAAAGATTATCCTGCCGACAAACAACAGCATTGTACTGAGTCCCTCCCCATCCACTTTGATTATGATCCAAATTATGATGACTCTAAGGGATTACAGCCACCCAGAGATTTAGTGCCTCTTAATATTGGTCCATCACACCCTGCGACGCACGGTACCTTGCGAGTGATGGTACAGTTAGATGGTGAGAGAGTTTATCGAGCCAACGTAGAGCTTGGTTATCTGCATCGATGTTTTGAAAAAATGGCTGAAACCCACCCTTACAATCAAGTCATCCCTTATACGGATCGATTAAACTATTGTTCGGCTCCAATTAATAATGTGGCTTATTGTAAAACTGTGGAAAAACTTTTGGGTGTGGAAATTCCACCAAAGGCCCAGGCCATTCGAATTGTACTCATGGAGTTGTCACGAATTATTGATCATATTATTTGTATCGGCGCTAATGCCGTGGATTTGGGGGCGCTTACAGGTTTTTTTCATTTGTTTCAATACAGAGAGAAAGTCTACACCCTATTTGAAAAACTTTGTGGTGCACGATTGACTGTTGCTATGACTCGAGTGGGGGGGATGGCAAATAATCCACCAGATCACTGGTTTAATGATGTGTTGCAGTTTTGTAAGGAAATGCGACAGGGTGTTGATGAGTTGGATAAGTTACTCACGGGAAATAAGATTTGGATTCAAAGAACGAGGAATGTGGGTTCCATTCGAGCTGAGGAGGCCATTGAGTGGGGTTACACCGGACCTTGTCTGAGAGCGGCTGGTGTGGCGTTGGATCTTCGTAAATCCGATCCTTATTATGGCTATGACACTTTAGATTTCGATATTCCTGTGGGGACAAGTGGTGATGTTTATGACCGTTATTTAGTTCGGGTCGCTGAAATGAGAGAATCATTAAAGATCATTGAAACCGTTTCTAAAAATGTTCCTTCGGGGGATTACACGATTCGGGACAAGTCGATTGTGCTTCCAGAAAAAAAAGATGTGTATGGCAATATTGAAGGTCTTATGAATCACTTCATGTTGGTGATTAAAGGTCTTCGACCTCCCAGTGGTGAAATCTATGACGCCTTAGAAGCTGCCAATGGTGAACTTGGTTTTTATTTAATTAGTGATCAGAGTGGAAGACCTTATCGTTTGAAAGTGAGAGCCCCTTGCTTCGCAATTTACCAATCTTTTGCTAAACAAATTACAGGAGGATTGGTTGCGGATGTGATCTCCATTTTGGGTAGTATGAATGTGATCGCCGGGGAATTGGAGCGTTAATGGCTGAAGCAAATATTCAAAATAAAAATAATTTATTCCAGTTGTCACCTGAAGGAAAAGAATTTGTTCAAGGCGAATTATCTCGGTATGAAAATAAATATTCGGCTATTATCCCTTGCCTTTATCGATGTCAGAAAGAGAATCAAGGATGGGTGTCTCCAGCCTGCATAAGATACCTCAGTCAGATTATGGAAATTCCGGAAGCACATATTTGGGAAGTGGCCAAATTTTATACCATGTTTAATAAAGAACCTGTGGGTAGGTTGCATATTCAAGTTTGTTGCAATATTTCTTGTGCACTTAACGGGGGGCGAGAGCTAGCTGATCATCTTTGTCAAACCTATTCTTTAAATGCAGGCGAGGTCTCGTCGGATGGTATGCTGACTATTTCCCGTGTGGAATGTTTAGGTTCTTGTGGAACTGCTCCTATGATGCAAATAAATGAAAGTTACCACGAGAATTTAAACCCAGAAAAAGCAGAACAAATCATAAATGAGTTGCGAGCAAAATATGGAAGTTAAGTTACTAACCGAACATTATCACCGACCTGAATATCGTAAACTGTCTGGGTATAAGTTATATGGAGGGTATCAAGTTCTCGCCAAAGCCCTACAAATGGAACCTAAGACTATTATCGAGGAAGTCAAAGCCTCGGGATTAAGAGGTCGGGGTGGGGCAGGTTTTCCTACAGGAATGAAATGGGGATTTTTACCTTCTAACCATGAACCCAGATATCTTCTCTGTAATGCTGATGAAGGAGAACCAGGGACATTTAAAGATCGTTTGATGATGGAAAAAGCACCTCATCAGTTAATCGAGGGCATGATCATTTCTGCCTATGCTATCGGCTCACAAAAATCTTATATTTATGTTCGTGGGGAATATTTTGATTCCATAAGAATACTGAGAGAGGCCCTTGCTGAAGCTTACAAAGCTGGTTTATTAGGAAAGAAAATTTTAGGTTCAAATTTTAGTCATGATATGGATGTGTATTCTGGAGCGGGAGCCTACATTTGCGGAGAAGAAACGGGAATGATTTCTTCTTTGGAAGGTCTCAAGGGTCAACCTAAGTTAAAGCCCCCATTTCCTGCTCTTCAGGGTTATTTAAAAAAGCCAACGATTGTCAATAATGTAGAAACTCTAGCCGCCGTTGTACCCATTGTTCGTGATGGAGCTAAAGTTTATCGTCAAAATGGAACTGAAAAATCTCCGGGGACTAAGCTGTTTTCTGTGAGTGGGAATGTGGTTCGTCCGGGAAATTATGAGGTTCCACTAGGGTTGCCTCTTAAAGAGCTTATTTTTGGAATTTGTGGCGGACTCAAACCGGGTCGCAAGCTAAAAGCAGTCATTCCTGGGGGATCTTCAGCACCTGTTTTAACGGCAGAGGAAGCTTTACGAGCTCATCTAGATTATGAAAGCTTAGCTCAAATGGGGACCATGCTTGGATCGGGTGCTGTGATTGTGATCGATGACTCCCACTGTATGGTGGATTTGCTCGGAGTTATTGCCCATTTTTATCATCATGAATCCTGTGGGCAATGTACACCCTGTCGGGAAGGGACGGGTTGGATTGATAAAATTTTACATTCTATTTTAAGTGGGCAAGGTCGTTTGCAAGACATCCATTTACTCGAGAGAGTCTCGGAACATATGATGGGTAAAACAATTTGTGCTTTATCTGATGCTGCAGCGATGCCGGTTCTTAGTTTTGTAAATAAATTTCGTGAAGAGTTTGAGTTTTATGTTCGCGAAGGACGCTCAAAAGTAAGAGGTGTTTCACATGCCCAAATGTAAAATTAACGGAAAAGAAGTGGACGTTCCCCAAGGAACGACAATTATTGAGGCCTTTAAAGCTTCTGGGCAGGAGATCGCTCATTATTGTTGGCATCCCGGACTATCGGTGGCGGGGGTTTGTCGACTATGCATGGTTCAAATTGAAGGACAACCAAAACTTCAAATTGCCTGCAATACTGAAGTTAAAGAAGGCATGGTCATTAATAATAATTCAGAAACAGTAAAAGATACTGTGCGCTGGGGTTTGGATTTTCATTTGATCAACCATCCCCTCGATTGTCCGATTTGTGATCAAGCCGGTGAGTGTGGATTGCAAGAGCAGTACATGCAGTTTGGTAAATACGATCCTGAAATGGCAGAACACAAAGTCAAAAAATGCAAGGTGGTGGATTTGGGACCCACCGTTGTCCTTGATTCTGAGCGATGTATTTTGTGTTCGCGATGCGTTCGATTTACTGATGAGGTTTCGAAGACCCATGAGTTGGGTATTTTTGAAAGGGGTGATCGCAGTGAGATCGGCACCTTCGATGGGAAACCACTAAACAATAAATATTCTCTTAATACGGTGGATATCTGTCCTGTGGGTGCCTTAACATCTAAAGACTTTAGGTTTCGTCAGAGGGTTTGGTACCTAAAAGAACACAACACCATTTGTACAGGTTGTTCTACGGGTTGTAATGTGAAGGTTTATTATAATGAAGAAGGATGTTGGAGAGTGAAGCCTCGTTACAATCCTGACATTAATGGTTATTGGATGTGTGATGAGGGAAGAGATATCTATAAATTTATAAATAAAAAAAATAGACTTCAAGAAATCACTATGACTGAAAAAGGTGTGAGCAAAGTTTTTCAGGCCGAAGAATTATTGCCTCAATTGGGTCTTGAACTCAAAAATGCAGTACAAAAAAATCCGGAGAGTGTCGCCTTGATACTCACAGGGCAGTATTCATGTGAAGAGTATCAGTCCCTACTTAACTTAATGGTAAAAAGCTGGGGATTAAAAAATGTTTTTCACTGGGTAAATCATCCTGAATCCATGGAACAATTTGATGGGCTTCTTTTACGAGGCGATAAAAATCCGAATACAAAAGGATTATTAAATGAGTTGGATTTATTGAGTCTTACTCAAACCTGGAAAGATTTGGAAGAAAAACTTCATCGAAATCTTATAAAACATTTGATCGTAGCGGGACCAGAAAATTTAGCAACTTTCTCTGATGTGAAAGAGAAATTAAAGCTATTCTCTTCTGCTAATAAATTAATTTGGCTATCTGCTGGAATTTTTGAGGGAGTCTCTTCTGTATGCAGTCAAGTGGTGCAAATTCCCACTAAAACTTTTTTTGAAAAAGAAGGTTCCTACATAAATCACAAGGGTATGAAACAAAGGGTCACTCCTGGTGTTGAAATAGTGAAGTCGGCACTAAGTCTTTGTGAGTTTGTGGAAGGTCTGCATCATGATAATAAAGGGGCCCACTTTCAAGATATGGATTCTGCATTAGTTGATACCAAATTAAAAGAGCCGCTTAAAGAAAACTTCTTTACTGCAACAAGAGGGTCTTTATGAGTGTAGTAAAAAATCCTGGATCTGCTTCTAAGTGGTACTTACCTGGGATCACCATTGGTTTGGTGAGCACTTTCAGTACGATGATCAAAAACCTTTTTGGTCGAAACAAGATGATCACCTTAAACTATCCGGAAGAAAAGTATGAGTATGGCCCCAGATTTAAAGGCAATCATATTTTGACCGTAAAAAAGGATGGATCTTTACGTTGTACGGCCTGCATGTTGTGCGCCACTAATTGTCCAGCCCAATGTATAAAAATTCATGCAGCAGAACATAATGATCCTACGGTTGAGAAATATCCCATTTCCTACGAGATCGATATCTTGCGTTGTGTTTTTTGTGGTTACTGTGAGGAAGCTTGCCCTGTGGACGCCATACGTATGGGACCTGAATGGCAAACACCAGCATTGAGTGGGTCTAATTTTACTTATGACATTAGATACTTGGCTTATAGACCCAACCTTAAGGGTGGGATACAAAGCCGTTTGGATGATGAAGAACGTCACAAAGTAGGAATTTAAATCTTGCAGATACATTTTCGTGCTCCTCATCAATGGTTTGACCTTTCTGAATTTGCAGCTCAAGAATTGCGACTCAAGGAAAAGTTCGGAGCGGTTCGACCTTATGGTGGGTTAGCTTTAGCACTGACAGATACCCTTCTGGGGTTGACACGCCAATTTCCCCACAAAAAAAAAGTTCTTTGCTTCCAATCCATTCCGATTTTCCAATCGGCAATGATGATGCTCAGTCGAGATGGTTATAACGTCAATACGTTTGGTTTGTCCCATGCAAAGGATGCGGAATTTTGGAAAAGCCATTTGGACCCACAAACACTTTTTGTGGCCGTTTCAGAGGACGATCCCTTTCTTGGAAAGCTGTTTAATTGGAGTGAGTTAGAAAGGTTGACTGCAGAGAAAAAAATTTACCTTATTAAAGTATCCCATCACCATCATCGCTACTCACCTTTGCCTGATAAATATGAGCGCACGATTTTGCGTTTTAATGCAATTTCACCAACGCTGACTTTAGTTTTGCTAAGTGAAAGGCTAAAATTAGTTTCCACACTTGGGGAAGATCAGATTTTTCCAGAGGACACAAAAAATCTGATTAGAAAATATAAACCAAGAGGTTTTATTAGCCCTAAATTAATTGAAGATTTCGAAAGCAAAAAACCTGCTGGGAGCTTAGCTGTATTTTCCAAAGAAGATGACCAACGTATTTTTGATCGTGCTGTAATCTATTGGCCAAATTTAGATGGGTGGGCCGTGGTGCAGCGTTTGGCGCAAAGGTTGCAAATCGCCTTACCTGAAGCTGGAGGACCAACTTTGTTGGAAACCACAAGTTTAAATCGATGGAAAACTCATGGTCGAGCCATGGAATGGTTGAGTGCCATGGGACTTAATGAAGCTATGATAAGAGGTACAGTTATAATTGATCCAGATCTGATCAATTCTCAATTTGTTTCCCATTTGCAATCTGTCACACAAGAGATTAAAGACATTCAACAGCTCCCTGAAGAGATAAAGTAATTTTTTTGCAAAGGGCCCTTCTGTTGCGAACACTCATACTAAAATTTGGCAAATTTATTTTTGCGCTTTTAATAATTGGTTATCTTATTCACAAGGGTTTTCTTGACCCTAAAGGTTTTGAAAAACTACTCAATTTTAATACTATAAGCTTGTGTCTTTTATTTACTGGGATTGGATTTTGGTTTCAAGCCTGGAGATGGAAGGTTTTATTAAACACTCGGGCCCTTAAGATTTCTTTATGGGAATCTTTACAACTGTTTTTTATTGGTAACTTTTTTAACTATGTACTTCCCGGCTCTGTTGGGGGAGATGTTGTACGGGGATATTACTTGGTCCAGATTTTTCCCAAAAGAAGAGTTGATGCGATCCTGTCTGTCATTATGGATCGATTGTTGGGGTTGTATGGAATGCTTCTTGTTGCTTTCGGTGCCATGGTTTTGAATTGGGATATGATACAAAAAATTAAAGAGTTAAGGTCTGTATTTTTAATCACAACTCTTTTGTTGTTGGCCGCCAATATTTTTTTTATCACCTCGCTTTCAAGAAGAGCTAATGAAGTTATTCCTGTAAAAAAGTTGATTTCTTTTTTTCCCTTTAGTGAAAAAATTTTAAAAATTTATGAGGCATTTCATTCTTTTGGTAATAACAAAAAAGTTATTGTTCAATCAATTCTGTTGAGTTTTTGCGCGCAAGTAACAAGTCTTAGTTTTATGGTATTTATTGGAAATCGTTTGGGTGAGAGCGCTCTTCCTCTCGGAGCTTACTTTTTTGCCGTTCCCCTTGGGTTTATTATTTCATCAATTCCTATCGCCCCTGCTGGCTTAGGAGTGGGTCAGGTAGCCTTTCTCATGCTTTTTCGAAGTTACACGCAACAGCAAACTCAAGTTGGACAGATAGCTATTACGGCTTATCAAGCCACACTTTTTTTGTGGGGAATTATGGGGGCTATATTTTATTTAAATAGAAATGTTTCATTGCAAAAAACCCTCCCATCACCTGAGGAATCATTTTCAATAAAATAGATGATTATTGAGTGTTGGGTGATATTTGCTGTAAACGCCTGTAAAGGGTTTTTCGATCAATTTTAATATCTCGGGCAGTTTTGTCTTTGGCACCGCCATTCTTATGGACAGCAAACTCTACGTACTTATTCATAATTTCTTCAAAAGAAGGCAAGGAGTGGGAACAATTAATCATAAACCAATGGTCATTTTTTTCTTCGTATTCTTCTTGACCGTAATTTCCATGAAGCAGAGTTTCTTCCATTTTATTAGGGATAAAGCAATCTGGAGATATTTCATTTCCTTTTGCTAAAATGACGGCTCGTTCAATTGTGTTTTCCAGTTCTCTCACATTGCCGTGCCAGTAATTGCTCAAAAGATATTCTCTGGCTTCTCGGGAGAATTCTTTGATTGAAGAATTATTTTCTAAGGAAAATTTTGTTAAAAAAGCATGAGCCAAAGGAAGAATATCTTGTTTTCTTTCCCTTAAGGGGGGAATAAAAATTGGTATCACATTTAATCGGAAGTAAAGATCCTCCCGAAACTGATCTCGATTAATTTCTTTGATAAGATCCTTGTGTGTTGCAGAGATGATTCGGCAATTGACTCGTCGACTTTGATTCTCTCCAACGCGTTTAATTTTTTTTTCTTGTAACACTCTTAGAAGCTTTGACTGCAGGGTTAGATTTAAATCTCCTATTTCATCAAGAAAAAGTGTGCCATTTTCTGCTTCTTCAAAAAGACCCATTCTATTTTCGTTGGCTCCGGTGAAAGCCCCTTTGGTATGACCAAAGAGTTCAGATTCAAGAAGATTCTCTGGAATGGCAGAGCAATTGATGGCAATAAATGGACCCGCGGAACAAAAACTTTCCTGATGGATAAACCGTGCAAATACTTCTTTTCCCGTTCCATTCTCACCTGAGATAAAAATGTTTGCTTTGCTCTTTGCAACTTGTTTGGCTAGGTTTAAGGCTTTGAGAAAAGTTGAATCAACTCCCACAATTCTTTCATTCAACTTATGCTTGTATTTTTTTTCATGATTTAAAGTTAAATCGCTAAATTTTGGTTCTGTAGAATGAAGAGCCTTCTGGAGCGAGAGTTTAAGTTGTGGAAAATGAATGGGCTTAAGAATAAAATCATCAATGCCTTGAGCTGATAGTTCTTTTGTAAAATCTATGTTTTTTGAATTTGATGATATGATTACATATAGAGAAGGTTTTTTCTTTTTTAATTCAGAAATTAAGTTAAAGTTTGCAAACGAGACTAATTTCTCATCTGCCAGAAAAATATCCCAATCGGAAATTTGGCTTGAATTTAAAGAGTAAACACTTTCTTTTTCTGTATAACTGTATACCAAAAGTTCTTTTGATTTAAATAAATTACTTATAATACTTAAATAACTTTTGTCTTCCTCAAGAATGGCAATACATCTTTTTTTTGATCCATACATATCTTGCCTCCCAATGAATAAACAAATGGTTACTATCACATGTTCAAAAATTACACAAGTTCACCTCCATTTTTTGAACATCAGAGTATTAAATTGATTTGATGAGCGAATTAACTGTGGCGAAAAGTGGCATTAATCTTGCTGTAAATTAAAAATGTTAAGTTTTTGATTGAAAGAAGTATAGAAGTATAAGGATGGTTTTTTATGTTTAAAGCAGCAATATTTTTTTTCATAATCGGTTTGTTCGCATTCGTTTTGGGAGCGTATGGATTTGCTGGCTTGTCAATTGAGATTGGAAAAACACTTCTTTTTGTTTTTTTAATTTTATCTTTGGTATCTTTTTTTATTTATTATTTTTCTGGAAGGAACCCTAAAAATCTTTAGAAAATAATAATTTGTAACACAACAAAGGAGAACCTCATGAATTCTAAATTTTTTTTAACGTTACCAGTTTACGTCACTTTAATCTTTGCGAATAACGTAAGTAAATGTTGGGCAGAGGAGACCACTCAGGAAAAAATCGAAAATAAAACAAATGAGGCTAGGGATAAGGTTAAGGAAAATTATAGAGATTTAAAAGACAAGGAATGTGAATATGTGAATGGGAAAATGAAGTGTTTAGGGAAAAAGTTCGAACATAAATATGAAAGTGCGAGGGATAAAGCAGAAACCAAGAAAAAGGAATTAAAAAACAAGATTGATTAATAACTTTAATTGACGAGGAGATTTGCAATGAAAAATCTATCGAAGAAATATAAAAATTTTTTTGTTTTATCGTTAGTGTCGTTCAATTCGATTGCTTTTGCAGAAGGTGAATCAATGTTTGGAGGAGGTTTTTTTGCTGAACCTTCAGTGACTTTTGAAACGAGTCAATCTTCAGTGCACTATCCGTCTCCTCTTTCCGGATCGTCGGGTAAAGTTGAGGGGTTTGGTGTAGGAGCTAGGCTCGGTCTCCATTTTAAGGATGTTTTTTTTGCGGGTTTGGATGGACGGTACGGAATGCCCCAGTTTAAGGACTCTTCCACAAAATATAATTCTAGAGCCACTCAGTTCAATTGGGGGCCTGTTGTCGGAATGCAAATGCCAGATTTAGGTATGAGGGTTTGGGGGGCTTATGTTGTTGATGGTCAATTGAATCCAGAAAAAAGCGATAATTTTGATGTGAAGTTTTCACAAGCTCGTGGGTTTCGTGTAGGTGTTGGTTTTAGAGTATCGGTTGTTAGCTTGAATCTCGAATATCAGGATTTGGAACACAGAAGAACAAAATTAGAACAGATTGGTCCCTTTGCTGCTGGCACAAATTTCAACGATGTTAATTTAAATAACAAAAGTTGGATTGCAAGCGTTTCGTTCCCCATGGAGTTATAAGGGATATAGAATTTTTTAGAAGTTTCAGAGTTTGTTTTGCTTGAGATTGAGAGCTTGAGAATTGAGAAAATGAATTGTCTGACATGAAGTATGAAAATGAAGTTGAGTTTGTGTCCAAATCAAAACAAACAAAGGAGAAAAATATGAATCAAAATATGCTAAAAGGAAAATGGACCGAGATAAAAGGTGAAATCCAAAAAATGTGGGGTAAGGTCAACAGCAATGAATTGGAAGAAACCAAGGGGGATTTAACTAAAATTTCTGGGTTGATACAGCAGAAATACGGAAAATCTAAAGAAGACTTCAGTGATAAACTCCATGAAATATTTAATAAGTTTGAAGAAAAGAAAGAAGATAAAGTAAAGGACCTTAATGATAGCATGAGAGGTTCGCACTAAATCTTTCGATTTGCTGTATTTGAAAGCTTATAAAGTAAAGACCTTAAGATCTTGAGGACTGAGTTGATGTGATTGGGAGTAATGAACGGCTTCAATGCAATGAGAATGGGTGAGGTCTAGTTTCCAGAGCCATTGTATTCGGTGTGTGTGTTTAAGAAAAAGATCTGCTGTGCCATGATCGGTTATTATGGATGGGTTTCTGTTGGGACGAAACTCCTTGAGGGTTTTTTTATCGTTATTAAAAAAAAAGTGTATAGACTCATTTAGGGAACTGTCACTGGGAACCTTACGTATGGAATTGCTATGAGGGATATTTTTTCCGGACCAGATGTCGTGGAAGGAAGCCCAGTCGACTCCTTTTAAATCTTCAGAAATCTTTTTTGTCCACTCGGTCTGTTTGCATGAGAAATCTTTTGTCAAAAGTGGAAGTTGACCTAGAAGATTACAAAATAGAATTGCTGCGCCTGGGAATTTATTTTTAATGTCTGCGATGGCGTTTATGTTGAATTTTTTGGATGAGGAAACAAAAAAATTTTCATTATAAAATTTCGTATTTAAGTTTTTGTGATTTAATTGAAAAAACCATGGGGCCAAAGGGTCTATTTCAAGTGCAGAAATGTTTTCAAATTTTTTTAAAAATTTATTGGGAAGTGAATATCCCCCCGAAGGACCCACAAGAACCAAGTGGGAAGAGGACGGTTGCCAAGAGTTCAACCACAAAGAAATTGTTTCTTTATGGTGCTCCCACAATCGGTGACTGTATTTAAAGGCTAACCAGTGGTAAAACAACCCACCCGTCGGATTCCATTTTAACATAAACTTTTAATATTTATTTTGTAAAAGAATGTTTTTGCATCCATTGGTCATCCAAAAACTTGGTCATATAATTACGTATTCCATCTGCAAGGAGAATCACACAATTTTGATGGGCTTTTAATTGGCTGGCCTCTTGAAGAGCAGCCCAAACAGCAGCACCACTGGAGCCACCACAAAGTAGGCCTTCTTCTTTTATAATTTGTCTTGCGGTCAGAAAGGAATCTTTATCATTACTTTTGATCCATTTAGTTACAAGAGAGCGATCCAACACTTCGGGAATAAAATCGTAACCTATTCCCTCAACAAAATAAGTACTTATATGATCTCCTCCAGCAAGAATGGATCCTTCGGGATCAACCCCAATTATTTTTGCGTTGGGGCATTTTTCTTTTATTTTTCTTCCAACTCCGGTAAGGGTTCCCCCCGTGCCTGCAGTCATTACCACCATATCCACTTTGCCATTAAGATCGATTAATATTTCTTCAGCGGTATGGTGGTAATGGGCCTTCCAATTGGCTGGGTTTGAGTATTGATCTAAAATGTGAGCTCTAGGAATTTCTTTTTTGAGCCTTAAAGCCACACCAATATGACTTTCTGGGGAATGGGAGGGTGCTTCGGTTGGAGTTCTTATGATTTGTGCACCCAATGCCGCGAGAGTGACTTGTTTTTCGTGGCTCATTTTTTCAGGTAGTGTAATAATGACTTTGTAACCTTTGATAGCCCCAGCAAGCGCAATACCGATTCCTGTATTTCCACTTGTAGGTTCAATGAGGGTGTCGCCCGGTTTGATAATTCCCCTTTCTTCGGCATCAACAACCATGTGGTAACCGATACGGTCTTTGACGGATCCCCCAGGATTCATGAATTCACACTTGGCATAGAGTGAACAACTTAAACCTTTGCCAATTCGATTTAATTTTACCAATGGGGTATTGCCGATAGCTTGAAGTATGGAATCTACTTTCATAATAAGTATCCTTTGTGGGTTTGTAATTAAAACGATGCAAAGTACTTTGAGTTGAGTCAGAGGTTCTGCATCAGCTGCCACTTGCAAAATGGAAATTATAGCAGCCGTTTCTTAGATGAGGAACACAGAATTTTATTCATTTAGGTTTCATTTAGTTTTGTCAGGTGAGGCAGGATAGGTTTCCCCATAAAAAAATGCTAGAGCTTGTTCGGAGAAGGAAATAAGAGTTTTGCAGAAAGTAGCTGCTGACGCAGCAACTTCAATCTAGCTCTTAGACTTTTGATCAAAAGTAAGGTGTGTAGAGTCTAATGAAAAAATTAAGTGATTGTCCTAATGGATTTTTAGGGACTATAGCCGAAGTTGTGGGAGACTTTGACCGGGTTCATAGACTTATGGATTTTGGTTTTAATGTGGGAGTTCCGTTTGAACTATTGGGACAAGCTCCTTTAGGTGGTCCTTTATTGGTTCATTTAAATGGAGTTGTTATTGCCATAAGAAAAAGAGAGGCCGAATGTATTTTAATCAACCCTCGTTTGCCCTAATTGGTCCACCAAATACAGGAAAAACATCGTTATTTAATCAACTCACCGGCTCTCACTCAAGAACTGTCAATTATCCAGGGTCCACTGTGGATTACCTGGTGGGTGAATCTCAACCAAAGTTTGGCATCCCAATTAAAATTATTGATACTCCTGGGATTTACACCCTTCGACCTGGAAGTTTAGATGAAGAAGTCACTATAAATTTTCTTGAGAGAAAATCTTCTGTTCTTGTTCTTGAAAACATAATTATTTGTTTAGACATAACCCAATACGAACGCCATCTTCCATTGGTTTTGCAGATTCTTTCCTATGGTTGGCCTGCAATTGTTGCTTTAACTATGAGTGATTTACTTCCTAAGGAATGTGTACCGGATTATTTAAGAAGTGAATTGGAAAAAAGGTTGGGAGTCCCTGTTGTTGAAGTTGATGGCAGGGCTCGTGTTGGAGTTGAAAAACTTTTTGAGAAAATGAAAACCCTATCTAACTCCTCCTTTCAGGTTGAATTGAGTGTTCCCCTGAATAGAGAAGAAGCCCTTTTTCAAGCGAAGAAAATAATTAAAGAACTCGCTCAACTAAAGCACGTAAACAGTGAGTTGCAGAAAAATAGGACTCGCTTAGATCAATGGGTACTGCATGCTTATTTGGGTCCCATCATTTTCTTTTTGATTATGGGGAGTTTTTTCACTGCCGTCTTTTGGTTGGCCAGTCCAGTGATGGAGTTAATTGATCAATTGGTGGGTGGACTCGGATTTTTAATTCACCAGAATGTTCACCCTAAATGGGTGGCTGAAATTCTTGCTGACGGTGTTCTTACCAGTTTTGGAGCTGTGATTCTTTTTGTTCCGCAAATATTTATTCTTTTTTTTGGGTTAAATCTTTTAGAAGACTCAGGATATTTGGCTCGAGCTGCCACACTTGTGGATCGACCACTCTCCATAGTAGGGTTGAGTGGTAAAGCCTTTGTTCCTTTGCTTTCAGGGTTTGCTTGTGCAGTGCCCGCTATTATGGCGGCAAGAACTTTGCGCTCTTCCCGTGAAAGATGGGTAACTGTTTTTATACTTCCATTATTGTCCTGCTCAGCTCGTATACCGGTCTATACTCTTTTACTTTCTTTTCTTTTTTTTGGTGATTCCCCCTGGAAACCGGGGGTTTATTTGGCACTTATTTATATTGGCTCTATGGTTATAGGAGCTCTCGCTGCTGGAATCCTCAATTGGCTATTAAGTTCTTCAAAAAAAGTCCAATCCTCCTTAAATAAAAGGTCACAAACGAATCACCCACGAAGGTTCTCTGCAGAGAATATATTTTTAATGGAATTGCCAGTCTATCGTTGGCCCCAATGGAAGAGTGTATTCAATGGATCTTTTAGACGTTCTGGAATTTATATAAAGAAAGCGGGTCCAGTTATATTTTGCCTTGCAATGTTCATTTGGCTGGGAACACATTTTCCTCGAGGCAAGGAAAATATGAGTGAAACTCAAGCTATGCAATCCAGTTATCTTGGGCAACTGGGACAACACATGGAACCTGTATTTAAACCTTTAGGTGTGGATTGGAGAGTGGGGGTGGGGTTGCTTTCTGCTTTTGCAGCTCGAGAGGTTTTTGTTTCAGCTTTGGCAGTGGTTTTTGACGTTACTTTAAAAGATGATGAGGCGGCAGTAAGAGGACCTTTATTAAAGGCTATGAAAGAAGCCCAATTTTCAAATGGTGAAAGAATATTTACCAGGGCTTCTATTATTGGCCTCATCGTGTACTTTATGTTCGCACTTCAGTGCAGTTCTACATCTGCCATTGCTGGAAAAGAAATGAACAGTTGGAAATTTGCAGTATTGCAATTTTTTGTGCTTAATATACTAGCTTATGTCAGTGCGAGCGCCGTTGTTCACTTCCTCTGAATTGAGAGTTGCGAGAGCTGCGATGTTTCGCACGATTTCTTCCCCGAGAAGAACCTTTGTCTTTGCGGGAACTTCTTTTCCCTTGATTTTCAGCTCGGAAAGATTCGTTGGAACTGTATCCTTTCATTTTAGCCATTTGGGACTTTTGATCCAAGTCGCAAAACTCGGGATGGTAGAGGGCAATAAAACGAGCTGCAATTTCTTCTGAACTCATGGAGTGAAAGGCTTCCATCCAATCCACAGAAATGAAGGGGAGAATTTTAGAAAAGGCGTTTTGTTCTTTAAATTGCGGTAAAAGAGATGCAATTTTTTTAGTGCCTATTTCTTTAGAACTGGGGATTTTTCCCTCGCGAATTTTTGTTTTAGTCATGCGTTCAACGCGAGTTAGTAGTTGTCGTTGTGCTGGTGTAACCAAACTCATGGCAATTCCGGACTTACCACTTCGTGCGGTTCGACCAATTCGGTGAACATAAGAGTCCAACTCTCTTGGTATAGAGAAATTAATTACATGGGTGACGTCTTTAACATCAATTCCCCGAGATGCTACATCTGTGCAAACTAAAATTTTTATTTTTTTACTGCGGAAAGAGTTAAGTGTGACTTCCCGTGAATTTTGAGATTTATCTCCGTGCAGGCAGTCAGCTTTATATCCTCTTTGACTTAAGTAATCGGTCAAATTTATGGTTAATGATTTCGTCTGGCAAAATATAAGTCCATAAAATGAATCAGCATGATCGATGAGTTTGCATATAATATCGGGTTTATCAGCTTCTTTAGCGTTGTAGTAAACTTGATCCACAGAAGAAGGTAAAACACTGGTTTGATTAATTTGTATTTGTTTGTATTTGTTTAAATATTTGTCGGCTACTTTTTTAATGTCAGGGCTCATAGTGGCTGAAAAAAGCCAAGTGTGACTTAAAGACTTTGGCACTGATTTTAAGATAGTTTCCAGATCTTCTTTAAAGCCCATGGAAATCATCTCATCGGCTTCATCTAGAATCACTACTTTTACATCTTGAAGCTTTAAGGTTCCCCGTTCCAAATGGTCAATGATTCTTCCCGGTGTGCCAACGACAACAGAGTGCCCCTGCTTTAAACCATCAAATTGTTGACTGTAGCTGGCGCCTCCATAAATGGGGACTGCACGAATCCCTCTATACTTACCAAGGAGATCAATTTGACCGGCAACTTGTAAAGCTAGTTCGCGGGTGGGGCACAAAATAAGCCCTTGAACTGACTTTTTGGAAGGGACAATTTTTTCAATAAGTGGGATGCCGAAAGCGGCCGTTTTTCCAGTTCCAGTTGCAGCAAGACCTATGAAATCCGTTGGTTGGTCTAATAAAATCGGTAAAGCTTGAGTTTGAATGGCGCTGGGCGTGGTAAATCCGAGGTCGGTAATGGCTTTCATTAGAGGGTCGCTGAGGTTAAAATCGGTAAAATTATTCAATTTATATCTCTCCATTGTAGTTTAAGTCTTCTTTCGTCTTTTTTTTGGAAAAAGATCCGTGAAATGCAACAAGACTTAACGTCGAAACTGTGATTCGAGCTGACGTAGAGTCTTTTTTTATTTTAACTTTCGTGGTGAGGTTTAAAAGAATGATTTCAAACAAACCAAGAGCCATCAAATCGGCCATCAAAACGTCAAAACGATAGTTGAGCCGGCTTATAACATGTTGCTTCAAAATTAGCTATTTAATATTACTCAAGTGTATTCAAGCTAGTTTGCCACTCATTTTGAGTTTTAACCGGTTTTACAGTGGTTTCTTCCCTCATGGTCTCGATCTTAGGTCTCCATCTTACTTTAAGAATTTTTCCCTCTTATGGGTTCTAGGTGAAGACTCACCAAGTTAAGTTCTAAAGGGCTGATTTTTGAACGGGACTCAAAGAGGGTAGTGGGGGGGGGGAATTTAATAAAAAGGGGTTGATCGTAACTGCGTATAATTATAAGTAATTAAACAATTATCGAAAAGGGCTTTTGCAAACCCCAAATCCTTCATTTTTTAATATACCTGGTTTTATGTACCTGGTTGTTTTATGTACCTGGTTCGAGTTTTGTAGTTTTGTGGGGTTTTTTACTTTTATAAAGTGAGTTTGATTTCAGTGTGGAACTAAATTTTCAGGTTGAGTTTGAAAGTTGGTTTAAAAGAGTTAAGTTGAGTTTTTTAAAATAGAGACAAGAGCGCGCGTGGCGAAACTGGCAGACGCACCAGCTTGAGGGACTGAGTTAGTATTTTTTTTATTTATGAAAGGAATTTAAAGGTTTAGGACAAAATAGGTAGATACGATTAGAGTCGTTTTGGTAGATTGTATACCAGTAAAATTAAAATGCGCAGGTGGCGAAATGGCAAACGCACTAGCTTGAGGGGCTAGCGCCCGAAAGGGTTTGGGGGTTCAAGTCCCCCTCTGCGCACCATTCAACATTTTCAGTCATTTGCACCAACACAGCAAATGGCTTTTTCAAAGTAAATCGCACATTTGCACCATCTAAAATCGGGTTAGAAAGTAGCTTATCAAGGAAGTTTCGTCTTTCTTCGGGTGAGCCTGCTTTCCAAAGTGATTTCGCTGACGTAGCCAGTTCTAAAACGGTTTGAGCCGTTTCCATCACGGCAGAAGTTAAACCCTTTTGGAGTGTTTCTAATTGGTCAGCAAGGTCTTCACGGTTTGAACGAATACGGGCTAACTGCTTATCAAAATCAGATTGCGATATATGGCCCTGCAAACGCATATCAAAGAGTTTGTTCTCAAAGCCTTGCAGTTCCAGCTCTTTCGCTTTGAACTCTGCCATTTGGATTTCTGTGGCTCTATGGGCCTTGCCTTGTAAGTATCTTCATGCGGAGGACGGACCAATCCCTTGGCGGCCTACGGCCGCTTTAACCCAATTGTTTAACTCAATTGACTGTTGCGCTTTAGCGCATCAATTTTTCACTCA
>JAIBAM010000024.1 GCA_019695175.1 Bdellovibrionales bacterium
CACTTGGTCAGTCTATCCGTTTGAGTTTATCTTCGCAGAAAAAATGGAAGCTTTATTTTCTCGCGGCAGCAATAACTCCAGATCAAAAGACATCTACGATATGCAGCTCATCTTTGGAAAAATCAAAGATAAGAAGTTGCTCCGCAGGGCCATTCAAAAAACTTTTGAAAACCGAAAAACTCCGATCCCTGAATCGTTCTTCGTAACCGCTCAAGATTTTGAATTGGCCGTTTTAAGGAAGGCCTGGGGCTCGGTTGAGCTTTCAACTGGCCACGAATCATTTGATGTAGTTTGGGAAAAGTTTCTGGTGGTGTTGCAGTCTTTGGAGTCGTAAAGAGCTTGATGCTTTTTAATAATCCGCTTTTTTAATAAAATCCCCGTTTTTTTACTCCATCACTGTCGAATTTCCAGCATAGTGTACCAGTTAATTTCCAAAGAAAGTGTACCACTAGATTTCCATCAAAGTGTACCATCCAATTTCCAAGGAAAGTGTACCACTTTTTTGTAATAAAATTGAGTTAGCCATAATGGCCATGAGAACCTCATTTTGATCAGTAAAGATCAAGGAGGAAAAATGGCCGGTAAGGAACTCAAAATGAAAATAATTGATGAAATTTTACGATTAAAATCAATGGGAAAAAGCAAGCGACAAATTTCAAAAATATTAGGTATCCATAGAAATACTGTTTCAAAGTATTTTGAGAATGAGTCCAACAATATTATTAAGGAAGAAATTAAAAATTCATTTTGTGGGATTGAGAGTTGGGTAGAAAAAATAGAGTGGGAAAAAATTCGAGAAGAGGTTTTACAAGGAGTTCCGATACAGATTATCCATGAGGAACTAAGGGAGAAGGGAAAGCTTGAGGTTTTGTACCCTGCATTTTGGAAACAACTTCGAAAAAGAATGAGTTTATCAAAGGCTACCATGGTACGGGTGTTTGAGCCGGGGTCACGCTGTGAGATTGATTATTGCGATGGGATTAATATTATTGATGTAGTTACGGGGGAAGTTCTTAGAACTAATTTTTTTGTAGGGGTGCTTTGTTCAAGTAGGTATACTTTTGCTGAGTTTACGTTTTCCCAGAAGTCAGAAGATTTTTACATTCTCATGTTGAGATGTTTAAATTTTTTGGAGGTTGTCCTCAGGTAGTGGCCCCTGATAATTTAAAATCAGCAGTAACAATAGCCCATCGTTATGATCCTGTAGTAAATCCAGCCTACACCAGACTTGCGGTTCACTATGGTTTTGCCGTAGTACCAGTACGAGTAAAAACCCCGCAGGATAAAGCCATTGTTGAGAGAACTATACAGTGTTTTCAGAGATGGTTTTTTATGAGAGTCAGAAAAATGGTATTTACGTCATTGGTAAGTTTAAATAAAACTTTAGCAGAGAGTTTAGAGATTTTTAATAAAAAGATCCACCGAGTATTTAAAAAAACTAGAAGAGAGATGTTTGAAAATGAAAAAAATTTTTTAATGTCACTTCCAAAGGATCCTTCATTTGAAACATTTGTAAAATTAATGGTTTTAAAATCAGAAGAAACAATTGAACAAACATCTCAAGTTTTCACAGCAAATGCCGAACTTTAATTGCGACGCAATTTAACTAACAACAAGAGCATCGATGAATTTATAAAGGTCCAATTCGACCATCAAAATAGTGCTTTAAGAATCAACTATTACATATACCCATCAGCTTCAACTGTACCGAGAAAAAAGTGAACGGCATTGACTTTAAGTTGGGGTTTAAGAGCTCATTTTCAAAGCTTAGTGAGGGGGCATGTTATGATAAATCCCATGCCTTTGGATCCTTTGCCCACCTTAAAAAGCGCACAATTAAGAATGCTTTTTGGTTTAAATATGGTTCCTGGAGCTCTTCCTTTGTTTTTAAAAACCAAATTGGGTCGAGAGCTTATGATGGATTTGGGTGAGATATTTGGATTTTCATTTAATAATGTTTTAGATCAGGAAAGTTGGTCAGAAAAAAAACTAAATTTGATTCAGAGGGTCACGCAAAGATTTTCGTGGGTAGTGCAAAATGAGGACTGGACTTATTGGTCGGGACAGTTAAGAGATCACTGCATTCCTCTTTTACTCATGACGGGATGTAAGGATAAACTTTTTAATGAAAAAGACTTAAGAAGCTATCAGCACATGGTTCCCTTCAGTGAGCATATTTCTTTTTTATCAGGGGATCATCTGATGATTCGAAGTCTAGCCCATGAGATAGCACCTATAGTTTTAAAGTTTGTGGATAGCTTTAAGGATGATTTAGAAGAGTCAAAAACTGTGCTAACTCCTTTTGCAGCAAAACCAGCCTGAGACAATTTCAAAGCTCTAGGTCAGTTATAACTGGCACCAAAATTCTTATTTCATCTTTGTCAATCGGAAAACAAGCTACTGGGCTTACGTCTTTTTCTGTGACTTCGATTTTAAATAATTTTTATATTGCTTTGTGAGGCATCGCATTTCCAAACAAGTTATTTAATAATCTTATCTATCCGCAACAAAACCTCAAAACTATTTTTTGAAGGGACTATTCTTCGGATTCTGTTACATAGGGTTCCTCCAGGTTGGATGACGGCACCTGAGTCGCTGCTACCCGCAATTAACATTCCCAAAATAATTTTAGTTTTAGATTCAAAAACAACGGATCCTGAATTAATGGAAAAAGCATCGAGATCACTTTCTATATTTTCAGTTTGATCTGATGAATTCTTCAAAATATGCCCATCGTTTGTGAGCGTGGACGGCAGTCCCAGAGGAAACCCAACCATGGATAGTTCGGTTGTTGAGTTGAGAGGAATGGTTAATGGGTCAGGGTTTTGTTCATTAAAATTGGCAAAACGAGGCGGAACAAAATCTTTTATTGCATGATCTAATTCAATGATAGCATAGTCCAACTTAGAGTTTCTTTCTATAATGCGCTGACAATGGAAAACCTGTTCTGTGGAAATTAAGAGAGTTTTATGAGCGCTCAAATAATCCTCTGCATTTAGGTTCAGAACCCAAACTTTAGATAAAGAATTACAATCTGATTCCTCTGGCAAATCTTTGAGACAGTGATTAGCCAAACTAATTTTATTTTCAGTTATTGCAAAACCCGAACAATCACTGGGGGCTGGAACATCTAAATAGGATTCATTTTTGCAAAGATTCCAACGATCCACTAGAGTGTCGGAACTAATTTGCACTTGGGACTTTGGGTTATTTCCAAATGTGGGAAGGGTGGAGGGTGTTATTTTATCCTTTGTGATCATTGCAAATGGATAAATTCCACTTTGATTAAGCTGAATTAGTTGATCTTTTTCCAGAAGAGTACGGTTGTCTTTTTCACCGTAGATAACGAAAGGTCGAATAGGGAGCACCGCAAATAGAATCCATGGGAGGGTCTTTTTTTTTAAAAGGAAAATTTTGCGAATTGAATTCATCATAAAGAATCCTTATAAGTGGAAATAATTTCTTTTAGCATGGTTTCGTTGAATCGCCCCCAGATCGCACACATAAGATTTTTTTCATCTAAAGAATAGTAGACGACCTGTGATGGATTTTCTCTATCGATAAAACGCAAATAACAATCTTCGAAACCTAATACATGTCCAAATTCGTGTTGAATCGTCCATTTGGTGTAAGCGTCATCAAAGGACTCTAATTTCCCCATTCTAATTATAGAGGTGTTTTGGCATGCGGCATAGGAGCCTTCTACAAATTGAAACTCTACAGCAGCTTGATCGTAATCATCTGTAAACTGGATTATAACTTGCCAACCATTGAGTGCAAACTCAGCTTCAATATTTTCTTTGATAAAGTTTCTCACCCGTTCAACTTGATAATTAAAATCGACACTCCCCTCTTTAGAATAGTTTTTCTTTACCTCAAATATGGGGTCGTAGAAAGGGACGATAATTTGTTTTTGTGAAGGGTCGAGATGAATGCGGGAATTTCTTTTTCCAGGTTGAATTCTAAAGGGAAACTTGATCCAATATTCTGCAAGGTAAAGGTAGCGTTGGTACATACTTTCAACACTTTTATTTTTAATTTTAGTATCCAACTCCTCTTCGCAGATATTAATGGAGATTCTGGTCGCTAAGCACATCCCAACAAGAGCTTTCCTGATGGTGCTAACTTCATCTTCAGATAAATTGTAAGCTTCATTGGTCAACGTTTTATTAAGTTCTACGAATTTTTGTTCCAGACCATTCATTTTTTTAAGGAGATAATAGGGTCGAACATCTCGAGTCGCACGATCTCGATAGAACTCGTAATTTTCTTCTACATCTTTCCAGCTAATAACTTCGAGGTAAATTCTTTTAAACGAGCGCGCCAAAGATGCAAAAACTTCATCGTTGATACCTTTGGGAACAGTGTTAGGTGGTTCGGTTGCAGAAAAAAGGATTTCTTGCATTTCTTGTGGCATTTCATCCATGAGAGATTTCATTTTCGAAAGAATAAGAAAAGGACCAAGGAAGTAAGGATTTTCATAGCCATACACGTAAGCGTCCCCTTCAACATATAAGGTCACTACGGGCTCACTTTGCTTTTGCCTTTTTTCATTAATTAATTGGATCCAATAGTGCAATTTTTCACCAGCAGAGAGTATTTTTTTTCCCTGGTCAGACGCGGTAAAATGAAGAATAAAATCTCGGTTTTCAACCGTGGAAGCCTTTGCATAAGAACCAATGAAGTTATTTATAAGTATAAAATTTAAGAAGAAGAAATTTAAAAAAATGAATGAATTCAAGATGAATCGAAGCATTGCCATCCCCTCCCACCAAAAGATGCTGTGCTACACATACCAAAAAGAACGTTAAATTGTCTTCATCTCTGTTCTGAGATGCTGTATCGGTTGCCCCAGGCTGCAAAATTCTTAAAATTTGAATCTCAATGTCCCCTTTGATTTTAGGGCCCATTGTTTGTTGGGCATTGTCGAAATTTATTGACCAGAAGTAAATACTTCTCTTGCATTTGTAAAATTGTAATTTTGCTTTGCGCTAAAAGATAAATATATATTAATCAATGTGATCTCACTGGTTAGAATGGGTTGTGACAACATTTCCTAAACCTCAATATACTAAAAAGATGTGCTCTTTACAGCCGGGTGACACTGTTGCAGTGATTGCACCGGCCTCAGCTTGCACTAGAAGCGAACTTAAGCGTGGACTGAATTGGTTAAAATCAATTGGATTCAATCCAAAAGTTTCAAAAAACATTTTCAATAAGGATAGATTATTTTCCCATTCTGATGAAGAGCGATTCAATCAATTGAAAAGTGCCTTGTATCATGAGCAAGTTAAAGCCATCTGGTGTGTTCGAGGTGGATATGGGTCGATACGACTGCTCAATGATTTAAAGACTTTGCCACAACCTAAGAACCCCAAGCTTATAATCGGTTATAGCGACATCACCACATTACATTGTTTTGTGCAAGGGCAGTGGGGATGGCCCACTTTGCATGGACCGTTATTAGATCGTTTTGGTCGTGGAGATAACCTTCCTGGTGAGACAAAAAAACTAACTGACCTTTTATTTGGAAAGAAAGATGAAATTAGTTTTGACTCACTCGTTCCTTTGAATAAAGCAGCTCTTAAAACTCAAACGATAAAGGGATCGATTATTGGAGGAAACTTAACTGTACTTGTATCCAGTTTGGGCACGTGTGGATATTTTTTACCTCAAGGTCACCTGGTTTTTTTGGAAGATATTGGAGAAAGGCCACACCGAGTAGATCGAATGCTAACGCAATTGTTACTGAATAATTTTTTTTCAAAAGTTAAGGCTGTTTTATTTGGCCCCTTACTCATTCAAAAATTGTCGGATCGCAGGCTCATTCATGAAGTGGTTTTGCCTCATTTTTGTGAAACTGTGAATATCCCTGTCTTTAAGGGAATGCCCTGTGGTCATGGGAAAAAACAATGGCCACTACCCATGCTGACATCTGCTGAGCTTATGGTTTCTGGTGAAAAGGGTTTTTTAAAAGTGAATTCATGGTGCAAATAAGAACTATGGTTGTTAACTGTCTGTTCGAATTTTTTACTTAAAACTATAAAATTAGACTCCGTTAGGATTTTTTGTTTGAACAAATATGAAAATAAATTCCAAGGTTTTATCAAAGATCATCAGTCGGTGTTAGAGCGAGCCACTCCAAGTCTACGGGTTCAGGTCTACCAATCGGGTCGAAAAATGATAGATACCCATTGGGGACGATGGTACTTCTTCTATGATTTGGCTTCGCTTACTAAAATTATTTTTTCAGCTTCAGCATCTATGAAAGCATTGGATCTTGGAATGTTCTCTTTAGAAAATAAAGTGATAGATCTGTGGCCTGAATATGGCAAAACTTCCTCTGGCATGAAGAAATCAGTCCATATGAAAATGCTATTAACTCACACAGCGGGTCTTCCTTGGTGGAAACCTTTTTTTAAGGACCTCCAAGGATCATTTTTACCAGAGAAAAGATGGCAACAATTAGTTTCGATTCTGTTTAAAGTGAAATTAAAATTCAATAAACAGGCAGTTTATTCAGATTTGAGTTTGCTTTTCTTAGGGCAAATCTTAACTCAAATTCATGGTAAGAATTTATTGGAAATTTGGAATGGTCTCATGGCGCAGGCGGACTGGGGACAGCTACATTTTAATGAAAAAAATCAGCTCAAGTTTTCTCAAAATTTCTATGCTCCCACCGAACATTGCGATTGGAGAAAAAAGGAACTGCAAGGTGAGGTGCACGATGAAAATGCATGGGCTTTGGGTGGTGTAGCACCCCATGCGGGTTTGTTTGGTCGAGTGGAGGATGTAGCTCAATGGGCACTTTGGGTTAGGAAAATTTTAAAAGGGGAAATCATTTCGTTTATAAAATCAAGTACCATGAATCTTTTTACTCAAAGGCAGTTGCCACGGTTTCAGGGAGATTGGGGGTATTTATTTATGAAACCCACTCTTGGGAAATCAAGTTGTGGAAGGTTTTTTTCAAGAAAAAGTTTTGGACATACTGGATTTACTGGAACTTCTGTTTGGTTTGATCCAGTGAAAGATCGAATTGTGATCGTGCTAAGTAATAGGATTTGTCCAACTAGGGACAACAGAGAGTTTGTAAGATTGAGGCCTCAAATACATAATTGGATTGTTCAATCTCTGGACTCAGAATAAATTTACTAAGAATTATTTTTATAGAGGTTCGTCAAATGGAAAATAAGTGGAAGAATTTAAAGCCGGGATCTCACATCCATTTAATGGGTATTGGTGGAACTGCTATGGGGTCGCTGGCAGGGATTTTTTCTAAAATGGGTTATCGGGTGACAGGTAGTGACCAAAATGTATATCCACCAATGTCGGTGCAATTGGCACAACTGGGAATTAATGTCATCAATGGCTATCGCCCAGAAAACCTATCCGATAAACCTGATTTAGTTATTGTAGGAAATGTTATTGGAAAAATGAACCCAGAAGCGCAGCGCTTGATGGAGTTAGATATTCCTTATTCGTCACTCCCTCAAGCTCTGGGAGAATTTATTATTGGCAAAAAGGAGTCCATTGTTATTGCTGGAACTCACGGTAAAACAACCACCACGTCAATGGTGGCATGGATGGCGGATCAATGTGGTGTTGATAGTGGATTTTTAATTGGAGGAATTCCTGAAAATTATGGTGTAAGCTTTAAAGTTTCAAAAGGAAATTGGTTTGTCATTGAAGGAGATGAATATGATACAGCCTATTTTGATAAAGTACCAAAGTTTATCCATTACCGTCCTAAATATGTGATTTTGACAAGTATTGAATTTGACCATGCCGATATTTATCCAGATTTAAATGCAATCAAAAATGCATTTAAAAAACTCATCGAATTAATTCCAGCTGATGGACACCTTGTGGTGTGGGATGGATGTAAAAATATTAAGGAATTATTGCCGTTGGCCAAGTGTCCAGTCACGACTTATGGTATTGAATCGGGTGATTATATGGCTACGGAAAGAACTCTTATACATGGTCGCAATCAATTTTGTGTCGTGAAAAATAAGCAGAAAATTGCAGATATAGCTATAAAACTTTTTGGAGAACATAATACACTTAATTCCCTTGCAACTTTTACTTTGGGACAAGTTTTAGGTTGGAATTCCACCAAAATTCTTCAGAGTTTAGCTTCATTTACGGGAGTTCGTCGGAGACAACAGATATTAGGTGAGCCTGGGGGAATCTTAATTGTTGAAGACTTTGCTCATCATCCTACCGCAGTACGACTCACTATTAATTCAATAAAAGAAAAGTATCCGCATAGAAAAGTTTTTGCTGTCTTTGAGCCACGTTCGGCGACTTCCCGAAGAAAAGTTTTTCAAAAGGACTATGTGGAGGCGCTTAAAAGGGGAGATGAAGTCATTGTTGCCAATGCTTTTGATCAAACTAAAATTGAGGATGACAATCGATTTTCTTCAGAACAATTGGTCGAAGAGTTGCGCCTACAAAAAGTAAAAACACATCTGGGAGTGAATACTCAAGAAATCATTGATTGCCTATTTAAATACGCCAAAAAAGGGGATGTGATTCTTATTATGAGTAATGGTGGATTTGATGGTATTTATCAGAAACTACTAACGCGGTTAGAAAAAAAACTTGAAATTTGAATGTCAAAAATTAGTTGTCACGATTTGGTTTGGTAGTACCTGGTTCGAATCATATAAACAAAAATAGAGATATCGGAATAGCTTTTTTAGAGTATCAAAAAAGCTAGAGCCACCGTCACTTTTCCTCTACAAAAGCTAGAGGAAATGGGTTTTTAATAAATTAAAGTATTTATTGTGGTGTTCCATTTTGAACCCACGTCTTAATCGTATCTCTGTCAGTTGTAGAAAGTAATCCTGACTTGGGCATAGGGTTGATGGCGTCGTTGGTTCTTTTTACAATTTCAGAGCTTAAATTTTTAGCGGCCGTGTAATTACTTAAGTCCAACCCTCCAGAACGATTGTTGGAGTTATGACAACCAAAACAAGATCTGTTAAAGATTCCTCCTGCGGAAGTTAATTGTGTGTACGTGATTGGATTTGCTCCCCCACCGGGAATTGTTTCAGGAGGATTCACAACATCATCGGTGGCGATGATTTCATCAAATGAAACAGAAAAAATATCATTGTTTTTGAGATTTCCTTCGGGAACCACCAAAGCATATGCCAAGCCAAGACCAACATTAACACCTGAGGTTTTGTTCACCAATGCTTGTAGGAAACTATAAGTGTTCACATCACGAAGTTTTATATTGTTTAAAAACAAATTAATTCCATTTACTTTGTAAGCTGGAGCATTGGGTTTTAACCGAAATGTTGGATTGCGAAATTCATATCCTGTTAAAAGTTGGTTCAAAATATATCCTCTTACTTCTATGGTAAATAAGGCTTTAATTTTGGCCCCTTGGTTAACCAAATCATTTTCCAAGTCCCAGCTCAATAATTCCCATGGGTTTGTTGTATTTGCTTTAGAAAAAATGTTTTGATTGGATTGGGTTTCTGTTAATAAAATATTACGACTCGTATTTTGACAGATATTTGAAATTGCTTCAGCCTGTTGAAATTCATATTGAGATTTATCCACAATGCTTTGATTTTGCTTTCCTGTATAAGGAGGTTGGTGTTTTTCATTTAGTAAATTGTTCTCAACTTTGAATCGACCAATGCTTATAAAAGATTCATAGGCCGTATAGAGATCACTCGAAGCAAAAGCTCCAGTTCCTGGGCCGTTTACGTGACAACTCGCGCAATTCATTTTAAATAAACTGTAATAGTTGTTTGAAAAAGCCTCCAGTAATTTTGTTTCACAGCCTTTACCGTAAGATGAAAATATGGATTCCTTTTCATCATGAACTGAATTCAGTGAAAAAGTTCCACTGCAACTTTGAAATAAAAAAAATGAGATCATTAAAAAAAAACATGTTTTTTTAAACAACTTTCACCACCTGGTTTAAATCTGCAGTATCCAGTCCAAAACCTCTAACAACATTACTAAATAAATTAATTTTTTTATTAAACTGTAAGTAATTAGCGAATACGGCTTGAGCTGCTAAATCAGGGCTATTTCCAATAAGGAATTGATCATCAGCAGATTGTCCTGAGGTAAAAGAACCCAATTGATTTGATAGAAGCTCAGGTCTTTTTGTGGGATCATATATAAATATATAAGAAGCCCCTGCTGAACCTCTATCACTTACCCAGGGAGTCGAGCGATCAGTTTCTGATTCTGCCGAAGAAACAGCTCCGTCCGAAGTAACATAGAGAAAAACTGGTTTATTGAGAACAGCCGCTGACTCTAAGACTCTACCCATGACCACTCCGGCCTGACGGTCTCTGGTGTCACCTGTGGATCGAGTATTATCATGATAATCAAAGCCCCCTTTTTCAAAAGAAACGGCACCTGAAAAACTATTTAAAGCACAATAAGTCATAGAACCGAAAACATAGTCTTCAGAAGCTAAGTTATTGCTGTTTTGAAGATTCCATACTCGTGCAATGTCAGGGTTTTGTTTTGGATCTAAAATCATACCTCCTTGAGCTAATAAATTGGTGTTCTTTAGGCCCACACAATCAATGAGTTTTTTAGTTTCAACGCCCACAGTGCTTCCATAAAGTTTTTCTGTTTGAGCTGAATTCAGACTCGCTACAAGGCGACTGACACTTATTTTTTGATTAGTGGTGAGATTGGAACCTAAAGACGCTGAGTAACCCAAAGAGTTAATAATATCATTAAAGTTGTTAACCACTAAAGGAGCTGGTGGGTTTTTTAAGGTGGGCAATTGATTGACGCCAGAAAGGGTGTTGCGAATTCCCAGTTGAGGGAGCCGTGAGCCAACCATTCCCGCATTGTTTAATAATCCAGATATGCTGAATCTATTTTCTGAAGAATCGTCCCGGGATTGAACACACAATCCTAAAAAAGCTGTTTTATCAAGAGTTGCTCTCGAGGCCGTAGCACGTATTCCCTCAAGCATTTTGCTGATCAAGACTCCATTTCTTAACCCAGCAAATGTGGCATTGCCGAATTCCTTTTCTATGGGAACATTTCCATCCCCCAAACCCATTTTAGAATAGGAACCAAGAGGTTCCCCGGCGAGATTCATGGGTACAAAATTGGAAGCCATGGCCGCACCACCTGACAAATTTAAATGAACAAAGGGAACCCAACTGGCTACATTTGAATCCAAACAATTATTCTTCTCTGCTAAAACAGAGGAACTTTCCAAGAGAAGTTTTAGGGCTGCTGGAAAATAAGCATAAGCTGCAAATGGAATGATCCCATGAGCTAAAAATTCTCGACGGTGCATCGGGCGGGAATGTCCTGTTTTTACCCAAAATGGGATCTTGTTTTTGTGCTTCATATGATTCCTTTGTTTAATAGGTCATTGAGTCAAATGAACTTAAAAAAGCTGAACAAGTTGCTAAAAATAGGTTTCTTGTTTGAGCGGCTTGTGTCATTTGAGTTGAACTTAAGTTAGAAACAAATTCATTTCTAAAATCTTTAAAAAGAACTTTTTCTGAATTTGATGAAGTTCGACTCCAAAATGCTAATGCCATCCTATCAAGCGTTCCATAATAACTAGAATCACTCAATTCACTCAGTCCGCCATTGAAATTAACTAAAGAAAAAATCCTATTGGAATTGGTGCTGTTCGCCACAGGGATTATTCCGTTACAAACCTCTCCCGCCAATGAAGTCGTAGCAATCAACCAGGGACCATTAAACATATTAAGATTATTCCCTGCAGATAAAGAACTTTCTCTTAAGAGAAATTCATTTAGTTGACTGGTTTTAATATTTTGAGTTTGATCGGTTAAATTAAGCATGGACTGGAATGCTTGATCAAAGTTAAGCAGTGCAAAAGGAAGATCTGGATTTATGTTTTGTCCCGGAACAATTTCATTGTGACTGGAAAAATCCATAGAGTTAAAGCCAGTCTGACTGCAGTTGATTCCTTGAATAAAACTTAAAGACATAATTGTGATCCACGTAATAATAAATTTTATTTGCTTCATTTTCCCGCCCCCTTGGAAACATTCACAAAGCTAGTGACATGCGGAGTGCGTAATCACACTCTCAAAAAGTTTTTTTATATTGTAATTATTGCGTTCAAAGTCTTGGCCAAGAAGTGTCATAATTTGGATTTGCTCACCTAGAGACATGCTTTTTATGCAAACGCTATCAAAAACCCTTTTAGCCATACACTGACTAAATCGACTAGAATTTGCTATTAAAGCGCCAAAAGAATTCACTCCATAACCTGTAACTTCATCATTCATACTTGCAGAGGCTGGACCTCGATTATTAGAATTTATGGAGCTAAATCCTCGCCATCCAAAATTGTTTGAGTTAATTCCTCGATTTGCATTATTAATCCAAGAGTCATTTGTTACGATATATCCACCAGAGTAAACTGTTTCGTTTTTATTGAGTTTGGTCATCACCCCTTTGGCATCAGCTTGAGCCCTTGCTCCTTGTGTTCCGTTGACTCCAGAGTGAACGGCAAAGGTGCTTGGAAAATCCCATTTCGCAAAAGCTCCCCGAAACCCATCCATAACAGAATGACACCCCTTACATGATGTCTTATACTTCCCATGATCTCCTCCTGGAAACCGATCGATGTCTCGCCCAATTCTATTTTCTGAAGCCGAGGTATCAGCCCATTTTTCAATGGGAAGGCATGCAAATTCTCTGATTGCAAACTCCACAGGTCTTCGATTGGTTCCAGCAAAAGCGTGTGCCGACATAAAAGCTCGAGAGGTCAGAACACCAGCTGGATCTGGATTGGCTACAGCAGTGGAGTTGCTATTCATAACCGATTGTCCATTTACTTTTATCAATATGGATCCTATGTCGATAGATTTGTTGTCCAAAGCTTTGTAGTGATTGTTGGAGGTAAGAATGTCCCTAATTAAATTGGACGGGATGTTTGGAAGTTTACTAGGGTCAGCCATGTAAAAATAATTTCCAGTTAATAGTTCCCTTGAATCTAGGTTGTCGCGAGTGATTCCCATAAATGTTGCAGAAAAATCATTAAATTCAGTTCTTAGGTTTTCTTCCCGTGAAGACATTTTTAACGCCAGTTGTTTTACTGTGATATTTAAGAATTGTGGTTGGGCTAAAGCCAATTGAATCGCTTCACTTTTTTTTCCCTTTGATAAGAGGTCACTCATTTGCAGTAGAACAGGGCCATTGCCGGGCCATCGAACTCCTGTGAGTCTTTCTAGCATCCACTTTGCCTGTGAATTTGTCTCTAGCTGAGACATGGATTGAAGAGAAAAAGAAAAAATAAAAAAAACTAACCCTAGTATCGTCCATCTTTTAATTTCCATGTCCCCCCCGGACAAGTAATGAACGTACCAAAAGTATGCATTTTCTAAAGATAATACATTTTGCGATTAAACAATAATTATTATTTAATCATTGTTTCAAATTAATAC
Source organism: Bdellovibrionales bacterium (assembly GCA_019695175.1). Classification (GTDB taxonomy): domain Bacteria; phylum Bdellovibrionota; class Bdellovibrionia; order Bdellovibrionales; family UBA1609; genus JAIBAM01. The sequence continues at coordinate 13,434 of JAIBAM010000024.1, forward strand.
ATAATATCGTCTAAATCTTAGGACTTAGGAGCAGTTCCTTAGGACTTAGGAGCAGTTCGAACAGACTCAACATTTGCTTCGGAGAGATCCGAATCAGTTTGGGTTATCATTTTTTTAAAAGACGGAAATTCTTCAAAGAAGAGAAAAAGTGCCGATAAGTTCCATGCATTTCAATGGTTTAATTATAAACTCAAATGGATTTTAATTTAAATTTTATATTCTACCAGGGTGGGAAATGAGTTGGTTAAAAAGAGCAGGACAAAAAGCGGGGCTCACTCTATCGGAAATGGCCCAGGTTGTGGATCGGGCTGAAACAATTATTTTAGGAAAGCAACAACAACTGAAATTAGCGATGACGGCGATTCTCGCTCATGGACACGTTTTATTAGAAGATGTCCCCGGGGTGGGAAAAACCACTTTAGTTAAAACACTAGCGCAATTATTGGGTTTAAAAACTAAAAGAATACAATTCACAAATGATCTACTTCCCGCAGATATTTTAGGTACCACAGTTTTTGACAATATAAAAAATGAGTTTGTATTCCATCCAGGTCCTATTTTCGCTCAAATTATTATTGCAGATGAACTCAACCGCGCTACACCAAAAACACAAAGTGCTCTTTTACAAGCAATGGAGGAGCGAAGGGTTACAGTGGATGGTAGAACCTATTCTTTGCCAGATCCATTTTTTGTTGTGGCCACTCAAAACCCGTCCCATCAAATGGGTACTTATCCCTTGCCTGAATCACAATTAGACCGATTTATGTTTAGAATTGAAATGGGGTATCCGAACCGCAAAGCAGAATATGATTTGTTAACTCGTAACTATTCCGAGTCTTCGTTGGAAATAAGTCCAATGGTTGATGAAGACAAACTAAAAAAATGGCAAAATCAGGTTGAAAAAGTTTTTGTGAGTCCAGCTGTTGTCAATTACTTACAAAACTTAATCGATTGCACCAGATCAGGCGTCTATCAGGTTCTTGGTTTATCCCCTCGTGCAGGATTGGCTTGGTTGAAAGCAGCTCGTTCTTGGGCGCTTCTTAATGATCGACATGCCGTTTTACCAGAAGATATTCAATCTGTTGGAGTGGCACTGATGAGTCATCGTATCGCGCAGGCTAAACACAATTTACAAACTGGGGATCAGTTGGCTCGAGAAATTTTAGCAAAAGTTTCTGTGGATTGAACTTGTGAAAAATAAAATAAAAAATTTAAATCGATGCTTTATAAAACCTACAGGCCATGGAATTGTATTTTTAATTTTGATTTTTTTAATTTTAGCTGTAGCATTGAGAGTTGAAAATAATTTAGTGTTTATATTGGGATTTGTGCTTTTTGCTGTACTAACAGTAACCATCCCTATGACTTACTATAATATAAAAAATTTAAATTTGAACTTCATTGAGGTGAGTGAAGTTTTTTCAGGTGATACTTTAACTATTAAATTAGATTTATTTAATAACTCCAAACAAAATAAAACATCTATTCAAGTTGCAGAAAAAGTGGATAAAGAGGGAAGCTCTTTTTTTATTCATGAAATTCCAAGTCAAACTCATTGGACTGTCGCATTAAACTTGCAACCTTTGCTTCGAGGAAAACATGCGATCCCACATATCATTATTTCAACAATTTACCCCCTTGGTTTATTTAAATCTTGGATCATAATGGAAATTCGTGGTGATTTTTTTGTTTACCCCAAAAAAATAAACATTCGTAAATTAAACCCACAACCAGGACAATGGGTTTCTGGAAATGGGGATTCTTTTTCTGAAAATAGTTTTGCGGATGATTTTAAAGAGCATAAACCATTTACAGAGGGGCAATCCCAATATCGTGTGGACTGGAAGGCTTTCGCGCGAAGGGGAGTTTTGCTGAGTAAACACTATGAATCTAATGATCAACAACACTACTTATTGGATTGGAATAAAGTGAAAGAACTGCCTTTTGAAGAGGCGGTTAGTCAGTTGGCAACATGGATCGAATATCTCCGAAATTCTGAACATAACTTTGCGGTAATTCTTGATGGATTTCATTCTGGTTGGGATCAGGGTTTTTATCATGGGAAAAAGTGTTTACAGTATTTGTCCACATTTCAGAGAAAATCTGTATGAAGGGATATTCTCAAAAATATATTTATCTATTAGTTATCTGTAATATTCTTATGATGAGTGGAGATCTTCCTCAATGGGTTGTCGTAACCTCATTATTGTTTGTGTCCGCGAGGTGGATTGGTGACATTCTTTTTGCTTTTACGGCTTGGTCCAAAATAACGTTACTATTTTTGATATTTTCATTGCTGGGCCTTTGGTTTGAGTTTGGAATCGAAGTAAATTTCCAGTCCATGGGTTCGTTGCTGTTACTTATGGTTGCTGTCAAAACATTTTCAATCCGAAATTACCGTGATTTGATGGTTGCAGCGTATCTTTGTTTAATTATCCTCATGGGAAAATTAGTTTTAGAACAGTCAATGATCAGTAGCTTTTATTTATTTTTTGATTTAATGGCTATTTTAACCCTCATGCATTTCTATCATTTGTCACAGAAATCATTGTTCCGATCTTGGTGGTATATTTTTAGAGTTCTCCTATTCAGTTCACCTATAGTTATGACCCTATTTTTACTGTTTCCAAGATTCAATTTTAAAATGATAGGAGTTTCTCCTTTACAGACTTCATCCGTTTCATCTGTCGGTTTTTCTGGTGAAATAAATTTAAATACTACGAATAATTTATCCAACGGCGATGAAATCGTTTTTAGAGCCTTTTTTAATAATAATGCCATTCCTCCCCAAGATCAGCTTTATTGGAGAGGGGCCGTGCTTTCGGAGCCGAAAGGAATGAATTGGAGTTCAAAAAAAAAGGCATGGGTTCATAACGAAAATGATTTTTCAGAATTGAAAGAGGCAAGCTCTTTACAACAGGGGTCGGATCCATTTTCTGTGAATGATTCTAACTTGGTAAAGGTTGTATTGGAATCGGTTTCTCAAAAAAATTTATTTATTTTAGATTGGCCACTTTCTGTAAAAATGTCTGAGAGTTCAAGACAATATGATGTGATAAAGAGGGATCATTTGATCTATGAATTAAAAAGCTCCTCTGCTGTTCGAGAAAGTTATTTTTTTAGCTACTCACCTATTCCAAAAGAAATTAGGTGGTCAAATTTTTCCTGGAATCAGGAACTTAAATCAGAACCAATGGAGCCACAAACGGAAAAACTTGTAGGGCAATGGCGAGAAAAAAAAATTGATACTCTCGGTAAATTGAATCTTATTCGTAAATTTATTGTGGACAATAATTTTATTTATTCATTGAATGCGCCTAAAGTGAAGAGTTTAGAGGAATTTTTATTTTACTCTCGCCAAGGTTATTGTGAGCACTTTGCAAGCGCTGTGACTCAACTTTTACGCTATTTAGAAGTGCCTGCTCATGTTGTTGTGGGTTATCAGGGGGGTAAGGTAAGCCTGTTGAGGGATTATGTTATTGTATCCAGTAAAGATGCCCATGCCTGGGTTGAGTATTGGAGTACAGAAAAAAAAAGATGGGATCGCATTGATCCTACTCTATGGGTAGCTGCAGAAAGAATTCTCCAGGGAAGTGAAAAATTTTTCTCAGAACACTTAATAGATGGTGGGTTGGGTGTAGGTAACATGTGGGTCTCGGTGTTGATGGGTTCTAAGGCCTGGGATGGTTTAGAACATTTACGATTGATTTTGGATCAAATGGAAATTTCTTGGACGCAGTTGCTTCTCCACTATGATTTGTCCCAACAAAAGAAATTTTTAAAAAAATGGGGATTTTTTTACTTAAATAAACTGAGTCTTTTGGGTCTTTTCTTAGTTTTCATCGTTTTGGTATTTAGTCTTTTTTGGTATCTAAATCATCGTCAATTAAAAAACAAATTGGACTTGGATTTACAGCTCTATTTAAAACTTTGTCAGCTCCTAAAAGCTATGGGATTAAATAAACCACCATCCGAAGGTCCTTATCACTTTAGTCTTCGCGCTCAAGAACAATTCCCGCAAATTGCTTTACAGTTGCATGCTGTTTTCAATAGGTTTATAGAGTCTCGTTATTGTAATAAACCGTTGTCAAAGGGTGAGCTCCGTCTTTACCTAAGGGCTTGTTCGGAGATGATGCGTCTAAGAGGGACTGAGGGGAAAACTCTTAAAAATTGAAGAGCCAGTTGACCCTGTAACCAATAGATAAGGCAGTGACTCAAAACGACAACGCAAGAATTTTGAAGTTTGTAATGGCCGACGCAACATCTTTACAAAGGCTCGAAATCAACGGCTGTTGATTTTTAGATAAAAAAAATGGGATTCAATTAATTTCGAGGAAAAAATGGAAATTTTAGAACAACAGACTGGTGACTTTGTTGCCCCACGGACGCCGTTAATGAAACAGTATTGGGAAATTAAAAAAGATCATAGTGATAAGATTGTATTGTTTAGAATGGGTGATTTTTATGAAATGTTCCATCGCGATGCCGAAATCGCAGCACCTCTTCTTGGGATTGCCTTAACAGTAAGAAATCGTAAGTCAAATGATGATACAAAAATGTGTGGAGTTCCTTATCACAGCATTGCCACACCCATTGCAAAGTTACTTAATGCCGGACTCAAGGTGGCATTGTGTGAGCAAATGGAAGATCCTGCCTTGGCGAAAGGGTTGGTGCAAAGAGCTGTTACCCGTATACTTACACCTGGAATGGTTTATGATCCCTTAACTTTGGATCAAAGTCAGGGGCAATTTATAAGTGCTTTTGATCGCACAACAGTTAGCTTTTTAGAAACAACGACAGGTGAGGCTTTTTATTATTCCATTAACTCTTTGAAGGAATGTGAAACTTTATGGTCCTTGATTCGACCAAAAGAATTAGTTTTGACTTCCATGCAAAGACAGCAACTGAATCAAACGTTATTCCATTTTAATCCTCATTTAACTGTGGAGGATTCTGTAAATCACACGAGTGTGCACTCTTTGGAGAATTTGCAAAATGCTTCATTAGATAAAAATAGTTTAGTTTATGTTTCTAACAGTGATAATTCAAACACACCAGAAAGTGCTCTACGACTGCTAAGTTATGCCATAAAATTACAGGGTAGTGACTTTACCGCCGCCATTTCTGGATGGGAAATGAGAAAATATTCTCTTACGATGCAATTGTCTTCAACTGTAGTCCGTCATTTGGAGCTTATTGAAACATATAAGGGTGATAAAAAAGGGTCGCTGCTTTATGCGGTGGATCGCACCCGTTCGGCTTCGGGAGCTCGACTCTTAAAAAGTTGGCTGCAATTTCCTTTAACTGAGTTAAGTTTAATTCAAAAAAGATTGGACCAGGTTCAGTATTGGGTGGAGCGAAGTGAATCGCTGCAGATGGTACGAAGTTCTATGTCTATGATGGGAGATGTGGAGCGTCGTTTGGGAAAAATTTCAAATCCCAACTGCAATCCCCGCGATCTTATAGCCTTGGCTCAATCTTTAAAAGCTGGATTGTCCATGAAGAAGGTGCTTCCAGAAGAGTTGATTTCCAAAAATCAATGGGCAGTGGCACAGAGGGTTTTAGACCTTATTGAAGGGAGTCTTGTGGAAGATCCTCCTCTGCAAACTAAAGTTGGGGGAATTTTTAAACCAGGAGCTGTTTCGGAACTGGATGAGCTCATTGAGCTCACAGAAAATAGTAAAATAAAACTTATTGAATTTGAGAATAAAGAAAAAGAAGTCACAGGAATTGGTTCTTTGAAAGCACGCTTTAATCAGGTTTTTGGTTTTTATTTAGAAGTTACTAAAACTCATTTAGCAAAGGTGCCCCCTCATTATTTAAGGAAACAGACTTTAGCCCAAGTGGAAAGGTACACCACAGCGGAGTTACAAGATTTAGAGGGTAGGATCTTATCTGCGCAAAGTCGTAGACAAGATTTAGAGATGGAGCTGTTTTTACAACTTCGACTCAATCTCTTGAAATCAAGTGTAGATCTGATTGAATTGGCAAGACTTTGGAGTGAATTGGATGTGCTGACGAGCTTGGCTTGGTTGGCAATTGAGTTTCAATACTCGCGTCCGCAATTTGGAAACGATCTTGAGTTAATCTCTTCACGCCACCCCGTTGTTGAGCAGGAATCCCAGCACTCTTTTGTTCCGAATGACATTCAATTAAAAAGGGGAGGGTGTATTTTATTGACCGGACCTAACATGGCCGGAAAAAGCACTCTCATGCGACAAGTTGCTATTACAGCAATTTTAGCCCAAATGGGAAGTTTTGTTCCCGCTAAAAAAGCCGTGTTGCCAGTATATGATCGTTTGTTTACTCGGATTGGGGCTAGCGATTTTTTGTCTGAGGGTTTGTCCACATTTATGGTAGAGATGACAGAAGTCGCTGAAATTCTTAAATTTGCTACAAACAAATCTTTAGTTGTGCTCGATGAAGTGGGTCGTGGCACAAGCACTTATGATGGGGTCAGTCTGGCTCAAGCGATTTTGGAATTTTTGATGACAGGGCTACGACCCATGGTGTTTTTTGCAACCCACTACCAAGAGCTGACTTTTATCACGAGTAAATTACAAAACATTTGCAATTTACATATGGCAATAAAAGAGAAGTCAGGACAAATTCAGTTTTTGCACACACTTACGTCAGGACCTGCAAATAAGTCCTACGGGATTCAGGTGGCTCAGTTGGCTGGAATTTCACCAGAGATTACTCGGCGGGCTCGACAGTTATTGGATTTTCATGAATCCGGGGGTAAAATTTCTGCGTTGCAACCTTCTTTAATGGATGCCACGTTGTGCGAGAATCATGAGTCCACAAACTTTCCCCCAAACCCTCAGGAAGCAGAAATTATTGAACAGTTGAGAAATTCATCTTTACAGAAAATGACTCCTTTGGAAGCCTTAAATCAGTTGCATATTTGGCAAAAAAAATTAGTTTGATTCTAGGATTTTCACTTCTGTAACATAAAGGTTGTGACGTCCAGATCAGGTAAAGTTTTATTATTTTGTATTGCAGTCCTCATTTTTTTCTGTAGACTTTAATACAGGTGGTCGTAAGACTCTAGAATTAAGGTAATGTCCATAACAAAATGGGGGAGGGAGCAAGGATGCTCAGAGATGTACTTATTCAAAAGGGGTTATCCAGTCGTGAGGCGGAAGTCGCTGAACTGGTAACGAAGGGTTTATCCAACAAGGAAGTTGCAAACCAGTTATTCGTTACTGAAAAAACAGTTAAATTTCATCTCACTAACATTTATAAAAAGATGAATGTAAAATCACGAGCACAATTAATTGTGTGGTGTTTGCCTCATCTTGGATTTGTGGAAAAAGAAGAGCGCCAGACGAATCAACAAATTATGGCGACAGCTGCAAATCAACCTGCCGCACCTACAATTCCCATTGGAAATGCAAACAATATTTCCCCCGGAGTCGTCATTCCTGGTTTGGCTCGTGGTGGTGGCAATAGCGAGAATGGGTCAGATATCAGTGGCTTTGGTGGGGTTTAAAATCTCCTTATAGTAATCGCAAGTCCGTCATTAACAAAGACAACAACCCCCTCCTCACCGAATGAGGCTGGGGGTTTTTTATTTAGTGTTAAATTTTGTAATGATGGCTCGTTTTTGAGCACCGGTGGCACCGACTTTTGAAATCGCGCACTTTTTTAAGAAATTTTTCATGCCAATATAAATCCTATAATTATTATGGATAAAACATATTAAGTTCTAGACAATGGTCCCAATCTTCTAACCCGACTATTTTAATTTAAAACAACTTGGGTTTGTTATTTTTTCTGACGATAAAAAGAAGTCATGAACCAAAAACCATTAGCACTCTTGTCATTAATTTTGTGTTTTATCTATCTCCAATTTTTTTGGACGGCAAAAGCGATTCAAAATCCAACACCTTATCTTAAAAAAAAAATAGCCTCTCTACAAATTGAATTAAAACGATCGCACCTTCGAGAGCTTCTCCAAGTCGAAAACCTGCAGCAATTTCGTCAGGATGTTGCCGTCATTTTACCAGAAGCTTTAAAGCATGTGACGCAAAAACCAAAGGACTATCCCTTACGGAATATGGCATCAGTTCTTATGACTTCTCAGAATGAAAAACTTGCCATGATCGGGGCCAAAAACTTGTTTTTGACAGGGAAGGCTTTATTCAAAAAAAAGGATTTTATTTCAGCTCGAAGAATGTTTGATAAAGTTATTAAAAATTATAGTTATTCTGAACATGTAATTGAGTCTTTTTATTTACTTTCAGAGTGTGAGTACGCTCTGGGTAATTTGGAAAGTTCCCAGGCAATAATTGACCAAATGGTGACGCTTTTCCCAGAAAGCGAAATGACGGGATATGCTTTGATTCGCTTGGGGATCATCTTAAGTGAACGTCATTTTGTAGAAAATGCCATTCAAACCTATCGTTTGATACTTAACACCTCACCCTACCAAGGGGTGATAAATTTAGCAAAGAGTCAACTGAGTGAGTTGGGACTGTAAATGGGGCCTTTAATAGTCAAAATTTTTACTTTGTGGGCTTTATTTTCTGTGGAAATTCATATTCAAGCCAATGAAAGATCTCAAAATGAAAGTGCTCAATTTAAACCAAAAGTTTTTATTAAAAAGATGACAGCAGATTATTGGTTAACTGAACCAAAAGATTGTGATCTTGCTCAGGAAGGGAGTTGTATAGGATTGGCTTTGACAAACAAGGCCGTCAAAGTGTTTCCCACAGCAGTCTTGGTCGCAGAAAAAGGGACTGTGATTCGTTGGGATGATCAAATGCAAATGACTGTGGTTCAAGGGACCGCTCTTGTTGAAAGTGAAGAGAATCAAGTTGTTCTATTCCCTTTTGCGAAAGTCGAAGGCCAAGGTCGACTTTTAATATTTCGTCAAAATCAGAGGGTAAAAATAATTGTAATTCAAGGATCTTATCAAGTTCTTGCAAAGGGAAGGAATCAGGCTTTTCACCTTCCCAGAGGTTTTATGATGACTTTAGGGGAAGTCTCCACAGAAGGTTTTGCATCAGTAGGGGTCCCCCAAATGGAGTCTTTGAATCTTGTGCTTAAAAAATGGTGGAATCTTTTTGTCGGGTCCAAACATGACTTTAGTCTATTAGCTAAGGACTATATACAGCATCACTTGGATATAATCCACGAGGCCAGCTTGTGGCAAAAAGATAAAGCTCAAAGGTATATTGCCAGCGAAAATGAGAAACATAACATTGCCCTGGAGCATCAGCGCCAGCGTGAATTGCAAAAGGCAAAAATGAGAGCTCTTTTTAGAAAAATGAATTACCTCGAAGAAAACGAATGATTTTCCAGAAAATTTTAAGGGACTCTTTGTCTTTATTTTGTGTTTAGTTGGCTTTATTTGCTTTTTTGATCGGTAAAAAGAAGAGCCAAAAACCCGTGCAAACTGCCTCTGTCAACTATCCTCTTCATCTCGACTTTGCCTTTTGTCCTGTTCCAAAAAAATTAATCAAAAAGACCTTATTCTTAAGTACAATAGAATTTATTGGTAAAGATGGATGGGGGAGGGGAATTGATGAGCGCAATCGGAAGTACTTCTGTTGAAAACTCTTCAGCCAGACAGGATGAAAAGATTCGTCGGGATCGGGAAGAGTATCGTAAAGCCGAAAGTGACTTGGTCAAAAAGCACAATAAAGAATTACGTCGACTGGCTGAGGCTCATAGCCAAGAAATCGAGACCATCAATAACAATCACCAAAAACAAATGAATGAGCTGAAGACAAGAGTTAAAGATACCATGTCGGATCGGGATCACAAATATCAACAGGAAATTGAAGGGATAAGGAGTTTGCATCGAAAACAATTACAGGACGTTGCTAATAATTCCGGACGGACTTCAGAAATCAATAAAAAAACAATGGGTCAAGAGCTGCAGCAGGAAAAACTTCGTCAACAGGATAAAATCCGTGAATTAACGGATTCATTTAATCAAACCATTCAGAAAAAAGAAGAAGAACATTCTCAAACATTAGATGAATATCGATCCGAACAACAGAAAGCCATCGCTGCTTATCGTCAGGATTTGGAATCCAAACATCAAAAACGGGAAGAAGATTTTAGGGACTACAGTCAAAAAGAAATGGGGAACTTAAAAAAAGAGTATTCAGACTACAGACATGAAGCCAAAGAACAAGCTAAAGAACAGGAATTACGACACTTTAAAAATCAAGAAAAATCCAGTCAAAATTTATTACATGCTGTGGGTGAAGAGAGGCAATTGCGATCTGAGAATGAAATGGAATTAAGAAAAGACTTTCAGCAAAATCTCGCCGATTTAAAAAATCGCTATGGTGAGGATCTTTTGCAGCAAAAACAAGAGTTTGTAGATCGAAGTGAAAGTTTAAAGGGCACAGTTAATGCGCGTGTCAATAATCAGGTAAATCGCCTGGAAATGGAAAATGAAAATTTGAAAAATGAGGGGGTTAAGGAGTTGGCCAAAAATAATCGAGAAATTGAAAGGCGAATCGCAGACCTTCGCAGTCAATTCCAAAAAAACGTTGAGGTAGCTCAAAGTCAACGTGATGCGGTTATTCGTCAGGCCAACACTCAAACCGCTCGTGAGTTAGCGAGGGAAGAAAAAGACCATAATAAAGAACTGGTTGATACCAATCAGAGGTATTTATCTCAATTAAGTGATCAAAAGGAAGTGAGTCAAAGTAATTTAGATCTGTTGAAAAATGATTTTCAAGCTCATACAGATATGACAAAAAAAACCGCTGAATTAAGGGTGCAGCATATTTTAGGAGAAACAGATGCTGAGATTGAACGTTTAAATGAAAATCAAGATTCGGCACGAAAATTACTTCAAGAACAACATCGTAATGAACTCAATGAAATGAAAAAGATTTTTGAAAAGGACAAACAAGCCGCGGTGGAAAGAATTAAATCCATGTTGCGAAAACAAGAAGTACAACACACTGAACAAATGGGTCAGACGGTTTCTAAATATGAAAAGGAAGTGACTCGTCTAAAAGACGAATTGGTACGGGTTCGGCGCTCCCAGGATGATGAAATTCAAAGACTTACAAACCAAATGCAAAGACAAAAACAATTGGAGTTAGATGCTCAACAATTGCAATTTGATGAAAAAATGCGGAAAAGTGAAGTTAAATATAACGAAGAACTTCGTCAGACCCAACAAAGAGGGCAACAAAAACTTAATGAGCTTGCGGCAGTAAAGAAGAGAGGTTAGGCATTTGAAATTAATTGATCGAAGAGTCAAAATTGTGGCAACCATCGGGCCCAGTATCTCTTCCAAAGAGGGATTAAAAAAAGCAATTGAATCAGGAATGAATGTGGCCCGTCTAAATTTTTCCCATGGAACCCATCAAGAACATCAACAGGTTTTACATCATTTAAAGGATTTGATTCGTGAGCTCTCAACACCAGTGGCTATTCTTCAGGATTTGCAGGGACCAAAAATTAGAGTGGGGAAGTTTAAAAATGGAAGTGTGGAGCTGATTGTGGGTCAAAAAGTTGTTATATCACCTGATTTTAAAGTTGGTGATGGCAACGAAATATCAACAGAATTTGTAGAATTACCTCGGTCGGTACAGCCAGGCATGAATATTTTATTAGATGATGGCCTTATGCAATTGCGAGTTTTAAGTGTTCAAGGAAACCAAGTGGAAGCAGAAGTGATTCACGGAGGGGTATTAAAAAATCGCAAAGGTATGAACCTCCCAGGGGCTCAATTGCCCGTGGAGGGGTTAACGGAAAAAGATAAAATTGATTTAGAGTTTGGTTTAGATAACCATGTGGATTATGTGGCTTTGAGTTTTGTGCGACATGGGGACGATATTAGAAAGTTGCGGCGTCTTATTGAAGAAAAAAAATCAAGTGGTACAAAAATAGTAGCTAAGATTGAGATGTTCGAAGCTTTACGTCACCTGGAAGAAATTATTTCTTTAAGTGATGCTGTCATGGTGGCAAGAGGAGATCTTGCAGTGGAAGTGGGTCAAAGTCAGCTTCCTGGATTGCAAAAGAAAATTATTGCTTTATCCAACCGATTGCATCGTCCTGTGATTACGGCGACTCAGATGTTAGACAGCATGGTTGAAAACCCCCGTCCCACACGAGCGGAGATTACGGATGTGGCCAACGCGGTCATTGATGGTTCTGATGCTCTTATGTTGTCTGCGGAATCAGCCAGCGGTCAACACCCTTTTGCTTGTTTGCGAACCATGCACGAAATTATCTATGAAGTGGAAAAAACCACGGATCTTTATTACGACATTAGTCTGAGTAATGATGAAAATTTAGATGTGGCTGAAGCGATTGCTGTGAGTGCTTGTGTGACTGCCCTGAAAGTGAATGCTAAGGCTATAGTTTGTTTTACCACTACTGGGCGCACGGCCACTTTAATTTCCCATTATCGTCCCCAAGCTAAAATTGTCGCAGTAACCCATGTTCATGAGGTCTTAAATCGCCTGGAACTTCCCTGGGGGCTTATGACTTTTGGTATTCGACCCTATCAGTCTACCGAAGAAGCTTGGGCTCAAGTGGAAGAATTGCTACTGGGGCTAGAGGTGGTGCAAAATGGCGACAAAGTGGTGATCACCATGGGTTGGCCGGTGTCGGAAAGAGCCAAAACAAATTCCATTCGAGTGGTTGAAATTAAAAAAAATAGAACGGAATTCATCCCTAAAACAGTTCCTGTTCGTTGCCGTAACCTTGGAAGTGAAATCTAAACTCATGTGGGGTAACCTCTCCGAATAGACTCCTCTAAGTTGAAAAGTGATCAAGTGACAAAGTGACACTTTTTTTGTGGCACGACAATTGCTGTTACACACATCTGTGCGTTGTCAGACAAAGAGTTTAAAGCAGTTACGAAACTGTTTTTTTACTTTTAATCATTAATAAAATATATGCCGGGGGGCATGGAGGGGGAAAGATGGGAACTCATCTTTTTAGCAATTTTTCGTCAAAAATATATAAAACAAAATTACTTTGCTCATTTATTTTATGTGGAACTTTATTGCATTCCACATCCAATGCAGATTTTTGGCGTGGCGATCATGATCGTAATCATGACAGGGGTCACGATTTTAGAGACGGGAGAGGTTGGGGACGAGGAGAGGATCGACGGGGTCGACCCGGTGATGGTTGGGGGCGAGGGCCCGGAGGCCACGAAGATCGATACAATATGGAAGACACTTTTTCAGGGGGGTGTCTGGGGGGCAGTATTTGTCGAAATCGCTACTTAGTTATTAATCTCCCACGTCAACGGGCCATTCAATCTGTAGAATTCTACGCCCGAGATAATATCGGAAATCGACATGAGGCTGTGGTAAATCTTTATTTGGATAACAGATTAATTGCTTCTAATATTGACATAAAGAAAGCAGGGTCTACACATTACTTTTCAGGGAACAATAGATACGCCTACTCCATAAGATTTGAGGCTGTTGTTGATGATGAATCCCAAATTGAATGGGTTACAGTCACTTATGCAGATCGAAGATGATGATTAAATAAATTCAAACTATCTTATTCAATTTAACTTACAATTATTCTTGATAACTTGGACACTGCTTGAATGAATTTTTCATCAAGCGGTGTTTTTTTGAAATAAAAATACGAATAAATTAGGGGGGATTATGCAGTGCTTTCAAATGCGAAAGACTCAGTTCATGCTTTTGGCTCTCTTCATAATGGGGATGTTTTTTCAATCCAAAGGGCAAGCTGATTTCGGTCGCGGAAGAGGCTGGGGTGGAGGATACGGATGGGGGCGTCCCGGTCGTCCTGGAGAGGGAAGAGAGCGCGATCCAGGTCGTCCCGGTGATCCGAGTCCACCAACCAATGAAGAGGTTTTTTCTGGGGGTTGTCTTGGGGGAAGAGTTTGTCCCAATCGATACTTCATCGTAAATTTTTCCCAAGGACGTACTGTACAATCCATTCAATTTTTTGCCAATGATCGAGTGGGGGATCGTCATACGGCAGTACTTAATCTTTTTCTGGATAATATTTTAGTGGCTCAAAATATTGATATTAAGCAAGATGGTTTTTTACATTCCTTCAACGTAAATAACATTTTTGCAAGGTCTCTTCGTTTTGAAGCTGTGGCTGATGATGAAGCCCAGATAGATTGGATCAAAGTTACTTATGTTCCTCAGGATTCAGGACGAGGTGGTGACGGGAGAGATGGTGATGGTGAGCGAGATCGCGATGGCCGTGATCGTGATCGGGGGGATCGAGGCTCTGAGCAAATGTTCTTCCCTGGCGGCTGCATTGGTGGGGCCTGTCGACGGAGTGAAATAGCAATGAATTTAGATGATCAAGGGAGAGGGCCTGTGTTCATCGAAAGTTTGGATTTTTTTGCCAGTGATCGTCCTGGTCCCGGAAACGATGCTATTGTGGATATTTTGGTAGATAATTTCATTGTGGTTAGAGGGGTAAGTATTCGAAGCTTACGTTCAAACTATCACATTCCCATTAACCAAAGGGGTCAATTCGTTAGAATTGTAGCCTACGATGCGGAAGTTCGCCTGGGTACAGTGACCGTCAATTTTTCCCGAAGAGGATGGGGGCGGAGATAATACCTTTTAAAGGCTATTTTCTGCTTTTAAGGTCGCCTAAATTTTTGATTTTTGGATATTGAAGATTCATTTTTTAAGGGATACTTAGGGCTCTTTTAAAAAGAGCCCTTTTTTTAGAATGTGGTTTAAACCACTCGTGTTTAAAAAATGACACATTAAAATAAACTTAATTTATTGAAAATAAAGTTTATTTTTATATAAACTTAACAAAAGTGGTTTCAAATTGGTGAATACCTGCATTTATTTATCGATACAAAAAGATTTTCTTATTCAATACTGTAATTAATTTATGAAATGAAAAAGTCAGGTTACAGCGGCGTATTAGAGTGTTAAAACGGCACGTTAGCGCTCATTACGGGTGAAAACTAAAACAACATAAATACTAAGTTTATTGAAATGAGAAAAAGGTATGACTTTTGATTTGTGTAATTTCGTTTCGTTATTTGCTGTTTCAGCAAAATCTTCGAATTCTGTGAAGAGCTTCCCGTTGGTTACAAACGTACTCAATAACACCGTTTTTTGTTCTAATGAATTTTCTGCTAAACATCTTCGATATTTCCTCGGGCAAAGATGCAAAAACTTTTTTAGTGTGAAATCTAAATATCCACGAGGACAATGCTACCGCAAAATGGATTTTCTATAAATAGAATAGAAAGTATTATAAAAATTACATCTTTTTAAAAAATTGTGAGGGTAGAAAAATTTTTAACTGGTGCAAAAAAATAACATTGTGGTTGAAGGTGTTAATTGCTTTTTTTCTGTGGGCATCTTGGGGTTATGGGGTTTTAGTTGGAGCCGAAGAATTAGATGCGGGAGGTGTAGCAGAGGCCTCCACAAAAAAAATCCCGGCTGAATCTCCATTAGAGAATCTGGATCAAGAAGATAAATTTCAAGCTTGGGACTATTCTTGGAGGGGGAGAATGTTTGCTTTGGGAGTTTCTGACACTACAGAGGAGAGTCGTGTTTCTGGTTTGCAGCTTTCCGGTGGGTTAAAAAAGAAATTTAGCGAATATTTTGATTTTGCTACGAGTTTACAAGCTCGATTTGAAACGGGTACCACCCACTCTTTATATGAAGTGAATCGGGTGGCCAATGGTATATGGCTGGATGAAGCCCAAGCCAATGTACATTTGGTTCCCCATTTTGTGACTTTATCTGCAGGAGCTATCAATCAGAGATATTTACAGAATCCACTTCTTCTCACCGAATTAAGTTTCCCGGCCGTGCAGGAAAAGTTCCAATGGGAAGGGGCTGGGCTATCTCTTGGTTTGGTGATACAGCAAGCGGTTCCCACATCCATGAGCCTTTCCACTCGATCTGTTGCGAAGGAAAAACTGCCCTCATTTTTCACCGAAACCTTTTTTGCAAACTACAACCCTCAACAGTCGTTATGGTCCATAAATGGAAGAGTGGGAGCCTTTGCTTTCTATGATCTTCCCTCTTCGGTGGCTTACGACAGTAGAACACAGGGGAACTTTGCAGAAGGGGAATTCCCTGAAAACTCCAGCTTTCGTTACGGTTTTCGTGGTTTGACTTACGGCGGAGACCTGGGTCTTAAGCTAAAAAATGTACAATTAAAAGCGGGTGCGGATGCTTTGATTAACCAAGAAGCTCCTCAAAAGTATGGCAGAGGTCTTTTGACCTATGTACAAGCAGGGGTCAAAGGCTTCGGTCAGTGGACTCTGATTCCGAGGGCAGAGTACTTCCGTAACGAACGACAAAGCTCGCCTGCGTTTTATAATTCTGCAGACTATGGGCACAACAATCGTCATGGTTTCGCCTATGAGCTTAAAGCTGAAAATCTTAAGCTGGGTGTAGCCTTCAAGGCCAAATATTCGGATGCGCAATTAATTGAGGAATTCCCCTCTCAAGCTAATACTAAAATAATTATGATTTATATGGATATATTCAATGGCGTTAATTGATTTTAATAAAATATTTTCTAGACAAATAAATCGTTTTTTCAACAATGATTTTAATTTTATCCAGAACACCATGGTTTTTAATTCAAAGACGGTTGGGATGCTGTCGTTAAGCCTGGCGCTTGTGCTTCTGTCGACGGGTTGTACCTTAAGGACGGAAAAGGGTGAGTCTTCAGGAGATGCTACTTTTCGTGTGGACTATGTTGTTGAGCCTGGTGTTGTAAAAAATGATAAGACCAATTTAGATTGGAATATTCCTAAGTCCCGAATTTTTGATTTTGTGGCTTGCTTACGTCCCATATCTCAAAAAAATCCTATTGTTGGAGATGTCTTTGAGATTTTAGGTGGGGAAGGTGTTTATCAGCGTACAACGGATAGTCAAGGCTGTTTGCACTGGTCTGAGAGCATCCCATTTGAGTATTTTGCAAAACCTACGTATGTGACTGTAGAACGCAAATTCAAAGCCCTAAAACGACAGGTGGGTGTGGCCAGTTATCGTTTTGGTATTAACCCTTGGAGTGGACTTACGGATACAAGACCTCCGTTGATTGACTTTAGGCGTACGAATGCTTTTCATGTTGTTGCAGGTAATGTCGGCGTTGAGGCCTTAAGAGGTCAGGGTGGAGAGGGTGCACAAATGTTTATCCCCACCATTTCGGCAGTTCTGGAGCAACCTTTTACAGAGGAAGAAACGCGACACAGTTCAGATTATAATTTGCATGTGGTTTTAGAACCAAAAGTTCTTGTGAAAGACATGGTGGGGCAAAGACAAAAAATAAGTTTGGAAAAGGGTTCGTTTTGGATGACTGCTGATGTGGTTAAGATAGATCCTTCTCAGTCTACCTCGGCTGGCATAGACCTTATTCCGCCGATAGGGACTCCTCTTTTGGCTTTATCTGAAAAAAAGTTAGTTGAATTTAGCAATGGGAGAGTTGATTTCAATGTGCCTAAAAGACTGGTCTCCCTTATTGAACACCAGTCTAAATATAGTTTAGTTATTAGCATTGAGCCAGGACCTAATGCCCCAGCAAAAATAAATAAATTTTATGGAATTTATTCCGCAAAAGAACTTGTATGTTTGAGTCAGGGTTGTACTTTCGAATTAAGTGATCAGTTCAATGGTTGGATTCATCCCGATGTGGTGGGTCAACAAATAACTTTATTGAATCCGAAAGTTACAGATGAGGAGCAGAGACTGATAGAAACTCAACGTGGGAGATTTAACTTTGAACAAGTGAGTTTGACGCCAGCAACGGCACCAAGGATAGCGCCTAACCAAGCAGAAAATAGTATCTCAAATACAGTTGTTTTTGATCTTAGTGTCCGTGTCGCAGATACGTTGCAACGTGGGGCAGGTGTGCTTCAAAGGGCCTTTCATATTTACGGAATGACCCCCTATGATGAGCGTCCTGTAAGTTCAATTGATCTCAAGCAGTTGAAATTAAAAAAAACTACAGATACAGGTATCAATGGTGATCTAACTTGGTTTGATTCTATAGTAGCTAAAACCTACGAGAAGAGAGTCTATAAAAAAATGCAGATAGTTTTCCAAGATGTTTTAACTAAAAATTTATACAAAGCTTGTGTTTTTGTAGCTCCCTTTAACAAAATACAACCCATTAAGGACTGTCGAAAAGATGCTAATGAAATGGTTCTTACACAAAGGGGGATCGGCCGTCCTACGTTAAGTGTGGGGCATATTGAGTTGAAGCGAAATGGAACCAATCTTAAAGATTATAATATTATCACTCCTGATTTGTTTTTGGAGTCCTCTTTTATTTACGACTTTAAAGCTACGTTAAATATTCATCGTGCTGATTCGTTGGAAAATCCGGAAACAGAAGTAGAAAGAATAGCCCCAGCTTGGTGGCTTGTAACTTTAGTTATGTTTAAAAAAAATGTTTCAGGTAATTCAACGAGCGATGGGAAAGATGGGAATATAGTTCCATTGACAACCTTTGAAAAGGTTTTTTGCGGCTATAAAGATCCAGAAATGCAGTTGGAGTTAATGGTACAAGATTTGGGGTTAATGCAGCAGCGTGGGTTTTTTGCGTTGCAATTTAAACCATTAAAACAAAACAGACTAAAGTTCATCGAAGGTCCATCCCCTAATACTTCAATAGATTGCCCTGGTCAGGAAGTGGCGACTGATTCCCCCATAGAAATTGATGATGAGAATGATCTGCAATCGCCAGTTCATTTCATTTCTTGGATCCCAAGCCAAAGTGGATCACCAATTGTAAATTTTAGTCCTAGTAATTATCAGGACCCCAAAATAAAGGACTTAATAAATGAATTAAGGACAGAAATTGCGTCCTCTGATTTGCATGTATTACATGAAAAAAATATGCAAAAAAGAAAAACAATTGCCGAACAGGTGGTAAAAGATCAAACCAGTAATAAGGAAAATAATGATTGGTTTGCTTTTGGTGCGGCCATGTTGCACATGCCCTACGAACTTAAGAGCACTCAAGATCTGAAACACTTCGCGATAACAGCTTTTAATTGGACAAGGGACAAACGTGCACAATGGAGTCCTTTTGTTAGACCAGACCCTCAGCCCGTGGGGGCTACTCCTCCTAGTAGCTTGGGGGATAAAAATTCTAGGGGGTTCAACGAACAGCGATATAATTATTTGTTGGAGCAGTGGAATAAGTATTCCAGACACCAATTTGAAATAGGAAGTGATTTCGTAAATCAAAAGGATTTTATTGCTCCGTCGGAACCAAGTGTAATTGATGATTCAGGTGCATATTGGTATACTAACAAGCAACATTTGCAGTTATTGCTCCATAAGATTAAAGAGAGTAATATTGAATCAAAAGAATTCTTTGGCATGCTTTCCTGCATGGATCAGATTTTTTGGTCGGACAGAGCCAGTCAAGTCGCCAGATGTGCCGATGTGAAAACGGATGAAGGCAAAAGAAATTTAGAAATAGCCCACTGGCTTTGTTTAGTGACTTCACGGAACCCTGATGCAACAGATTGCTCTGGAACCAAACCCATCACAGAAATGATTGTTGAGAAGAAAATTCATGTTTATAGATTAAATTCGTCACGACTAGTTGCTGGGGTCTCTTCAAGTCTCACAATCTCTTCAAGCTTTGATGTGGGATCTTTTGTGGCGACTGATTATGGAACTATGTTTTCTGATGGTGTTACAGGGTCTGTAACAGCTGAGGCTTCTTATTCTATGCCGGTCTCAGTTGTTAAGTTGGGGGCTGGAGTTGCGACATCACTTTCAAAAACAAAAGCGACTGTACGATTTGATTTTAATCGTGAATGGACTGACAACCTTGCGGGGTTTGGTGCGGGCATGACTCTGTCAAATCAGGAAATGATTGTGGAGTTGGAGCTGGGTGAATACAGAAAATGCTACATCGTTCGTTTTGATATGAACGAAAAATCTGGGTTGTATATTTGTGAGGGAATTACAAGTGATTCACCACTGACTCTTAAAGAGCACTATTATGTACTGTTTAATCCTGTAGTGCCTGAGTTACTTCTTGATTCTGCTGATCAACGAAATCATATGGTTGTACAAATGCGAGGGCAGAGATCCTACTATAGATTTCTTAGCCATATTGACTGGTCCTTGCGTCCATTCCACCTTAACGGTATTTCCAGGCCGGTCGGCGAAATGGTGCGAACGCTTAAGCTAAGAATACGAGATGAAGAGGTAGAAAGAGCAAATGCGACGGCTAAAATGGAAACAGATAGTTCTAGAACTACAGCAAACTTGAATCGTGGGCCTGATTGGGCAGTTAATTCTAGAGTTACAGAAAACTTGAAGCGTGGGCCTGGTTGGGCAGTGCCTTATGTAATAGATTCTTCACCCCCAGAGAGCTCCGCTTATAGAGTGAATATAGAAAAACTGAGAGAGAGAGATATGCCAATATTTGGATTTCAAGCTTTTCAGGACTTAATAAATGATAGAGTTCCAAATGGTAACGTCCATGATGCTGCTAGCGAACCTACTAGAGCCTATCCAGATGATCGAGCGTATAAGTCTTATGGTGATTGATGTGGGTTGGAAAAAAGTTGTTTAATACATGAAAAATTTATTTCTAATTTTTACGATGATAGGGACGATTTTTTTCATAGGATGTCACAAGTCTATGAATAAATCAAAGTCCGTTGAAGTGAGAATGCTTACAGGGGCTATCCTTGACGGAGAATCTACTAACAAATGGAGTTTATTTAATAAAACTAGAATCAGTTTCCTTGTTTGCTTACAGTTTGATGATTTAAAACAACCTGTTGGAGTAGCAGAATGGGAAGTGAAGGGAGGCAATAACGGATCGGTTAGTATTTTCTCCGAGGAGAACGGTTGTCTCACCTGGCAAGAGTCTTTTGATGTGGATCCGGTCAGTCAACCCGGATATATCGCTATTGAAAGGGTGATTTATGGAAAAAAGAAAGAATTCAATCCTGTTTCAGTTAAAGCTCTTGTAAACCCATGGAGTGGTTTGGTTGGAAGTGAACCTGCTGTGGTGAATCCACTTTTAAGTCCACTGGTGCCAAGAATGGCGTTTCAAGACTCTGTGGAGAATTTAAAAAAAGGGGAGTTGTTTTTTAAAGAAGTAAGATATGAATTTTTTAGCACACCGATGCGGTTGAACTTGTCTTTGTTTCCTCAGCTAAAAACCACAGCTATGGATGGCAAAGAGACTTACATTGAAATTAAATCAGGTGTTGTGAATTTAAAAATTCAGATATTTTATCAGTCAAATAAAGAGAAAAGCGCTGTCCCTGTTAGTAAAATCATAGCTTTAGAAAATTTAAAATTTGAGGGTGGACTTTTAGTTTTGCAAAACTTGCAACCGGACTGGAACGGTGGGTTGAGTAAAAATGCAGGACAGTATTTTATTCAGTTAAGTGGGGAGCCAGTGGGCTCTGCTGTGGGAATGCAACCATTTTCCCATACCTTTTCTGTTGGACCTTATCAGCGATTGGCTGGAGGTGTGACCCCTTACCAACCTGATTTAGCTATTGTTATGGGTATGGAAGGAGGAAAAGAAGCTCGCTCAGGGGATACAATAGTTGGAAATGTAAGATCTGACGTGGGGCCTATGGCAGGTTCGGCTCATTTAGTCTTTAGTTTGGGAAAAATCAGAGGCCAGCCGGGTTCTGTCAATATGGATCAGGCTGCCGGGGAGGATCCATTACAAAGAACTAAGTTAATTCAGTTTAGCTTACCAGTTCAACCTGAAACTCTATCTAAGGAAAGTCTTGAGGGAAGGCTATTTACTGTCTCCTCTTTGTCAGACGCTAAAAACAACTTTTCAGTTAGAGTTGTTGGTGGGTATCTTATATGGACGGACATAATTAAATATTCTTACGTCAAACGGTTTCAACCTCTTAATTTTGAAATTTCTGTGACCCATGTTGAGACCGGAAAAAGTATAAAAAAGGGCTTTAAAGTAACCCCTGGTGAAAATAGTTATTTTGTAATTGATGATAAAATCGGGACTAATTTTTACGGCTCTTTAGTTAAGGGAACCAAACCATTTTTATATTTAAGTACGACCTGCTTTGAAAATGGAGAGAGAACTTTCTCCATTGACCCAGGTTCTTTGGCTCTGTCCCAGGTAAAATTATATAAAACATTTGAATTCACCCCAAAGGTAGAGTTTCTAACTGTATTTTCCCCCGACCTTAAATCAGAGGATCTTATTGCTGGTGCCTACCAAATTACAATGGCATTTTATAGTCGAGAATATTTTCTTGATGGTAACATATCTACGTTACAAAAACCTTTAGCGGTGACTCGTAAGGTTATAGATCACATTGGTTCAACATCCAAAGCTGAATTTGAGGTTAAGTTTTTACCGATATATGCAAATATGATGGGTTTTGCTGTTATTCAAATGGATTTTTTTGACAGGAAAAAGAACCGAGTCATACCAAAAGAAGAACTTGGAATGGGGCCTTCTGCACAGGTGTTTGAGGTAGATATAAATGGACAGGGATGTTCCGTTGTTCCTGCTCGAATAAATACAAAGAATTTTTTAGGCAGTTCCGTGGCTAAGAACATGATAGAGGATCCCAATTTTAATTTAATTTCTATCGCTGATCAGTGGGGTGAGGAGGAAGAAGGGCTTAAACAAAAACTTATTGAAAAAAATAAAAATCAAGATCCGCGCATGAGTTCTGATTGGAATAATTATGCCATAGATATGGGATTAACTCCGGTGGAACTAAATAACCAAACTGACTTGACCAAATATGGGTTTACCAAAGACACCACATTAAGTGAGGTAGAAGAAGCCTTAGATTGTGCTTATAAGGTGAATTATCAGAAGTTTGGTAATGGTGCGAAGTGCATGTATGACTTTAAAAATGGAAATCCTCAATTTTTACTTTATAAGGCGATAACTAAACATTGGGGTGAAGAATTAACTAAACAAAGCGATAAAGAGTGGAATAAAAGGATTAAAAATGATCCAAGAATGATAACTGAAAGAATCAAGTCATTGCGAATGTCGCCAGGAACTAAATTTATAAAAAGACAAAAAGATTTACTGAGGGATTTAATGTCTGACTTTTACTCGGACCCTTCTAAAGTAGGTTGGGTTTTCAGAGTACAAAAATTTGTTTATCCGTATCAACTTACAAAGTTAGAAAATCTCTCTGGCTTTGGGGAAAGAACAACAAGGACTATTCAACTTAAATCTGTAGTTCAATCTATATTTGGATATGAAAAGTTGGATGATATAGGGGGTGTGGTTGGGACCACTTTAAGTTTTAAGAAACCAATTCTTTCCACCAACGGACAAACAAATGGTGCACTTGTTGAGGGAGCCGGGGTCGATGCTGCCGGAGGTACTATGGGTGGTTCAGGTGGCGGTGCTGTAGGTATAACGCCGCATAAAAAATTTGGTTCTGATCTCTATTCCAAATTAGATTTCTCAAAAAAGGGCGGAACTTTTAGATGGGAGGCATTTTACGAGACGATGGATACTACTGCAGCTTACGATCAAAGCGTAGATTTTCAGATGGAGGACATTCATTTAAATGTGGAATTTGCCAGCTATAGAACTTGTTATAGTGTAGAAGCGAGTCTTAATGTGGCTGCTTTTAATGAAGATCAAAAAGGCAGTTCAAGATGGAAGAATCTGAATTTTAGTTTGGATTATAATGAAGCCTATAAACCAAAGTTTTTCTTTTGCCTCCCTGTAAAAAATGAAACTAAAACTTTACAAGAAACTTATTATTTTTTAACGAATCTTCCTCCGGAACATAGTCTTTTGCTAAACAATAAATCTATTATAAATAGGTTTTTCCTCATTCTGCGAGGAAAGAATCAATATGATTACTTCATAAAAAATCTTGGTAACCAAACGGAAAAAATTTATCGAAACATTTGGGATCCTGAGATGAGAATTACTGAACCAGTTGCAGCTACATTTCTTAAGATAAAAGCTCAGTCCTTTTTGATGAATCAGGAAGTTTATCCGGGGTTGATGATGGATGAACTTCCTACAAACGACAGTTATGACACTATTGAAAATTTAGATAGCTGGTGGACAGGTGCGAAGAGAAAATTTAGGAATGCTGTAGATTATTACTTCAATCCTCTATACGCTTTTGGCAATGGGAGTTACAAGACTCCAGCTAAAAGGGATATTTTTTACCAGAATGGTTCTGAGTGTAGAGTTTATAATGAACAGTGGCGAGATGGTTTCCCTTGCACTGGGCAGCCTGAAGAAACCCCGTGAACTGTCTGAAAGCCCGTAAACTTTAAAAACAAAAAGATTTTTTTTAGGTTAAATCTACGCAAAGGCTGGGGATAATTAGGAATTGTACGCGTTCAAGATTGGTTGACCAAATGAGTTCCGTCCGGTAGTAGGCTCTGACAAGTTTACGAATTTGCTATTTTGTCATTACAATTTGGTGACCCGTAGAAACTTATTTCGTGGAAACAAACGGCATCGGCAAGGCAACCGTTCTAGAGACTTCCGATGTTATTGAGTATTTTTTTATAAACTTTGCTGTTGCTATATAAACAAAATTTAGGTGGGTGTTATGCAGTTGGATTTACTCAATTTATTAAAGCGGTTTTGCAACTGTATTTTTTATTTTGTCCGTGCACTTCTTCCTGTTGTGTTACTAAGTGGTTGTGTCAAAAATTGTTCCCCCAAACAAAGGGAGTCCTTTCAATCGAGTCCAGAAATTCTTATTGGTCACTTCGCTTCAATGACAGGTGGAGAAGCTTCCTTTGGTCAGTCCACTGACAAAGGCATTCGTTTAGCTGTTGATGCGCAGAATGTTGAAGGTGGGATTAAAGGAAAAAAAATTGTTATTTTAACTGAAGACAATCAAGGGAAGCCTGAAGAGGCTGCTGCGGTGGTCAAGAAGTTAATCACTCAAGATGGGGTGATCGCGTTGCTTGGGGAAGTGGCAAGTACGCGCTCGCTTGCGGCGGCTCCAACTGCTCAAAAATATCAAATTCCCATGGTGTCTCCCAGTTCAACCAATCCTCGAGTCACTCAAGTAGGAGATTATATTTTTAGAGTTTGTTTTATTGATCCCTTTCAAGGTCCGGTCATGGCTCGATTTGCATCTCACTTTTTGAAATTAAAAAAAGTGGCTATCCTTAAGGACCTCAAATCAGATTACAGTTTAGGGTTGGCCGACTTTTTTAAATCCAAATTCATTTCCCTTGGTGGGGAAATCGTTTCGGAACAGTCTTTTCAAACAGGAGATACGGATTTTAAAGGTCAGCTCACTCGAATTCGAGCGGCAGACCCTGAAGCGATTTTCATACCTGCCTACTATACGGAGGTGGGCCTCATTGCCAGACAAGTGAGACAATTGGGAATCAAGGCCATCTTGATGGGGGGTGATGGATGGGACAGTCCAAAGCTTTATGAAATAGGCAAAGACGCGGTTGAAGGCGCTTATTTTTCCAATCACTACTCTAGTGAAAGTCCATCTGAAGTGACACAAAAATTTATTAAGGATTACATGGCCAAATACAAAGAAGAACCAGATGGGCTTGCCGCCTCTGGTTACGATGCCGCTTTAATTTTGATGGATGCAATGAAAAGAGCTAAAGATTTGGATCCTAAAGAAATTCAAGTGCAACTGGCTCAGACCAAAAGTTTTGTTGGGGCTACAGGAACGATAACAATTAATAACGAAAGAAATGCAAGCAAAGAAGCTTTTATCGTACAGGTTCACCAAAAAACACATAAATTCATTACACAACTGGGAGCTGAAAACTAATGGAAGAGTTGGTTCAACACATAATTAACGGGCTCAACTTGGGCGCTATTTATGCTCTTATTGCGTTGGGGTACACCATGGTCTATGGGGTTCTTCAACTCATAAACTTTGCCCACTCTGAGGTCTATATGGTGGGTGCGTTTGCAGCTTATTATGGAGCCCTTCGCTTTAATTTGGTAGAGCATCCTGGTTGGTCGTCATTCTTTGTGACTTTAGTTATTGCAATGGTGGCTTGTTCGATCCTGGGTTTATGCATAGAAAGGTTCGCTTATCGACCTATGCGAAATGCCCCCAGAATCAATAATTTAATTACGGCCATTGGGGTCAGTCTTTTTTTGCAATTTTCAGGGCAATTAGTATTTGGCGCTGATCCAAAAGTTTTCCCAGAGGTACTTCATGACAGTGTATTATTTAGTTTTGGTGAAATTCAGATCCGAATTTTTGATGTCACTATTTTAGGTGTAGCCCTAGTTGCGATGGGGTTTCTCAACTATTTTATCCACAAAACAAAAACGGGAATGGCCATTCGAGCGGTGAGTTTTTCATTTCGTTCCGCCACACTCATGGGTATCAACGTGAATGCCATTATTATGATTACATTCGTTTTGGGGAGTTCTCTGGCCGGAATTGGGGCCGTTTTGGTCGGTCTGAAGTATCCAAAAATTGATCCACTCATGGGAATGCTTATCGGGTTGAAGGCATTTGTCGCTGCTGTCTTAGGTGGAATTGGTAATTTGACTGGAGCTGTGGTGGGGGGGCTTATGATGGGATTGCTTGAAGAGATGGTTGTGGCTTACATATCCAGTACCTACAGGGACGCTTTAGCTTTTGGATTATTAATCTTCATATTATTAGTTAAGCCTTCAGGTTTGTTTGGCCAAACAAGAGTGGAGAAAGTCTGATGCGATCAATTTATGGTTGGATTCTCGTTATCATTGTTGCGGCTGCGATCAGTTTTTATGCCCAGCTATTTTTAAATCCATATTTGCAACAAATTTTACTCTACATTGCCATTAATGTTTTGTTGGCAACCAGTTTAAATTTGGTCAATGGTTTTTGTGGGCAATTTTCGTTGGGGCACGCTGGATTTATGGCTATTGGGGCCTATACCAGTGCCATGGTGAGTTTACATTTTCAACCCTTTGTTGGTTCATTGGAGATTCTTAATTTTCCAATCTATGCCATCATTGGGGGCTCAGCTTCGGCTCTGGCGGGGTTCTTTGTTGGGATTCCAAGCCTGAGATTGCGAGGGGATTATTTGGCCATCGTTACCTTAGGTTTTGGTGAAATCATTCGAGTGGTGTTACTCAATTTGAATGTGGTGGGTGGAGCCCGTGGACTTTATGGTTTACCAGGGAAGACTGATTTTCTCTCTTGTTTTCATGCCTTCTTTTGGGCAGGAATGACTGTTTTGCTGCTCTGGAGATTAGTGCACAGCTCGTTTGGGAGGGCTTTCCTCAGCGTCAGAGAAGATTCTATTGCGGCGGAGTGCATGGGGATTAACACCACTCGAGTAAAAGTTATGGCCTTTGTTATCTCCAGTTTTTTTGCCGGAGCTGCGGGTTCGCTTTTTGCTCATGCAACCAACTCTTTAAATCCAGCGAGTTTTCAATTTGTAAAAAGTGTCGATGTGGTCATTATGGTAGTTCTTGGTGGTATGGGAAGTATTACGGGATCCTTACTTGGGGTTGTTTTAGTTACAATTTTACCTGAAGCTTTGCGTCCATTGCAGAACTATACCCATATTGACTTACGTATGGTGATTTATTCCCTGGTTTTAATTTTGATGATGATTTTAAAACCGTCAGGTCTATTGGGTTCTAGAGAGTGGAATCAACTTTTGTGGTGGAGGCGAAAAGGTGCTGCTTAAACTTGAAAATGTGAGTATTCAATTTGGTGGGTTGAAAGTTATTGAGTCCATGAATACTTCCATTGCACAGGGGGAGCTTGTGGGTTTGATTGGACCCAATGGGGCTGGTAAAACCACGGCCTTTAATTTGATCTCGGGTATTTATTCCCCCACCCAAGGTGAAATTATTTTGGAAGGTAGGTCTTTAAAGGGCTTGAAAGCTTTTGAAGTGGCACGACAAGGGGTCATCAGAACTTTTCAAAATATTCGTCTCTTTTCCACTTTAAGTGTTTTAGATAATATTTTAGTTTCCATGCATCAACGTTGTGATTACGGTTTAGCCTCTGTGTTTTTAAAACTTCCTAAATTTTTTAGAGCCGAAAAAAAATTTCAAGAAGAAGCCATAAAGCTTTTAAAACTTTTTAAACTAGATCATTTGAAAGATCATGAGGCCGGTTCACTGCCTTACGGTGTACAAAGAAAAATTGAAATTGTGCGGGCGCTCGCAGGAAAACCAAAATTGCTTTTATTAGATGAGCCAGCCGCTGGCATGAATCACTCTGAAACAGATGAGCTGATGAATCTAATTGAAAGAATCCGCAAAGAATTTAATTTGGCAATATTACTTATTGAGCACGATATGAAGCTAGTCATGGGGATCTCTCATCGATTGATTGTACTCGATCATGGTGAAATTATTGCTCAAGGAACTCCCAGCGAAATTCAGAATAACCCTAAAGTGATTGAAGCCTACCTCGGGGTGGAGGAAACAGCGTGACGACAACAACGGCAAAACCCTTGCTTTCAGTCAAAGACCTTAAAGTAAGTTATGGAGCGATTGAGGCAGTTAAAGGTATTTCTTTTGAAATTTTTGAAAAAGAAATTGTTTCTCTGATTGGAGCTAATGGGGCCGGTAAAACCACAACTTTAAGGGCTATTTCCTCACTGATTCCTTACTCGGGGGAAGTTTTCTTAGGTGAAGAACTGACGCAACAAATTCCGCCCCACAAACTTGTGGCCCATGGTTTGGTTCAATCTCCCGAAGGAAGAGGTATTTTTTTGAATTTGACTGTGGAGGAGAACCTAAAGCTGGGGGCCTATCACCGAAAAAATCGTCATGGAATTGCCGCAGAGATGGAACATTGTTTCGCATTGTTTCCTCGCTTGAAGGAAAGAATAAGAGCTAATGCGGGAACACTCTCCGGTGGAGAGCAACAAATGTTATCCATGTGTCGAGCGATGCTTTCCAAACCAAAAATTTTAATTTTAGATGAGCCCTCATTGGGTTTGGCTCCTCTCGTCGTACAACAGATATTTAATATCGTAAAGCAACTGAACGAAGAAGGTATGAC
>JAIBAM010000047.1 GCA_019695175.1 Bdellovibrionales bacterium
AAGATTTTGGCCCGCTACTTTATTTTTTCTCATAAGGGAGTTCCTTTGTTATTTAAATGGTTTACTTCATATCAAACCATCTTGAAGGACTCCCTTTTTATTTTCTACCATTTTCGGGACACGGCCTAGAGCGAGTCTTTGTCTCCGCTCCACATGATAGGCCTAAACCTCTTGGCGAGACTCCCACGTTTCTCCATGCGGTAGCCGCCATCGGTTGCTCTGACGCCCCGATAAATCGTGAGAGTTGGTTTCGGGCACGTGAATTCAAAAGGCACTTCGATGCATGCACGACCTAATTTTTGCTGAACGGAATAGTTGTCCATAAAAAGCCTTTCCTAGTTTTGGTTAGGGCTCTTAGGGACAAGAAAAAGTGAATGAGAGACGCTCGTGAGAAGCTGCGTTCGACTAAGACTTCAGTAAGATTTTTCTAAGACAACGACCGTGATTACCTGTGATGATCGGTGATCGTTGCCTCAGACTGATCTCGCTAACTCGTTGAAACCTTTGATTCGTGATTTTCGTTACTTAGATTATTTTGTCGTTCGCTACTGACTTTAAATGGCGGAGAGGGCGGGATTTGAACCCGCGGTACGGGTTTACCCCGTACGACAGTTTAGCAAACTGCTGGTTTAAGCCTCTCACCCACCTCTCCACTTAGTATTAAAGAAAACAACGGAGCACAAAACAACGCCGCTCAGAGCTCGCAATTTTGTTGGCTTAAAAATGACATAGGGGCACACTCTGCCATAGGGAGGTGAAGTAATCAAGACGTCATCCTCCTCAAAATTCAATATTGTATTGTGTTGTATTCATCTAAACGATTGCTACCCTAATTTTTGCGAACAACAAGTATGACGATAACATTAGGGTTTTTCTCCAAATGAACTGAAGCAGGAACTTCAAAAAAGACTTTTAAGCCATTCTAAAATCTCAAATGAGAGGTTTTAGTCTTCCAGACATTTCCTTTCCTAAAAGGTTGAGTTCATCACTAAAACTTTAAGAAAAAGAGATATGATTGGATCCTTTTTTTGTTAATTAACGCCCAGCATTCCACTCTCTGTTGGGATGAGACTCTTGTCATCAATTTTATTAAAAGCAGTAAATGGCGGAGCCGAGAGGATTCGAACCTCTGACCCCTTGCTTCGTAGGCAAGTATTCTATCCAGCTGAACTACGGCTCCGCAAACAATTTAAAAACTTAATAAATTTATTCCCCAGTCATTTAACTCAAATGAAAGACGAATACTAGAAAACAATACAAACTTTAAATTAAAAAATTAAACAGGACGCCCCTTCTAACAGATTTTTTGTTACTTAAAAAGAAAGATTGTATAAAAGATCATGTTTTAACTTGTTTTGCTTTGTAAGTAATTCCGGTTCTGAGGTACTGCTCACTCAATGTTATAACTTTATCAAATCATATAATTCTCAAATACTTAGCAATCGAAGTCCTCCCACCTAGGTGCTAGGCGCCAGTAAATATTTAAATCTAATAGATTTGAGTGGAGCACCCTAAAAAGTATCGAGATTTAGTAAAGTATATTGGGGCGCAGGATGCGTGAATTGATTTTTTTCTGCAATTTTATCTTTATTTTTATTCTTGTATAACCAGCCATGAACAGTACTTGGCTTTAAACCATGTTTTTTACAAACAAGACTAATATTACCAACCTCTTGGATTTCTTTTATAACTTGTTCCTTTAATTCAATTGAATGCTTCATAAAATGACTCCTACAATAATTTGGGTATCTAACACATCTATATCCAACACCTCTAGTCGACGTAAAAAAGTTGTCTGTGATATATCAGGGGCTAGAAGGGTTTGAAGGAGAAGTGCCAGGAAAGACGGGCTTTTTCCGTGCAGGAGTGGGTAATTCCCTGTTTTCCCAAGGGGTTGCGTCCCTAACCGCCGGTGGTCAGTCTGTCATTTCTTTTCTATACAAAGTTGACTATATCGTCTCCGAAATCCCTATTCGAAATAAACCACTTACGGTCGATTTTTGCAGATCTCGATTTTAGATTATTAACGAAAATTAGGCAGTTTTGGCAGGGATTTCGCGCTTTCTTGAATCGGTCGCGTGTCCCAAACGCTAGAAAAGACGACCACCGAATTGCTCGCGTACTCGCCGCCGTCAGAATCGTGAGCCTTCGTGATTTCTCGGTGCCAGAACCATCCGGCTTCCATGCGAGCCTCCAGCGCTTGGGGCGGATGAAATTTGAAATTGGCCTCAAGATTTTTTACGCTATTCCGACTGTATAAGAGTGACACACACACACACTGCACTCCGCATTAAGACTGGGCTGAAACGCTCATGTTTATCTGTTGCCTCGCCATGGGAAAATCAGAGCGGCATCACCCTGGTTGAGGTCCTGGTTAGCTCCGCCGTTATGATGATCATCCTGATGGCGTTCGTGTCGATGCAAACCAACCAGCAAACCCAAACCAAAGCGCTCGCGGAAAAGCTTGAAGCCTTGGGACTGAAAAACCTTTTGACCCAGGTCCTGGCAGATGGCTCGACCTGCATGCGGTCGATTAATAGTGCGAGTCCGAATACCTTCGACTCTTCTTCGGCTACCACAATAGCTGCGGCTGCTATCAGTGTCAGTCAGATCTACGCCGCAGCGACCGGAGTCGCCACCGTCGCCACGGTAAGTTCCCAAGCAGCTCCTGACTCCTTGTCGCTCTGGGTCGATACCTCTGCGAATCGCGGAATCCAGCTCAGGGACTTTCAGGGAAGCGGAACCAGCTATACTGCCAATTGGGTGATCAAGTTCGACAATTCCAAGCTTACTCACCCTCTTTCGGCTCTCAAAGTTCCGGTGGTCTTGTCCGTCGATAATAGCAACCCAAGGGCAACGATCATTACAGGCTGTGGATCTGTCACTGCCCCGCTTTCCGGCTCTTTACTTGGGTACTGTTATGAATCCAATGGACATACATTTGGTCCATTTGTTGGAAGTAATGGATGTCAACCAACTCTACTTCGTGCGGTCGCAACCTGTTCGACGCCCACGGGTGGCTCCTGTCAGTGCCCCGTGGGCAAAGTTCCGGTGGTCTTGGCTTCATTTCTGAACAATGGAGGATCGACAACAACCTTTAGCTGTTCTCAGCCCTAACAGGCAGCTTAAAAGTCAGTTTTCTTCGCCGTCCTTTGTGTACCTCTTTTCGCATAAATTTGAGCCTGTATCCGCTGTCTTCGCCGCCGTCGTCAAACACTGCGTTTTGTTCAGCGTTGACCGAGAATTCTCGCTCAAAAAGTGATAACGCCTCTCCCTTCTAGCCCCTGATATATCACAGACAACTTTTTTACGTCGACTAGAGGTGTTGGATATAGATGTGTTAGATACCCAAATTATTGTAGGAGTCATTTTATGAAGCATTTAATTGAATTAAAGGAACAAGTTATAAAAGAAATGCAAGAGGTTGGTAATATTAGTCTTGTTTGTAAAAACATGGTTTAAAGCCAAGTACTGTTTGACCCTCCCCCGTTTTAGTGGACACAGAATCTAACCTGAACATCACTCCGAAGGATGTTTCGTTTCGGAGACGGTCAGGGAATTTTAGATGAACTATGTCCAAGACCCAAGAGGATGAGGCACTTGGGATTAGTTGGACTTCACCTATATGAAGGTTAATTGAAAAGCGAATTGCGAATTGCAAGTTAGCGTGACAATGAACTCCAGCTTGTGTCCGTTTTTTCGAGGCAATACCACTGTCCATTAAATTTAAACCAGCCTGCCGACTAAATTTGGGGAACTCCAGTACACATATCATCTTGATCACATTGTCAATTTCTGCAAAAGCGTGACCAAGTTGAGTAATGAAAAATATCGATTTTACTATCAACTACCTTTTCCCTTGGAATAGGTAGACAGAATTCAGTTTTTTTAATGACTCAAAACTTTAACTGTTCATAAATTGAATGACTCGAGAACGATAACAACAAACAACGATAACAACAAAATATGTTTATATATGATTTTTCTAAAAGGCTACTCACTTAATCCCTAGATTTAAAAATACTCTTTTGCTGATAAAAATCAGCTCGATTCACATATTAATTATTAAGCAGGATGCAAAGTTTAAAGTTAACGTATAGTGGCCCCCATTTTCTAGACAATGGAGTCCACTATAACGATCAGTTTGCTGGCAACCAACGCCTTAAAATATCACGCAAATGATCGATTTGAATGGGTTTAGATATATAATCATTCATGCCCACATCTAAACACTTTTCCTTATCCCCTTTAATCACATTTGCGGTCATTGCAATAATGGGAATTTTTGAAATTTTAATATCTTTATTTTTTCTGATATTTTTAGTGGTTTCATAACCATCCATTTCTGGCATCTGGCAATCCATAAGAATCAAATCATATTGATCCTTCTTTAGGGCTGTCATTACTTCAAAACCGTTACCAGCCACATCTACAATAAAACCTAATTTTTCCAAAACCTTCTTAATAACTATCTGATTTACTTGATTGTCTTCTGCAGCTAAGATTTTAAACCTTTGCTCATCCCAAACACTTTCAATTTTTTGATTATTTTTTTCCTTGAAGGAATGAAATGCTATCGGTGAACCTTTTATCATTTCAATTTCAAACCAAAAAGTAGACCCCTTATTAAGAACCGAGTTCACACCAATCGTTCCACCAAAAAGATCCACAAGTCTTTTAGAAATGGCCAATCCCAAACCAGTTCCACCAAATTTTCTTGTCGTAGATTCATCACCTTGGGTGAATACTTGAAAGAGTCGATCAATAGATTTTTTTGAAATTCCAATTCCAGTGTCACTGACCTCAAATCGAAAACGAGTTTTTTCTTCACACTCAGACAAGATCCTACATTCAATATTAATATTTCCTGAAAATGTAAATTTAACCGCATTTTGAATCAGATTATTTAGAATTTGCCGAACTCTAATGGGATCACTCATGTAAAGAGTAGAAATTTCGGGCCCATGAAATTGAAGAGAAATATTTTTTCGCTGCGCTGAATTGGTATATATTTGCACTAAATTTTCTAAAAGATAATTCAGATCAAACTCTATAATTTCAAAAGATATTTTACCTGTCTCAATTTTGGAAAAATCGAGTATATCACTAATAACACTAAGAAGACTTTCTGCAGAATCGTGAATAATCTGAGCGTATTCTTTTTGAGTTTGAGATAAATCAGTATCAAGAATTAATCGAGTCATGCCAAGGATACCGTTTATAGGGGTTCTGATTTCATGGGACATATTGGCTAAAAACTGAGACTTCATTTTTGAAGATTCCAAAGCTGCTTCTCTAGCGGCGATCAAAGCTTCATTTTTTTTTCGTTCTGTAATATCAATGATTGAAACTAAAACGAATTTTTCTCCCTCAGCCTCCATGGGATTTAGTCCAATTTCTATTGGCACCTCACTGCCATCTTTCCTGAGACCGAATAATTCACGCCCCATACCCATAGCCCGAGAAACTGGATTTTTAAAAAACTGTCCTCGATAAATGGGATGGGCGGAACGAAATTTTTCAGGCACTAGAACTTCAATAAGTTGACCATTGAGCTCTTCTCGTGAGTAACCAAATAGTCTTTCTGTTTCGCGATTTACAAATGTAATGAAACCACTTTGATCCACCATAATCATAGAGTTAGGTGCTGCTTCGACCACACGACCAAAAAGTTTGTCTTTAAGGTTAATTTTGAGTTTCAGATTCTACCCCAGTCACTGGAAATTGCCCCCTTCAGATTTCTGTCATTATTGCATCATGGTGCAATAATGACAATGAACTTATTCAAAATTAACTTTCCACTCAGAATGCATTATCTCTGGGCTATTTTTTTGAGTAGTATCTTAAAAACCTGTCTTTAGAGACTTCGCCGAAGCCAAGGATGAAAATTGAAAAAACACAAAGATCTGATACTTTATCTTAAGTCTAAAGGATTACGCATGACCCCCTCAAAAGAAGTCATCGTGCAGTTTTTTCTAGACAACAAAAACCGCCACATTCCATTCAAAGAATTACAAGAAGAGCTTTACCGCAAAGTTCCTGATCTAGATCGAACGACAATTTATAGAAACATCGAAAAGTTTATTTCCATGGGGGTCATACAAGAACTTGCACTTTCCCCTAAAGAAAAGATCTATCAATATATTTTTGAAAAAAAAGTTCATCACTACTACATTTGCAAAGCCTGTGGAAAAATTAACAAGGGCAATGAAACCTTGTTTGATAAAGTGGAACAGGCGCTTAAAGATGTTCACGATTTTTATAAAGCCAACCTCTCCCTTGTCTTTTACGGTTTTTGTTCTAAATGTGAATCTGAAATAAATGCCCCCCCCTGAAAGGGCGAAGTGAAAACTTTGCTAAATCAACAGGCATCCCATTTTTAGGGTCTTCATAAACCTCTCCTAAAAACTGCGACTTCAAATCTGTTTTCAAACCCCTCAAAATTCCAAAAAATTTGATTTCTATTAAAACAGCGCAAAATTGAATCGAACCTATGGAGGGAATCAACTCCCAGACACAGTATAGGAATGAAACAATAAACTGTTCCAAAAGAATAAAAAAATGACTCCAAATATGGATAGTTGTCATTTTTTGAGACTTTGCCTTGTAAGTATCTCCATCCGGAGAACGGATCAATCCCTTAGCGACCGTAGGCTGCATGGGCATTCTTATGTATTTTAAATTATGGTTAATTCATTTTTAAATATTCACACTTTGCCGACAAATTAAAAGAGTTCGGATTTTAACAAGGGACTATATGGTTCATCTACAAAACATATTTTTTTTATATCGACCCTTTAAAAACACAAAAAAACATCCATGCAAAAAGATACTTGGTTTTTCATTAATTGAGACCATGGTTTCTTTGGGGGGTCATGAGTACCATAATCTTGGGAACAATGTTTATGCTCTCAAATGTAAACCAAGAAAGCAAAAGTGTTTCTGAAAAAATAGGGAAGATGGATCTGGAAAGGCTTTTAGTATCAGCACTGGCTGAGGGCTCCATTTGTACCTTTGAATTTGCCACGAATTCCGTGACTAAATTTGACAGCAATCAAATCCCAGCGACAGCCACTTCAAATCCTAGCGTCACCACACTTCATTCCGGACCCAGTTTAAATTCTCCTCCCTTATTAACCTCGAATCATCTAGCTTCAATGTTTTCTTCTTCATTGTTTATAACAGGCATTGAACTAGGAAATATATTACCCACTGGAGTGGCAAACACATACACCGGAGAATTAAAAATTTCCTACGACATTTCACGTCTTGTGAGACCTTTAAATCAATCCACTTTGAAAGTTTATCTAACCACGATTGGAAACGGAAATATCAAAACAGTGACTTCTTGCAAGTCGGTCTCTTCAACATTCGGATCCTGTCCAAATACAACAAGTTTTGTAAGAGGATTTGATCCAATAACAGGTGAAATCATATGCCAAACCCCCTTACCTGTTTATCAATAAAACTTTTGCTGTTTTTTGTTACGCTCTCTTATGCGACGGAGCGCAATCAACAAGTACCAAACTTCAATACTGGTGGCCTCATAAAAGCATCAGACATTCAGTTTCTAAGGGATCTCCTTAATTCAAAAAGATCGGGCTGCTTTATAAATCGGATTCATTTTACAGATGAGGCCATCGTTCCCCAGGAAACACCTATCAAAAAAATCCATTTAACTGAACTCAGACAAGGAGTCATAGAACTAAATTCTGTAAGCGGACTTCGTTCACACCATTTTACTGATGAAAATATTGTGGTAGGAGAAACACAAGTTAAAGCCGTTCATTTCAGTGAGATTTTAACCTCTCTTAATAATTTCAGATGCCCCTCACCAATTAACTGTGTTGGCTCCTGGTCTGCTTGCTCCGTAACCTGTGGTGGAGGAACACAAACCTACACCATCAATACCCCAGCTGCCTTTGGCGGAACTTCTTGTCCTTATCAAAATGGAGCTATAAACACATGCAATATGGCGGCCTGCTGTAGTTGCAATTGGACTAACAATTCATGCAACTCTGGGGGGTGCTCCAATCAAAGACTTCAAACCTACACTTGCAACTCTCCCTCCTGCCCTGGTCACGGCAGTGGACGTTGTGTGGTCGACTCCTCATGTACACCACCACCTGTACTTATAAGAGGCCGTATAGTTGGTGCATGTAGCAGTAGTCCTGGTTGTTGCAGAACGGCCGAGGATTGTACCCGCAACATTACTGGACAACGCATGCGACTCCCAGCTACTCATTGCGAAGCGCTTTTTTCCGGATCTTTCAATATTAACGGTGCCCCTGGATATGTTTATGTAATTGGATTTTGCACAGGAGGTGTCGCTCAGCAAATCTGGTGTCCCCAGGGGACTAGAGCTACTCCGGATACGCTCAGAGATGGATTTTGTAGATAAAATATTTCCCGAAGTAATGGAAACTCAATCCACTCCGCAATTCCATGACCTGCATCATCTAAACTAGAAAACTCTTTTACTGTTAATAATTCTTTCTCAATTTGCTTGTTCACTGATTCAACTTTACCGTTGGATCTTGGAGAGCCCGCCTTGGTTTGATCAATCCCATACTCCTCTGATATCAACTTTTGAAATCGATTCATTCCATTCCAACTATAAAAAGCACTTCCTGCATCAGTCATAAGTTTCTGCATTTTTCCATATTTACTAATAACGCCAGTTTCGTTTAAGCAGCCGATAATTTTTGTGTAGAAGTATTAAAATCAAATCTCATCTGTGGTTTGTTTGGATAAAGGACATAGGCAGCAAGACCCGAGAAGAGGTTCACCATAAAATTCAATGAA
>JAIBAM010000025.1 GCA_019695175.1 Bdellovibrionales bacterium
CGAGTGGTGTATGATGTCACTTCCAAACCTCCAGGTACCATAGAATGGGAGTAAGATGTCGTTTGTTCATTTGCATGTTCATTCCCAGTATTCTTTGCTTGAGGCCACTTGCCAATTTAAGCCTTTAATTCAACTGGCACAAAAATATGAAATGCCGGCACTGGCGTTAACAGACAATGGAAACATGTTTGGAGCCATTGAATTTTATTTTGCCGCGAAGGAGAGTGGACTAAATCCTATTTTAGGATTGGAGGTTTATTTAGCTCCTAAATCTCGATTTATTAAAGGCGAAGCTCGGGAAATTCAAACTTTACCAAATCGACGGTTGGTTCTTTTGGCAACGAGTTTTAAAGGTTATCAAAATTTGTGTCGAATCAGTACAGCGGGTTATCATGAGGGTTTTTATTATCGACCCCGCATAGATGATGAAGTTTTACGCCAATACCATGAAGATTTGATTGTCCTATCTGGGGGAACCCATGGGGATATTCCACTTACTTTGTTGCATCATGGGGAAGAAGAGGCTTTAAAGAGAATCCGGACGTTAAAAGAAATTTTTGACGACAGATTTTATCTCGAACTAAATAGAAATAATTTATCAATATGGGATAAAATCAATCCCTTTTTAAAGGAGGCCAGTCGAATCACGGGAGTCCCCACCGTCGTGGCCAATGACGTGCATTATTTACGTCAGGAAGAGCAAATTGCTCAAGAAGTTTTGATTTGTATTGGTACTAATAAAACACTGCATGATGAGTCCAGATATCGACTTGGTTCCGACCAGTTTTATTTTAAAAGTCCAGAGCAAATGAGGAATTTATTTAAAGATGATTTGGATTCCTGTGAGCGCACATTGGAAATCGCCCATCGGTGCCAAATTAAGTTTAACTTGAAAGATGAGCAGGGTCGTCCCAAGTACCATTTACCCACTTATCCAACAGGAGGGAGGTCGCTTCAGGATGAAATCAAGGTACAGGCTGAGTCTGGATTGGAACGTCGCTTTAGTGAGGCTCAAGAACGTGGAGAGCAAATTACCGATCAAAGCATTTACCGCACACGCTTGAATTATGAATTGCAAGTCATTCAACGTATGGGATTTAACGGATATTTTTTGATCGTCGCGGATTTTATTGGTTGGGCAAAATCCAAAAATATTCCAGTAGGTCCGGGACGAGGGTCTGGAGCTGGATCCTTGGTGGCCTATTCTTTAGGGATTACAGATTTGGACCCCATGCCCTACAATCTTGTTTTTGAGCGTTTTTTAAATCCAGAAAGAATTTCCATGCCAGACTTTGACGTGGATTTTTGCCAAGAAAAACGTCAGCAAGTTATAGACTATGTGACCCAAAAATATGGTCAACAATCTGTGGCGCAAATTATTACCTATGGAAAATTACAGGCTCGAGCCGCTGTTCGTGATGTGGGGCGGGTTTTAGGTATGACCTACGGCGAAGTGGATGTGGTCGCGAAGCTAATTCCAGAAAAATTGGGGATTACTCTGAGTGAAGCTATAGAAACAGAGCCACGTTTGCGCGAACTCATGGATACGGATCCTAAAGTATCCAGTCTGATGGATTTGGCACAAAAAATTGAAGGGTTGGTCCGCCATGCGGGGATTCACGCTGCCGGGGTGATTATTGCGGATGGGAATATATTAGATTGGGCACCGCTTTATCGCGGTTCAGAGGGTGAGGTTGTTGTCCAGTATGACATGAAACATGCAGAAAAAATTGGGTTGATCAAGTTTGACTTTTTAGGTTTAAAAACTTTGACCCACATTCAAGATGCGATTGAACTTATTTCCCAAAATCGAAAAAAAAATATATCAACCAAAGACATCTCTCTACAAGACAGCGGTATTTATCAGATTATGTGTCAGGGGGACACCGGCGGAATTTTTCAGTTTGAAAGTGAGGGGATTACAGATCTGATACGAAAAGCAAAACCGAATTGTTTTGAAGATATTGTAGCTCTAAATGCACTTTATCGACCCGGTCCCATGGATATGATTCCTTCGTATTTGGAAAGGAAACATGGCGAAATTCAACCGGACTATATTTTTGAGTCCCTAGAACCTATTTTAAAAGAAACTTTTGGAATTATAGTTTATCAAGAACAGGTTCAGTTGGTCGCAGCTAAAGTTGCAAATTATTCATTAGGAGAAGCTGATTTGCTTCGTCGTGCCATGGGAAAAAAAAACCCTGAAGAAATGGCAAAACAGAAATCAAGATTTTTGCAAGGGGCCTTACAAAATAATTATGATTTAAAAAAGGCAGAAGATTTATTTGAAAAAATGGCTGAGTTTGCAAATTATGGTTTTAATAAATCCCATGCCGCGGCCTATTGTGTGGTGGCAGCCTTTACGGCTTGGCTCAAAAACTATTATCCTGTGGAATTTTATGCGGCTCTTTTAAGTACAGAAATGAGTGATACAGACGATGTGGTTAAATATGTACGTGAAGCCCAACAACATCAGATTGTTATCAACGCCCCCCATATCAATCACTCCGACTACAAGTTTTCAGTCCGACAGAGTCAAATATATTTTGCGTTGGGAGCCATTAAAGGTGTCGGGGAAAGTGCAGTTCAGTCCATTTTAGAGTCTAGGGGTCAGCAGCCCAATCAGTGCTTTGCAAGTTTAGAGGATTTTTTCACTCAAGTGGATTTGCGTCGAGTGAATAAAAAAACAATAGAATGTTTAATCAAAGCGGGAGCTTTGGATGGTTTTGGTTTTAATCGCAATGAATTAATGTTGGGTTATGGTCAGTTTATTGATTCGGCCTTGCGTAAGAAACAAGAAAAAAGTAGAGGACAAGTTTCTTTATTTACTTTTTTAGATGATCAGGAAAATGACTTTGAAAAAGTCATTTTAGCCACTCATGCGGATTGGCCTAGGTCTTACCGCTTGGCCGCGGAAAAAGAAGTTCTTGGTTTTTATTTAAGTGATCATCCTCTTTCTGGTCTTAGTGTTTTGGCTAAAACATGGACGAATGCCTCTTTAGATAAATTAAAAAATTTGCCGACCAAATCGAAAGTTCACCTATTAGGGGTCATTACTGGACTAAAAGAAATTATCACTAAAAAGGGAACTAGAATGGCTTTTGCCAGTTTGGAGGACTTGGTCAGTCAAGTAGAATTGGTTGTTTTCCCCAACACCTATGCGGAAATAGAAATGATATTAAAGTCAGAATCTCCATTGATCTTATCGGGACAATTGGAAGTGGAAGAAGGTGGAGTTAAAATTTTAGTGGACAAAGCGAGAAGATTGAATGACGTGCTTCAACAGGCAAAAAAAATTGAAATTTGTTTAGATGAAAAAATGGAAAGTCATTTGCAAAATTTAAAAGACACCTTGCTGAGAAATTCAGGCGACTCGCCCGTCTCATTTCGGGTTGATTTGGCAGACTTATCTGTTCATATGGAATTGATGGAACCACTAGGAGTGAGACCCTCCCTTGAGTTTATCGAAGAAATTCATAAAGAATTTGGTCGATTTGATTTCATAAATATTGGTTAGATTAGGGTGCTATTTTATCGGCAGGAGCTAGGGGAAGGATGCTGCGGGTCTCAAGCACCTCTACCTCTGACCTAGCTCTCAGCAATAGGGACAAAAACACACTAAGACTTCAGTTCAGTAGCCAAGCGTTCCCAAAAACAGTTAAATAGTTTGAGGTGCTCATGGTAGCCAAATTTAGCATCTGCTAAATCTTGATCAGAATTAATTTGGTTTAAAGCACCATCTAAGGCTTCATGTCTGTGATTTTTTTCAGCAGCTCCTAAATGAGCGTGAAAATACTCTGCTGACTCATGAAACTCCATAAGATCAGGCCAAAGATTAACGTACTGTCTTGATCCTTCATAAATTTTGGTCAACATGCCGTAGGCCTGGTACTCTTGGGCTAACTGAGCTCCCGCAGCAATGGAACGATTTCTTTTAGTGTAGAGATCAAACTCTCCATCAATGAGTTGCTTGGTTTCTGGAAACACTTCACCTTCAATACGGAGCTGGCGATGATCCATGCTTTTTTCAGGCAACCCCATGTAACGAGCCAAATCATTATAGAAATTTATAAATAACTTATAGTGAACGCGTTCGGGATCACCATCACCCATTTCTGAAAATAAAGTTTTTTCATATTCAGCTTTTGCAACGGGGTCGTCAGTAGTTTGAATGAGTCTTTTTAAAACCAAAGGAAAACTTCGAACAAATTCACCATAGTTAAGAACGAAGGTCTTTAGCTGTTCTGGATTTAATTTTTTATTTAGATACATGGTATAAAATGAATTTTCCAGGGCGTGACTGTTTTTGACACCATCAACAAGCTTATTTAATTCTTGTTTAACAATTTCTTTATCCAGCAT
Source organism: Bdellovibrionales bacterium (assembly GCA_019695175.1). Classification (GTDB taxonomy): domain Bacteria; phylum Bdellovibrionota; class Bdellovibrionia; order Bdellovibrionales; family UBA1609; genus JAIBAM01. The sequence goes on from JAIBAM010000025.1 coordinate 4,363, forward strand.
ATTACACCATACTCATTTGTATATTGAGGGCTTGCTCGGTCCTATAATTATGATACTGAGTCTCGCGTAAAATTATAACGCAGTGCCGAATTATGATGTAAATACAGATTTGTCAATGCGAAAAGGAAAATCAGGAAAAACAGTTAATTATTTTTTCTGGGGTTTATTTTAAGCGGTTTAAAGAATTTATTTTTGAAATGGTTACAATACAACAATACATCGGAGTTGCCCCTTTCCCGCTCATGGGACTTCGCTTAAGTCGACGTATTTCCAAGCAAGCTCTTAGATCAGGGCGCTATTGTAGGTTTTATTATCGGTTTTCTTGACCTCGATGAAGTCATGATATTGGCAACTGGAGCAACGGATAATATCCAATTCACCTAAATGTTCGGCAATAAATAAATTGGCTCCACAAAGGGGGCACTCATGGGGTTGGTTTATTTCAGCGGCCGTCGGTAAAGTTCGAATGGCGAAGAGTTCAAAGCGATCCCCTTCAAAGCCTTTAATGGACTCTGTTGTTCCACAAAGCTCAATAGTGAGGTCTTTTAATTTATCTGCTGTATCATGTAAAAAGACTTTTGTAGCGCAGATGCTGTTTCGGGGAGCTCTGGTGCAAAGTCGTGAGGCCAAGTTAACAACGTCTCCAATGGCAGTGTAAGTTCCTCTTTTATCATTGGGAAAAAAGCCAACTAATGCAGGTCCTGTATTAATACCAATGCGTATATTAAAATCAGTACGCCACCGTTCTGAAAAGTACTGTCGCTTTCTTGCGTGCATTTTTAGAATATTGAGACACGCGAGAAGTGCTTCAGTTTGGTAATCTGGTCTTTGCAAAGGAGCGTTGGCAAAAGCCATGAGGCCATCACCTAAATAAGTTCCTACGGTGACATCATGTTGTAATAAAATATCAATGCAACTGGAGAAAAACTCAGAAATAAGGTTGGAATAGTCTAGATAATCCAAGCGATTGGATCTTGAAGTGGAACTTTCAATGTCAATGAAAATACAAGTGATGGGTTGTCGAAGTCGATCGTTTAAATTAAGAACTCCACCTTTAATGGCATCAATGATTTGTGGTGAAAATTGAAGCGTTAGTTTTTCTAAAAAAATTCCATGACGTGTTTTATCTTCAATAACTTGATCTTTTGTTTCAATTTCGGTCTGCAGCTGCATGCGGTAATGAACTTCTTGTCGCCGCAGTCGCGAGGTTAGGTAGTGTGTGATTGCGGATAAAAAGATTGTGGAAACCATGAACGCAGTGTGTGGGATCAGGTTGGCCATGAGAATGTGTTGGTCCCAGAGAAGACTCAAATAATAGGGGCCGTAAACAATCAAAGCAATGATCGGGAGGACTCTGGGGGGCCAAGGTAAAAAACTGAGGGCGCCAATGGCAACAAGATTTAAACCGGCATAATAGGGGGAACTATCTCCGCCGGTTCGCCAAGTTAGATAAGCACTGTAAAGCCCCAAAAAAGCCGAGAGCGCAAGAGAAGGAATAAAATAGTACTTTTGTAACAAGCGTTGACTGCGAAACAGCAAGGCAATAAGCAGAGCTGCAGGTATGATCAAAAGACGTAACTTAAAAAATTCGACAACTAGTTCGGGACGAAAAAAATAATCCACGACTGAAAAAGACAAAACAAGAGGGACTGCCATATAATAGGTGGCAATTTTAATTCGATCCAGGTGAACTTTTCGTTCTTCCTTATGGACTTCCCTGTCTAAAAGTGTGGCCATTAACTTCCTTTATAAAGCTCCAAAAATAAATTAAGGCCCAGTGTTTCACTGGTTACTTTAATGTTTTTTTCAGATGTCAGTAGTGGTTCCACCAATTTTCTTAGATCCTGAGAGTCTCTTAAAATGAGTTGCCACTCCATAAAATATTCCATGGAAAACCGATCTGGATTGTGTTTTGAGACATTACCTATAATCACTTGTCCGGACTCAGCCGTAAGTTGATAAAGTCCCGTGATCAGCCTTGTGGCAACACGATCGGATAAATAATCAAATAAACCAGCCGAAACAATCAATTGGCTGTCCCGGATGACTTTGCAAAAAGGGCGATCTTTAACGATACCCAATACAGCATCCTCGGCTAGAAGGGTGATCTTAAGCACGCCTGGTGAAGCAAGAGGTCTTAGTTTCTGACTCGCATGTTCTAAAGCTTTCATTTCTTGATCAATCATAATCAATTGAATGGGGAAATCTGGAGAAACTTGAGTTTTCCTTAAAAAAAGTTCGAACTCTCGTGCGGGACCACAGGCTACAGAACAAATTTTAAATAGAGTTCCTTTAGTATTTACATTGCAATGTTTTTGATAGGCTACTAGCAAGCATTCACTTAAGTACTCCACTCGGTTTTTGTTGGCTATGGCGGCGGGTTCGTTACAGGCAAAACGATGGAAGAACTTTTCAAATAAATTTTTTCCATCATCTTGATATTCATAAAACATTACCATCAAACCGTAGTCTCCCGCATAACCCAGTGGTTTTGTAAAGGCCCTTCGAATAAAGGGAGTTCCCAATATAAGGGGATGAAAGTTGGCTCTGAAAAAGCGTTTGTGGATTACTTTTTCCTCGGGGTTAAATCGATCGACAATGGCTTGAAACTGATCGAATATTTTATGGATTTCATGTTGATAAAGCGACATGGCGATGTCCACGGCGTGTTCTTCCAGTTTCTTTCGATAAGCGGGGGAGACATCTTCTTTTTCTATACGGGTTTCTTCTTCTAGAAGTCTCATTTTAAGATCTTGCAAAAGAGCATTAAGATTAGCCACCTGTACTTTAAAATCTACTCCTACATTGTTAGATATGGAGACTATGGATCTGGTTCCAGTAAGATTATCATATTTATTTCTGGCATTGAGGATGGCCTGAACCCGTTCTAAATCAATTCCATATCCCTCCAGAGCCACTCCATAAGCAATTCCATCTTTGCCTGTAGTCTCATTGATTACTAAGGCCGTACCATTAAAAACTTCATAGGAATCTAAGGTCAAAACCAGTTGCTTTAAACTTTGATTGAGATGCAGATGTCCAGATTCTTTGAGGTTTTTTACGTTCGTTCGATCGCTTTCATTTTTTTCTTTTCCAATGTTAGGGTAAAATAATCGTGCGCCGAAGGAAGATAAATTTATAATTCGCGCTTGATGAGTTTCTCCGTAGTGATCAGTTATTTGCGCATGGCCTTCGACTTTTTCAGGCAAAAACAAACGCATTTCCCGGTGCTCTTTTATATGAGGAGAAATTTTAACTGGAGAGGCTGAAAAAAGTCCTAAATCTTTTTCTTCTGTTTCCACGGGATTGAGATGATCTAAACGACGGGCAGCGGACATGGTGTTTCCTCCAAGTAAGATATGATCTGGTGATGGTATCGGATATTTATAGGCCATAGTTGAGCCAAGTTTTAAAAAAGCCAAAGAAATGTGGTCTGTATCAACAGACGCAGTATCTCTGCCTCGACTCTAAGTAACTTCTATGCAACTTATGTCGGATTTCCAACTAGGCTCTAAGTCGTAGGTGCAGTACTTTCGCATAAGAACGAAAATCTGGTTCGGAGTTATGAACCTTTTCGGAGTTATGAACCTTTTTCTTTTGAGCGGATAAAGATTTCAAAAATTTTTTATTTATTTACCTTTTTGCTCATTTCCACTATTCCCCTTTGTGAAGTCATTCCAAAATTAATAGTAAATAAAAAAATTAAATAAAATAAAAAAGGAAAAACAAATGAAAAAAAGTGTGTTGATGTCCTTGATGAGTTGTTTTGTTTTCTTGATTTCAGTCCGGGCAGTGGCAGAAAAGGTTTTTGAATGCAGACAACTTGAACTGAATGTTTATGATGGCAAGGGGTGGTTTGTTCCTGAAACTATATATTCGGGTAGGTTGACTGTTTCGAACGACACAGTTGGGTTTACTACTCCCAGGGCTCTGTACTTAGCACCAAAATCTGGAAGGACTGATCAGTTCTTTTCAGACACTACTTCCGCTATGGGAAATAATCCTGAAGTAAGGAACTTTGTTTATTATGATGGGCTGTATATTTCAAAAATATCTGATTCAAGTAGTAGCTCTGGCTTATTGATTAAAAATGGAAAAGTTAACTATTCAAATGGTGATAAAATCCATCTTTTTTATATAGTTAATGGTAATTCTTTGGTGAAAAGCCGAAGTTTTTCAATGCATTTTTTGTGTGAATAGAATGAGTAAGATGGTAGGATCGTGGAATGGTGAGCTCTATTGATCAAAGGATGTGCTCCGGACAAGGACTTAAAACTGTTACTGGCATCCTGAGTTGTTTTCCAATTCGTAGGACCTAATATTTTGTTCATAGATTAAGAAGGTTCCTGTGATAAAATAAAACTGATAAAACCGTTTTATATATAACTGCACGCTCAGTGTATTGAGGATTTAGTCTGAGGGGTACGGTTTTAGTAGTTGTATACATTTAGCGGCGATTGGAATTACACTCTTCAACTATGAGAGAATGACTTGGGTGTTTTTCTCAAAAGTCCTTAAAAGTCTGCGAAGTCCCAGTGGAAATATAGTGGGCTACAAGGTTTCCAATTGTTCCTGGACCAAATATTCTTTCCAACGAGTGATTTGCGACGAAGTCATTGAAGCGTAACAGATAGTTCCTGAAGAAGCGGGTTCTGTGCGGGAAATTTGGCTTTCTCTGCTAAGTTCATAAATTCGATACTCTTGAGATTTGGGAAAAAATAGCTCCACTGTGGAGTTAATATTTAGCAACGTTTGCGCCATCGTTTGTCGGAGTTTTTCTAGACCTTCCCCCGTTTTGGCACTTACTAAAACTCGTGGAAATGATTTAACCTGAAATTGTTTGTTTATGCTGGCCACATCGATTTTATTAAAAACATGAATCAATGGCTTATTATCCCAACCAAAAAGGGCAATGAGTTCATTTACAACTTTAATTTGTTGTTCGTACTGTGGATTGGATAAGTCCACAACGTGGAGCAAAATATCTGCGGCGGAAGTTTCCTCTAAGGTGGCCTTAAAGGCTTCAATAAGGTGAGCAGGTAATTTACGAATGAAGCCAACGGTGTCTGTGACCACTGCAGCACCAATCTGGGGGAGAAATAACTTTCGAGTGGTGGGATCTAGAGTGGCAAATAATTGATCTTTAGTAAAGGTTTGGGATTGGGTGAGGGTGTTGAGCAGAGTGCTTTTTCCTGAGTTGGTGTAGCCAATAAGTGCAAAACTGGGGAGACCTTGTTTTTTTCTTAAGGCTCGGTGCTGGGAACGGTTTTGTCTGACTCCTTGAAGCTGTTTGCGGATTTGTTTCAAACGATGGCGGATTCTTCTTCGATCATTTTCTAAGGCAGTTTCACCTGGACCTCTAGTTCCAATACCGCTTCCTTGTCGAGAAAGAGAGCCTAACCACGCTCCCACCATGCGGGGTAATTGGTCCAACATTTGGGCCAACTCCACCTGGAGTTTTCCTTCAAAAGTTTGAGCTCTTTGGGCGAAAATATCTAAGATGAGTTGATTGCGATCAATCACTCGAACTCCAAGTTCTTGCTGTAAATTTCTCCCTTGTGCGCCACTCAGCTCGTGATCCACAATGATTGTGGACGCCAGGGTTTCTTGGGCCATTTGTTTAATTTCTTGAATTTTTCCAGAGCCAAGGAGAAAGGCGGGATTATACTGGACTAAGACTTGACTTAGATGACCCACAACTTCGTAACCTGCAGCATGAGCCAATTCTTCAATTTCGCCTAAATGATCTTTAAGTTCAGCTAACAATTCTGATTTAAGACCAATACCAACGACAAGGGCACGGGGGTTCTCATTTTGATTCAACAGCTATGGACTCCTTGTTATATGTTGCCATGTAAAAATTATTTGGCCGTGTATAACAATCTTTTGTTGAATTAAAATCAGTCGTTCCTCCAAAATTATCTTTCACGGCCTTTTTATATTCTATCCTTACTTTTCGTCCCATGTACAGATTCTCTAGAGGATTTTCTGTAACATATTAATTTTATTGAGATTCGATGGCATTTTACAGCCAGCGCTCTCAGGACTTGTCTTTATAAGCCTGGGCTTCCAAGGCTGTCATGACGATGGTATTAATAATATCATCAACGGTACAAGTTCTTTGTAACACGTTGGCTGGTTTTTTAATTCCCATTAAGAAAGGACCTAAAACTTCGCCTCCTCCCAATTGTTGTAAAAGTTTATAAGAAATATTACCTGCATCTAAATTGGGGAAGATTAATATATTAGCCCCGCCCTCAATTTGGCAGAAGGGAAAAATCCTTTCCACGATGTCTGGATTGACTGCCGTATCAGCTTGCATTTCTCCATCTACAATAAGGTCCGGTTGTCGTTCCTTAACCAGACGAGCGGCCAAATTCATTTTTTTTGGATTTTCCCATTTGCCTGAAAAATTTGAAAAACTAAGCATGGCAATTTTGGGAGTCATACCAAAGTACCTTGCCACACTGGCAGCGTGAATTGAAAAGTGAGCAATTTGTTCCGCACTTGGGTTTATGTTGACTGTAGTGTCAGCAAAAAAGATCATACGGTCTTTCCAAAGTACAATATTTAGACCAGATGAGATTTTAGATTTACCAGCTCCAATGATTTCTAAAATGGGTCGAAGACAATCAGGGTAGTTGCGTGTAGCGCCAGTTATAAATGCGTCGGCGTGTCCCGTATGAACTGCCATTGCAGAAAAATAATTAGGATCCGTCATCAGTCTTTCTGCCTCGGCTTGCATGACCCCTTTCCGTCGACGGACTTCATAAAGCTCATTTACATAAGTATTAAAGTGAGTGTGGAAAGCCGGATCAATAATTGGGACTTCGGTAAGATGCTCCAATTCCAAGTCACGAATTTTTTCTTGAATTTGCCCCTTGTTACCAAGGAGGACAGGACGCATGACTTTTTCGTTAATGACAGTGTTGAGAGCTTTAAGAATTTTTGTGGATCGTCCTTCGGGAAAGTAAATCAATGGCAATTCTTCTTGTTTCTTTTTTGCATTGGTTTTGACTCGATTAATGAGGGACCTGATAAAACCACGTTTACGACTTTGTAAACCCTCTAGGTGCTCAGCATAGGCATTTAAATCTTCAATGGGTTTTTGTGCCACTCCAGAATCCATTGCTGCTTTTGCAACGGCAGGAGCTACTTTTTGTAAAACCCGAGGATCAAAGGGTTTGGGGATGATATAATCAGGGCCGAAGTGGAAAACTTTGTTTTGATAGGCTGCAGATACACTGTCGGGAACATCTTCTCGAGCTAAATCAGCGAGGGCGTGGACTGCAGCGAGCTTCATGGCTTCGTTGATCTGACTGGCTCGGACATCAAGGGCCCCTCTAAAAATAGAAGGAAAACCCAAAACGTTGTTGACCTGATTGGGATAATCGCTTCGTCCCGTTGCAATAATACAATCAGGTCGAACTTCTCTGGCCACGTCGGGGACAATTTCCGGATCGGGGTTGGCCATAGCAAATATAATTGGTTTAGCATTCATGGCTCGAATCATTTCTGCAGTTAAAACCCCAGCCACACTGAGGCCAACAAAAATATCAGCACCCTGTAGGGCTTCGGTGAGAGTTCTTCTTTCAGAGGGAACCGCAAACTCCGCTTTATATTTATTCATGCCTTTTTGGCGACCTTGATAAATCACTCCGCTGGAGTCACAAACTAAAATATTGTTCTCTTTGACACCCAGGGAACGGTAGATGCGGGCACAGGCTAGGGCGGCGGCTCCAGCGCCATTAAACACAACTTTTACGTCTTCTAATTTTCTGTTGGTGATTAGGCAGGCGTTGATCAGTGCTGCTGCAGAAATAATCGCTGTTCCGTGCTGATCATCATGAAAAACAGGGATATTCATTTCTTTTTTAAGCGTTTCTTCAATAATAAAACAATCAGGGGCGGCAATGTCTTCGAGATTAATTCCTCCAAATGTGGGTTCCAATGCTTTGACGGCGGCAATGAACTCTTCGGTGGTTTTGCAATTGAGTTCAATATCGAAAACATTTATGTCCGCAAATTGTTTGAATAAAATTCCTTTGCCTTCCATTACGGGTTTTCCTGCAAGAGGCCCAATGTTTCCTAATCCCAAAACGGCGGTTCCGTTAGTAATAACGGCTACCAGATTTCCTTTGGTGGTGTAATCATAGACTTTGCTGGCATCTTTGGCGATTTCTTTACAGGGAGCTGCGACTCCGGGGGAATAGGCCAAAATAAGAGAACGCTCTGTTCGGCACTCCTTGCTTGAGATAACTTCTACTTTTCCAGGGGTTGGTTTGGCGTGATACTCTAAGGCGTCGCGTTCCAGATTACGATTCATGAAATCTCCTTTAGTGAGCTTGAGAGACTACTCAATGGAGTGAGTCAGAGTCAATTCTGACGGTAAGCGTAGGACCTTGCATTCATCTTTTTTCAAACCGAAGATATCACGACTCAAATCAAAATTTCATAATTAAAACTAACTAATGGAACTATTAAAACTAATGGAACTATTAAAACTAATGGAACTCTAGGGCCCAAAGGCTTAAATGGTATAATTCATGAAAATCCGTGGGTCTGAAGGATTGAAAAAGAATTGAGTCGATACAACTACAAAACATAAGAGGGACAAACAATGGCAAAGAGTGGTCGTGATGTGGTGATAGTTGACGGTGTCAGAACTCCGTTTGCTAAGGCAAACAGTAAACTTCGCGCCCTGCACCCGGCTGAGTTGGGAAAAGTTGCATTAAAGGAACTTGTAAATCGTACCAATTTAGATGTGAACTTAGTCGATGAGGTTATTGTGGGAAACGTGGGAAATCCTTCCGATGCAGTGAATATTTCTCGGGTCGTGGCTCTGAGGGCGGGAATTCCCCAATCGGTTTCAGCCCACTCTGTCCATCGTAATTGTGCTTCGGCCATGGAAAGTATTACCTCTGGGTATGACAAAATTAAGGCAGGTTCCGCCGATGTTGTCGTAGCGGGGGGGACGGAAAACATGTCCCAATTTCCATTAATGATGGGAAATGCCTTTGTGCAAACTTTTGAAAAATTAAGTATGGCGAGATCTCCCATACAACAGCTTACAGCGTTGGCAGGGCTGTTAAAAGCCGATCTGAAGCAGGTGGTGGACCTGATGACCACAGGACCTTTTCAGTCCACACCTTTTAAGCCTAGAGTGGCTGTTGTAGAAGGACTTACGGACCCATTTGTGGGAATTAATATGGGTCAAACTGCAGAAATTTTGGCTAAAGAATTTGGTTTGAGTCGTGAAGAGCAGGATGAATTCGCTCTTCGGAGCCACCAAAAAGCGGTGCAGGCTCAACAAAGTAAAAGATTGGATGCGGAAACAACGCCCGTGTTTTTACCGCCTAAATATAAGGAGTTTGTAACTCAGGATATTGGTCCCAGGGCTGAGCAAACTTTAGCGCAATTAGCTAAACTTAAACCCTTTTTTGATCGACAATATGGGACGATCACTGTGGGTAATGCTTGCCCCATCACTGACGGTGCTGCCATGGTGCTGTTGATGAGTCGGGAAAAAGCTCTGAGTTTAGGTTATAAACCAATCGCGTCGATCCGGTCTTATGCATTTGCTGGTTTAGAGCCAGAGCGTATGGGATTGGGACCGGTATATTCAACTCCCAAAGCATTAAAAAAAGCAGGGCTGACATTGGCTGATATGGGTCTTTTTGAAATTAATGAAGCTTTTGCCGCCCAGGTGCTTTCTTGCGTTAAGGCCATGGGAAGTAAAAAATTCGCCCAAGAAAAACTAGGGTTGGACCAAGCCGTGGGCGAGATTGATATGGAAAAACTCAACGTCAACGGAGGAGCCATAGCCCTAGGGCATCCGGTGGGGGCTACCGGAACTCGTCTGGTGATTACGTTGATGAAGGAAATGCAAATTAAAAATGTCCAATTTGGTTTGGCTACATTGTGTATTGGTGGTGGTCAAGGTGGAGCGGTTATTTTAGAAAGGGAGCAATCATGAGCATTCAAGAAAGTTTACGTCTGGTATCCCATGGTCCCATCGCTGTTTTGGAATGGGATCTTATAGGTGAAAAAGTAAATAAATTATCTTCTCCAATTATGGCACGATTTAGAGAAATTTTGGCTGAGTTAAAAACCTCCCCATATAAAGCCATTATTTTTGTTTCAAAAAAACAAAAAATATTTATAGCTGGGGCCGATATTGAAGAGATCAAAGGTCTTTCCAATGCCATGGAATGTCGGCAGGTTTTATCGGAAGCCCATGAAATTTTTAATGCGCTTGAGGACCTTCCTATTCCAACAATTGCGGCCATCCATGGTGCTTGTCTCGGGGGGGGATGTGAATTGGTTATGGCCTGTGATTACCGTCTGGCGAGCGATGCCAAAGAGACAAAAATTGGTTTACCAGAAATAAAATTAGGGGTCTTCCCCGGTTTTGGCGGTTGTTTACGGCTCCCTCGCATTGTGGGGTTGCAGGCATCCTTAGATATCATTTTGCAGGGTAAATCTGTTGATAGTAAAAAAGCACTTAAAATGGGATGGGTCGATGAGTGTGTCCCTGAACAATTGCTTGAAAAAAGGGCCTTTGCCTTGGCTCAAGAAATTGTCAGCGGAAAAAAAGGGAAGCAGTTTAAAAAATACGTTCCCAAAACCAAATTAGATTCGTTTTTGGAATCTTTTGTTGGAAGAAGGATTGTTTTTTCTAAAGCTAAAAAGTCAGTTTTGAGTGCCACTAAAGGATTTTATCCTGCGCCGCTTAAAGCTTTAGAAGTGATTCAAAAAACCTATGGGTGTACCTCCCGTGAAAAATCACAAGCTATTGAAATGGCGGGATTTGGTGAGGTTGCCATTGGACCTATTAGCAAGTACCTCATCGATATTTTTTATTTAACTGAATCAGTAAAAAAACAAACGGGCGTTCCTTCCTTACCTGATTTGAAACCCAAAACCATTCGTCGAATGGCAGTACTTGGGGCAGGGACCATGGGCGGTGGTATTGCCCAATTAGCGGCTGACAATCAAATCGAAGTGCGAATGAAGGACATCACCAATGAGGCTCTAGCTCTAGGATATAAAGCGGCCTCCGATTTATGGCAGAAAGATCTCCAAAGAAAAAAACTGACCGCTTTTGATTTTCAAAGAAAAATGAGCTTGATTTCTGGTGGTTTGGACTTTTCTGGATTTGGTCAGATGGACCTGGTTGTGGAAGCTATCGTTGAAGATATGGAAGTTAAAAAGAAAGTCATTGCCGAAACAGTGAAGCACTGTAGTGATCAATGCATTATTGCAACGAACACTTCTAGCTTAAGTGTCACTGAAATGGCTAAAGCCCATCCCTACCCAAAAAACTTTGTGGGTATGCATTTTTTCAATCCTGTAAATAAAATGCCTTTAGTTGAGGTGATTCGCGGCCCTCAATCAAGCGATGAGGCCACGGCGGCTGTTTTTGCCTGCGCAAAAAGAATGGGTAAAATTCCCGTAGTGGTTAAGGATGGACCGGGTTTTTTGGTCAATAGATTGCTTATGCCTTATATGATAGAGGCGATGTTTATTCTTGAAGATGGAATGGATGTGCAAACGGTAGATCACTGGTTTACCCATAAGTTTGGTATGCCAATGGGACCTTACCGTTTGATGGATGAGGTGGGTCTGGACGTGTGCTTGAAAGTGGTAAAGATTTTCAAAAAATCATTAGGGGATCGAATTGAAATTCCTAAAATTACTGAAAAGTTAGCGTCCAGTGGTCGACTGGGTAAAAAGAATGGTCGTGGTTACTACTCGTACGATGAAAAAGGGAAAGAGATGGGAGTGGATCACTCTATCTATAAAGACTTAGGATTAAGTCAGCCCACACAAAAATTGACTGAAAAAGAAGTGTTAGAAAGAGGCGTATTTACAATGATTAACGAAGCGGCGTTAGTACTTTATGAAGATCGTATTGTGGAAAAACCGGATGCCGTAGATTTGGGTATGATTATGGGTACAGGATTTCCTCCCTTCCGAGGGGGACTTCTCAGATATGCTGATAGTCTGGGTACAAAGTATATTGCCACAGAATTGGATGTCTATGCCGCTCGGTTTGGTAAAAGGTTAACCACTTCTCAACCTTTAGCGAATATGGCTAAAAACGATAGAAAATTTTATAGCTAAAAAGCAATATTTAAATAGAGATCTTTTTTAAAAAAATATCTATAAAACACTGGCCGTGCCTCCCACCCATCACTGCGATGGAGGGAGGAGATAAACACATGTAGTTCCGCTCCTGCTTTTATGAGGAATGCAACTACGTTGATAACTTTATTCGGAACAAAATTCCATCACCTTCCCGTTTTTATCCATGGTGATAAATTTTGCTGTTTCCCAAGTACAGTTGATAGAGCATGTAAAGCTTTCTTGTTCATCGGAATCCTTCAATAACTCTAAATCAATTCGGTAATATTTTCCTTTGGGTTGACACCCATTTCCCACCCTTTCTTCACCTTCATTCACAACAGTTCGCACATAATTCGCTTTAATTTCTAATGCTGCTTGCTTAACTGCTTCTGGAATTTTCCCAATTTTTCTTTTTACTTTATCGCAAGGAGATACTTTATTCCCATTGGTATCCACACCGATTGACTGAAATGTTTTTATATATTTCTTAGGTTGATCTTCTTTAGAAGATTTCTCTATCACCTTCACATTTAAATCAACCCGATAAGTTGCTGGATTGGAACTATTGCACCTATTGATAGAGACAGATGTGTCTTCGGTTCTAAGTTTTTTTTCCGCTTTCTGAACTGCCGGAGGCCAATCAGCGGGATCTTCAGTGGTCGCTAAACTTTGATCGGCTATAGCATGAGAACCCATTAAAATTGTCGCAATAATAAATATTCTTTTTTTTATCATGTTTTTTTCCTTTATTGAGTTTGAGTACTGAGTTTTAGATTGATGTTAATTAACTACAGAAATGCATAGAAATCTAAGATAAACGTATAAATAAAATTTTTACAGTTTCTGATATGAGTCAAAAAGGAGTTAATTAACTTCAAAAAAATCTTTAAAGAAAGGGTAGTTCAAATTCTGGAGGAGGGGAATTCCTAGACCAGTTGAGGAACTGGGGGGAATGTTCCTTTGGGTTATGTATAAAATACAATCCAGCCTTTAAATTTGCCGTCACAAAAGTTCTTGGTGGAGTGAAAGAAATGTCCCCTTCGTAGTGGGAGTAAGCAATGAATTTTGAAGGACTCACGGTAAAAGCTGCATGAAGCAAATTATAAAAAATATCAGGATTGTCAGCGTAAAAATGGGTCAAATATTGAAAATCAAGAGCTTGGTTTTTATGGGGTAAACTTTTGCTGATTCTAAAAAGAGCTAATATCTTTAGCGAATCAAAAAGAACTTTGGTGCGGCCATGATACTGAGTAACCGTAATGTTTTGTAAGTGATGCACACTCCAAGGAGCCACACAGCCCACTAAATTTCGATGAAAATCAAAGGCTAAAATAAAATTTTCCATTCTAAAGTTGGGCCAGCGTTGGATATTTTCAATGACCTCTTCTGCAGTGGAGTTAAAGTGTAATACCGATTGTCGGTGTTGTCGGGCCAAGTAATCAGCCACTAACTCCTGGTCAGAGCTTGTTCCCTGACGAAGAAATATAGAGGATAGTGGACTCGGGGCAAAAGGTAAAATTCCATGGACAGTTACTAAACGAAAATTGCGAAATAAATGGTAGCGAGGCAGGTTTTTACGGGTCAGTCTTGGGCGAATAAAAGCATTGTAGGCTTGTTTTTGCATTTGTGCCACCACTGAAAAAACAAAGCGACAGTTTCTTTGTTTTTTCTCTTGTTCTAATAAGGGCATAAAATGCTCGGTCCAACTTAAAATGGCGCGGCGGGAGTTTGAAACTCGAAGATCGGTTGCGTAACCAATGGTTTGTTTTTCACCTCCTAAAAAGCCGTTAAGAAAAACCAAACTTGCCATGGCTTCAATTTGGTCTTTTTCATTTACTAAAAGGTAGGTGTCGTGATCTTCACTGCGAAATTCATAGGGGAGAAAAAAATTTTTTCGGGATAAAAGTAGGTCCACTTCCCCAGGGAGAGCACTTGAATTGTAAAATTCGCAAAGCCGACTGTTGTCGGAAGCTGAGGCTTTAAGCAATTGCATGGAGCTTATTTTTTTTCCCAAAGCACATCCTTTTGACCCAGTAAGTAATTGGTGTATCTTGCTGCTACAAATAAATAATCACTCAAACGATTGAGAAAAATCAATATTTCCTTATGAGGATGGGATAATGAGACAGTGATTCGCTCCCCTCGGCGCACCACAGTTCGAACCAAATGTAAAAGTGAAGCCACACTGTGACCACCTGGCAGAATAAAATTTTTAAGTGGAGGAAGTTTTTGCTCCATGGAATCTATTTGTTGCTCCAGATGCGCTGTTTGATTGGGATCCAGGGGAGGTAGATGAACTCGCATTTTTTCATCCCCTATGGCTAAGTGGGAGCCAATATTGAAAAGATAATTTTGAATGCGATAGAGGTCTTCATCAAGGGTTTTGATTTTGGGATGCAAATCTTCTGTGGAAATACTTGAAGGTGTTAAATTCATTAATTCGGATCGCACCCGTCCAAGCAAAGCATTGACCTCATCCAAGGTGCCATAGGCTTCCAGTTGGGGGTTGGATTTATGCACTAAATCTCCACCAAAAAGAGAGGTGGTGCCTTGGTCCCCTTTTTTTGTATAAATTTTTGTCATGGCCGCTCCTCGCTAGCGCTTTTATTATTTCATACATTTATTTGCATTCTTACATATTGAATCTATTTATTGTAAGTGACAAACTAAGAGACTAATCAGAAGTGCTGCGTTAGTTAAAAGGACAAACAAGCTCTAACATGAAGTTGGTTTTGCATGTTCTTGCGCTTTTTTTTTTGAAGGAAAGGTTGTTTATGAGGATTCCTTTTTTTGTGACCATACCCCATTCGGGTGAAAAAATTCCTTTGGAAGCGTCTTGGTTAAATGGTTTGCCTGAAACAGTAGTGATGTGTGATGTGGACCGATTTGTAGACAAAATATATGAAACCCCACTTAACACTTTACAGATTCCTAGCCTTAAAACTGAATGGCATCGCTATGTGGTAGATTTAAATCGATTGCCAGAGGACGTGGATTCCCAATCCGTAGAAAAAAGTTTGAATCCTCCGGGATCTTTTACCACAGGCTTGCATTGGGTCCAAACCACAACTCATATTCCTTTGATGAAAAAACCCATCACCCAGTCTCTTCATAATCAGTTGGTAAAAAAGTATTTTTTGCCCTTTCATCAAAAGGTAGAAGAAAAAATTTCTTCTTTTAAAAAAAATGGGGCGAAAGAAATTTTTCATCTGGATGTCCATAGTATGCCTTCGCTTGGGACTTCAGCTCATCGGGATCCAGGAGAACTTAGGGCTGAAATTGTGGTGAGTGATTTTAATGGAAAAAGCAGCGGTACTTGGTTTAAAGATTTGGTGGTGAATGCCTACACCCGCGCGGGATTTAACGTGGCTTATAATTGGCCATATATTGGAGGACGACTTACACAACAATATGGTCAACCCCATTTGGGTCAACACACCCTACAAGTGGAGTTGCGTCGTAATTTGTATATGGATGAAGAGTCAAAAAAAGCTAAGGATAATTTAATTGCCAAGATTTCAGGACAAATTCATTATGCATTAAAACATATTGTCGATACACTGGAACAAATGTGATTAAATAAGTCGATTCTGACCAGAAAAACTTCCCAAAAGGCCTGTTCGGAAGTGTAGAGTCAGCGACGGCTGTTTGCAAAACTCTTATGTCATCCTTGTTCCTTGGCAAGGGGTAATTGAATTTTGTAACTTATGAATTTACTTCCTCAGGAGAGTCCTACCAATGAAATTGAAAAAGGTAGTCAAAAATTTGGCTTCTCTTCGACTGGCGGTTTTAGTTATCGTTTTATTGGCGATCATTGCAGCGGTTGGAACCATCTACGAAGCAAAATACGATGCGCAAATGGCGCAAAAATTGGTTTATCGTTCGTCCTATATGTATGTGGTTATGGGTTTATTAATCGTCAATTTGATCGCCGTGATGGTGGATCGCTGGCCTTGGAAAACTAAACATATTTCATTTGTATTGGCTCACATTGGCATCATTATTTTGTTGCTTGGGTCCTACATGACCCAAAAGTTAGGTGTGGATGGGAATTTAGCGCTGACGATGGGGGGGGCCAATCAATATGTCAGCGTGGATGGGACTGAGTTGGCAATTTTTGCTTCGTTCGATGGAAAGGGTTTAACACCACTTTATCAACGAACAGTGGATTTTTTGATAAATCCTCCACAGAAGGAAAAAATTGTTTTTGGCAGGGAGCCAGATCAAATTGAAGTTATTGATTATTATCATTATGCCATACAGCAAAGTGAAATTTTGCAAAGTGATAAGCCCAATGATGGTCCGGCATTGAGAATTCAATTACAAAACTCCAGAGTCAATATGTCCCAATGGTTAAAGTTGGAACCTGGTAAAGATACAAGTGTTTCCAATTTAGGTCCAGCAAAGGTCGTGTTGACACTTTTGCCTTACAAATATGAAGGTGGTAATGTTCTTGTTTTAACTCCGGATGGGGAGCGATGGAAATATTTTGTTTTCACTCAAAGTCGAGGAGGGCTCACGGGTAAGGGTAAGGTTCAAGAGGGCGATCAGATCTCTTTGGGGTGGATGGAACTTAAGATGACTCTTTTACGTTCCTATACCCGGGCTCGAGAAATCCTTACCTATGAAAAACGTAATACACCCACCCAACAAACTCGATCCGCAGTAAAAATTCGTTATCAAGGTGATGAGTACTGGATAGGGCTTAATTCTGTAGTAAAATTATTTACTTCAGAAAAAATGTATTACATTTCTTTCGCCCAGAGAAGAATTGACCTGGGTTTTCCTATAAAGCTTCAAAAATTTAATATTGGCAGGTACCAGGGAACGATGAGGGCCTCATCCTATGAAAGTGAAGTGTTGGTGCCGGATCTGGGTGAACAGAAAATTTCTATGAATGAACCCTTAAAATATAAAGGGTTTACTTTTTATCAAGCAAGTTTTGAGCAGGATGAAATGGGAAAACCGACCATGTCCATTTTGTCGGTTAATTATGATCCAGGTCGTTGGATAAAATATTTTGGATCCCTAGGGATTGTTTTGGGTGTAATCATGTTGTTTTATTTTAGGGGATTGGGGCGTTCTACAAAATCTGTCGGAATTCCACCTATAACCTCAGTTCCCAAAAGGGAGGTTCTAAATGAACTTAAAAACTAAATTCAATCGATTATTTTGCCTGAGCTTGGTTTTATTTATTCTGATGGGAGTGCCTTTACAGGTCACAGCGAGCGTGGCAGACCCAATAAAGTATCTTCCGGTACAAGATGCAGGTCGGATTAAACCTTATGATACTTTTGCTCGTGAAGCTTTAGAACTTGTTTACGGAAAATCCAGCTATAAAGGCAAAACGGCTGTGGAAGTAGTGTCCACATGGATGGTGATCCCGGATCTTTGGGATAAAATAGAAATTGTTGAGGTTCGTCACAGTGGGGTTCGTGAAGCTCTCAAATTAGAGGAAAAAAGAATTCATTATTCACCCATAGAACTTTTGAACAATATTCGTATTCCTCTTGTGATGCAGGAATTGCGTTCGATGCGTGAAAAAGGAGAAAAACTAAACCCTTACTTCCAAGAAGTGCAACGATTGGAAAATCAACTCAGTCTCTATCAAGCCATTAAGATGGGTTTAGCCTTACGGGTGGTGCCACAAAAAGAAAAGGACCAATGGCTTGCGGTCAGTGAACTGACTGGTCCTTTAAGGGAAAATTTTATTCAAATCACCACAGATTTTGTAAAAGCCATTGCCGCTCAAAATTCCTTACCACCAAAATCTGGAATTCAGGAATCTGAAGATAAATATTTGGGAGCTATGGGTTCTAAAATTTCCCCATCCCAAGCTCAGAATACTTTGAAAAAGGCTGTGACCGATTTTATTGAGTCTGCACGTGCTATAGATCCACTAAATTACGGCACCTCGTTGGCTATGAAGTTGGAAGTCCACTACAATCAATTTCATCCTTTTATGTGGGCTTGGATTGCTTATTTGATCTGCGCCATTTTGCTCTACTCCTCAGGAGTAAATAAAAATAAATTATTAAAGAAATTGGGATGGGGATTTCTTTGGGCGGCTTTTTTACTCCACATCTATGGGATGGGACTTCGAGTTTATTTGGCAGGAAGGCCCCCAGTCTCTAACATGTATGAAACTGTGGTATGGGTTCCTTGGGGCTGCATGCTTTTTGCCTTGATATTAAACCGTTGGCTTAAAAATCAAATGGTGTTGATTGTGGCAGCTTTAGTAGCTGTATTTTGTTTAATTTTGACAGATCTATCGCCAACTGTATTGGATGATAGTATTCAACCTCTAGAGCCAGTTTTACGTTCCACATTCTGGCTTTCAACTCACGTTTTGATTATTGCCATTAGTTACGCCGCGTTCTTCTTGGCATTCGCCTTGGGGGACTGGGTGCTTTATTTGTTTTTACGAGATGAAAAAAAATATCAAACGCAGATCTCGGAAGGGGTTCTTGCTATTTATCGTTCCATCCAAATTGGAGTTGTGCTTTTAGCTATTGGTATTATTCTAGGTGGTGTTTGGGCAGATTACTCTTGGGGTCGCTTTTGGGGTTGGGATCCTAAGGAGACCTGGGCTTTAATCGCTTTGTTGGGATACATTGCTCTACTCCACGCCCGATTGGTTGGATGGGTAAATAAATTTGGTTTAGCAGCTTGGTCCATTTTGTCTTTTTCACTGGTTATCATGGCTTGGTATGGAGTTAACTTTGTCCTTGGGGCGGGTCTTCACTCCTATGGATTTGGGGCTGGTGGAGTTGAGTACGTCACCGCTTTTGTTGCGGCCCATTTGTGTTTTGTGGGTTTTGTTTTCACAGTGAGAAACAGTCGACTTGGTAAATCATCATAAGAAAAACTAATATCTTCATAAAAAATTAACAATTTGATACCCAAAGTGGAACTTGATATAGAGAGTGTCATGAACTTTAAGGTTCCGCTAAGGGGTTAAGGGTGTATTTATCAAAAGGGGTAAGGAGTGTCGCTGGTTCAGGGGGAGTCCCAGCGACACTCCTTGTAGTTGTTCGTCATAAAATCCAATTCTGCTTATCACAAAAAATGATTTTGTTGTTTTGCTTCGCTGTGTTGGTTTCAGCCAATAAGGCGAGAGCTGATGATAAACTAAACTGTGAAGTCTTGCTGTCTAGCGAGGGAGCAGATACAGATATAGCACCGGAGCCGCAACCAATTTGGGCTGTGTTCGACCACCCTCTTGCTGATAGAGATTATGCACTCCTGTTTTTGTGGGATATTTTAACGCAGGTTTGTTTGCGTCAGATGATGTTGGAGCAAAAAACTTCAGGATCAGGGGTTGGGGGGGCAACGCCAGTGGTAAGGATCAGAGAGGCTGAAAGAAGAGCCCTTTTGGTTAGGCGGGTAAAGATATCATTTTTTTATGAAGGAAAGTGGGTCACGGAGGATTCGCCTGCTGGAGTTCGGGCCAAATACGACGTTTTCGTCGCGCAATTAAGATCACTTAAACCTGATTTGGAAGTTATGTTGGTTGATCCAAGCAAGGCATTAACAAGTAAAGGAGATGAACATGTGCCCCATCTTGTTTTTGTGTCCGGAGCTCCTGAAATATCACCGGTTTCTCATGCCGTTGCACCTTCTGCCGATGCACCTTCTGCTTCAGGTAATGGTGTTACTGGTTCTCCTAGCGATACAAATAACATTGGAGGCATTGAACAATTTATATCAGGTATCATTCCTAATCCTGGAATCTTGAATACTTCATTAGTTGTCTTTCAGATGTCCGGAGGCCCTGGAGGCATGAATTATGCTCCCGATATTGTTAATACAGCTGACTCAGCATTTCAAAAAGTTAATTTTGGCTGCCAGCGGATGCATTTTGCATACTACCATCTTGCTATAGGAACACCTGCTGTTACAATTGGAGTACGATTTATATATTTTTCTGGTTTCACTGGGCCTTGAAATTCATTAATAGAGAAACAGATCTTTTATCGAAGAATAAGTCTTAATTTTTTAACTGCCCTTGTCGGGACCTAGCGTTTTTTTGATTTATTTTGCCTTTTAGGAATTTTTAATTTCAATTGGGGTTGTGGAATGGGTCAACCTGTGTCCCGCCAGGCTCGTCTGGAAATGTTAATTTTGCAAATTATTCTGATGACACTATTGGTACCGCGTACGGAACGACCCTTTATCGTAGCGTTGGGGTCCATAAATTCTGCACTGTCATAGATTATGCAGAACCTTCAAATGAAACTATTGGACTTGGTGGTAGTGCGGACCCCAGGTGGCAGTTCAATGGTTCTTTTGGTAACAATTGGTCAGGGTTCATTACTAATGGTTGGTTTAAAGTTAGATACTTTGATTAATATAAATATTATTTATTTAATATTTGGATTAAATTTCATCCCACTAGTTTTTTGCTGTTAGTTTCTCCACAGATCTTTCAATTTTTTGTAAAAGTTCAGTCTGTGTTTGCTGAATTGAGAACAGAACTTTCATCTGTTCGGTGATAAGTAAGTCAATTTTTCCGTGGAGGTTTCGCACTTCCATTTCTGCTTTTAAATTGATCATAAAATCACTGCGAGAACGTCGGCGATCTTTGTCTTCTTTTCTGTTTTGACTCATCATAATGATAGGCGCTTGAATGGCTGCTACACAGGACAAAATTAAATTGAGCAGGATAAAGGGATAAGGATCAAACGGTTGATCGTTGAAATAGCTTAAGTTCAGAAGTATCCAAAAAATCAAAACGGCAAAAAAGGATACGATGAAAAACCAGCTTCCGCCAAAATCAGCTACTTTGTCCGAGAGCTTTTGTCCCCAACTGATATTTTGGTCTTGCTCGATTGCAATCAGACGAGAGGTTAACATTTGTTCTTCATCAATGGAGTTTTTAACCAAATCAGCCAGTTTTTGGAGTTGTAAGTTTTCTTGGGAAACCAAATCTTGTAAGTCCATAATCCCCCTTCTAAAATCCTGTTCGAAAATTCTGCGCCGGCAGGTTTTAATGAAAGTATAAAACAGGTTAGATAGCACAGTTTTCATCCGTTGCCAGTTGGAGATCAAGCTATTAATTTTACTTATATGACCACTTAAAAATGATAATTGGCTTTATTTTCAATGACTTGTTAGTTTGCGCCACCTGTTCGAATTTTCAGCAACAAAGCCATGGTTGATACTAAACAGTCTTAATAGATCTAAGTGCTTCGATCCTTTATTTGAGGAAGGTCAACAGAGGAAAAGCTGAGTGTGAGTGGACTGTGTGAGCAGGCTGATAGTGAAATTCATGACTGGAAAACGGGCTAAGTTTTGTTAATTGGGGGGTGTAGGTGTGTTTAGGTGAAATTTTGTGTTGTTATTACTAAACGATTGAAACTGCAGAAGTTGGATTTACTTTCTTCAAAGTTTTTTTTTACAGTCTCGCATTTTCCACGGTTATTTTTAATCCCTTCTTTAATCCCTACTTTGATCTTTTGTGTGCTTTGCCCTTCGTTAAGCGAGGCAAAGTGGGGTCGCCATACTGTTGCTCCCACTACTTCTGCTCCCACTACTTCTGCTGCCGGTAGTGGTACTTCTTGTGGGGATCTTGTATTGGGTGTAAAAGATTTGAGCGCTCGCTTAAGCCAACAAGTTCAAGCAAGGGCGCAAAGTGCAAATTTAGGGGCCAGACTTTCTTTACCTCCAGACATAAGAGCTAAGCTGTTAGCGATCGCAAAGGAACGTTTGTTTGCTCCTGGGAATGGTGTTGATGAAGCGATCATTTTGGGGAATTATAGGGATCATTATGAATTAGCCCATGTTTTAGAGCAAATAGTTCAGCGGGGAGGGGGAGATCAAATTAAAGTTGTCATTGTATTTAGTGGGGTTCCTGGGGCTATTCATCCATTAGAGTTGGATCCTCCAGCTGACTTACTTGCTAAACAACAAAGTGATGTGTCACGTCTGCTTAGCGAAGCAGGGGCTAAATTGTTTAAACTTCATCATTCAGATGTAAACCGTAGTGGTGAGCACTCTCAAGCTGTTGGTTTAAACGGCCTTTTCGATCCCAACAATGGCCCGTTTAAATTTAGACTTGCATTCAGGAGGTTCGAGGGTAGGGCGGGGCGCTCACCAAGACATGGAATTTCACCAGCAGTTGACGTATACTACGCTGTAGACTTTGAAGTGGTTTGCAATATAAAAACAGGCTGTCTTATCGACGTAAATGATGCGAAATTTATTTTTTCATATGGTGACACCATCTTGGTTCAAAATACTGGGATAAGGACTCCAATACCCCCGCCTCAGGCAACTTTAGAATTGGAAATTGTAAGTCAGATCCCTGGTCTCAATATTGGCAATGGAATTACCGTAGCCGCCGGTGCCCATCTATATTATTTAGCACGAGCTCAATTTAGTGCTTGGAAATTAGGAGAATATTTGCAGCAAAGAAGAGTTCATCAGGAGAATGGTCCAGGAGAAAGGGGAAGAACTCGTGGCAGGGGTGTTGTGGTTAATGGTGATGATGATGGTGATACTGGGGGTGACTCAGGTCTCTACGGGCCTTAGTAAAGCGTCTAAAGCCTTTTTTTACAGAGAAGCCAGAGAGTATTGAAAATCAGATAGAACAGTCTGATGGATCTAATAGACACATTGCTTCCTGAGATTTAAAAAATAAAAAACTGAAATTGTCTTTGTCCTCTTCAGGACTTATAGGTAATCTTCTTGAAAACGTAAAGAAAACCAAAAGAAAACTAATTTGAATTTAACCTAAAAGCTGAAGGTGAATGAGCTCGCAGATTTTGGGTTACAACCGTGAAGGTCAGCCTATGATTAAAAAAATGGTTGGGCTCGCTGCGCTCGTTGTAGTGTTTGGTGGGTTAACAACTCTCGTATATGCTTTGATTAGTAATAAAGTTACTGTTGGCTACAACCAAGGTTATGCTCCAGAACAGCCAATTCCCTTCCCCCATGATATCCATGCTGGACAGTATAAAATTGACTGCAAGTATTGTCATGCTCAGGTTGAAGTGAGTCGTCATGCCACTGTACCCAGTTTAAATGTATGTATGAATTGCCATCTAGGAGTGAAAGTTCGTCCTGAGGCGCAGAAGTGGATTGATCAAATTACGGCAGCCTACAATTCGGGTAAATCCATTGCTTGGCAAAAGGTTCACTTACTTCCAGATTTTGTTAAATTCAACCACGCTCCCCACATAAAAGCTGGTAAAGCTTGTCAAGAATGTCATGGTCCGGTGGAAACAATGAAGGTCATGACTCAACAAGAAAGTTTGTCTATGGGTTGGTGTGTAAATTGTCATCGTCAGCCAGAGAACAATGCCCCACTTAATTGTAGCACTTGCCATTACTAATTTAAGAATTGAAGAGGATTGGGTTAAGTATGACTAAGGATAATTCGAATCAATTGGATGAACAAGCCCCAGTAAAGTATTGGTTAAGTTTGGATCAGTGGCGGAAAGATCCAGAATTTAACAAATTAGTAGAAAAAGAGTTTATGTCCAGTCCGTTGCAAGAAGAGGAAGGCAAAGGCGGATGGGCTCGTCGTGAGTTTTTAAAGCTCATGGGTGCAAGTATTGCCATGACCTCTTTTGGCTGTGTTCGACGACCGGCTCAAATGATTGTTCCCTA
Organism: Bdellovibrionales bacterium; assembly: GCA_019695175.1. Classification (GTDB taxonomy): domain Bacteria; phylum Bdellovibrionota; class Bdellovibrionia; order Bdellovibrionales; family UBA1609; genus JAIBAM01. The sequence goes on from JAIBAM010000025.1 coordinate 28,105, forward strand.
TGCAAAAAAACCCCAGGATATGGTGCTGGGTTTACCGAATTACTACGCGTCTTCATTTATGGATGGACATGAGGGTTTTGGTACCTTGGTTGTTGCTAGGGAAGGTCGACCTATAAAAATTGAGGGAAATGCAGAGCACCCATTAAATAGGGGTGGAATGTCGGCTCGAGCCCATGCCCACATTTTAAGTCTTTACGATCCTGAACGGTTGACCGGTCCGAAACGCAACTTGATGAATGCAAAAAAAAGCAATCATGAAACGGTTTCGGTGAGTTACGAAAGCTTGGATAAAGAAATTGTGGAACAATTGAAAAGGGGTGGGGTGGCGCTTCTTTTGGGACCCAATACATCGCCTTCTACGCAAACTCTTCTGAGTGATTTTAGTACGTCCTACGGGGTAAAGACTTATCACTGGAGTCCGCTTACTTATGAAGACATATCTAACAGTCAAAAGTATTGTTATGGCCGAGAGCTTTTGCCACAATGGAACTTTTCCAAAGCTAAATATATTATTTCTGTAAATTGTGATTTTCTAGGGGTGCATGTCAGTCCTACGGCTAATGCTCGTGCTTTTGCGGCCCGTAGAAAACCAGATCAGGGAATGAATAAACTGATAGTATTTGAAAGCTTGATGTCCCTTACAGGGACCAATGCTGATGAACGATTCAGAATAAAACCCCAGGATGAGTTGACGGTGCTCATGGCCTTGGTTCATGAGCTTTTGACTTTCGCAAAGCCTGCTCGCTATGCGAATGAGGGAGCTTTGTTGAAACTGGCGTCCCATTTTGCACAGAAAGCTTCAAGTCTTGGCTTGCCTAAAGGTCTGTTGTCTCATTTAGCCCAGGAGCTTTGGTCGGCTCGTGGGAACAGTTTGGTTGTCACAGGGGGATCTATCAAAACGGAAAACTCACTTGCCGCTCAAGTGGCAGCGAATTTACTGAATTCCATTTTGGAAAATGATGGAGTTACAGTGGAGTACGAGAAAGCCTCCACCTCTCGAAATTTGACCAGTCACACGGATTTGCAAAATTTAATTGATGAATTAAATAAAAATCAAATTAAGACGGTAATCATTCATAACTGCAATCCAGGGTATGCAGCCTCTAATTCTGGTTTTATTGAGGCTTTGAAAAAAGCTGAAATGGTAGTTTACTCTGGGGATCGAATGGATGAAACCGGAGTTCAGTCCGATTACGTTGTTCCAGATCATCATCCCTTAGAAAATTGGGATGATAGTGAAGCCATTTCGGGTGTGGTTACCTTACAACAGCCGACCATTGAGCCTCTATATCAAACGAGATCATTTCAAGACTCCGTGTTGGTCTGGTCTAAAGCTGGAAAAAACCCATCCTCTCGAGTTAAAGATGCAACTACTTGGTATGACTATCTGAGGGCGGTTTGGAAAGCTCGTTTCTTCTCCCAGCCTGCGATGATGAAAAAGTTGGATTTTGAGGATTTTTGGGTGGAAGTCCTTCATCAGGGTTTTCTGGAAACCAAAAACACTTCTAAGGCTCAGCCCTCGCGCAGTTTTAATTTATCTTCACTCAAGTACATTACTGAGGTTGTGAATGCAGTGGCGACTGGTTCTTCCCAGTTGTTGCTATATCCAACCGTGGGCTTGAGGGATGGAAGTTTGGCCAACGTGTCTTGGTTGCAGGAGTTTCCAGATCCGGTAACTAAAATTTGTTGGGATAATTATTTGACGGTATCACCCCAGGATGCGGTTTCTGCTCAATTGAAAGAGGGTGATTTGGTCCAACTCAAAGCGGGTGAAAAAAACTTGGAAGTTCCAGTTCATATTCAGCCGGGACAAGCTGACGGAGTGTTTGGTTTGGCAGTTGGTTATGGACGAACGCGAGCAGGAAAAGTTGCCAATGGAGTTGGAAAAAATGCTTACGATTTAATGAGTTGGAAAAAGAACTCTGGTGTGGGTTCCATGGCAGCTCAAATTAGTAAAACTGGGCGTTGTTATGACTTGGCTTGCGTGCAGGGCCATCACTCCATGGAGGGACGCCAGATTGTGGTGGAAGCCACTTTGGCTCAATATCAAAAAGACCCTGGCGCCAATATCCATCGTCATAAAATGATGACGATGTGGTCAGAGTTGCCTTACCCAAATAACAAATGGGGAATGGTTATTGATCTAAACTCTTGTACGGGGTGTGGTGCTTGTGTTGTCGCTTGTCAATCGGAAAACAATGTTCCCACCGTGGGAAAAAAGTATGTTCTGGCGGGTCGAGAAATGCATTGGATTCGAATTGACCGATATTATGTTGGTTCTCCGGCGGATCCTGCCGTTGTTCATCAACCCATTGTGTGCATGCACTGTGATAATGCCCCCTGTGAGGCCGTTTGTCCGGTGATGGCGACAGTTCACTCGGATGAGGGAACAAACGACATGATTTACAATCGGTGTGTTGGAACCAGGTATTGTTCCAACAACTGTCCTTACAAAGTTAGACGCTTCAACTGGTTTAACTTTGTAAAACCTGTTGAGAAGCCCTTAAATTACGCCATGAACCCAGAGGTTACGGTTCGGGCTCGAGGTGTGATGGAAAAATGTACTTTTTGCATCCATCGCATTCGTTCAGCGAAAAGCCAGGCAAAAACCCAAGAGAAACCATTAAAAGATGGCGATATTAAGACAGCCTGTCAGCAGTCTTGCCCTGCAGATGCCATCATGTTTGGAGACTTGAATAATCCTGAGAGCCAAGTTCGTAAATTGTTTGATGAAAAGAATTCTTATGCTCTATTGGAAGAGCTAAACACCAAACCTGCAGTTCGTTATCGTTCTAAAATTAGAAATGCTAATGAATTAAAGGGAGAACAGGGTCACTCCACACACAGCTCTGGGGAAGGACAACACTCATGATGAAGCGTGCACCACTAATCTGGGGAACCAAAAATTATGCCGATATCACCAATGATATTTGTGAACTCTTGGAAAAAGTTCCAGGTTGGAAATACTTTGCCGGGCTTTTAGGGGCTAAAACACTTTTTTTAGTTTACATTTTGGCTCAAGGGGTCATTGTTGCTTACGGTATGGGTATGATGGGTATCAGTCACCCTGTTATGTGGGGAACTGATATTATTACCTTTGTGTTTTGGATTGGTATTGGACATGCCGGAACTCTGATTTCAGCTATATTATATTTATTTAGACAAAAATGGCGAACTTCTATTGCAAGAACTGCTGAAGCGATGACCGTTTTTGCGGTGATGGTCGCCGGTACCTTTCCAGTGCTTCATGTGGGCAGACCCTGGTTAGCTTATTGGCTTCTGCCTTATCCAAATCAACGTGGACCTCTTTGGGTGAACTTCCGATCGCCCCTTTTGTGGGACGTTTTTGCCGTATCTACCTATGCAACGGTTTCAGCAGTCTTTTGGTTTATTGGGATGGTTCCAGATTTAGCTACAATTCGTGATCGCGCAACGACTGTATGGCGTCGTCGCATTTATGGTGCACTTTCTCTCGGTTGGAGAGGTACAGCTCGTGACTGGAGTCACTATGAAATTGTTTATATGTTGCTTGCAGGTCTCTCAACTCCTCTAGTTCTATCTGTTCACTCCATCGTTTCTTTTGACTTTGCTGTTTCCAGTTTGCCCGGTTGGCATACTACAATATTTCCGCCCTACTTTGTTGCCGGTGCGATTTTTTCTGGTTTTGGTATGGTTGTGACTCTTATGACCATGGTGAGAATACTTGTGCCCAAATTTAAGGATTACATTACCCTCGATCATATGGAGGCGATGAATAAAATTATCATGGCCACGGGATTGATGGTTGGTTACGCTTACGGGTCTGAATTCTTCATCGCGTGGTACTCGGGCTCACCTTATGAAGGATTTGTGTTTATGAATCGCGCTTTTGGTCCTTATTGGTGGGCTTACTGGATTATGGTTTCCTGTAATGTGTTTATCCCGCAGCTCTTTTGGTTTAAAGCGGCTCGACGAAGTATTCCCGTCATGTTTGTTATTTCAATTTTTGTAAATATTGGGATGTGGTTTGAGCGTTTTGTGATTGTGGTGACCTCTCTTCACCGGGACTTCTTACCTTCCAATTGGGGTATGTGGCATCCCACAATCTGGGATTTGGGAGCTATCGCCGGAAGTTTTGGAATGTTCCTCTTTTTATTCTTAATTTATATTCGGGTGCTTCCTGCTATTTCAATTGCGGAAGTTAAACCTGTTTTGGAAGTGGGACGTGAGGGAGGCAATCATGACAAACACTAAGAAGGCTACTTGTCACGGTTCGTGCTCTACCCCTGGCGTTGCTGGAATATGGTTGGATGAGCATGTTTTAGTGGAGGCCGCTAAAAAAGTAAGATCTGCCGGTTTCAAAAAAACAGAAGCCATCAGTCCATTTCCTATTCACGGAATTGATGAGGCCTTGGGAATTTCCCGTTCCATGATTCCGTGGGTGACGTTTATTTTTGGTCTTTTGGGTTTTTCATTTGGCCTGTGGTTCACTTGGTGGACTTCGTCGGTGGACTGGCCGGTGCGGATTAGTGGAAAACCCATGTGGTCCATTCCTGCATTTGTACCAATTATGTTTGAATGTACTATATTGTTTGGTGCGTTGAGTTCCGTTGGAGCCCTATTATTTCTAACGCGAATGCCGCGATTGAACCCACCTATCATCGATCCAGATTTAACTAGCCATAAATTTGCTTTGTTTATCCCTGAGGATGATGTCCAGTTTGACGGGGCAAAAATCGAACAATTATTTAAACAACTGGGTGCCGTTGAAGTGAAGAGAGTGGAGTTTTAAATGTATTTTATTGATAATTTACTGCTAAATTATTTTGGCAAAAAAAATGAGGGCGAAATCTCCGTTGTACCTTCTATGGGATTGAAACCAACATGTAGGTATGCTGCTGTGGTTTTGATGATGATGAGTCTTATAGGTTGCAATGCCAAAAAGGATCAAACCAACATTGAGCTCATTCAGGATATGATGGATCAAATCAGCGTGAAAGCCCAAGATTGGGATGCTGATAAGCCAGAAATGCGGGCCAACCTTGTTCCTCCTGAAAAATCAGTACCAAGAAATGTGACCCCATATAAGTATTCAGGGAAGCCTCTCGACGCAGAAACAAAATTGGAAAATCCACTGAGAGGAAATTTTTCACCACAGGTTTTAGAGTTGGGGAAAAAGAAATTTGATATTTACTGTGCCATTTGTCACGGATCCCTCGGACGAGGTGATGGAAGTGTGGCCCCCAAAATGATTTTGCCCCCCCCATCATTAATGAGTCAAAAAGTGATTGATTTTAAAGATGGAAGAATTTTCCACATTATTACCGAAGGACAGGGATTGATGGGGCCTTATTCCACTCAAATTGTGGATGAGAAAAGTCGTTGGGCTCTGGTGAATTATATTCGTACTTTGCAGAAGAACACTCAAACCAAATAAATATAATTTAGCCACGGGTTTTGTGGTCTGAGTGGGTTCGATGGATCTCGATTTTGGAATTTTGATTTTTTACTGATAGGAGATTTCTATGGTCGCGCAAACGCCAAGCACAGGATCTGGTGTCCTTGTTACCAGTTCACGATTGAAAACAACTTACTCAGTAGCCATTTTTCTTGGTCTGATCATATTAATCGCCAGTGTTATGAGGAATAGTGAACGGGCTTGGTACAGTTACTTGATAAGCTTTTTTTACGTTGTGTCTTTGGCGCTGGGAGGATTGTTTTTTACAGCGATCCAACATGTGACAAAAGCGGGTTGGAGCGTGAACGTGCGACGGGTAGCGGAAGCCCTCACTTCCTTTCTGCCCTACGCTGTTGTGGGTGCTCTTGTTTTGTTTATTGGTGGTCCAAAATTGTACGAATGGTTCCATCCTAGCGAGATGGCCAAGGATCCTTTGCTGCTTCATAAGTCCGGGTATCTTAACCCTACTTTTTTTGCCATCAGGTTGTTGTTATTTTTTGGTCTTTGGCTTTGGTTTTCTAAGGTCATGGTTGGTCGGTCTCTGGCCCAAGACAAAACTGGAGATGAGAGCCTCACTCATAAGCAGGTGGGTACGGCGATTGGCTTTTTATTCTCTTTTGCTTTTTCTTACTCATTTTTTAGTGTGGATACTTTGATGAGTCTTGAACCCCACTGGTTTAGTACTATTTTTGGGGTGTATTGTTTTGCAGGGCTTTTTCAATCAACCATGGCTTTTATGATTTTGACTATTTTATATCTAAAGAAAAAAGGGAAACTGGTGGGTTATGTAAATGAAAACCATTTACATGATTTGGGTAAATTTATGTTCGCATTTACAGTATTTTGGGCTTATATCGCTTTTTCCCAGTACATGCTAATTTGGTATGCAAATATGCCTGAAGAAACGTTTTTCTATTTGCCAAGGCTGAGCCCGGGCTGGGTTTGCGTTTCCATTGCGCTCCTTCTGTTTAAATTCATTGTTCCCTTTTTAGCTTTGTTACCCCGTTGGGCAAAGAGAACACCAGCCCACCTTGCCGTTATCAGTGTTTTAATTTTGATTATGCAGTATGTGGATATTTATTGGTTGTCCTATCCTAAACTCAATGGCGAAAAAGCCATTTTCGGTCTTCCTGAGGTGGGAGGAATCTTATTTTTTGGTGGATTATTTCTTTATGCCGTCAGTCGATTTTTCAGTATGAACTCAGTGGTGGCAGAACGTGATCCAAGAGTTCACGAATCCATGCATCACCATGTGATTTGATCAAGTTTCGAAAGGAAGCTGATACTGGGTCTATTCGGAGAGAAGAGTGGACTTTAACCAGAACTTGACAAATGATCTTGACCACAGGTTTAATCAGATTTGTTTTAGATTCCGGTTACATGATGCAATCACTACAAATAGAGCGCAATTTGAGCGTTGGTGACTTGTGGTCGTTTGGGGATTGGATTTTGCAACCCTGGTTTTTTTAAAATACTTTTTAATTAAAATGAGAGCATTAAATAAATTGAGTTTTGGTTCACTTTTTTTTGTTAGCATTCGAAATCTATTTCAACAAACTAATTTTAGCCTTGCGGGTTCTTTTTTATTGTTTTGTTTATTTTATTTTGAAAAATTAACCACGAAGACCGGCCTTATCATCCCATTTATTCCCTTGAGTCACCAAACAAGTAAAAGAAAAACACTGTGAATATTAAAATTATACTTCCAGACAATTCGGTAAAAAATTTTTCCCATGAACCAACAATTCTCGAGGTGGCTCAGAGTATCGGGTCTCGTTTGGCTCAAGATACTTTGGGAGGAATAGTTCATGGAGAGAAAGAAGTTTTAGATTTAAGAACGCCCCTGAAAGATGGGAGTGTCTTAAAAATTATTACGGCAAAGGACCCTGAGGGTTTGGAAGTTTTACGTCATTCAGCGGCCCACGTCTTGGCGCAAGCTGTTCAGGAGTTATGGCCTGAGATTAAAGTGACCATTGGCCCTGTCATTGATGATGGTTTTTACTACGATTTTGACTCACCCAGAGCATTTTCGCCAGAAGATCTTATTACAATAGAAAATCAAATGCGGAAGGTGATCTCCCGTAATGAACCCGTGGTAAAAGAAGTGTGGTCTAGCAAAGCCGCCATACAAACTTTTACAAAAATGGGTGAAAATTTCAAAGTTGAAATTATCACTGATCTTAAGGAAGAATATGTTTCGGTGTATAAACAAGGGGCTTGGTTTGATCTTTGTCGTGGGCCCCACGTGCAAAGATTGGGTCAGATCAAAGCTGTAAAAGTTTTAAGTCTGGCAGGGTCCTATTGGCGTGGAGATGAAAAAAACAAACAATTACAAAGAATCTATGCCACGGCATTTGCAGATCAAAAACAATTGGATGAGTATCTTCACAATCTCGAAGAAGCTAAAAAAAGAGACCATAGAAAACTGGGTAAAGAGTTGGGTTTGTTTTATTTCCACTCCTTTGCACCGGGAAGCCCCTTTTTTACTCCTAAAGGGACCACAATATATAATGCGCTGATCTCCTTTATTCGGGAGAAGTATCTCCAGTACGGATATGAAGAAGTTATTACTCCCCAAGTTTTTGACTTAGATTTATTCCATCAGTCAGGACATTATAAAAATTATCGCGAAAATATGTACTTTACCCGCGTCGACGAACGGGATTTTTCCATGAAGCCCATGAATTGCCCCAGTCACTGTTTGCTTTATGGGTCTGAGCTGCGGTCTTATCGTGATCTTCCTTGGCGGGTGGCAGATTTTGGCCGATTGCATCGATATGAACGTAGTGGTGTTATGCATGGCCTTAACCGTGTTCGAACATTTTGTCAGGATGATGCCCACATATTTTGTAGAGTGGATCAAATCCAAACTGAGATCAGTTCTTTTATGACCATGCTAAATGATATTTATAGAACTCTGGGTTTAGAAAACTACAAAGTTTATTTATCTACTCGTCCTGAGTTACGAATGGGTGACGATAAAGTTTGGGATCAAGCGGAATTAGCTTTGGAAAATGCCTTAAATAGTTTAAATTTACCTTTTACGGTCAACAAAGGGGATGGCGCTTTCTACGGTCCAAAGTTGGATATTATGTTTGTGGACGCCTTAAAAAGGCCCTGGCAGTTGGGAACCCTACAATTGGATTTTAATTTGCCGGAAGCTTTTTCTTTAAAATTTATTGGCAGTGATAATAAAGACCACAAACCAGTAATGATACATCGGGCTATTTTAGGCTCCTTAGAACGTTTTATTGGAGTTTACCTTGAGCACACCTCAGGACATTTTCCACTATGGTTAGCTCCCCAGCAGGTTCGCATTGTAACTGTAAATCAAGAGCAAAATGATTATGGCGCCGAGTTGGAAAAACAGTTGTTTGAGCATGGTATTCGCGTGGCGTTGGATGGACGTAATGAAAAATTGGGCTTTAAAATTCGTGAAGCGCAATTGCAAAAAGTCCCTTGTATGATTGTTTTGGGTGAGAGTGAAAAAACTTCAGGAAAAATTTCTTTGCGCCTCAATCAAGGCGTGAATAAATCAAACCTAGACTTTAAGGTATTTTTAATTCAATTAAAGAAAGCTATTGTGGATAGAACGCAAAAATTTATTTGGAATGATAATGATGAGTGTGAATCCGTGGGAATTGATTTATAACGCTATTTTTTAAAGTACTTTTGTTCCGTTGGAAAATGAGTTTATTAAAATATATGCATAATGTTTAATCTTATGCATGGAAAAAGGAGGCCCCCATTCGTCCAGTGAAAAGAGATTCAGGAAACTTTCCCCGTCGTACGACCCGCAAAGAAGGGGAATTTCGGATGAACCATGAGATCAATGCACCAGAAGTGCGACTTATTGATGAGAATGGTGTGATGGTAGGTATTTTATCACCTCGTGAAGCTTTGGGCATCGCTGAGGGAAGAGGGCTTGATCTCATTGAAATTGCTCCAACGGCCAAACCTCCAACTTGTAAAATTATGGATTACGGAAAGTACAAGTATGAGGAAAAAAAGAAGGATAAAGCTGCCAAAAAGAAACAGGTGACTATTTCAGTTAAAGAAATTCAACTTCGTCCCAGAACTGATAGTCATGATTTGGATGTTAAACTTCGTCATGCAAAACGGTTTTTGCTCGATGGGGACAAAGTAAAATTTAATATGCGATTTATGGGTCGTGAGCTCGCCCATCAAGAGTTGGGATACAATCTTCTTAAAAAAGTAAGTGCTTCTTTGTTAGAAGTCGCTTTGGTGGAAACACCTCCAAAGATGGAAGGCAAACAACTTTTTTCCATCTATGCTCCAGATCCCGTTAAAGTGAAAGAATATTTGAAAACACATAAAGAAGTAAAAGAAGTAAAAGAGGATAAAGAAGCGGTAAAGAAAGAGTCTTCATCCAGTCCCAGCTAAGTTCAGTAGAATTGGTTAGGAAGGATTGAAGTTATCTTTTTAGGGTCGATAACACTTCAACATCGACCATGATTATGGCTTTGGCGGGAATGCTTTTAAGTAAGGAGCCGCTTTCTCCATAGGCAAGACTGGATGGGATGATAAAACGACGTTTGCCTCCCACTTTCATGCCGACAAGTCCTTTTTCAACCTCTTTGAGCAGTTCACCTGAACCCACTGTAATGATAAGAGGGTCTAAATTTTCTGAGATTATTGGCCCCTGATTGTCTTTTTCTTTGGGGGAGTAAATCCATTCCTGATATTTGATGGAAATTTTATCTTTGAGCCCGATGGAAGGACTTTTTAAGGCACCGGGAACAAGATCTTGGCGAACCACTCTCTGGACCGTAATTTCGGAATAGTTCGGGACGATGAGTGGCTTTTTTAAGGACTGCGGGGAGCGATTAAATCCCTGCCAGGAACAGGAACGAACGCAACCCGTCTGGATTAAAAGGAATCCTGCTAGCAGATAATAAATGATAGTTCTTCTGCGAACGTTCATTAGGCGAGGAATGAAATGATCTCCTCTTTTTTCGCCATGGTGTCATTGTATCCCAAGTCGACCAGGGCGTTGCAGTAACCTGGCTCAAATAAGAGGTAACTTAAAATTTCAGAGGCTTCTTCAGAAGTTCCCAACCCAGCCATTAGAAAGCGAATGACCTTGGGCAAATCATTTTCCCTTGTTTGTGCAATGTCAGAAAGTCCCACTGAGGGTTGAATGTAAAGGGCATCAATCGGTCGGAAGGGGGATTTGGTTGCAGAGGCCTCATTAATTAATTTAATTGTTTGGTTAATAATTTGCAGTCTCTCCAAATCCACTTCAATAGCGTCCATAAAGATGGCGTTGGTCAAAACACTGAGCACTCGACCCATGGAGGGTTGTAAGACCGGAGCCTTGGCCAAATCAATGGGTCTCCATCGGCGCACCCCAATGACTAGAATTTTTTCAGCCCCCAGATGAACAGCTGGGCTTAATGGTGCGGTATTTCTTAAACAGCCATCACCATAATATCTGCCTTCAACCTCAATGGGTGGAAAAAATAATGGAATCGCTGAAGAAGCCATAACATGATCCACTGTGAGTTTGGAGATAACAGCGGTTCTGTTGGCGGTTTGCCATACTTTTAGGGGTTGTTTTCCTTGGACAAAACTCACTCCGAGGGAGGTCGAGTAGTCTGTAGCTGAAACACTCACCGCATCTAGCAGTCCTTTGGTTATATTATCTTCAATTTTATCGAATTCTATGGATTGGGAAAGGAGCTCACGCAAGGGAGCTGTATTGAGAAGGCCCACCGCTATCGGCCGTAATTTGGCACTGATTCCACCCAAAGAGACTCCTCGCATCAGTTTGAAAGCATTTCGTGTGACAGAGGTGTAGTCCGTTTTAAAGACATCTTCGGCTTGAAGATTTCTCCAAACCTCACAAAGTTTTTGTGTGGCTTTATCCAACTGATCTGCTTGGGAAGCTAGAATACTGACGTTGATAGACCCAGCACTCACCCCCGCAATGGTTCGAAATATTTCCAATCTGTTGCAATGGGAGGTGATTTCATAAAGAGCCCTAACCACTCCAGCTTGAAAGGCTCCCCTTGCCCCACCACCTGACAGTACTAAGGCCATTTTCTTTTTGCTCTCGCTCATAAATTATTCTTTCGATTCGTAGGGCCTATGGTCAACCATTGACCTCATATTCTGGACTTGTTCGGGTGGGGACGGCAGAGGGTAAATTGCCTTGCAGATGGTAAGTTGCCTTATTTAGAAGCGGCATCTTCGGACAGGCGCTTAGAACCGCTCTTTTTAATATTTGCATGGCCTAAGATCTAATGATAAAAGTGCCCACTTAAATAAAATCAATGCTAATGGCCTGATGGGAAGAGAGAATTGTTATGAAAAAAGGATTGCACCCGGAGTTTAGAGAAGTTGTTTTCAGAGATGTTTCCATTAACTGGGAAATGATTACAAA
>JAIBAM010000026.1 GCA_019695175.1 Bdellovibrionales bacterium
TTGTTGCCATCCTTAGTTGGTGTTTATGTTGCAATAAAATCAAACCAAGTTTTGCCCTTGAACCCAAAGATTTATTTATACCCTAGACCAATTATCCACATCTGACCGGCTATTTATAGAAAGTTCCGAGGTGGGTGCACCGATTGCCCCTGGGGGACACCATTATTAAGGAAATAAAATCAGGGTAAGAAAAAAAAGAAGGTCACTAAAGGTAAATATAAATTATTAATTGGTTTATAATTCTTATTTGCCCGTATTTACTCATTGGTAGGTAAATGACTTTAAACTAAATTTTTTATAAGGATCCAGTCATTCTTGAACCTTAACGTTTTGCCTCAAATGAAAATATAACCATAAATTCAATTCGCGGTCCAATCGGACGATAGTTGACAATAAAATGACAAAAAAAGTCACTAAAGCCACTAAAATTTTTCCCTTACTCTTTATTAATTTATATCCTCACATTTTTCGCATGGCTTAGTTATTGCTTTACTCTTTTCAAGTTAATCATATTTAATTGAATAATTAGAGAGGCTTTTATGAAAAATAAATCGATAAATTTGAGTTTATCATTTCTAATAGCAGCAGGTTCCATTCCCTTTTCTAAGGTTAGGGCTGAGGAACACGTTGACGTGGAGCTGAGCCAAATTATAGATGACGTAACAACACAGTTGCCACTCACATTTGATGCAGTTAAGGATCTTTTAGCTTTATCGTATTTAAACTCACTTTCCAAAAAAAGCTCTGAACTTTCGAAGATAGCTAAGGACTATATAAAGAAAATAGAAGAAATAGATGCTGGAATTTTGGAAATTGAAGGTGAAAGATTAAAATTATCAAAATCGTTCACTGAATTTAACACAGAAGTATTGGCCGAGGTAGAGAAAATTTCATCTGATACAAGTAATATAGTAGCTCATTTTAAAAACAAATATGGATTAACTATAACCACAGAAATACAACAATTAGAAGTTCCAGGAGGATACGATAAAACGGTTGCGTTTACTATACCTTCAACCCAAAATGTAGATGTTAGCAAGCTTGACCTTCCAGATACAGTTCATTCAATTTTAAAAAAAATAAGGGAAGGAACGCTTTTTCAACAAGAAATGAACTTAATAGAAGCAAAAATAACTCTTATGGCGGATAATCTTAATAAATTACAAGGTTTTGGGCAATCCTTGAGAAATCTTCAAGTAAAAAGATCTTCCGTACTTAGCCAAATGAAATCCGATCCAGAGCTAAGTAACCTACGAAACAAATTCTTAAACTTTAAACTAGTTAGATATGCTATATATGCAGGGGAAGTTTACCTTGTGTATGAAATAGGAGAAAAAATTTATCTTATCTATACAGGTAATGATAGGAGTATTTCTCTCATGGAGGTAGCTAAAGAGAAATTAAAAAAAATAAAAGATGAAAATATTTCTGAGTCACTTCGTTGATTCTTCACCGAATTAAAACAATATCTATCTAATTAATAAAATTAAAAAAAGAAACTCTAAACACTAATGAAATGAATTTATTAAATAAGTTTAAATTTTTATTTATATTTAAATAAATTTGTTTATTTAAATCAAAATGATTTCACTATGAAAGATAACATGAAAAAATTTTGGCTGAGAGTACTTCATTGTTGGATCTCAATATCTATAGGTTGTTTTTCTTTTCATGTAAACAGCAATGCATCGTCGGTTCAACAAAATGTTGAGAAGGGGTTAGTAGCTTGTCATCTTTTTTTAAAAAATGCATCTACAGCATTAAAAGCGGAGTGGAAAAATGCAATTGCCAGCAAAGGCGCTACTCTGTTTTTACAAGGAGAAAGTAGTGATCATATAGTACTTAATCTTCCAGGACAGACTCCTTTCCTGGGGACGTTCACGCATGCTGGCCTTTATGAAGGTTGGCGCCCGTACCTTCACCCCATACATAGTTTAGGAAGATGGATTGCAAAAAGAATTGGATTTAAAGACTATATATTTACCCCATGGAGATTGGTTTATAACCTAACTATACATATTCCCACAACAACAATTGGCAAGTGGATATGGGGAGTTTCTAACCAAGAACCCCGATTCATTACTGTTTTAATGCTATCTGCATTTCTGGGATACTTTGGTCCAGTAAATACACTTGATAGATGGTTGGATGGTGTTATTGCAGCTCAGGAACAAGTTCGGGTTGCCAATTTAAGTGACAGAAGTAGACTTTTTATCCATTGGATCGATAAAGGGAACCAAGGACTTAATACCGCAGTAAAAAATGAAATTTTAAAACAAATGGTAATAGAGTGGAACGAACTGTGGACTAGTCAACTGAGCGAACCTCCCGAAAAAGTGATCGATACATGGGTAAAAAATTTGGAGTCGTGCACGACTAATCTAGAGAGTTGTAACTATTTAAGTCTTAGTTTGCGTGAACTTTTCTCTAACGGTAAGTCCGTGACAGATTTATCTGGATTCAAAACCCAGATACCATTGACAGCCCAAGAAAAAAAAGATTTGGTATCTCTCTTAATAAGTACTTTTTTTGATTTCAAAATAGCAGAAGATTTGGTTTTCCGTTTACCTGAAGTTACACAATTTCTTTCTCAACAAACATCTAATTCAGGAAAAATGACATGGATTGCAGAGCGCTACTTGGAGCTAAAAAGTAAACCTTTTATCATAAAAATGCTTTCTTTGATTCAAAATCATCAGATAAATCCGTCCGTTGGATTGTATCGCTTACAGATGTATCTTTGGCTGTCTTATCTCCATCAAGTTAATATATCCTTAGAACCAACTGAAGAAGTAATAAAACAAGCTCAACAGCGTGAACTTTTTTTCGAAGAACTGGCTCTAAAACCAGAAGATCCCCAAAAGTAAGTAAAATATTTCCAATATTTTCGGGTAACATATTTTGAGTTTATTTTTCCTACTCTTAAAGAAGACTTAAGTGCAGAGAGACGATAAAATGATTAAAGTAGTCTCAAAACAATTCTTTATCTCAATAATATAAATCTCAAAATATAAATTTTTCTTATCTTTACAAAAATAAGTTTCAATGAAGATTGTATATTTTTTGCCACTCAAATGACATTTGAGTCCAATTAACTATTTATCTTTTGAATTCCTTGACTGACTGACGAAAGGACTTATGATTCACCACGACTCGTTTTGAGAATTTAATTAATCCATTTTCAGGAAAATAGTTAAATTAACTAAAATAAAAATAGAAAAATATGGTAAAATGGCAACTAGAGGATGAACAAAAAAAATAGTGTGCAGTAAAAATCCCTTAAAAGTTGAGCAAAAAAAAATCACAAGGGACGCACACTTAAAAGCATTTAAATTTTGATTTGTTAATCTTTTAACAAACGAAAGGAGGTTCATTTAAAAAGTGAAAAGGTTGAACAAAAAATCAGTTGGTGTTGCTGTGAAATTTAACTTGTATACAATATTAAAAATCAATTCCTTCTGCGTCTTTTAGTTTAAGCTTTTTCATGAAAAATTTGGTTTACGTAACTGACTCAAAAACAATGTTTCCAAAAATACTTTACCAACAGGACTAAATATTTTTTATTATTTAGATTCTGGATCAGAGATTTTTATTACTCTGATTCAATAGGAACGTAATTTGTTAAAGGAGAATCTATGTTTTTAAATAACGTCACTTTACAAACCCAAGGTTTTCATCCCTCAGAGTTGACCAAAAGTTATCTTCAAGACCGTTTGGATTATTTACATCATGCCGCCCCAAGCGACTCCATCATCAACGCTTTTATTGTTAAAAAGGACAAAATGTTTAAAGGACGAATTAAAGTTTCGTCATCAGCGGGTTCATTTTTCGCTACAGCTTCTGGACAACATATCCGAGAAGTGGCTAAAATGCTCACGGATCAAATCAAACGCCAATTACAAAAGTGGAAAACGGTGCGATTACATCGAGGTGAATCGGTTCGAAAATTAAAATTTTTAAAGGAAATTGAATAAAATGAATTTGAGGGGAAATTTTTTAAAGAAATTTGCGGGAGTAGCGATACAAACGCTGGCTTTTTCAGCGCTCATGTTCGCACTTCTGCGGGATACTTCAGTGGGACAAGTAAAGTTGATACCGTTAACTCAGCAGATTAAACCCATCAAAAACCGACTTAATATGAATCTACCAATTCAATTAAGATGCGATTCCCCCATGCTGCAGACTGTTTTTATTCACCACTATCGATAGATTTTTTACATGAAAAGTTCACTTAGACTTTATTTTTTCGCACTTTTAATCTTTATCTCGACCCAAAAAGCAAATGCACTGGATTCTTTCGATCACACTCATGGTTCTTGGACTCAAATTTTGCAAGAGTTCGGTACTGAAAATAAAAATAACAAAAATATAATTGCAAAAATAAACTATTCAAAACTTAAAAAATCTTCAAAATTAAAAAATTACTTAAATACTTTAGCTGATGTTATTAGCTCTCAGTTTTCCCAGTTCAACAAAGAACAACAGTTGGCTTTTTTAATTAACGCCTACAATAGTCAGGCACTTAATATTATAGCTCAAAATGATACCAAAAAATCTCTTCATGAAATGGGCTCCGCTTTTGAAGATTTTTTTCACAAAAAATCTTTTCGCCTCTTCAGAGAAGACAAGAGTCTTGATGATCTCAATCAAGAATTACGCAGCAAAGGAAAGGATCCAAGGATTTTTTTTGCATTAAGCTGCGGAGCAGTCAGTTGCCCACCTCTCATGAGCCGTGCCTATACAGCCAACAATCTCAATGAGCAGTTAGATCATCAAACCAAATCTTTTCTTCAAGACAAGAGTCAAAACGAAATGTTTTATACTAAAAGAAAATACCGCTTGTCGAAAATTTTTAAAACCTACCAAAAAGATTTTGAGATCAATGGAGACTCCGTGCAAAAATTTGTCGGACGGTATATTACTGAAGATCCTAATATAAAAAAATATCTGAGTGATGGAAATTTTACTTTAGAATATATGGATTTTAACGAAAGAATACATTAGTATAATGCTGTTGTGAGATTTTAAAGTCGTTTGACCTAATTTATTACCACTTTGATGCATCAATTTTAATTTACCTTTACGAGGTCAACAGTGCTTGCCGCTTGGGATATTTTTAACTCCGTAGTCACTCAGCCTTGGATTTTCGCCCTTGTTTGTTTCATTATATTTTTTGTTGGCTTTTCAACCGCTTTTCGCTGGCTTTGGAAGCTGTTCATTCGTTGGGCCAAGTCCGCTCGACCCAATTGGGCCCATGGACATTTACTAGCCTTACGACGACCTCTGCATTTTCTGCTATTTTTTATAGCAGCTTATATTTCCATTCGTTTTTGTATAGAAACTGGATCCACCACCTTAAATTGGCTTAATGGAGCCCTTAAAACCTCTCTCATATTTTGTGGGGTCTGGCTTGTCGAACGCATTTCCATTTTGGCTATTGTTGCCAATGCAAGCCATATTACATCGTCCAACGCCACAAGAGACCTGCTCCTTTTGGTCACTCGAATCGCTATTATTTCTGTGGGTATACTGGTCGGATTAGATAATTTGGGCATCTCCATTACCCCTATATTGGCCTCTTTGGGAGTAGGTTCTGTTGCCGTGGCTCTCGCACTCCAAGACACACTCAGCAACTTCCTTAGTGGAGTTTACTTGTTGGTCGATCAACCCATTCGCGTTGGAGATTTCATTAAATTAGAGTCTGATGTGGAAGGGTATGTTAAAAAAATTGGTTGGCGTAGCACTCAAATTCAATTGCTATCTAACAACGTTGTAATCACTCCAAATACAAAGATAGCCACTGCACGACTCACCAACTTTGACCTGTTTGATCAGGAAAGTTCAGTGGTAATTCCGGCTTCGGTTTCCTATGACGGTGACTTAGATCATATCGAACAAGTTACTCTCGCAGTCGCGACCGAAATTCAACAAAGAGTGGAAGGGGCCGTACGGAATTTTCAACCTTTGATCCGTTATACTAAACTGGCTGACTCAGGGATTGAATTTAATGTAATTTTAAGATCCAAACAGTTTACCGATAGTTATTTAATTCGTCATGAGTTTATTCGAGCCCTTATCCTAAGCTACCGCAAAGAAAATATTGAAATTCCATTTCCACAACGAGTCGTACACACTCCAAAACAATAACTTCTGCCAAAAAATAAATTGTAAACTAAAAAATGGCGATATGATTTGAACTCAAGCTTAAAGAATCTCTTTAATTCCAAAATTTGTCACTGTGTGTGCTTTAAAATCAGACTTATAAACAAATAATGTCATTTTTATGGACCGCCAGAGATGAATTCAAAATTAAAGCCCATTGCCGAAAGCACCAAATTTGCATTTCATTCCAGTAGAGTTAATCAATAGTATTAACAAGAGGAGTTTTATGAGAAAAGTCTATGTTGCTCTTATGACATTAACCCTTATTTTTATGCAAAACACACATGGAGAAGCACAAGTTGTATCGGAGTTAAATGACAAAATAGTTTTTGATACTATTGTATCTGCAAAATTTATTACAGAAAGCCTGGGGGATAATAAATTCTTAATTATAAACAAAGAGAGAGATCTTGTTCTAAATGTAATTTGCAGTGGAGATGATGCAAAAGGATTCAGTTCAGCGTTGACTGGTCAAGCACATTTTCTATTTGTACGTGATGTTATCGGTGGCAGAGCGTCCTTTGATATAACTGAAATTTCAAGTGATCTTGGTGATGAAATTTGTAGTAAAAAATTAATGAATGCAATCAAGAGAAAAGCTCACGTAGTCATTGAAAATGACCCAAAGACTAGTACCAGTTTCCTACGTTTAAAACTAAAAATTACCGAATCCACTAATTAGGATTTTTTTATAAATTAATTTTATAACATTTACTTATAACCTCTGCATTCAAGAAACAGAGGAATCTAGTGGACCCCATTGTCTGGACAATGGGGTCCACTAGAGAGTCTTTACCCATTACCCAAACTGTTTCCAACGTTTATGTAACCACATCCACTGTTCAGGATGTTTGCGCACATAACTTTCCAACTTGTCATTATAAATTTGGGTCATGTGTCTTACAGTGGATCGCTCCCCAAAAGAGATGTCTTTCATATTTACAGCGTCATTAACCCTCGGATTTGCATTTTCCTCGGAAGAAATCTCATAGGGTATTTCATCTTGTAAATAAAGATTATTTATTCCATTCTGGTCACGAAAAGTGTAACCTGGGATCACGCTGGCACCAGATCTTTCTGCTATCACTGCCAGTCCAAATCCTGTTCCGGTCTTTCTCCCAAAAAATTCAGTTTCAACTCCGATGGGTGGTCCTGTATATTGATCTAAAACAAAAACAACGATTTCATTTCGTTTCAATGCCTTTAAAATTGCATAGGAACTATTTCTTGGAGGAATCAATTTAATCCCAATTTTTTCTCTCATGGCAAACCATTTTTGATTCAACCATTGGGTCTTGAACACTTTAGAAACTAAATTTATTTTGTATCCTTTCAAAGCCAACCCGGCTATGGCCAGATCACCATTACCTAAATGAAGAGTGAGAAGCAAAGCTCCCTTTCCCTTTGCTAAAGCATGATCAAAATATTTTAAATCATGAAAAGCAAATTTTCTTTGCAAAGTAGTTTGAGACAACTGGGACCATTCACAGTATTCTACCAAATTACACCCAAACTCCTTCATGGCTCTGCGACCCATAGAAACTCTTTCTTTATAACTCAACTGAGGATATGCAATAGCTAAATTGCTGAGAATCACTTGACGACGAATTCTGAGCACATCAAACCAAATCACTCCTAAAACAGCACCCAATCTTTTTTGAAAAGACCACGGAGTTTTTACTAAAATAGATGCGAACAAACTAAGCGGAGCAAAGATCCAACGCAACTTGTAGCTCCTTTAGACCTTGATTAAAATGAAGCTCAACCGGAACGGTCCACCCATAATTGAGCAATGGATGTTTTATTTTCTGAAGCTTTACTAAATCTTTTTCCGTAGTGATCCAAGGCTGTTCCCCAATTTGCAAATAGATCTCATCCAGATTTTTTTTGGAATATCTCTGATGGTCTTTAAAGATAAAGGACTTGCCAAGGGAGACCCCAAAACTTTGTTGTAAAGACATAAGAAAAGAATTTGGATTACCAATGCCACAGATCACATGAAGTTTTTTTTCCGAAAAAGAGCCGGTACCTATTACAGGATAAGGTAAACCTAAATGGTACTTGGCCTCAGCCCAACTTTTATGCCCTTGTTTATGCAAGAGTTCTCGCCAACACTGAACCCAAGTGGGATTAGATAAATTTATTTTATTTATAATACAAAAATCAGCTCTTTTCACCCCTGACCAAAATTCCCTACCCATCCCCCAAGGAAAAGGATGCCTCACCTGCGGGTCTTGCGAACCATCAATTACCACAATATCCAAATGACGTTTCAATCGTCGATGCTGAAAAGCATCATCAGCAATAATGCAGGAAATATTTTTTTCTAAAGCTAATAAGCACTGAGCCACAGTCACTCGGTCCTTTCCCACAT
Source organism: Bdellovibrionales bacterium (assembly GCA_019695175.1). Taxonomy (GTDB): domain Bacteria; phylum Bdellovibrionota; class Bdellovibrionia; order Bdellovibrionales; family UBA1609; genus JAIBAM01. The sequence goes on from JAIBAM010000026.1 coordinate 8,537, forward strand.
AAATGGGCACCTCAGGTAGTTTAAGGGCCATAAGCGTGGGTTCATCGCCAAAAACTTGAGCCGGTAAAGGATTCTCTAAATTAACTTTTTTAATCTCCTTCTCATCCACATGGTTGGCGTTTGAGCTTCTGCCATAACCACGACTGATAATCCCGGGTAAACGCCCCTTTTCCATTAAATAATTAGCAATCCATAAAACCAATGGAGTTTTTCCCGTTCCACCCATTGTCATATTGCCCACACTTATAATGGGCTTAGGGAGAGAAATACTCTGCAGTATTTTTTGATTGTAAAGACCGTTCCGGGTTTGCATGATTTGACCATAAACTCCACCCAACGGCGCCAAAAGTGATTTAAAATTCACCACATCGATTCCACTACGTTTGCGACCTTTACTGTGGCTCCACTCTGACCCAATTTGTTTTTAACTTGGGCCAGCTGTTTTACAATTTGTTCTCGAGTTTCCTTTTGGTCGATTATTTTTTGTAATTCAAAGACAAGTTTTTCAACCCCGGCTTGTTCTTGGAAAAGTTCCGGTACAACCCTATGGCCCAAAACCAAATTCACTAATCCAAAATGCGCCGTAGATTTGACAAATTTTTTAGCCAGCCATGCCGTAAACCCGTTCATGCGGTACATAATGACCATGGGTTTTTCCATCAGTCCGACCATTAAGGTCGCGGTACCCGACGCACAAAGAACAATATCGGCCATGCTAATCATGGAAAATGGTTCATCCTGAATTAAGGTCAAAGGAATATCCAATGGGCTTAAGTGATTCAGAACATCTTCCTTTTGCATTGTTGGCGCAATTAACAAAATCACTTTAAGATCCGGGTGTTTTTGTATTAAGAGTTTAGCAGTATCAATTTGCAATTGTAGATGATGTTTCAATTCTGAGTGACGACTTCCTGGCATCAAAGCTAAAACTAAATCTTCTTTTTTTAAACCATATCTTTCTCGACGAATCCCGATGGCATCCCTAGAAAAAAGATCCCCTTTTAGTTCATCTAAAAGGGGATGACCCACAAACTCCACCGGCACTTGAAACTTATTATAAAAGTCCGCTTCAAAAGGAAAGAGGACTAGCATTTTATCCACAACTTTTTTTATGAGGTGAACACGTGACTGTCGCCAAGCCCAAACCTGAGGTGAAATATAATAAATCACTTTTATATCTAATTGTTTCAGTCTTTTGGCCAAGCGAAGATTAAAGTCTGGATAATCTAATAACAAAGCCACTTTGGGTCGACGCTTTTGTGCTTCTTGAATTATAAGATTGAAAGCCTGTTTGATTTGACCCCAATGGGCTAACACCTCTTGCAAGCCAACAACAGCTAAGTCCTCAGAACGACCCAGAGCCTCAAAACCCAAATGGATCATCGCCTGACTGCCTATGCCAAATGATTTATATTTAATTTGATTGGCATTCCAATATTCAAGCAATCTTTGGGCGTAAAGACTGGATGAGGCCTCCGCAGCGACAATTAAAATTTCAGGACAATCGTTTGTGGATATCATCAAGGATTCGCTCTGCTAATTTTAGTGCCACCAGCCCATCATAACCTGATACAATAACTGGAGCTTGTTGTTTGACCGATGCAACAAAAGCCTTTGTTTCAGCCAAAAGCGCATCCCCCTTTTGTAAATTCCAAGCTTCAGCCTGAAGTGGAATCTCCCCTTCCTGCCATTCCCCTGTTTTAGTCAATAGATTGACCTCTCCTGAAGTAAAATCAATGGACAGATACTGATCCGGCTGAAAAACACGGAACTTGCGCTGAGTGTTTTGAGAAACCCTTGAAGCCGTAATATTAGCCACAGTTCCAGAAGCAAATTCAACTCTGGCATTAGCTAAATCAACTTTTTTGGTGATTACAGGACTTCCCACTGCTGAAACCTGAATTGGTTCACTCTTCACCAAAGACAAAATCACATCCAAATCATGGATCATCACATCGAGCACCACATCCACATCTAGACTGCGAGGTTTAAAGGGTGCCAACCGATGACATTCAATAAATAAGGGTCGATTAAGACGTTCTCGCACCGATGTCAGTGCCGGATTAAATCTCTCCACATGGCCAACTTGTAATATCAAATGATTTTTTTTTGCCAATTTACAAAGTATTTCTGCCTGAGCTGAAGTGGATGTGATGGGCTTTTCCATATGAACATGAATTCTATTTTCTAGAAAAATTTTTCCCAATTCAAAATGCGCTGGTGTATTCGCCGCAATAGTCACTGCATCCACTTTACCAATCAGTGCTTGAGGACTTTCATAGAATTTCGTTTGAAACTCTTGGGCCACTTGCTGGCCCTGATCCACTCGCGAATCACTGACCCCCACTAAATCAACTTCATCATCTAATAACTTGTACTTTTGCACATGAAACTTACCCAAGTGCCCCACACCAATAACAGCCACACGCAATTTATTTTGTGGGTAAAGAACACTCACCGCGCTATTCCTCGGGCTGAGTTTTTCACAAAATGCACCAAATGATTAATATTTTCACTAGGCAAACATTCTTGTTCTATGAGTTGTAAGGCCTCAGCTACAGTTCTCTGACCCATAATGAGGAATCTTAGGGCTCGATGGATATTTTCAATTTCCTCTTTTCCAAACCCAGCTCGATCTAAACCAATTTTATTAGTTGCCCTTGAAACCGCATAACTTCCTTGGGCCATGGAGAATGGTAAAATATCTTTGTTAATGGCACTTTCACCAGCAATATAACTGTACTTACCTATGGTCACAAACTGACTAAAGGAACAGACGCCACCAATTCGTACTTGATCTTCGACGGTGACATGTCCTGCAAAATTAGAAGTGTTTGCAATGACCACATGATTTCCAATATGGCAGTCATGGGCAATATGTACATAAGCCATCAATAAGTTATTGTGACCAATGGTCGTTGCTCCTCCACCTTTTACTGTACCGTTGTTAATAGTAACAAACTCACGAATAATATTGTTATTTCCAATGGAAAGAAGTGTGGGCTCATTTTTATAGGATAAATCTTGAGGCGGTCCTCCGATCATGGCCCCTGGAAAAATTTGATTGTTACTACCAATTTCTAACTCTCCATGTTCGTGTCCCAAAACGACATGGGAAGCAATGGTGGTCCCTGACCCAATTTTGACTTTTCCACTGATAATGGAAAAGGGTCCTACTTTTACATTATCAGCAAGCTCCGCCCGATCTGAAATAATGGCTGTTGGATGAATTTGCATTATTTCGTCCTAAAAGTAATTGTGGCTAGAACTTCAGCTTCAGCGACCAAATGTTCATCAACATGAGCTGTACACTGGAGTAACAACATTTGTCCACGATCCCTAATAATTTCCGCGGTTAACTTTAAACTATCTCCTGGCACCACGGGCTTTCTAAAACGCGCATTTCTAACCGAGGCAATAACCACATCCATATCTGGATCATCTTTACGATGAAAGGCCATACAACCTGCTTGGGCCATAGCTTCCAATAAAATAACTCCTGGCATAATGGGTCGATCAGGGAAATGACCTACAAAAAAATGTTCATTCATAGTTACATTTTTTAAAGCCACAGCTTTTCGACCTAATCTTGAGCCAGTTTGAGGTCCCTCATGCACCGCTAAAATACGATCAATGTATATAAATGGATAGCGATGGGGCAGCACTTTCATAATTTCTGTGATAGTCATTGTTTCCATTTGTCATCCTTAATTTATAAACAAAAACAATTAGGAAAATGATCTCTGGTCTCAGTTATAAATTTTCACCACTTACTAACCAGAAATCATTCAATTTGAATCCAAGCTTTTTTGATTTATTCTTACTAATTTATTTCCCTTTATTATTTCTTCTTAGGGCTACTTTTGGTTTGGTTTTTTTCGAACTCTGAAATAACACGAGCCGTTAAATCAATTTCCTTTTTTGCCCACAATACACTCTGCTCTGATTTTTCCAGAATAACACTGTAATTCTCTTTCTCAGCAAGTTCTCCAATAACTTTACGCAAACCTTCAATAATAGGTGTTGTTAAATCATTTTGCTTCTTTTGAATTTCACCTTGGCTTTTAGATACCAGTTCACGGTACTTTAGCATCTCTTGTTGCATTTCTTGTTGCTTATGAGCTTTGGCTTCATCTGTTAATGCTAAAGCTTTTTTCTCGTAATCATCATTCATTTTTTTCAAATCAGCTTCTCGTTTTTCCAATTCCTTTTTTTTCCTACCAAATTCCTCTTCCAACTCTTTTTTTGCTTTTTTTCCCAAACTAGTTTCTTGAATAGCTTTTTGCATATCAATATAACCAATTTTTGTTTCGGACTTTACTTCAGAACCACCCGCTGTGTTGGCGTGAACTTCTTGTGGTTGAAAGATAAAAAATGAGGATAAAAAAATGGTTGCGGTAAATAATTTCACATGAGCTCCTTATTTGTTATGAATTCAAAATAATACTATGCACTAAAAATTAGGTCCAATGGCAAACTGAAAGTTCACCCCAGTTTCCTTATACTCTGGCCTTGGGTTGATGGGAAAACCCCACTCAAACCGTAAAGGACCAATGGGTGAAAACCAACGAAATCCAAAACCCACATCACTGCGCAAATTATCCAATGTTAAATAATCATTGGCATCACCTATATCATAAAACACAACCCCTTTGATATCCGCTTCTTTTAAGAGCGGAAACTGAAACTCAAGATTATAATAAATTTCCTGAGTCCCCCCAAAGGGTCGATAGGCTGAAGCTAAAGGATCCGGGTCGCTCACTGCAGCATTCAAGGCTTTTTGGGATAGCTTTCGTCTTCCCACCGTAAACCAATCAAACCCTCTTAAAGAATTGGCCCCTCCAAGTAGAAACAATTCATTAAATGGAGGTTGTTGGCCTGAATCGTTAGAAGTTATAAAGCCATAGGTCAAGTTGTTACGCCAAATAATTTCCAAAAAGGTCTTTTTAAAAAATCGAACTGTTGCAAAACCTTTGGTGTATTTTTTTTCCCCTCCCAATCCCGCATATTCCATCACCAAACTACTATAAAGACCTTTAGAAGGGGTCAACCGATCATCTCTCTTGTCATATTCCAGAGTAAAGGTCAGAGAGCTGGTCCAACCGTTAGCTGTTTCTACTGGGAATAAATCTGGATCCCCATTATCTGTCAGACTCAAATCGGTGTGATCCAGTTTGTAGCGAATAATACCATCCAAATAAGGAGCTAGAGGGTGACCTATACGAATAGCTCCCCCGCTTTTAATTTCAGAAAAATCAAATAGCGTCCGTCGACTTTGGTAGACATCGAATCCAGCAGACCATTCCGTATCTCTAAAATAGGGCTCGGTAAACGACAGCTTGAAATAAGATTGTGACTTACTCAAATCAATGGAAGCCCCTAACTTTTGACCACGTCCCATTAAATTAATCTGATTTATTTGCCCATTTAAGATAAAACCTTGAAAACTAGAATAACCGGCCCCCAGTTGAATCGTCCCCGTGTTTCTCTCCTTCACAGAAATATCAATATCCATGACGTCATTGCGACCTTTAGGAGTTTTATTTATAAAATTAACTTCTTCAAAATACCCCAATCTTTTTACATTATCAAAAGACTCTCTTTTTCGAGTCTCATTGTAAAGTTCACCTTCACGAATCCGGAGCTCCCTACGAATCACTTTATCCCTTGTCTTGCTATTACCAATCACATTAAATTTACCAAAATAAACTTTGTTTCCTTTATCAATCTCAAAGGTAATATCCACTTCTTTATCTTGTTCGCGAATGGGAGTTCGGGGAATTATGTTGGCATAAGCGTAACCCAAATCTCCATACTTCGCTTGCAACTCTCGCAAATCTGACTGCAAAGTCTCGTACCGAAAAGTTCCCGCTTTGTGAATTTGAATGGAATCAAATAGCTCCTGATTGGAAAAGAGCAAGTCCCCAGCAAAATCCACATGCCCGACACGAAACTGCTCCCCTTCCTCAATTTTTATAGTAATGTAAATCCCGGTTTTATCTGGGGTGACATAAACCTGAGGGCGCTCTATTTTTACCTGTATGTATCCTTCGTTGAAGTAGAGTAAATTGAGCAAATGCATGTCTCGATCAAAAGCTTCTTGCTTGTAGGAACCTGAGTTGGCAATAAAACTAAAAAAACCCCCTTCTTGAGTCATCATTCCTGATTTCAACTTTGAACTTGAGATTTTTTTGTTACCTAAAAATGAAACTCTTTTAACTCGAACTTTTTCATTCTCATTGACATCAAACACCAAAATCACTTGATCTGGATTTTCTGTAGGCAAAACTTTGTAATTTACCTTTGCAAGAAAATAACCTTTTTCTTCATACATTTTTTCTAACTTGGCTACTGTTTCACCCACTTTGGTAAGGTCTAGCATTTCATAGGATTTGTAACCCGAGGCTTCTTTTAATTCATCATCAGTGAGTTCTTCATTGCCATTGTAGCGAATTTCAATCACCGATGGCTTTTCAACAACAACATAGGTTAGAGTATTTTTACCGTTTATAACGTCCCAATCGACCTTTACATCATAAAAATAACCAAGTTTGAACAGCTCTAAAACATCTTGGCGAATGACTTCATCGGAAATTGTTTCCCCTTCCCGACTGATCAATTTGGACTTCATCGCCTCCATTTCAATTTTATGCTGGCCTTTAAATTGAATCACCTCAATTTTTCCGGTCAACTCAGTAGAATTCCTCCCGTTAGGTAAGTTTTTATATGATTTTTTTTCTTCCACTGATTTTATGACAGCAGGGGTTTTTGCTAGAATTGGTTTTTTATTTTTATTTCCAACTTTATTATTTTTTTGACCCAATGTTTTAGGAAGGCCCATAGGCTGTTTTTCCACTGAAAAACTGGAAGAAGAAAATATAAAAAAAACTAAGATGGCTTGCCCTACGAATTGGCTAAAAAAAAAATATCGAAATTTTTCCATCACATAAGCCTACCAATTGAGGGCGTTTTATTGAAATGCAAATCTTATAAAAATTTTAAAAAGACTAACGGTAAACCCTGTTGATGTCAAAAGTAGCGCGATTATTACCATCCTGCGCCAGGTGTCACCCAAAGACCATCCGCCATTTGTAATTGCCTAGTAAACCTGGATGCAAATTGAGCATCATGAGTGACTGTGACAAGAGTAAGCTTAAAGTTTTTCTTTAAATCAAAAAATAAATTCTGAATATTTTTAGCATTCTGACTATCCAAGTTGCCTGTGGGTTCATCGGCAAAGAGAATTTCAGGTTCACAAAATAAAGCTCTGGCTATGGCAACCCTTTGTTTCTCCCCTCCACTTAACTCTGAAGGATAGTGATGAAGCCTATGGCTGAGATCTAACATTCCCAAAAGCTTTTCAGCCTTTTTACGGCAATCACGAACTTCCCATCCGGCAATGCGACCAGGCATCATAGTGTTTTCCACTGCAGAAAATTCACTCATCAAATAATGAAATTGGAAAACAAAACCCATTTTTTGATTTCTAAATTGGGCTAAAAAATCATCGCTCTTACTAAAAAGGTCTTCTTGACGATAAAATAATTGCCCTTGGGTCGGACGGTCCAAAGTTCCTAAAATCTGTAAAAAAGTACTTTTTCCTGTTCCTGAAGCCCCAAGGATACAGACATCGTCCCCCTCACCCAACTCCAAATTTAAACCTTTTAGAATCCGAAGTTCTTTTTTTCCTTGCTTAAACTCTTTAGTAATATGCCTTGCAGACAACATTATTCGTACCTAAGTCCTTCCACAGGCGGCAAGTTTGCACCACGACGAGCTGGGACCAATGTCGCCAAAAAGCAAACCAACATCGTGCTCAAAAATATCATTATTAAATCAAGCCAACGCAACTCCAAAGTCACTTTATCTAATTTATAAACTTCAGCAGGTAAAATTTGCCAACGGTTCTGCATCCAAACAAACATGGCGCAGGCAAAGAGACCAAATGCAAGACCTAAAAAAGCCCCAACAGAGCCAATAATTAATCCCTGACATGCAAAAATTTTAGCAATGGTCATTTTTTTGGCTCCCATTGTTTTTAAAATACTTATGTCACGATATTTTTGCACCACATTTATCAGCAAAGTACTACATATATTAAAGGCAGCCGCAATCACTATGACCATAATAACAAAAAATATGACTGGCTTTTCCAACTCAATCGCTCTAAATAAATTTTGATTAACATCATACCAACTCGTGATATAGAATCTAGAACGATAGCGCTCGGCAAGTTCACGGGACCAAGCAGGTGCCAAATCATCTTGAGCCAATCGGATCCTAAACCCCGTGATTCGATCCCCAATTTGAGCAAACTTTTGTGCTGACAATAAATCTGTTAAAACATACCGTTCATCAAAATCGTGGCGCCCCATATCCAAAATTCCACTGACAAAAAAATGACCTATGCGAGGTTTAACTTGTCCCTTATCGAACTCTTGACTGCTGGGCAAAACCAAACGAAAAGAATCCCCTACTTTTAAATGATGTTTAGCTGCAAGACCCTTCCCTATTAACGCGGCGGACTCATCCCTCCTGGATTCTAAAACAAATTCCCCTTGAATCACTCGTGACTTTAAGTTCAAGACCCGATGAACTGAATGAATATCAACACCTTCTAAAGCGATTCCCGACAACATTTCATTGTGAGGAAGTAGGGCTTCAATATAAACAAATGAAGTTGATATCATGGGACCTTTAATGTCTTGCAAAACATCATTGAAATCGGCTTTTTCCCCTTGTCCATTGGGACGGGAAACTATCAAATGGGAGGTCACATCAATCACTGATTTTTTTAAAGTGGATTGATATCCACTCACTACCGCCATAGCGACAACAAGAGATCCCACACCTATAACAACACCTAATACACTGAGAAGAGTGGGGAAATTAAATATACTTTGTTTTAAAGCTAAAGACTTTGTTAGAGATCGCCAAGATAAAGACAAAATCATATTTGAATCCTGTTCCCTCTAAGCACTGGTTCGGAGTGATTGCAAAAACGATATTTAGTGCTTTCTTTCACTGGCTTGCTTCTTTAAAAAGGCTTGAATAAACTCCTGCAGATCTCCATCTAAAATCTGCAAAGGGGCAGAAGACTCAAAATTCGTTCGATGATCCTTCACTAATTGATAAGGGTGCAGTACGTAGGAGCGAATTTGACTCCCCCATTCATTAGCCATTTTTCCTGCCGACAATTCATCAATTTTCTTTTGTCGCTTTTCCAATTCCAATTCATAGAGTTGGGCTTTAAGCATTTTCATCGCTTTACTTTTGTTATCAAATTGACTGCGTTCATTTTGGCATTGAACAACAATTCCCGAAGGTGCGTGAGTAATACGGATTGCAGAATCTGTTTTATTCACATGCTGCCCGCCAGAACCGCTGGCACGATAGGTGTCAATGCGCAAATCTTCATCTTTGATTTCCACTTCCACATCATCATTGATTTCTGGATAGGAGAAAACGGAAGCAAAACTTGTGTGTCGCCTAGCGTTAGAATCATAAGGACTCACGCGAACCAAACGATGCACCCCGTTTTCTACCTTAAGATATCCATATGCAAATGGTCCATGGATTAATAAAGTAGCGGATTTAATACCTGCTTCTTCCCCTTCTGAAATGGACATAATTTCCACTTTATAACCTTGCTTTTCCGCATATCGAGTGTACATGCGCAACAAAAGATGGGCCCAATCACAGGCTTCAGTTCCTCCGGCACCAGCATTAATACTCAAATAGGATGAATTCCCGTCCAGTTCTCCACTGAGTAAATTCTTAAGCTCCAAATCATGGCAGATTTTTTCCAGCTGTTTAAGCTCTTCCCTTACTTCACTGAAGGTTGGCTCATCTTCAGCCTCCACGGCCATCTCCAGAAGCAGGGCTGCATCTGCAGTTTTTTGGGTTAGAAGACGCCAATCACCCACGGATTTTTCCAACAAGGCCTTTTCCCGATTCATTTTTTGCATTTCTTGATGATTAGACCAGACCTCAGGATTTTGAGCCTTTGCCTCTAACTCATCAAGGCGTTTTTGTTTTTGATCAATGTCAAAGATACCTCCGAAGTTCAGAGGATTTTGTCTGCAACAACTCGATTAATGATTTCACTTCAGAAAGATCTGTTTGTATTGACGCCATGAAAAATATTTTTACCTTTTTTTATTTTACAACTGAAAAACCCAGCTCATTCCAACGCAACATACCCCCAGACATATTCCTCGTAAGGGAAAACCCCAACTCGCAGCTCAAAGCTGTAGCTTGACCAGATCGACCTCCACTGCGACAAACAAAAACCATTTCCTGTGATTTGTCTGCACTCTCAAGAAATTTGATTAAATCTGGGCCTAACGTGACGAGTTGAGCCCCCTCAATATGACCCAACTCACCCGTAAATTCTTCAGGACGTCTGACGTCCACAATTTTAAACTTTTGTCCCATTTGGGCTTGCACTTCTTCTGCCTTAACAACGGGTATGTCATGGATTATTTGGGGCTTAAATAGGGTCATATATACCTCAAATTACTTTTGGTTTAATTTTTTAAAGGTTCCTTTTTTATCTAACAGAAAAAAGGAGTCGGCAAGGACTCCTTTTTAAAAAGAAAGCATAAGGTAACTCCAAAAAACTATAGTAATTAAGCCTTGAGATTTGACGCAAAAGCTATTCTCACTATAACTATGGAGTAGAAGTCCTCTGTTCTTCCAATCTAGTATCAATAACTTGCAAAGCCTTTTCCAAACGCTGGCGGACGTTGGCATTGATTGCGCTCGAACCACCTTTGGTATTTGAAGCAATAAGCCGTGACAAATTCACCCCTTTATTCTTCAATGTACCCCAAAGCTTTGTAACTTCACCTTTAGAATTTGATGTGAGACTTCTTTCTACAGTGAAATATTTTTGAAGCTCAACATCATTTATTAAGAGAGTGATCTTCTCAGAAAAAGGTAACCTGATAATAAAGTCCATAGCCTTTAATGCCTCCACGCTCTTTTCCAAATCTCCCACCGACGATAAAGGAATTCCGTCAAGCTTCAAGGCAGCAAGTCTTCCCTCTTTCAAATAAATAAAGCGCCCCATCAATAAGTTGAGAGCCGCAAAGGCATATTCTGATTGGTTCAAAATATGACTTTGTATCATCTGTTCAATTTTAGGCTGCGGAGTCAATCCAGCCAAGGTTATTAGAGCCTGAAGACGCGCGTACTTGAGACCTATTACTTTCTTATTAAACTCGAGTTCCGCATCCGTTGGTTGGGAGGGTGAACCACCAGAATAGATTGGATTTGGATGGGTCAAATTGATTTCTAAAAGCCAGGTGTAAATTAACTTCACTATTTCATCGACCGTGGCTTCTCTGGCAAATGTTTCTGCCACCGCTAAAATTTCTGGAGAAATGGGTACTGTTAATAAATAAGAATCGGGATCACTCATTTTTTCCAGGGCAATCATCAAACCTTGCAGACGAACCTCTTGTTCCAGCTTCATTAACTTTTCATTAGTTTCTTTAGTCCGTTGGTTGACTTCTATGACTGAGTCCATGGCTTTTTCAGCCTGGCAGCCCATCAAGCCCACAACAAAAACACCTACGAAAGAGAACCAAATCGCTTGTTTTAAAGTTCCGTATTTTCTTTCGTTCATTCGCTTTTTCCTCCATTTTTTAATTACAAAAGTTCACAAGTTTTTGCAGGCCTAACGGACAAATTTAAAATATTCAATCCTGCCTTTACAAAGTTGCACATTTTTCATTTCCTCTTCCATCTCCATATATTTTGAATATTTTTCAAAATATAATTTTTTTTACATGATACTTGTTACATAGATATAAATTTTTTATAGGTATTTCCAACAAAATCGAGGGGCTCCGGGGATGGGCTTCGGGGGACCTACAAGAAAAATTATTAGAGGGGGAAATCCATGAAAAAGTTATTAATTGCTGCCTTTGCAGTGGTTGGTTTTGCAGCACAAGCTAAATATGTTGCACCAGCTTGGGATTGCAGTTTAGACGCAAATGATAAGGGAAGAGGAGCTGCCTTTGTAGTGGGCGGAAAAACATTGGTAGGATCTGGTAAGATCAAATGTACAGATCTTCAAGGAAACTCTAGTGAGAAATTAGTTAAAGTAAGAATTGAAAGCGGTGGTTTTGGATTCCAAGTACCTACCGAATACAGCAAAGTTCACATTACTTCGCCAGTGGTCATTGGATTGACAAGCCCTGAAGCTCTACTTGGTTCTTATTCAGTTGTTGGACCACAAGTGGAACTCACCCTGGGTGAAGCTAATGTAGCTGTGGGCGTTGGACTCAGTCTAAGAAACGATAACGGTATTGGGTTGGGACTAAATATAAGCTGGGGCGCTGCTCAAGGCTTAGGTTTAAACTTTAACTTAGGAACCAAAGTAACTTTAGAATCTGCGACTGAATAAGCAATATATTTACTAAGCTCCATTAAAGAGTTTGGGGACAATTTTATCTTAAAAAATAAACTCAAGTGATCCCCTAAGTAAACGAAACTGCTCATCTCGAGTCGACCCCAAGGGTCGACTCATTTTTTTGAACCACAAAAACCTTGATTGGCAATATAGCGCTCACTGAAACTGAACGAAAAATTCCAAAAAAAATCGCGATCGAAAGTGAACTATTTTTCTGTTAACTCAACATGAGAATCCTCTGTTTCTTCCGAAACATGATTCAAACGTTTTTTTGCTTTAGCACCAAGTAAACGCAGTTTCTCGACCCGATCCAACAAGTTACCCCTGCCATCTTTAATTTTATGATACAAATTCAACCTGGCTGCACCTGCTTTTTTTAAATTGATATCAATTTCCTCCAGATCTTCTATCAAACTACAAAACTTATCGTAGAGAGCTCCAGCATGACGAGCGATCTCCTCCGCATTTCGACTTTGTCGTTCTTGCCTCCAAATAGTTTCTACAGTTTTAAGATTGGGAAAGAGTAAAGACGGTGAGACAATGGCTATGCGCTTTTCCATAGCAAAGCTAAAAAGACTTGGATCCGTCTGGTGCGCCAAAGAGAAAGCCCCATCTGTGGGAATAAACATTAAAACAAAGTCAGGAGTGTTCACACCATATAGATCTGAATAATTTTTCACTGAGAGATCACTCACATGACGACGAACGGATTGGATAAACTCTTGTAATTCCAGTTTGTGATTTTTTTTACCTAAAACCAGACCACTTAGAACGGGATCATCTGAATTCGCGGTATTTTGCAAAGAAGCATCAATCTCACTCTTTGAAGAGTTTATATAGGCTTCGTAAGAGGTCAAAGTTACTTTTGAATCAATGATCAAATTTCGATTTCCAGGAAGGCGAACTAAAACATCTGGCTTACGCATTTCCCCTTCGTCCGTTTTTAATTTTAATCCCCTCCCTTGAACGATAAATTCTTCTCCTTCGCGCAACCCAGAGTTTTCTAAAATACGTTCCAAAACAATCTCACCCCATACCCCTTGGGTTTTCACATCCCCACGAAGAGCTTGGGTCAAAGATTGAGCTTCCAAAGTCATTTTTTGCTGAGCGAGCAACATGTACTCAATTTCTTTTTTAAGAGAAAATCTTTCTCTTGATTCTTTGTCATAAATATCTTTAATTTGTGATTTTAATTCATTTAATTGTTGATCAAAGGGTTGGATTAATTGATGAAGCCCCTCTCTATTCTTTTGCGTTAACTGAACGGTGCTTTCATCTAAAAATTTTCTTTGCAAAAGGGAAAACTCTAAATACAACTGCTTTTTTATTTCATCACTCTCCTTAGAGTTGTGAATCTGGGATTCTTGCAAATACTCTAGCTTCATTCTTAATAAACCCAACTCCTGAGCTTGAGCTTGGTTTCCAACAAGCTTTTCCTGCAAAACTTTTTTAAGACGCATCAGGCGCCATTTCGTGACCAAATAAAGTCCGCAAAAAAACAAAGCGATTACAATCATTAATTTAATGTCAAATAAAAATTCAAACACTGTTCCTGTCATAAAGTTTTCAACTCCCTAAGTAAGTGCGATCTGTTTTTGAAGTGACCCTCCCGCACCATAGTTAATTTGCAAAAGAATCTGACCTGATCCCTCAATATACCACTCTAGCCTGGTTTCATTATCATTCTCCACGCAACCACTACCCATAACCGAGGAAGACCACGGAGAACGACAACTTCGTCCCTTGAGATGGGGCAAATGGGTTTCGGGTTTTCCCACAATAATTTTTTGTTGTGGACCTAATTGTATTGTGGCCCGAGGCGAGTCATAGACGTTGATTTTTTGTGCCATATCTGAAATTGATGTTGGCAAGAATCCGGTATTTTGCAACTCCACTTTAACTAAAAAACCATCTTTAGATTTTTTTTCCACACCCATGTTTTTAATTAAAATTTTTGGTAACATTTGAGCCAAACACAAAGTAAATTCATTTACTTTTTTCAGTTCCGGAGCCAAATACTCTGCTGGAGGGTTGCTCCAAGTAAAAAGAGTTCTCCACCCACCGACCTCCACCGCACCTAACTGGGGATGGCTGACCTTTTTCCAATCCTTAAAATAAGAACCAGGGGTTAAATTTTGATCACACCACTGAAGGACTTTGAGTAAGTTTTCATTTCCGGGCTTTAAATAGATATCGGTTGCATTTTCGTATTGGATTCCACATTGGGCCGGCAGACTCCAAAACTCAGTGGTCCACGAAAATATTCCTCGATGCAAATAACACCAGTCGTCCCAGGCCCCGGCAATACACTCTTTTGGGTCATACCTAAATTCGTGATAAACAGAGAGAGTTTTGTAGCCAGTTAACTTTTGCCCGATTTCACCCATTGCTTTAAAAATAGATAAGTCATTAACAGTAAAATCACTGTCAGGATGGGTTGACATGGGTCGCAATAAATAACCACCATAGGTATGATGGGTTAAACTAATAGCAATATTGGGACGTTCCACGATGGCATTCATTAACATTTTTGCTTCTGGAAGCTCTGTTGGAGTGGCACCAGCCCCATATTCTTTTGGGGAAAATTCCGCTGGAGCCTGTCGATTTAAGTCATAACGCATGGGATTTATAAATTTCTTATGAAATCCATCAAAATTTACAAATTCACCCTCCGGATAAAGATGATAAAAGGGTCCCGCATTGGAAAATCGATCAAAGGGTTCCCTTTGAATCATTAACCTTGGATCCTCTGGAGAAACTTTAAACAAACCTGATTCATCTGGAACTCTCATCATAAGAACTTCATTGTCTCCATCCATGTCCTTAATAACAAAATTTTCTTTAGGAATATGTCCAGGAAATATTTCAGGCGAAGATCGCAAAGGGGATTTATTTTTTAAAACATACTCTGCTCCATCTACAGAAAGACGAGGAATAACATAGAAAACCACATCTTGCAGGAGAGCTTGTATCTCTTTTGTTTCACTTTGTTCGGTCAAATACTGGATCAAAAAAAGAGCGGCCTGACAACCAGTTAATTCTGAGGCATGAGTATTTCCATCAACCCAAATCCCGGGTCTTTGCTTTGGCTCATGGCTGGAAAATGACGTCAGTGTCATCAACCATATATTTCGACCTTGTGAAGATATCCCCAAAGATTCTAAGCGAGTTATTAAGGGATATTTTCGATTCGTTTCCTGTAAAAAAAGTGTGAGTTGATCATAATCGTAATATTGATTTTCTAACCCCATAAATACCCTCCACCACTTTCATTCCTCTTTGCTGAGCTTTTGTTTGAATTTTAATTAGAGCCATTAAACATTGGCAGAACCCTTGAGGCAAGAAATGAAAAAACAAAAAAATATTTTTTGTATCCTCAGTTGAGAAAAATAACTCGACCAAAATCCACTGGCCTTTTGATAAGAGCTCGACTTTTTCTTGGCGTCATTTAAGTCAAAAAATAAATTATGAGTATATTTTTCTAAAAAAACTTGAATGGAAAAGAAACATCTCCCATTGCAATCTAAAAATTGGCCTCGAAAGTTCTCATTCAAAATTATAGAATGTAAACAAACAATAATTTTTCACGAAGACTAATGGAACACTAAATTGAGCTCCAAAAATGCGCGCTATGTTCAACAATTTAAAAGACTTTTTTGTTTCATTACTTTTTTGATCACAGGTTGCTCTGTTAATATCTTAGAAACATTTAGTGATCCTTATACAGATGAAGCCCTTTACGAAGACGCCAAACAACTTATCAATCAAAGTAACTACTCCGCAGCCTTGACAAAGTTTAGTGGTATGACCACAAGCTTTTTAGCAAGAAGAGAAGTAGCCGGATTGAAAGCCACGGCCTACGGAGGGCTTTGTGGTCTTAATTTTTTAAATTTACTTACATCATTAAACAATATTGGTGCTACGAGATTTTTACTTTGGTTGCTACAAACCTTTCCCGGGGGGAATTCAACTTTACAAAATTATTGTATTCAAGCTGAAACCTTAATTAAGACCATTGGTCTTAGAGGATCGAATCGAACCGCAGATGAAAATTTTCTCATGGCCTTTATTGCCTTCGCAAAAATCGGCACCATTTTGACCCGCTACGGCGACAGTTCGCCAGCTAACGGAACTGTGGATGCAGGATTTGATCCCTGTGCTGGAGGCAGTCTTCCCTCAGCTGATGCCAAGGAAGTTGCCACCGGATTTACCATTGCCATCGATGCTTTACAAAATATTGGAACTAGCACCGTAGGGGCTAATATTGTTTCTCAGGTCACAACTGTATGTGCTTTGCTTCCCCCTGCCTATGCCACACTTTGCAGCAGTCCTGCAATTGTTGACACCACATCCATAACAGCTAATGACGAAAAAGCCATACGTACTCTCCTGAATGAAAGTCAAAACATAGGACTAGGAACTTGTACGGGTGATGCGGCCGCATGCGCATGCCCATAATATTTGTTTATATTATAATTTTGTTTTTACTTAAATTGGATTTTAGTCAAGCCACAGAGTTATATGAAATAAATACTTCAGTGCGAGCCCTTGGCATGGGAAATGCCTACGTGGGTGTGGTACAAAATGCGGACGCCCTTTTTTATAATCCAGCTGGGTTATCTAGAGTCAGTGGAATCAATTGGCTCATTATGGATCCAAAAATTGGACTAAACGGAGCTCAGGTATTATCCACAGTCAGTGATATTCAAAGCTCTTCTTC
This sequence comes from Bdellovibrionales bacterium, assembly GCA_019695175.1. Classification (GTDB taxonomy): domain Bacteria; phylum Bdellovibrionota; class Bdellovibrionia; order Bdellovibrionales; family UBA1609; genus JAIBAM01. The sequence continues at coordinate 25,678 of JAIBAM010000026.1, forward strand.
TTTTGAACAAACCGTACAAAATCTATATGGCGATCATGTATGGGCGGGAGGTGGAGCCAAGTCAGCATTGACATTACCTAATCTTGGTTTTGCGATTTACGATCATGCCGACGCCAGTTTTGATGTAAATAATCCTGTTTACCCGAACTTAGACGTGAGTATTGTAAATGATTATGGTTATGCGCTTGGGGCCTCCCTCCCCTTACTCCCAGTTTTTCATATTGGCACAACCATTAAATACATTCAAAGAACCGGGTCACGTAAACCCTTTGGTCCTTCCTACATTTCAAATTTAGATCCTTCAACCATCACTGATAATGCACAAAACAAGGGAACGGGGTACTCGTTTGATTTAGGCATGAACCTTCTCATTCCAGGTCCCATTTCCCCAGTTTTTTCTCTCGTATGGAAGGATGTAGGAAATACCACTTTTCGCCCAACAAGTTTGGGATTAGAAACACCTCCCACACAACAAAGCGAAATGATCGTTGGCATGGCATTAAATATTGATACACCTATTGTTTCGGTGGCCCCGGCATTTGATTTTAAATATTTAGATCGGTCTGGCGTTCAGCTAGGTCGAAAAATTCATTTGGGGGTTGAAATTGGCATACCCTTAATTGATATTCGTGCAGGATTTAGCGAAGGATATTACACTCTAGGTGCAGGATTTAATTTAGGTTTGATTCGTATTGACGCAGCCACATATGGAGTTGAGTTAGGAGATTACCCTGGCCAACGCGAAGATCGGCGTTATATTTTACAAGCCTCCTTAGAACTTGGCTTTGGACCACTAGCAAGTATCCTTGGATTAAAAAATTCATCCAGTTCCTCCGACCGCCAAGGGAAGGGTAGCGGTGGCAGCAGCGGAAGTAGTTTCCGACGCCACCTCAAACAGCGAAGATAGTTTATGTAACTTTCTTCTTAATACATCTTAATACAAGAAAGGCCACCTTCTGAAAAATGCCCAGCACTATTTGTCATATAAAAAACTTTAATGAAAAAAAGAACCACTTAGACTTGTTTGACCCAAAAACAGAAACCTGGGTGGTTCCCGACCTCCAATCCAAAATTGAACTTCAGAATCATCTGCTTAAAAAATATGGCCATTTAGAAGAAGACTCCGTACTTCGCGCCAATGAACTTTGGCAAAAGTTGGCTTGGAGATACAAACCACAATGGAAAATTCTCGATTCAGATCTTATCCGAGTGAGGATCGAACAAGAATTAAATCATTCACAGTATGCCTGGGCTCGCGGCCCTTCTGTAGCCCACAATCTAATGCAACTCATGCCACAACTCATTCCCCTACTCACTCAAATTCCTTCAACAGAACTCGTAGAGGATTGGTTCCGTCAAAATTTAGAAAGTTTTTCCAAATGGGGCCACTGGTTTAGATTGGCGGAAAAAATTTGGCAGTTTCTCGATCACCAAAAAATAACGACCTCCGCCTGGATCATAGGACTGCTACAAGAGAACTCATCTGAATACACTTGGAACAAGAATTTGAAATTTGACTTGGGGGTTAAAATGAGCGGTCTAGAACTGAAAACCATAGAAACCCTAGCTAAATATAAAAATGTACAAATCCTTATTCCAACACCAAGTTGGGCTGGTGCTTTTAGTGAAGTTCTATCACCCTATCAAAAAATATCTAAAAAAACTCAACCCAAAATAACTTTAGCACAACTCAAAAGCCAAGTTCAGCCAGAGGTTCGACATTTTTCTACCTTGCTCAGCGAAATTAAAGATGCCGTCGCCACAGTTAGAAAGTGGTTGGAACAAGGAAATAATATAAATAATATTTGTATTTTATGTCCGGAAATTGAACCCATTTGGAGTCTTTTATCCGCCCATCTTAAGCAGGAGGGAATTCCAACTCAAAAGAAAACCACCATCTCCTATCACAGCTTACCACAAGTACAAACTTGTCTAGCAAAAATGCGACTGCAGCTGGGTGAACTCTCAACAAGTGATTTGGAAACAACCCTTTTTAATCAATCTCATCCTCAGATTTCTCATAATACCTTTTCACAATTATTTTCTAACTTTCATGATACGTCCCAATTGAATTGGCTCTATAAAGAAAACAACGTATCCCAACAAGATCGAAATCAAGAACACATTCTTGCTCAGATAAACTCAGAAAATCTAACTTTCGATCAGTATATAGAATGGTTTGTATCATCATGGAATTCATTTCCCCAATGGGCCGAAGAAAAGGAAATGCAATTACTTACAGACGTCGTTCGCAAAATGGCTCAGGCGGCAGCGGTACCTATCCTCATGCCTTCGAAACACTGGGTGCAATGGACTGAAAGTTTTCTAGGTAAAATGGAGATCTCTTTAGAAGAAGATTTTCAGACGGGCATTTTTTGTGGAAACATTTCCACTGCAGAATATCTAGAAATGGATTTTGTGTATTTCCTGGGTTTAAATGGGGAACGTAAAACCTATCCCAACGGAATCAGCTCTAAAGAAATATCCACCTTAGAGCAAGATTTAGGTGTACAAATTCCCTATCTCGAAAATGACACATTTTCCTTTGATCTACGTTGGTTGTTAGATAAAAACTGCAAAGAATTTATTCTAAGCTCAAGTTCCTGTGACCTTAAAGGAAATCCCAATTCCATTGAAAAAATATGGGCGATTCACTCCCAACAATTGAAACAGGATTTAACTCAACCCAAAGCACCTCAAGCCACACGTTGGGACGAAATTCAACAACTCCCTCCCCAGACCCTTACAAACCTGAGGTCTTGGCCCAAAGAAAGGGAAAACCTATTTATAGAATCCATGGAGCAAGATTTGGGAATCAAACCTCTCTTAGCTTTTGCTCAAAACAAAATAACAAAATTTTCACCCTCTAGTTTAGAGCGTTATGCTCAATGCCCTTTTATTTTTGCAGCAGAAAAGGTTTTTAACCTAAAAGACTCTCCCCCACTGGATTTTGATTTAGATCCAATGAGTCGAGGACAAATAACTCATAAAATATTTGAAACTTTGACAAAAGAACCTTTCCAAGGAGATCTTTCAACCGATGAAATTTCAAGTATTGTACAACAAAAAAGAAATGAACTGAGTTTGCCAGAACACGACCTCTGGTTTTATTTTTCAAAAAAATTTGTGGAGCAGGTACAAAATTTTATTCAAGCCGAAAAGCAATGGAGAAAAAAATTTCCAAACACAAAAACCGTTGCTAGAGAATTAAAATTCTCCGTTCCTTGGAAAAATTTTATGTCTCAAGATCTTAACTCTTCCAATTACATTTGGGAAATCAACGGCTTTATTGATCGCATTGATACGAATGGCAGTGGCGATTATGTTGTCCTTGATTATAAATCCTCCACGAGCAGTTTAGTTCAAGCAGCTTCTTGGAACACGAACAATCATTTCCAATTGGCTTTATATGCCCAAGCAGTAGAACATGGTTGGACCTCATTACCTAAAGGTAATGTCGTTGGTGCTTTCTATTATGATACCAAAAATATGAACCGTGATAAGGGATTACGGATTTCAGTGGATACTGATTTGCTCCCTGAAGAGTTCAAAAAAATTAAAATAAATAAGTTTTATTCTGAAGAAGAGAAAATTCAACTTTGGAAAGAAATCAACTCTAACATCCATCAAATAATGCATAATATTGATCAGGGATTTTTTTCCCCCAATCCCAAAAATATGGAGGACTGCTCCAAATGTCCGTGGCAAAAAAATTGTCGTGCGCCCCATTTAAACTAGTTTATTTTACTAAAAATTAATTTTTTATCCCATTTTATAGAAAACAAAAGCAAGAAAAGGTTCCCTATTTATGAATATTCAAAATCTGACCGAATCATTTAAAGACGAAATTGTTCGTGCCGGAGCTGGGGCTGGTAAAACTACAGCTTTAGTCCAAAAGGTGTTATCTACTTCGCTCCATTGGAAAGATCAGCATGGAAATTGGCCTCGATGGATTGTTACTACTTTCACAAAAAAAGCCACCCAGGAACTTCGAGAAAGATTAACAATTGAAGCCTGCACAAAAGGGGATTTAAGTCTTTTAGATTTCTGCAACTCCTCAAGCAAGCTTCACATTTCAACAATTCACGGTGTTCTCAATCTATTTCTGCGACGCTACGGTCATTTGGGCGGACTCAATCCCACCTTTTCCTTTATCGATGAATCCAGCGCACAAAAAATAAGACGAAAAATTCTTAAAGATTGTTTTTTAGAATTTCCAGAAACTGCGACACTACTGGAACACTGGAGCTTTAATCAAATAGAACAACAAGTCACCCAATTAGGTCTCCACCAACACCTTCCCAACCTTCGACCCTCGAGTTTAGAAGATAAATGGGTTTTATTTAAAAATGAACTTGCAGAAAACGCACATAAAATTGACTTCTTTGTGCAAGAAATCCATCAACAAACTCAAAACGAAAGTTGGCGATCCTATGCTCAATATCTTTTAGAATTAAAAAATATTATAGAAACTCTTAGAGATGGAGATCTCGCCTTTGCAGAATTAAAAACAGCGGCAAGAGATTCAAATCCAAGTGAATTAGCTCTTCTAAAAATTAATAAATTTTACAATAGTCTTTCAGAAAAAGTTGCAGCTTGGCATCGAAAGCCCAGCAAACGAAAAGGCGAATCTCTTATTGGGCTTGACCTGGAGGATCAAATCTCTGAATTTGCAAAGAAATTAAAGGACGCATTTGCACAACCGTCGTCCTCACCTCTCTCCTGGCCTCTGTTTACCTATTACGCCGACAAAGTTCATTTGTTAACAAATCATTTCTTTCAACGCTGGAATCAAATGAAATCAGAACAATCTTTATTGGAGCTGGAAGAGCTGGAACAGAGAACTTTGACTGTCATTAGAAATAACCCTGCCTTAGCTCAAGCTTTTTCCGCAGACTGGGATTTTTGGTGCATCGATGAATTTCAGGACACCAGCCCGGTTCAAGTGGAAATCTTAGATCATCTTATAAATAAAAAACCACGCTATATCGTCGGTGATCCTCAACAAAGTATTTACTTATTTCGAGGTGCTAATGTCAGTGTCTTTAAGGATCGTGAAGATCGCATTCGCCTCTATGGAAAAAACACAACCCTTCGAACCAACTACAGATCACAACCTGATTTACTACATTTTTTTAATGATTTCTTTTTAAAAATGAATTGTCAATTTGAACCAATGAATCCAAGAAGTGAACTCACCATGGAAAAACGAACCGTCGCCACTTTTTTTTCTGCAGAAAAAAATGAAGACGGTTTTGTAAGACAAAATGAATACGAGGGAATTGTCCATCATATCAAAAAAACCATGGAAAAATATCAGGCCCCCCATTCTGATTTTTTGATTCTGGCCAGAAGAAATCAAACGCTCTATCAATTGGCTCAGTTTCTAAAAACCCAGGGTCTTCCCACCCATGTCCACGGATCCCAAGGATTTCTGCAACGACGTGAAATTCGAGATGCCCTAGCTTTACTTAAATTTTTAGTTCATCCCTTTGATGACCGTAATATTGTGGAGCTTTTAAGGTCACCCTGGTTTCGCATACCAGATATGGATTTAGCTCAAAATATTCACAAAATAAATCTACCCATTTGGACTCAACTCATTAAAAGTAGTTTACAAAGTCATCCCACGATAAATTCGCTGTTAAATTTAAAAATTAAATGTCAAAAGCAAGGTTTTATTTTAACTTGGGAGCAAGCTTTAGTTGATTTTGGTTTTTTTGATTTTTGTAATTTTCATGATTCCACGGGAAGACGGGAAGCCAACCTGTGGAAATTGGTCTCTCTTCTAAACGAATCGGCTCGAAAGCCGGGTTTTAAAATATTAGACTTTGTGTATCAAACAACGATATCCACCGACTTTGAAAATAAAAATGAGGGCGATGCGGTCACTGCTATTGAACCAAATGTAATCAACTTAATGACAGTACATGGTGCTAAAGGATTGCAAAACAAACACATTGTATTACCCCACTGTGATGAAGCCCCACGACAATCCTATCAAAATTGGATTGTGATTAATCAGCAACAACAAACTTGGTCTTTGAAAGCTCCTGTAGGTGAAAATCAATCTTTTGAATACTCTATTCACGCACGAGAAGAGCTTGAAAGAAAAAGCCTACAAGAGTTGGAGGAACGGGATCGATTGCTCTATGTCGCCCTCACCCGAGCTCAAGAAACAGTTTTCCTTTCTTGGACTGGGGAAGGAAGGCCCGGCTCCTGGCTCAAAAGATGGAACTGGTCCACTCAAGAGCAGGGAATTTATGAAAATAATTATTATTTATATGAAGTGCTCCAAAAAAAAACCAACGAAGCCTGCACAGATCCCCTCATATCCATTTCTCCGCCCCACGTTCGTCCGTCTTGGATGCAATTATCAGATAAAAATCATATTTTAGATATCAAAAATTCTGACCCCAAAAAGCAACCTATATTGTCAAAATCTGTGACGAGCTTAATCCAAAAAAATAATACGGAGAGTAACAATCCATTGAGTTACAAATGGATTGAAAGAGGGGTAATGCTTCATCAATTGTTCGAACAAATAGGGATGAACCAACTCTCCATAGAGGAGCTCCTTAAGCTATTTTCTGGGACAAAATACAATCTAATGAACGCAAACGAGTCCTATTCTGATCAAACCATCCCTGACAAAATAACCCCTAACCAAATAACCCCTGACAAAATAACCCCTGACAAAATAACCCCTGACAAAATTAAAAGTGCCTTGGATTTTTTATATAAATTGGAAACCCCTCCCTTTATGCACTTACTTCGCAAAGGCTATTTAGAGTGGGGGTTTAAAGTCTTACAAAAAAACAGTTCCACTTTAGAGGGGAAAATAGATCTTTGGGGTGAAACTGACAGTGCAATCTGGATTGTTGACTACAAAACAGGTGATTCCTTGCAACTAGATAAAGCTTTTGCCCAACTGAGTTTTTATGGGAAGGCATTAAAAGCCTTTGGGCATATCAAGCCCATGAAAGGAGTCGTGATTTATCCCTTTATGCCTTACCTCGAGATTCGTGATATTTTATTTAACGATCTTTAAAATAATCCCTCATTAATATAATCCCTCATTAAAAATAATTTATACCCTCATAACTCATAATTGTTTGTAATAAGTTTAGACCACGACAGTAAAGCCACGCCTAAACCATGTAAAAATGACTATTTTATAAGCAATTTGTTGACATTACTTTTAAGAGAACATTAAAGCACCACTTCCACTGGACAAAATACAAAAAATAAAGGGGCCTTTATTTATGTTCATGATTAGATCTTTTTTTGTTTTTTTAATAGTCACTATTGCAACGACACCCAAATTCAGCTTTGCTGATGGAGTCATCCCCAATTATGAAGCACTCCTAGCTGCGAGTGGGTTATCTCAAGCGCTGAACAGTCCGTCCTTGAGGAATTATGCTTTGAGAGCACTTAGTAACCATAATCTAGACCAACATTTTGATCAAGGAATGCCCAGACCTCTGTTTGCTCCAATGCCTCCAGAAAGAAGCCCTGGACCAACATGTAGAGCTTTACTTTCATCCCTTGGTTTTGGTAACCGAAAAACTGATTCGGAAGATCCTCGTAAGCCTAGGTATGTTAGTGGACCTACAAGACTAATGAGTGATTTCGATGTAGTAGATCCGAACAATACTCCTTTAGCTAGAAGTATTGTTGATGCATACGCTACACTACTTCGTTCCCTCGATGCAAAGATGTATGGTGAAGTAATGACTCTTGGAGCTTTTGACTTATTCATCAGTGATGCAGCACCTCCAGAAGCTTTATATAAAGAAGTACAAGCTTTTGTAAGAAGAGCACTCGCGGCCGATTGGAGGTTAGCAAGGTCTGGTGTAATTGAGCAGTTCTTTCACCCTTCTGTGCAAGGAAGTATTCAAGCTTTCCTAAGCCAACTAAGCGGACCGAACCGTGTGGATCTTGCAAGTTACTTTGACCAGAATATCAAGATGCCACCAGGCAGACTAAGCGCAGTTTTAGATGCTGAATTTCAAATAGAACAGTATCGGCAATCAAATCCTATCGTCCCTGATGGAATAGATGTCGACCTTTGGGTAGATCCAATGAGTGGTGTTGAGGGTTGGGAAGATTTGTCTTCACTAAAGACCTATCAAGCACGCCTCGGCCAAGTTAAGGAAGGTAAAATCAAAGTAAGATTAAAAGATGGTCTTCTTATGCCTGAAACTCTTGCGCTAATGGTTGACTTCAGTTCATTTTTTACGACTAAGCATAGAGGAGGTAACGCTCACAACCTAAGTTATAGCATTCATACCATCCCCGTTCCCCTCATAGGCCAAGCTTCTAGAAAGGAGGTCATTGCTGCAACAGCTCTCGCATTAATGGAGTTCCGCCATCATGTAGAGAGTCCTTCTACTCCCGGACCACTTCTCTGGGATTTTGCAGCGGAGCTGCTGGGCTTGAAGCACCTAATTAATCTACTTTTGGAATCTAATCTATCGACGAAGAGAGAAGTTTTGTTACAGGCAAATCAACTAGCTAAAATCGATATTCGTGGTTACGACGTCGCTATAGGGACATTGGTAGCAGCACGTCTTGCAATTTTTGAATACATTAATGCTAATCTATTCTCATTTAGGGAGAAAATTCCTGGAGTGCGTACGCTTACTACACCTGAACCAGATGTTTTACTTACTACACAACAATTGCTTACTTTCATTGTAAAATATATAAAGCCAGACAATGCTGCTGAGAGTTATCAGACCCTTGTTACCCTTATAACCACAGTGGGTAGACAGATAAGAGTAACACAAGAAATAGCCAAACAAGAACATCTTAGAAGATTGGCTCTCGAAGATATACAACGGCAAACAGAGTATCTACAAAGGCGCCAACAAGCAGATGCCCGTGCGGAAATTGCAAGTTGGGTACGAGATCACGAACAAGAAATCCAAGAGAGGAGACGTCTTCTCGAAGCGCGGCCTCAACGTCCACCCACTACTACTCACCCCTCCCCACAACACGCTGTCGTAGTAGTAGAAGGTGTAACTCTTCCCATCGACGAAGAGTTACCTCCTCAAGAAATTGGGGATCCTGCTGCAGATGATGGTGGTGGTGGACAAGTGGAAGCGGATGATTAGCGAAATCAGACGATTCGATTACAAAGAGACCTTAAGTAATAAATTGGAAAAATATAATGTAAATTAGCCAGACGACAGTAAAGCCACTGCAATCTCAAACCAAGAGTCCGTCTAAGGAAGAGCAAACAAGAGTAAGTGTGCACCTTGCGACCATTGCAAGGTGCAGGACTTTGTTTGTCTCAAACCGATTGCATCACCCGTGAGCAACTTATTGTTGTCTATTAAAATATCTCCACAAATAACCTGAAGCCAATAGTTTTCAAATTGGGAAAGTTGAAATTGGATTTTCCCTGATGAAGTGGCTTTGAGAACGTAGATTTCCACCTCTTGATGGATCCTTACGGAGTTATTTTTACCTTCTTTTGAGGCAACCAAAATGGGTTGATTCTTCTTAAGTTCTGGCAAAAAAGATTTTTGTTCATACCCAGGGGCTAAGTTCATTTTATCTGGTACAATCCAGATCTGTAACAAATGAGTTCTAGAGTTTTTCAGGTGATTAAACTCAGAATGACGAACTCCCATTCCAGCACTCATTCTCTGAACTTCACCAGGATAAATAATGCTTTGATTTCCCATGGAATCCTTGTGTTCAAGAGCTCCTTCTACAACGTAGGTTAAAATCTCCATATCTTTGTGTCCATGGGTAGCAAAACCGGCGCCCCCTTTTATGATGTCCTCATTAATGACACGTAAAACCCCAAAACCCATAAATTTCTCATCATAGTAGTCTGCAAAGGAAAAGGTGTGATGACTTTGCAGCCAACCATGATCAGCAAAGCCCCTGTCGGCTGATTTTCGTAAAATCAATTGTTTTTTTTCATCCTCTAACATCAAAACCTCCACTTCGCCCAAAAAGCCAGTGAACCTATAAAAAGCAAAGAAGGATTTTCTTTTAAAAATGGGTTGTATTCAAGTTTGAAATTAAAGTTGTCATTAAGTCACTTTCTAACTAATGCTAATTGAGAAGGTGAAGCTTACACGAGCTAGAACTTATTGGAAAGGGCAGCAGCAGGCTCGAAAATTAAGACTTCAAAATAAATCTTAAAAGGTTCATTACTTTTGCAGCTGACTTATATACTTTGAATCAAAGACGACAAGCAAATTTTGAATCAAGGCTGACAAGCTAAAGTTGTTCCACTGATAGTTGCCGTTGAGTTTGAAAGACTCGACGTACCAACTCCGCCATACTTAAGTACGGAACTCAAAGCTGACTTCAGATCGCCAACCACTAAGTGTGAAGAGCAAACATTGAGCTCACCAGCTACGAGATCAACACTATTTAATTGACCGTCATTCACCACATTCACAACTCCTTGAGATTTATTTATAGATATTTTGTAGTTTGAAAATCCACCAGACAAGCTTGGTTCTACAAATTTTATTGTCTGATCATTCGACCCAATAAGTTCAATATTTTTCAAACCATCACTATAGTTAGTAGCACTCTTAACTAAATTAACATCATTTAAAACTTGAATCTTGTTTCCTGCAGCGATCAGGCCAGAATAACTTGTGGACAGACCAATAGTTAAATTTTTTGTCACAAGATCACTCGCCAATTCTGTACCATGCTGAATTTCTAAAGATTCGAAACTAACACCTGACGCCTTAATCGTGGATTTAACGTTATTAATTCCATGGGCTCGAGTATAAAATAAACTCCCAGATGCCGCTTCAACTCTTCCCGAAGTCACAATAAAATCAGCCATGGTCCCTATTTGACCCGAAAGTTGTGTCACTCCAGAACACTTATTTATTTCCACATGTCCGACGAGATAACCCGAAGACCCAATTTGACGGATGGACTGATTTTTTTCGCCCTCAAGTGTGAAAACAACGGCCCGGTCCAAACGATCGTGATCTCCGGAATTTTCAACTATTAGATCCCCCTCAACAATGACTTTTGTTCCTCTTCCAAGTTTACCAAACACATAATAATTACCTCGGTGTTCAAAGTTTCCGTGAACCACAAGGCGATCCGCTTGAATATCCAGAGAACCAAAAAAATGCGCCCAGATAATATCCTGATACTCAGCAGATCCAGGAATAAAGCTGGACCCATGCCAAGCTCCTGCAAAGACCAATTTGGAATTTGCAAAATCATATCCAGCGGATTTGACATACTCGAAGGTGCCCGTAACCCCAACAACATCATTCATAACTACTTTTCCACTGGACTTATTAATTTTTAAAGTAGGAGCGTAGCTCACAACGTTAAATCTATTATCCAAATGGAATAAAACTCCGTTCGCTTGAGACCAAGCATCTGGTTCAACGATAAGACCACGAATATTTTGTTGTCCTTCACCCGCCAGCTCTACGACCAGAGGAATACATTGATAGTCGCAATGGGCTCCACCATAACCACCCATGACCACATCACCTAAAACTGTAATGACTGCTGGTGAAGTTAAATCTTCCCAAGTGTCGGGATTTCTACCTGTACCCAAGTTAGCATCAATACCGTAGGGGTTTATACCTAAATTTCTTTCAACAATAATATGAGAGGCCCACTGCAACCCTACAGCGTCACCCTGTTTTTTTGTAACCTCTGAAGCCCCAAGGTTGAGATCATAGAATCGAACTTCTGGAGCATAATTATTTGCATTACGAGACCAATATCGATTCAAAGTAATTTGACCTAAATTATGAGAAAACGATGCCGCAGAAGAGATGTAAAGCGATCCATTTATAGTCATTTCTTTAGGACTCACAAATGAACCACCGGTAATTTTAAGCGCTATATCATTTTTACGTTCAGGAATCCACCCGGCCCAAACTGTAGCACGATCAATCCAAAGGGAGTGCTGATCACCCACCCATTTACTTGAATTCATATTCAAGCTCACAGCTTTTAACCAAGTTCTCTGCAAATAAGCTAAAGCCACATTTGATTTTTGATATAAAATACCACTGAAATTATTTATATCAATACTTGTTCCTCTTAATCCCACAAAACCCAACTGACCAGGAGTTCCATCAATTTCGACTTCACAGTTTGCAACACAAGTATCATCAAACACATAATGAGCCTCTAAAAAGTTTTCATAATATATTTGTCCTGGAAATGTAGACCCATCACATTTCCCACTGACCACTTTTCCACAGAAATTCTTCTGACTATGAGTTCCTTTACTTGTGGAATCAGCTCCAGTCCAAGTGTAGGGTGTCATCACATTTACAACCACTTTTCCTTTGCCAATTTTTTTTGTTTTGTTATTTGTTATTTGATAGGTAAATTCATCTTTGCCATAAAACCCACTTGCAGGAAGGTAAGAAATGACTTTTTCATCTAAAGTCACCGACCCATTTTTTACCGAAACATTCTGATCTAAAGTCAACTTCAGATCACTCAAATCGACTCCAGTAACTGAACCAGTAACTGAATTAGGTAAACTTATTTTTATCTGACTTTCATCAGCATAATAATGAGTGCTGTTGGTATAAACTGTCCAATCAGTTAAGGCGACAGGATCAGAACTTGGGTTGGGATCATTAGGGGGAATCGATGGGTCTGTTGTCGGACAATCTGTAATCGTCATTTCGGAACCATTGGGATTTTCATGAGTTGTACAACCACTCACATCAATAACGGGATTAACTTTTTTCCAACTATAAACTGTAACCTCTCTACCTTCGGCGGTACCAGAGGAGCTCACGCGATTTCCTTTAAGACACAGTATCACTTCAGAGGAAACCGCTATATGACTAAGGTCTAAGATTAAACGTTGGGAGATAGGAATCATTTGGGAATAATTCAAATCCATTCCACAACTTACTTGCGAGCTCAATCCAAATTTGTACCTGTAGTGATTTGCCTGATCACTTTTAATGGATAATGCAAGAAGTTGAATGGTACTTTCCCCTGTTGGAACTCCTTCGGCACTTACTTTTAAACCTTCTGTTGTATTTCTGTTATCTGATCCATCTGAACTCGAGGATTCTTGTAGGGCTTCAGAACTCAAAGAAGAAATTTTAACTGCCACATTGTTTGTGCAGCCCAAAGCAAATGAAATACCCAATATCATCGCCGCATACAATTTTGAAATCACAATCGGCTGAATATCTATTAATATTTTGGTTTCATTTTTCATTTAAGAACCACCTGTTAAATTACAAAACCATTTAATTACCAGATGATTATTTATCGGTTTAACCTAGACTTAAGGTGAGATACAAAATGAGACTGAACCAAAAAATATAAATTTAACAATAAACATAAATAGTTAAATAAATATTCTAAAATCCATTTCTCGTAGGAATCGAATTTTCTTTAGAAATACTGTCTCAAATCGAGATCTATTTTTTATTTTCAGAACCTTCTTCTATTAAAAATTTTTGCACAAATTTTATTTAAATCGACAGTTGTATAGAAATTTCTAACCACACTTAAATTAATTCATTTTAATCTGGAACAAGTGTTGCACCTTGAATTATGGAATAGGCAGGGGAAACTTTTTATTTATATAATAAAAAAAAATAAATTTATTTTAATATAAATATCAAATATTTTGTGAAAAACTACCCTACTCGAAGTTTTTCTCATGAGAATAAAATATTATGAAAAAAATTTATTTTCTTAATTTGATTTCAA
>JAIBAM010000048.1 GCA_019695175.1 Bdellovibrionales bacterium
TATTTTGCAGGTATATATTCGATTCGTTCTTGTCAGGCTATGAAAGCCCTTTTTTTCTACTAAATCATTGAACTTATTAATATTTGTTGATACGTTGCGTTATATATGATCAAACTTCGCTTAAGCCGAAATTTAAAATTACAGCTTTTTATTTGGTATCGATGGATTTTGCGGACACGTGGGGTCTGGTTACGCGGCTTTTTGTGTTGGACCATAGGTATTACTGTGGCGTTGTTAGACTCCACCGATAAATTTGATTTTCGTTTTCAAATAAGGCGTTTGCAAAAACCGAACAATCAAATTGTCCTAGTTTATATTCAGCAGTCCGAATGGTCGGAATGGAATCAAAATAATAAGAATATAATTCGTCCTCTTAAAGAGTTGGGTTCTTTGACAGATAGTTATTTTTGGAATCCAGATGTTTGGAATAAATTAGTTGGAGCTATTCTTAGTGGTGATCCTCAATTTGTAGCTTTAACTTTTTTTTTCCCTTCTGACTCTTTTGGCAGTACCCCCCATGCGACAGACTACCCTTATTTGTTTGATGCAAAAGTTCTTTGGGCTTCCCGTTTAGACTCGGATGGAAGAGCCATTTTGCCCGCATTTACTTCAACTTATGGTCGTAACACAGGAATCATTGATGTTTTTGGAGATGAGGATCGAAATATTCGGAGATTTTCCTCTCCTTTGATTCAAGTTCCTCATTTGGCAATTCGATTGGCCAGCGTTATTTCAAAAGATAATAACAACTTTTACCATCTGTCTGGTGGTGAAACACAAATAATAAACTTTAAAACTCGAGAGGCTGATTATCCTTCTGTAAATGCATCTGATTTAATTAATCATCCAAAAGAAACCCTTCCCTTGCTTCGCAATAAAGTTGTGATTGTTGGAACAAGGGACTTGGAAAGTCATCTCTACGCCTCACCCATTGGGTCTATATCCAGGGCGGGTCTTATGGCGGAGTTAACTGAAAATGTGTTAGAGAACAGTTGGATTCAGAGAATATCTTTTGATTGGGTCGCTTTTTTTCTAGCAGTTTTGGTTTTGTTTGCGAGTACAATTTTACAAATTTATCCTCATGCGGTGGCACTGGTATTTTTAGTTTGGACAGCGATTGGAGTTGCTGTTATCTCAATTTGGAGTTTTGATCGTTGGTATACATGGATTCCTGTTCTTGCCCCTATTGTGACTTTGGCAGTGACATATATCGTCTTTGTCGCCTATCAATTGACTCTACAAGAGAATATAAATTGGCGACTTGAAGAGGAAAAACGATATTATCAGGAAATCGAAAAGTTGAAAAATAACTTTGTCAGTCTTTTTAGTCATGACCTTAAAACGCCCATTGCGAAAATCCAGGCTATTTGCGATCGGCTATTGGCCTCACAGCCTTCTTCAGAAGTTCAGAACGGTCTTCAATCATTGCGACAAGAAAGTTCAGAGCTGCATCGTTACATTCAGTCTATTCTCAGAGTCAGTCGGATTGAGTCGAGTGATTTCAAAATTAATAAGGAACCTTCTGATATTAATGATTTAATTCAAAATGTTTCTCGACAATTGCGGCCGCTAGCGACAGCCAAAAAAATTAAGATATTGTTAAAGTTGGAACCAATGTTTGCTATTGAGATGGATCCTGTCTTAATACAGGAGGTTATATTAAATTTAGTCGAAAATGCCATTAAATACAGTCCTGAAAATGAAAAAGTAGTAATTTCCTCTCGTGAATTGAACAGTCAAGTGGTTGTGACGGTAACGGATTCAGGCAAGGGGATTCCTCCAGAAGAGCAGTCTCGAATTTTTGAAAAATTTTATCGTGGGAATCTTCATTCAATGTCGACAAAAGGATCTGGTTTGGGATTGTACTTGGTAAAATATTTTGTAGAACTACATGGAGGGAGGGCCTTTGTTCGAAGTGCCTCAGAGAAGGGAACGCGTATTGGTTTTGTTCTTCCTTTGTATGATGGGGAAATTGTTTAGTATTATTTAACGTTTGGTTTTTTATTTTTGTTACTAATAACGATGGAGTGAAAAATGTCTAATTTTTTGTTTAAAAATTTAAAAATATTGATTGTGGATGATGAGTTTGAGTTACGGAAATCCATTGGTTCTATTTTAACAACAGTTCTTTCTGATTTTAACTTTGAGCTCTTTGAGGCAGATAATGGTCAGAATGCTTTGGATAGAGTTAAAGAAAACAATTTTGATTTGGTTTTAATGGATGTTCGTATGCCCGAAATGGATGGTTTGGCAGCCCTTGAGGCGATTAAAATTCACGATCCAAAAACCTTTGTTGTGATTATGACGGCTCATTCTAATTTGCAGGATGCGGTAACAGCCATTAAGTGTGGCGCCTACGATTATATCGAAAAGCCAATACAGCCGGAAAAATTAGTGGAAATTGTAAAAAAAGCTATTGAAACTCAAGAAATGGTTTCCAGTCTTGCGATATCAAGACCTATTTTAGACGATGATGTGGAAACAGAGTTCGTTGGAACCGGTCGTAAAATGAATGAGATTTTTGATCTTATAAATCGCTTAAGCAAAATTGATACAACGGTTCTCATTCGAGGAGAAAATGGGACAGGAAAGGAGTTGGTTACAAAGGCAATACATTATAATTCTCCTCGTAAACATGGGGAATTTGTGGCTATAAACTGCGGAGCGATCCCAGAGAGTCTTATGGAAAGTGAATTGTTTGGGCATGAGAGGGGCTCTTTTACCGGAGCTGTGGAAAGAAAAATTGGAAAATTCCAGATGGCCAATAAAGGGACTATCTTTTTGGATGAAATTGCCGAATTAAAACTGGATATGCAGGTGAAGCTATTGCGTGTGCTTCAAGAAAGAAAATTTATGCCTGTTGGGGGAAATCGAGAAATTGCAACAACAGCAAGGATTATCGCAGCCACAAATCGAAATTTGGAAAAGATGATTGATGAAGGTACGTTCAGAGAAGACTTATTTTATCGTTTGAATGTAATGCCAATTTTTATGCCTCCTTTACGTGAGCGCCTTGATGATATGGAGGATTTGGCCTACTATTTTATTCGTAAGTTTAATCGAAAGCACAGTCGTATTATGTCGGGATTTACCCCTGAAGCTCTTAAAGCTTTAAAATCCTATAGATGGCCTGGGAACATTCGGGAACTCGAAAATGTAATTGAAAGGGCTTTTATTATTGAAAGTGATGCTCAAATTTCACTTAAAAGTCTTCCTGAAAATATCCAAGAAATTCGTGATTCTCATGAGGGTGAAGTTTCTTTTCCAAAAGGCTACTCTGGTCC
Organism: Bdellovibrionales bacterium; assembly: GCA_019695175.1. GTDB lineage: Bacteria > Bdellovibrionota > Bdellovibrionia > Bdellovibrionales > UBA1609 > JAIBAM01. Next base: position 3,285 of record JAIBAM010000048.1, read on the forward strand.
CTTAGACTTTGACCGTTTTAAGGAAATGACTGAAAAGGAATTCATAGTTCAGGCGCTTAAAGCCAATCGTGGAAAAATTAATCAAACTGTGGCTCATGCTAATATTCCTAAAAATACTTTATTAAGAAAGATTAAAAAATACGCCATTAATGTGAGGGAATTAATCGAAGAATAAATTTTATTTTGAATTTGGGAAGAGAAGCTGTTGGGATCACTTGTGGGCATTCGTAGTCGACTTACCTCGAATTGTAATAGGACTTTCTTTAGCAGCTTTTTGGATAAGCCTATGGGACTCTTCTTTTCCTAGAAACCTATCAATAAAATTATGAGCTAAATATATAAGGGGGGTCATCGACACAGCTATAATTAATTTGTACATATAGTTGCTGGAGGCCACTTGGAAGAATTCTTCAGTACTAATTTTTCCAGGCAACCAAAATGCAATCGCTATAATGACAAAGCTGTCGAATAGTTGTGAGAGTACGGTTGATCCTGTGGATCTTAGCCAGAGCATTTTACCTTGCGACCAATGACGAAAAATCCAAAAGATAAAAACGTCAATAAATTGAGAAAGTGCGAAAGCAATCAGACTTCCGAATATAATCCAAAGCCCTTGTCCGAAGACTTTATTAAAAACAGAGTCAGATACAGGTGAAGATGAAGCCGATGGAATACGCATGGCGAAATAAATGATAATAAAACAATACATAATCATTGCCATGGTTACTAAAGTAAGTCTCTTAACCCCTTTTATGCCAAAATACTCATTAATAAGATCGGTAGTTAGAAAAACAACAGGCCATAGAACTACTCCAATACTCATGGTGAAAGGACCCAACTGAATCAGTTTGACACCAATCAGCTCACCTAATATTGCATTGGTGATAAAAATACCTGAGAGTAATATGAAGACTAAATCTCTACGATTTTGTATTTGCATGGCTCATAATACGCAGGGGAAGGTAGTGGTCAAGTGCAGACTTTGGTTCAAGTTTTTTTACATTTAGATGTTTATTTAGAGGGGCTAGCCAGTAGTTGGGGCCCATGGATCTATTTACTTTTATTTTTGATAATTTTTGCTGAGACGGGTTTGGTCTTTTTGCCTTTTTTACCTGGAGATTCTCTTTTGTTTGCGGCAGGGGCTTTGTGTGCTGTGGCTCACACGCAAATGAATGTCCATTTGCTGTTTTTTCTACTGATTGTTGCGGCTGTTTTAGGAGACGCTCTCAATTACTCCGTTGGTTTGAGGTTTGGGAAAAAATTAATTTCTAGTGCGAAACCCTGGGTAATAAATAAAAACAATTTACAAAAAACCCATAATTTTTTTGCACAACATGGGACTAAGACAATTGTATTAGCCAGATTTGTTCCCATAGTCAGAACTTTTGCGCCTTTTGTGGCAGGGTTGGGGAGCATGTCCTACCGTCATTTTGCTTTATTCAATTTTTTGGGAGCTATTTTATGGGTTTTTTCAACTCTTTATGGGGGGTATTTTTTTGGCAACCTCCCTTGGGTGAAAAAAAACTTTCATATTGTTATCCTGGCGATTATTATAGTTTCTTTTTTACCTGTATTCTTTGAGTTTTTTAAGAGTAAAAGACAAAGAAAAGTTTTTCGTGAAGAGATGAAGCGTTAATAAAACTCAGGATCATAAATTAAAAATATAGAATCGGGGTGTGGCGCAGTCCGGTAGCGCGTTTGCTTCGGGAGCAAAAGGCCGCAGGTTCGAATCCTGTCACCCCGACCAAAATAAAAAAAGCTCACCACAAGGTGGGTTTTTTTATTTTGAGGGGAAGGACAGAGGTTCGAAAAAAAGAGAGTGACGCGCGATGCATGCAACTTTTGGAGCAGGGAGCGCATGGGGAAAAAGCAGAAGCTTTTTCGGACGACCGCTGCCGGTTCTGGAAGCAAGTCGAGTGGTAACGAAGACTTGCGAGAAGACCGAATCCTGTCACCCCCTAAATAAATACAACTAGACGGTGACGACTTGTGGCGTAATTGTTCCATTATTTAGACCTTCAATAAACATTTTTGGACTTAAATTTCCTAAAGATCCATGCAATCTTCTATTATTGTAAAACTCTATAAATCTAAAAACGGAGGCATACACCTCTTCAAAATTTTTAAAATATTTTACTGTTGTTAATTCTGTCTCTAGTATTGAATTAAATGCTTCAATAGAGGCATTGCGATCTGGTGACCTGGTCGGAATAAATTCATGTGTTAACTTTTGTTCTAAATTTTTTTAGTAAAAATAAAATTTATGACTCGACATCTGTGGACCATTGTCTGATCTGATTATTAATGGTTGATCACTAGAAATATTTTCATTGTGAACTGCCTGGTTAAGGGTAAAAACAAGGTCCCCTGCTTTACAGGTCTTACCAACATACCAACCGGTGATTTTTTTTGAAACCACATCAATAAACCCTAAAAAGAAACACCACCTGTTTTCACCATGGATCCAAATATATTTTAAATCAAATTGCCACAGTTGATTAGGGGGGGGTGACTGAAGAGTCATAACAGCGATGCTTTGGAAATTTCTTTTTATTACTACTTCCTTGCTTAAACGAAAGAATTGCAATGACTGAACAACTTCAACTTGACTTGTTTACAACATAGAAATTATAAGAGCGAAAATCATTTTGGAAAACTTCTGAAAAGTTTCTACCACTTTCGGGATGCGGCCAATAAAGGGGTGTGTCGAAATGATTGAAATTTTTTTTGCAGTCGTAGAATTTTGAAGACGAAGAAAGCTACCAATGGATTGCGCATAACTCGTATAGGGAAGTGACAAAAGTAGATTGGGTGTGAAAATAAAAAATGTGCGACTTATTCTTTTAATTATTGTTTTTTTGTCTTTGGTCTCTAGTGAGTCTGGACGTGAACAAAAAAAGAGAAAATGTGACTATAAGAAGATGGCTTTTAACAAAGTCAACCCGAGTGCAAGTGAAAATCAAACAGTGATAAATTCTATATCTTTCTTTGTAAAAAGTTTTAAATTTCCACAACCTAGAAACTTGCCATTATTTCATCTCCGTCTTTTTTATTTTCTTCTTGTGGAAAAATCCGGTGCTTCCAATAATGATATGGATCAACCTTATGATAAAATTGATTCATCATTGAGGATGTTCAGCTTACGACAAAGCCTTGATTACATAATTTCTGTTGTTGAAAGAATGTCGGGCTTTGATCAAATTATTGCCAATAATCTACTAAACAAAATAAGTGAGATTTTAATTATAGAAGACAATCAAAATGTAAATCTGTACTTAGAAAGTGAAATCCATAGACTTAATAGAATCATGGATTCTTTTCCTGAGTTTCTTTTCAGATGGGAAGGTAATGTACTTTTTCCAAGCGACTTATTTTATCAAATAATTACATGTATTGAAGGTGAATATTGTTTGCGAGATAATATTTCTGATGCTGATCTAAGTGATGATTTACTTGTTGGTCTACGTGACTTTTTGATTGCTTGTGTTTTACGTGACTTTTTAATCAATCTGAAACTTTTTAAGGCTACTTATACAAAAAAAGAAGTTTTGTTGAGGATATATGAATCTTTAGTTCATGTGGATAAGTTGCTAGGATACAGGCTCAGTTTCATTTTAGATCTAAAAGAAATAAGTGTTTCCGATCTGAACTGTTCCGATATAAGATATCTTCTCGCAATACTTGATGATCTAAGTTACAGGCCCGCCCAATACTATAATTATGCAGTAAAGATTACTTTGAGAACGACAGTTCTAAGAATAGTAAACGTTCTGGAGGAGTATGGGTTTTTTTTCAACAGAGAAAAAATTTCACGAAATCTGGACTCTTTTTTAAAGAGACATCCGGAGTTTGCCGATCTCATTAAAATTAGAGATTTTCATGGGCAACTTGGCTCTTTTGGTTGGAGGGGGGTTGTTGAAGATCGATTAGGAGATTCCCTATTTCAGTGGAATCCTATTAGATTGATCTTCAGTTTTGAAGATGCAATGATCCGTAGTGGTGCCCTCTGCGTTAAGTTGTTGAATGTAAATTAAATTCATCAAAAGTTATTTAAATTAAATTGTTTATCCGCTACGTGAAGAAGTTCGCTGTGAAGTTCTGTCGGTCAATTCATGACTACTGAAATACAGTAGTTTTTATAGAGTTTGTTTTTAAGTATATTCACTTCCAAATCATGGTTATTGCATTTGGTCACTGAAAATTTGATCTCTAATAGATTTGCTCTCCGTTTTGCAAGATCTTTATCTGGTTATAGTATAAAATATGTTTACTCCAGGATCCTTATCTTTCAGATTACGATACTAAAATTCCCTGACCGTCTCCGAAACGAAATATCCTTCGGAGTGAGGTTCAGGTTAGATTCTGTGTCCACTAAAACGGGGGAGGGTCGTTCACCAGGATATTTGAGATTCGCAAAAAGACTAGCCCTCAGTCGTTTGAAAATTCAACCTGTATTTGAGACCATCGTTTTGAAAGGCTCAGGGAGAAGTGTTAACTTACCCGACAATATATTTCCTTTAACGAGTTGTTAGTGATAGGAATAGTTTTTTTCTTCTTGGAAAATTAGAGTCAGACACTTCTTTTAAACAGCCAGATATTTGCCTTGTAAGTATCTTCATGCGGAGGACGGACCAATCCCTTGGCGGCCTACGGCCGCTTTAACCCAATTGTTTAACTCAATTGACTGTTGCGCTTTAGCGCATCAATTTTTCACTCAGTGAAA
>JAIBAM010000049.1 GCA_019695175.1 Bdellovibrionales bacterium
TGTTGCCATCCTTAGTTGGTGTTTATGTTGCAATAAAATCAAACCAAGTTTTGCCCTTGAACCCAAAGATTTATTTATACCCTAGACCAATTATCCACATCTGACCGGCTATTTATAGAAAGTTCCCACCTCTCGCGCTCTTTCTGATCGAATCGATATTTAAATCGATATTTAAAGAGTTTGTCGAAGTTTATAAAGCTGAAGGGTGTTGGCAAGTAACATGGCAATAGTCATGGGACCAACTCCCCCAGGAACTGGTGTGATCGCTTTTACAACGGGAGCAACGTTGGTAAAGTCCACGTCTCCAACCAATTGAGTTTTACCATAAGGGTTCGTCTTTCGATGAATTCCCACATCTATAATCGTGGTCTTCGCTTTAAAATATTTTTGGTTTAAAAATTCTGCCCTTCCGGCAGCAACAACGACAATATCGGCGTCACGGGTAAAAGGGGTTAGATCGGGTGTTTTAGAATGGCATAGGGTCACGGTTGCCTGCTCTTGCACCAGCAATAGGGCCATGGGTTTTCCTACGGTGGAGCTTCTTCCTACGACAACAGCATGTTTTCCTGCGATTTCAATTTGAAAGTGTTTTAAAATTTCAATGATTCCCAGTGGAGTGCAAGGGACGACCCTGGGTTGTCCCGAAAAAAAAAGACCCAAATTTTCCACAGTCAATCCATCCACATCTTTTTTGGGATCGATAAGACGAATCAGCTCTGTGGAAGATAGATGTGCAGGTAAAGGGAGTTGGAGCAATATTCCATCCACTGAATTTTCGCAGTTGAGCTGGTCGATAAGGTTTGCAACTTCTTTTTGGGAGGCTTGGGCTGGCAAACGATGTTCCATGGAGACAATGCCCACTTCGGCACAGGCTAAGATTTTATTTCTTACATAAACCTCGCTGGCGGGATCATCACCAATCAAGATGACACCCAACCCTGGAGGCCTGAGGGATTTTTTTTGTAGGTCTTTTATTTCTTGTGCAATTTGTAGGCGTTTTTTTTGGGCGACGATTTTTCCATCCAGAATAAGCATGGGGAACCCTTTCTGCTAATTGACCAGCCGCGAAAAATACCCTAGATTGCCCTTTAAGGTATAGATTGTATGGGCTTTTTTCTTTCAATAGACGTGGTTATCCTTTAGCTTAATCAGTCTGTTGATGACAACTTATTTAAAAGGAGAATTATATGGCGGAAAAGGTTAAGCTCTCAGATGATGGTAGTTCCATTGATTTTGTTCAGTCCGACAGCTTACCTTCTTCGATAAAGAAATTCCGCCAAAGCCCTGAAATTGAGGGCTTCTATCGGTTCATATTTGAAAATGATTTGCAAAGGGAAGCCCATGAAATTTTGGAAAAAATTATTCACCGCCGTAAGGTTGAAAGAAATAAATTAAAAGTTAAAAAAGGGATCACCAAAGAATAGACAAAACACCAAATACGGGAGCAAAGCAGAGTCACCATAGATAATTCCTGGATAGCAAACCACTAGTAACAACAACTGAATAACAACAATAAAGCGGTAAGTGTAGAAGAGTCAGAGTCGCTGATCATGGTGAGATAGCAATATTTCCACCCATTGCGATGAGGACATGACGGCTCAAGAGCTATTCGATTCAAGACCCATGCAATTAAGATGGTTGAGTGGGGACTGACGCATCATTTCTGAGCCAATTCTATGACCCTATAAAAGCGACAACTTAAACCTGTTCATAAGGGTAAATTGAAGTTACCCTATCCAATATTTTTCAATTGGGAGGGTGAATTCATCCATGAAAAAAATAATTGCACTTTTTATTGGTCTGATTCTTTTGGTCGGTGCTGGATCCGTTGCTTTTCTCATCATGCTCAGCTCTTCCCTTCCGCAAATGATAACGGTTTCAGACTATAAGCCACTTTTAGTTTCTGAGGTCTTTGACCGGAAAGGGGAAAAAATTGGTGAGTTCTCCAGAGAAAAAAGAACTTTGGTTACTTATGAAAATATCCCTAAGCATTTGATAGAGGCCTTTGTCGCGGCAGAAGATAGCTCTTTTTTTCGTCATGATGGTCTTAATTATCTAGCTATGGTTCGGGCTTTCTTGGCCAATTTGAAAGCGGGTCGGAAAGTGCAGGGGGGGTCCACCATCACCCAACAAATTGCAAGGTCACTTTTACTATCCTCTGAGAAGACCTACATTCGGAAAATTAAGGAAGTGATTTTAGCCCACCGAATGGAAAAAAATTTAAGTAAGAAAGAGATTCTCTATCTTTATTTAAATCAAATATATTTAGGTCAAAAGGCCTACGGTGTGGAAGCTGCTTCTCAGACTTACTTTCACAAATCTGTTAAGGACCTTAATGTTGCCGAGAGTGCTTTGTTAGCTGGTTTGCCCCAGGCTCCCTCTCGATACTCGCCACTGAGCAACCCTCATAAAGCCAAAGAACGGCAACGGTATGTTTTGAGTCGAATGGCCGAAGAAGGGTTTATTTCTGTTGAAGAAGCTAAAAGCCAAGCTCAAAAGCCAGTACAAATTTTTGTTTTCAAAAGCTATCAAGAGTTAGCCCCTTTTTATTTAGAAACACTTCGTCAACTTTTAATAGCTAAGTTGGGTGAAAATGTTGTGTTTGATCAAGGGATAAAAATATATACTGGGTTGGATCTCAGTAAACAAAAAGCAGCGCAAAGAGAAATCCAGTTGGGTTTAAGGGCCTTGGATAAAAGGCAGGGGTTTCGTGGGGCTCAGAAAAATTTAACTATGATGGACACCAATACTGAAAACTCTTCTACCAGCAAAGTGGCCGAGTTTTTATTGCAAACCCGTAATGAATTGATGGATGATTTTTCACCTGAAAAAACGTTACATCCTGATGGAACCATTGACCATAGAGGTCCCTTAAATTTGTCTGGAAAAGATAAAGAGGGTCGGGCTTTACCGGCCTTAGCCGCTTATATCTCTGTGGGTAAAATTGTAAAAGCTGTTGTCACCAAAATAGATGATAAGTGGGGATTAGTTCAGGTCCGATTTGCAGAAAACAAGGGGCTCATTGATTTTGATACAATGCGTTGGGCTCGCAAGCCGGACACTTCTTTGTCCCCAGAGGCAGCGCAAATCAAGAAACCAAGTGAAGCTTTAAAAATCGGAGATCTTATTGATGTGAGAGTGGTGGGAAAGAGCTTTAGTTCCCAACGTATCAATAAAGAATTGCTGCTCCTGAAAAAAGCCAAAAAGAAAAAAGAAGGGGAGCGACCTGATCTTCCTGACTTTATCCAATTTGCTCAAGTGGAATTGGAGCAGGAACCAATTTCTGAGTCGGCTTTGGTTTCCTTTGACGTTAAAACTGGGGAAATTATCGCTCTGGTTGGAGGCAGTGATTTTTCACGCTCACAATTTAATCGTGCACTTCAGGCGCTGCGACAGACGGGATCTGCTTTTAAGTCTTTAGTTTATGCTTCGGCCTTGGATAAGAATTACACTCCGGCTTCTCTCCTTATGGATGTTCCTTTGGTTTATGATGAAAGCGAAAATAAATCTGGTGTGAAAGGTAAAACAGAGGAGGGGCAAGATGCCGAATCTTTGGTGTCGAAAAAATGGAAACCTGAAAATCATTCTAAAAGTTTTTCAGGGGAGGTGTTATTTCGTAATGCTTTGATTCGCTCCTTAAATGTACCCACCGTCAAATTGATTGAAAACATTGGTGTGGATTGGGTGGCCACCTATGCACGGCGTTTGGGTATTTTTAGCCCCTTGAATAGGGATTTTACTTTGGCTTTGGGTTCCAGTGGAGTGACGGTTTATGAAATGACCAAAGCTTTTTCTGTTTTAGCCAATAAAGGTAAAAGAATTCACCCGTTATTGATTCACAGAGTTGTGTCTCAAAATAAACAAAATTTGCTTGAGGAAGTAAGCTTAGATGAAAGGTTTTCTGCGGAGGTCAGTGCTTTAGAAAAGGACTTTGAAACCCGTCGTTTAGAATACTTAAGTCAGCAGGGCGTGACAACGGCAGCTCCCAAAGATGCTGTTCGTCATGATGCCAAAGATGCCATTCGTCATGATGGTGAAAACCAAGAACCTCCTGGGGGCGAAAAGGGAGATGTGGCACAACAGCTGGCAGCCAATAAAAAAATAATTCCTCCCATATTTTTTTCAGATCCGGATCAAGTGCTTAAACCTCAAACGGCATTTGTAACGACCACTTTACTTCAAGGAGTTATTGATGAAGCGGGTGGAACGGGTGGGGCGGCTCGGGCTTTGGATCGCCCCGTAGCTGGAAAAACGGGAAGTACGAGTGGATACTATGATGCTTGGTTTATTGGCTATACACCGGATATAGTCTCTGGGGTTTGGGTGGGCTTTGATGAGGAACGTTCCTTGGGGCGCGGTGAAGTGGGTGGTAAAGCAGCCTTACCGATTTGGTTGGGTTACATGAAGGCAGCTCATGAGGGCCTTCCCGTACGATCTTTTGATGTTCCGGAGGGGATTGTTTTTGCCAATATTGATAATGAAACAGGTAAACTGGCTTCTGAATCCTCCAAGCTTGTGGTACGTCAGGCCTTTATAGAAGGCACTGAACCTCAAGAAAAAAGCCATTCAGAGTCCAGTGATGAAAGACAGAACTTTTACCGTGAGGATTTATAGGAATGAAGTCCATTCGCCTTTGGGGGGCGAAACAAAATAATTTAAAAAATGTTGAGGTGAGTATCCCTCTGGGATCCTTTACTGTGGTTTGTGGACCCAGTGGATCAGGAAAAAGCTCCCTTGCCTTCGACACTCTTTATGCCGAGGGACAAAGGCGTTATGTGGAGAGTCTTTCCCATTACTCACGGCAGTTTTTAAACAAAGCCCCTAAGCCAGATTTGGAAGGAATAGAGAATATTCCACCGGCCTTGGCCATTGAACAAAAAAACTCCGTGCGAACCTCTCGTTCCACGGTGGGAACATCAACAGAAATTGTTGATTATTTGCGGTTGTTATTTGCCAAAGCCGGAGTGGCTTATTGTCCAGAACATCATATTCCCCTGGAAGCAGACTCACCCAGCCTAGCGGCCGATAAGCTGTTACAAACATTTCCAAAGGAGAAGGGTTATATTTTAGTCCCTGTTCCTAAAGAGGGGAGATTGTTTGTTGGCAAAAAACTGCATTCGATTTTAATTCAAGATGGGAATGTGAGGGTTTATTTCCCTTCAACAAAAAAAAAGAAAGGGATAAAAAAATCTGTGGCTCAGGCTACCTATGTGACGGAGCCCTTTGGGGAAATTGTAGAGCTTTCGGACTCGCCTCTTTTGGTTAAAAAATTACAAAACAATGATTTTTATTTAGTTGTGGATCGACTTTTGTTGCAAGAAGAAGAGCGATCTCGAATGACGGATTCTTTGGCTCAGGCCTTTCGTGTTTCTCTAAAATATTCTTCAACCCTTCTGTCGGGGCAAGCAGTATTCTTGACGGTGGAGGGGAAAAAAATCTTGTTGAGTGAGGACTTAAGTTGTTCCCTTTGCGGTTTTAAGTTCCCCCAATTGTCTCCTGCATTTTTTAGTTTTAACAGTCCTGTGGGTGCTTGTTCTGACTGTAAGGGTTTTGGTAATACTCTAGAGTTGGATGAGAAAAAAATCGTTCCCAATCCGGCCTTAAATTTAATTCAAGGTGCTGTGGCACCCTTTGCCATGCCCTCAGCGGCAGCCGATCGTCGACAATTAAGAAATTTTGCAAAAAAGCACCAAATTGATCTTTTGACGCCGTGGGAAGACCTACCGTTACCAAAGAGGCAATTAATTTGGAATGGCACTGAGGATTTTTATGGCGTGAAGGGATTATTTGAATATCTGGAAACCAAAAAGTATAAAATGCATATTCGTGTTTTTCTTTCTCGTTTTAAAAGTCCCTTTCCCTGTTCCACATGTCATGGGACAAGACTTAAAAGCCAAACCCAGCAAGTTTTAGTCGGTGGAAAAAATTTAACGACACTTTGCCAAATGACCCTCCAGCGACTTTTGCAGGAAATGATAGAGTTAAAACTTTCCGCTATGGCAGAAAAAATTTGTCGTGAAGTTTTGCATCAAATTCGTGAACGACTGCGTTTTTTAGTCAGTGTGGGTGTGGGTTATTTAACTGTGGATCGTCCAACTAAAACATTATCTGGTGGTGAATATCAGCGACTTAATTTGGCCCACCAACTAGGAATGGGACTTTCCCAAACACTTTACGTACTTGATGAACCTACTGTGGGATTACACCCCCGGGATAATGAAAGACTGATTCAAGTTTTACATGAACTGCGAAACCAAGATAATACTCTAGTGGTTGTAGAACATGATCATGATGTGATTTTAAATGCCAGTCACGTCATTGAAATGGGTCCGGGGTCAGGCCACTTAGGTGGTGAAGTTTTAATTTCAGCACCGGTGGAGGATTTTTTGAACCATCCTCAGTCTTTGACAGCTCGGTATTTACAATCCCATGGTTCCCATTGGTTGCCTCCCAGAACCCCTCGTCCTACGGTGCTGGCTGATTATAAATATATTTTAGAGCTTTCCAATTGTCGTGGTAACAATTTAAAAAATGTAACTTTAAGAATCCCTTTGAATCGTTTGATTACAGTCACAGGGGTCAGCGGATCAGGCAAATCAACACTCATTACACAGACTCTTTATCCAGCCCTTGCTCGGGCTCTAGGATCCGAATTTGTTCCGGAACTGGAGTACGAAAGACTCCAGGGGGCTGATTTCATTCATAGCACCGTTTTGATTGACCAATCCCCCATTGGAAAAACAGCACGTAGCAACCCAGTAACCTATTTAAAAATTTATGATGCCATTAGGGCAGTAATGGCGGCCACTCCCGAAGCAAAAGCGCAAGGTTATACTGCTAGTACTTTTAGTCTGAATGTGGAGGGGGGACGTTGTCCTCTTTGTAAAGGGCTGGGCTATGAGTTAGTAGATATGCTCTTTATGGATGATATAGAAGTGAAGTGTGAAGCCTGTGATGGCAAACGATTCACTCATGAAATTTTATCCGTTACTTATCAGGGAAAAAATATTGGCGAAATTCTCGACTTAACTGTGGCTGAAGCCATGAATTTTTTTGTATCCCAACCGCAGATTCGAAAATCTTTAGGGTTGTTAGGCAAAGTGGGTTTGGAATACATTCGCTTGGGCCAAAGTGCCAATAGCTTAAGTGGCGGGGAATCTCAGAGACTCAAAATCGCTCGAGAATTATTAAAGGCTGGGAAACGAACTACACTCTATATTTTAGATGAACCAACAACGGGTCTTCATTTTCGTGAGGTCCACCTCTTGTTGACCCTGCTTCATCAATTGGTTGACGCCGGCAACTGTGTTGTATTAGTGGAACACAATTTGGAGGTCATATTGCATTCAGATTACATCATAGATATTGGACCTGAGGCCGGGG
>JAIBAM010000027.1 GCA_019695175.1 Bdellovibrionales bacterium
TGCCATAAATCCTTATACCGATTGAGTAACTCTTGGGCAGACTCCTCTTTGGCATTGGTAATCATACCGTGCAAACCGTCCCAAAGACTGTCTTCTTGTATTTTTGTTTCATTCAAAGACGCGGTCAATTTGTTACAAATATTCTTACAATAAGATCGGCAAGAGTAGTTTACAATAAGATCCCGTTTTTGAGCCCGGGTGGCTACAAAAATGACTTTTTTAAATCGACGAAGTCAGGATAAAAGTTGAGTCTTATTATCAAAATGAGACCAAAAAATTGGGGCTGGAAATGGAAAGAGTTTTGGGAAGAATTTTTTATAAATATCAAAATAATAATAAGCTTTTACATTATAATTAAAAGGCTGTTTAGAACTGCCTTTTCGCGTTTTTGCTATTTTCTGTGAGCTGAAGTAGTTTTTTGAGACGTAGAGTAAATGGCGCGACGGCTTCAAAACCATTTAAAGTAAGGTCTGTTTGTTCCTTGCCTGCGTTATTAATAAAACTTAAATGGGGGAGACCCACAATATTAAATTGTTTCTGAAGTTCTTTAAATTCCTCAGTGGTTTGGGTGGCATCAAACCGTAAAAAAACAATTTCCTTCGCGTAGGAAACCACTTCGGGTTGATTGAGAGTTTTAAGTTCTAATTCTTTGCAGGCAGCGCACCAGTCGGCATAGAAATCTATGACAACAGGTTTTTTATCTTTAAAAGCTTTTTGCATTAATTCGGGAGAATATTTTATCCACAGAGAAGAAGCATTAGTTTTGTGCACGGGCGAATCTACTTGGGGATTTTTGTTGATAAGGTTTGAAAACCAAGAACCACTATGGGTCCATAGAGGTTGCAAATAAAAAAGAGCGATGATGAAAAAGGTGAGAGAAAAAATATATTTGATGTAAACCATCCAAGGACCTGATTTGGGTAAGTATTTTTGCAACCCAGAAAAAGTTCCCAGCAATAAAAAAAGTTGTCCTAAGCCAAAAGCAAACACAAAAAGCAAACCAAAACCTAGTTTGAGATTTTGGGTTTTGGCAACATAGGTTAAAATAGCGGCAAGGACAGGTCCAACACAGGGACTAGCAATAATTCCTGCGATGAGTCCAGTGAAGAAAGCACCCACTAATCCACCTTGAGTTTTATGTAAGGACAAATGTTTCCGGATAAAGTTTGGGGCCTGGAGTGTGAAAACATCCAATGAACTTAAAGCGAGAATGATGAATACAAAGGCAATCACTAGAGCCACAGCTGGATGGCCCAAAAAGCTTCCAAAAAGAACTCCGGTGGAGGCTGCAATTAAGCCCAGAGTAGCGTAAGTGATAGCAATCCCAAGAACATAGCAAAGGCTTAAGAAAAAACCTGATTTGCGATTGGACTTCTTTTGTCGAGCTCCTAAAACGGAGAGCGTGATGGGAATAAGTGGGAAAACACAAGGGGTAAAACTGGTGAGAATTCCTGCAATAAAAATGGCAAACCAAAGGCTTAGATCCGACTGTTGCTTGCCAAATAATAAAGGTGGATTTGAGTCCTTAGTTTTAACTGTAAAAGTTAGTGGAATGGTTTTTGGGAGTAAACATATTTCTGAAGAGCAAGCTTGGTAAGTGAGTTGAATTTGAACAGATATGTTGTGGCGATCTTGATCCGTGGGAAGTTCTAAATATTCAGGAAGTTCCAGAACGAAATCAAGGGTGCCTTCATCTTTAACTCCACGACGTGATTTTTTGGTAAATTTGTCATAAAAGGTTTCAATGGGAGAAACCTCCTGCAGACTCACGTGAATTCCCTCTGGAGATTGCGTTTTCAAGATGAACTGATCTAAATAGGCGTGGAATCCTGGGGAAAGTCCCCAATGGACTTTTATGTTTGTGGAATCCCCGAACGCCATAGTTTTTTTTTGCACGTCAATGGACTTGATGGTGAAGGGATTTGTGTTTCGAAGGGACGCGAAGATGGTTGGGTGAAAAAAAAATGTCAAAATAAAAAAGACGAGAAAGCGACGGAGCCAACTTGAGAATTGAGGGTTATAATCGAAGAAAAAATTCGTCATTAAGTTTGGAACGATCCTTAGACTCATATTTTTTTGAGTACCCCATGAGTGATTGGTCCTCTTTATACCCTTCCACCTGAGACCAAAAACGAATGGCCTTTTCCACGACCGTTTTAAACTCCTGTTGGTGGCTTTTACGTTTTTTCAAGTCCCAACTCAGGTCGTACCCTATTTGGTTCATGTGGTCGAGGGACCCTTGATAAATTAATTTCCCCCACTTTTGGGAGGCGACCTCAACGAAACCATCATTTTCTTGCATTTGACTTTTATGATCAACCATTTGGTTAGAAAACTTTACTGGCCAAGTGAGTTGTTCGGGATGTACGGCAAAAGCCATACTTGCATAAACTATATGAGGTAAATCAGGGTAGCGTTCGTTGAATTGGGACATACGTTGAGGAGTTAAATCTGAGAAGGTGGGTAATTTCTTTTTTATGTCATAATTTATAGAACATAATAGTTGATAAACCATAGGGCGGAGGTGGGGGACTTGTTCAATCAGTTCCGCTAAAGGGGAACCTTGATGTGGGCTTGAGAGGGTTAGAATGCTTGCGACGGGGAGCAAAGAATTTAAGTGATGGGCTACTGCCCGAGCAATGATTCCTCCGGCTGAATGACCTAAAAAATGGACCTTAAAATCAGTTGATTTATTTGTGGAAGAGCCAAGAGAAAGCTTTTTATAAATAAACTCTGTTGCATTTTCAATTTGTTGCTCCAATGAGCCGCAACCCATGCCTATGACTGGGATACATTTAATTCCCCGGGAGTTTAACTGGGAAACCCAGGGTTGAAACATTGGACCTAGGGCGAGCAAACCAAAACGAAGACGTTCATCCCCGTGGGAGTTCAATCCACGGAAATAAATTACCGGGTTTTTCACTTTGAATAAGGTTTCCATTTCGGACTGGAAACTAACTCGATTTACGTCTGAATTCAATCCCCAGATTGTATTATGTGGTTTATGAGTCAAAGAAGTGTACCGATGAGGAACCTGATACGGTTGTACTTTTTAACTTGTGTAACAGGAAACTCTCATGGGATTTGTCGGTATTTTAGTAGTGATTGTGTGTGTGTTTGGAGGCTATCTATTAGCAGGCGGACACTTGCATACAGTTTGGCAACCTTTTGAGGTTATGATTATTTTTGGTGCTGCCATTGGTGGATTTGTCATTGCCAATCCTATGTCGACTCTGCAAATGGCTATCAAATTAGCCATTAAAGGGCTTACTGCAAAAGGCCCTGGTAAAAAGGAATATTTGGATCTGTTGCAATTGTTATTTCAATTATTCCAAATTTTTAGAAAAGATGGCCCCCAAGCAGTGGAAAAGCATATTGAAGAACCTAATAGTTCAGAAATTTTTAAGGCCTATCCAAATTTTTTGAAAAATCACCATGCCGTGGACTTTCTTTGTGACACTATGAAAATCACACTGTCCGCAGATCTCTCCCAGTACGACGTGGATGACTTATTGGATCAAGATATCAAAGTGGCCCATGAACAGGAGCACTCGGCTCAGCATGCCGTTCAATCCGTGGCAGATGCTCTTCCAGGGCTAGGAATTGTGGCTGCGGTCTTGGGAATTGTGCACACCATGAGTTATTTGGATCAAGGAGCGCAAAAAATTGGGGAACTGGTGGCAGCAGCTCTGATTGGAACCTTTCTCGGGGTTTTGTTTTGTTACGGTTTTATTGGGCCAGTAGCCACCAAAATGAAAAATGATATAGATGCCGAAGGTCGTTATTTGTCCGTTGTCAAAGCGGCTTTAGTGGCGTTGCAACGAGGAGCTCCCCCTCTGGTCTGTGTGGAGTTTGCAAGGCGAAGTGTTTATCCAACAGAAAGGCCAACTTTCGAAGAGATGGATACTGCAACAAAGGAATCAAAAAAAGCAGCTTAATGGGAACATAGGTGGGAGTTTGTGGCCGAAAAAGAACCGATCATTGTTGTAAAAAAAATTACCATCGCCGCGGCCGGGGCCCATGGAGGTTCTTGGAAGGTAGCATTTGCTGACTTTATGACAGCAATGATGGCTTTTTTCTTATTGATGTGGTTATTGGGGCAAAGTGATCAGGTGAAGAAAAATGTTTCAGATTATTTTTCGACCCCCAGCGTGATTGAGTACAATTTTTCCAACTATGGTGTGGAGTTAACCTTGGAAAAATTGTTTTTGGATTTAATTAATGAGCCTTTAAAGGTTTTCCAAGAGTTTTCCCAACCCGTAGATTACACGCCAAACTTTTTACAAATGGGTTCGAAGAACATCGTTATGGCTGAGGTGGCGGATCAGTTGGGTGATTTTGCTTCAAATATGTCCGTTAACGCCGATGAAATCATTTTGCAAGTTCCAGAACGGGTGTTGTTTAAGGGGAGAACCGCAGATCCTTCAGGGCAGTTTGCGGATGTTTTGGAGAGAGTTAAGAAAATAACTTCTGGTTTGGAGGAAGCCAATGTTTACATTGATTCCCGAATTTATCGCTGGAGTTCAAAAATATCTGAAACCCAATTGGCTGCAAAAGTTGCAGAACATAGATTGGATTTGGTGGTATCTCAAATACAGAAAAGTTTAGAACATTCCACGGTGGACGTTTTTGGAAAAGCGGAAGATCTTCCGGGGCGAAGATTGCAGGATGGGCGTCCTGAAGAAGGTTTTATAAAGTTGAGTATTAAGCAAAAAAGTGTTTTTTCAGACGGAACTAAACCCCGAAAACTTGGGGAAGTATTTGGTTCGGGTAGCTCTACGTCCAATATTTATCATGATTTTGCCAAAAAAGTTTCTGATCGAAGAGACCGAAGCGAATCTCCGACCCAGCGCTAAGACGCATCATCTCCGGCGGAGCACTCACAATGGTAATTGTCTTCAGAGTGGGAATCGCATACAGTGATCACATGATAAGTCGTTTCGGACCTAAAACTCCATGGAAAAAACTCACATTTGTTGCCTTAGATATTGAAACTACTGGAAAGTATCCATTGGATTCTGAAGTCTGTGAGATTGCTGCCGTAAAGTGGACTGATGGACAAATAGTAGACCAATTTCAATCACTGGTAAAACCGAATCAAATCATCGGTGAGGAAGTCATTGCTATTCACCATATTACTAATGAAATGGTGGCTCATCAGCCTCCTGTGGAAAAAGTGGTTCCAGATTTTTTAAAATTTTTAGGTGACTCTATTCCTATGGCCCACCATGCTCCTTTTGATATGGGCTTTTTAGCCTGGGAATTTGAAAAATTGCAATTAAAGGCACCGGCCAATGGAGCCTTATGTACGGCGATTATTTCTCGAAAGGCTCTTCCCCAATCTCCAAATCATCGTTTGCAAACATTGATTCGCCATTTGAATTTAACCCCTGGTGTTGCCCATCGCGCCCTTGATGATGCTCGCTCATGTATGGAGGTTGGGCTTAAGTGTTTTGAGACCATTGGTGCTGAGGCCACTTGGGAAGACTTGGTTCAATATCAAGGTGAAAAAATTCTTTGGGAGCATTATTCGATCCATGCTTTGGAAGAACAGGAAAATATGCTAAATGTGATTTCCGCCATTCGAAAAAAAAGTCATATAGAATTAATTTATTCTGGAGGATCTCGTCCCAATCAACCGCGTCGCCTGATTCCTGTGGGTATAGTCAGAAATGCTTTTGGAGGTTTTTTGGTGGCTCGGGAGTTGGCTGAAGAGCAAGTTAAAAGATTTTTTCTAAAACAAATTAAATCGGCTCGAGTGGTTTATTAAGAAGCTTCGGCACCTGTTTCCACTGGCTCGTCCTTATTAAGGGTTTTTTCATCATTTTTTGCTAATGTTTGAAAGTTAGTTTTTAAATGATGGCGCACACGTTCACTTAAATCCTCTAGGTGTTGAAAATCATCGCCAGCACGGAGGCGAAGAGGTCGATCTTTACCTTGGAGAACATCCTCTAAAAACAATTCAAATGCATAAATAGGCCCTGCTATGCGGTGGGAAATCAACCGTCCAATAATCAAAAGAAGAAATAGAAAACCTATGACAACGACGACAAAAGTCTCCAGAAAAGGAATTAAATACTGATCTTCAAAACCAGGGGCTTTTGAGGCTGCTAAAGCGTGAATGGAAACTTTTAAATAAGTGTAACTGTACACTCCACTGATAATAACAAAAGCCAAACCGATGGCCATGCTAACGAGAGTAAATTTTCTTTGAAATTTGGGAAGTACCCATGTTCTTTTACGTTCATTTTCGCTGGGCCAAAGTTGATCACCTTCTTTGAGAAGAGTAATAACTACCATGCCGTAACCTAACCACTGAAAAGCATCGGCCAGATTAAAAGCAGGAGAAACGTGACCAAAAAAACGAATGACTAAAAAGTCCACGACAGCTGAGTCAAGAATCCGATCGGTAACATTTCCTAAAATTCCCCCAAGAAGGATCGACATTCCTGAGCGAAGAACAAAAGATCTTCTTGGGAGTAAGTATTGTATGGAAGCATAAATAGAAATTAAGAAGGCACCCCCAGTGGAAAGGGAGACAACACGAAGGAGGGGTGGAAGATGGGAAAACGCCCCTAATATAGCACCAGGATTTTTAATGAGGACCAAACCGAAGGGGCCGTAAAATTTGAGCGAATATATATTTTGTAAGGCCCATTGTTTTGTTATCTGATCTAAAAACCAAACTAAAAAAACGGCAGCGATAATAAAGAACCAATCTTTTTTTTCCATTGAAATAAGTTTAATCTGAATTCATCATTGACGTCTAGTGTTCAAGTACGATCCGATTGAATATATTTATTGGGTTTGTTTAATTGGGGAAAGAGGAAAACATTTTGGGGTGGTTTCATTTTTTAATTGAGATGGCACGCTTATTTTTTTTTGGCAGAGACAAGATACTAGTCTTTAGTCTTTTGTTTAGCCTTTTATTTTGCGAAGCCGTAAGTAGCCTTGAGCCCAAGGAAGTTTCGAAAAGGTTGATCGACAAGTTAGATCAATCTAAAATTAAATCCAGTGAACTGGGGATTATGGTGGGGAAAACTCAAAATGGCTCCACTCAGACAATTTGGTCATTAAACGAAAGCAAAAGCATGATACCAGCTTCATTAACTAAAATCATAACAGCTGCGGGAATTCTGAGTGCGTTTAGTCCCAGTGATAAATTAGAAACACGATTGGTTTCTTCCGCCCCGATCAGTCAAGGAGAACTTCAAGGGGACTTGTACTTGTTGGGCGGTGGAGACCCAGGTTTTGTCTCTGAGACCATGTGGTTTTTGGTAAACGAATTGACTCGAAGTAAAATAAAAAGCATCAGGGGTGATATTGTTGTTGATGATTCCCGTTTTGATGCCATTCGCAATGATCCAAGTCGTCAGGAAGACCGAGTGGATCGCGCTTATGATGCCCCCGTGGGAGCTATGTCCTTTAATTGGAATTCCGTAAATATTTTTGTTCGACCCGGAAATGAAGTGGGAGAATCCGGTCAAATATTTCTGGATCCAGAAAATACTTATTTTAGAACTGAGAACAAAGTTAAAACGGTACCCGGGACAAAAACACAGATTCAGGTACAACGAAAAATGGTTTCTCAAAAGGATAAATTAACTAAAGATAAAGGGCGTGTTGAAGTTATCGAGGTTTCAGGAGTTATAGGAATACAAGCTAAAGAATTTGTGGCCTACAAAAATATTTTATCTCCAGATCTTTGGAGTGGAAATAATTTAGTTTCTTTTTTGGCACAAAGAGGAATTCAAGTTGCAGGACAAGTCCGCTTGGGACGAGCACCAACATCAGCTAAGCCATTGGCTCGGGCTGAGAGTAAACCAATGGGGTTGCTAGTCGCGGATATGATGAAGTTTTCGAATAATTTTGTGGCTGAGATGTTAGTTAAAAATATCGCGGCTGAAAAAAAATCAGTTCCGGCCCATTTAAATGAAGGGGTGGAGTGGATTCATAACTCTCTAAAGCAAATGGGTTTTAAGGAGAATGAGATTTTGTATTTAAATCCCTCAGGTTTAACCCGTGAAAATCGAGTCACAGCCACAGCACTCCATCAATTGCTTATAAAAATGCATGAGAACTTCACTCTATTTCCTGAAGCCTTAGCGGCTTTTCCTGTAGCCGGCGTGGATGGAACATTAAAGTCACGAATGAAAAACAGTATAGCTGAAGGAAGGGTGCGCGCTAAAACGGGTTTATTAACAGGTGTGGTTGGTTTGGCTGGGTTTGGTGGAAAGACAGATGGAAGTCTTATGAGTTTTGTATTCATCTTCAATGGAAGACCCAGTCTTGGTGAATCTGCCAGACATTTATTTGATCAACTGGCGATTGAGTTGTTGAAGTAGGAAGGATTTTTTATGAAAATAAAAATTTCTTTTCTAATTTACGAGGTATTTTTTACTTTTTCCGTTTTGGCAGGGTCGAATTTTTCGGTCTTAACCCCTTCTTCTCCGGAAGACTTTGGAAATCTATTCTCCTCAGAGGACGCTCCCGTTCTTGTTGAACCCGCCAGGGAATCGGCACATCCTTTAACTGGAGACCAATTTTCGAATTGGAAACCCCCTGATTTTTCCGATCAGGAAAAATCTTTAGGTTATTCTCCAGAGGCATTTTCAGTCCCCAAGGGAATGGAAGAGCGAGTGGCTTTTTGGATTGATATCTACACCAAATTGACCACCGATCAGGGATGGCTTCATGACAGTAAATATGTTCATTTGGTATATGAAATGGTGGATTTTTCTGATCTAAACCAGAACAGTGTCTTATCACTTCGTCAGTTGGAGCGAAAACGGAAAGAGAGAATTAAACTGGCAAAAAAAAACATTCAAAACCGTTTGTTTTATCTTAGCAAACAATCTTCCGATCAGGGTTTAGCTGGAGATGATTTAAGGTACTGGAGAATGTTTTCCTCTATTGATGAACCCCAAAAATTTATTCAAGCCAGTTTAAGGGGGCGATTGAGATTTCAATTAGGGCAAAGGGATCGGTTTATAGATGGAATTTTTCAATCGGGAAGATATCTCAAAGAAATGGAAGAAATTTTTAAACGTGAGGGGCTTCCTTTGGAGCTCACAAGGCTTCCTTTTGTAGAGAGTTCATTTAATTTGAAGGCACGATCGAAAGTGGGAGCCAGTGGAATATGGCAATTTATGAGAACCACAGCCCGGGCCTATCTCAGGATGGATGCCAGTGCGGATGAAAGAAATGATCCTTTGCGTTCCACTGTAGCTGCGGCAAAAAAATTACGGAATAATTTTGAGATGTTGCAAAATTGGCCCTTGGCCGTCACTGGATACAATCATGGCCCCTCTGGAGTGCAGCGTCTGGTGAAAAAATATCAAACAACACAACTGGCAGAACTTACAGATATTAGAAAAAACAGATTTGGATTTGCCTCAGCCAACTTTTATGCCAGTTTTTTGGCTGCAATTGCTGTGGAAAGGGAAGCTGAGAAGTATTTTGGTCCTTTACCGCGAATGTTAGAGTTGCGCGGAGTGGAGGTGCGGTTGGATAAGAACCTTAAGGTCGACCAATTGATCAAGTGGTTTGATGGTGATCAAGAGAAAGCTCGACTTTATAACCCACACTTACGTTTATCTGTCTGGCCCCACGGAGTCATTTTGGTAAAGAATTTTATCCGCATTTTGCCTGAAAAATTCAGTATTGTTTCTGAGGAGTTAAAAAATCTAAAACTTGTTCTCCAAGACAATCATTCCAGCAAGTAGCCACCATCTGTTTACAATCCGTCGTAAAAAATTTTCAAATATAAAATTTCAAACGGACCCATTGTTTTTTTTGATTTTCTTGTGTAAGTGCCGGTCAGAGATGCTGTGTCAGAACTAGTTGAGACGGCAAAGCCGAACAAGCTCTTAGTTTTTTTTGAACAAGAGCTTGGCTGCATTTTTTTGTTCCAGAGATATTTTTTTAAATTCTAAATTGGGGAAGATTTATGAAAAAAATTATAATTTCAGCCTTACGTTTTTTGTTTTCCGGAGGGGTTGTTGTTTTTAATCTGACTTTAGGAGGTATGTTTTTTATTGAGAAGAGCTCTGCGAACTATTCAAGGCACGCAGTCCATTCATCAAAAGGTTGTTCTTCTCCGGAAGAATGCTTATCTTTTGTTAAAACAATCGGTTCTTTCTCTGATAGATTTAGGTTTAATGATGAGCAATTAACAACCTTAACTCAGCTTAAAAATCAGTTGGAAGATAAAAAAAATCGTTTTAGTAAAATTCGTACTGAAAGTTCTTTTTCCCTGACTCGTTTCTTTTCCATATACAATTATTATCTTAAATTTATAAATCACATTTTGGAGGGGGAGTCCCCAGGGAATTATCGCAGAGAAATTTTTGTAACTCAGGCCAAATGGATGCGGGCCCAAATTAAAAAGGCGTTTAGAAAATATAATAAGGGTCTTTCCAAAGGAAAAGACGTTATGAACCGGGATCATTTTGATTTTATAAAAAAATTTGATGATTCCCTTAACCGCATAAGTCTTCAGAAAGACCTGACCTATCATGAAGTGACTTTGTTATACATAAATTTCAACTATGTGGATTCTTTTTTTGATCTTTATTTTTATGGTTCAAAGGACTCCAAAGGGGGTGATTTATTTTTTGAAGGTGAATTAAATATTTTAAATAGTAATTATTTATATTACTTCACTTCGAAAAATTTAAATGTTCCTGATCTTGTTTTTGCCAGGGCCTTTGATTACGTTCTCCCGGTTAGATCTAGTGAATTGGCAGCTCCACAACAATTTGTAACTTCCTCTCAAACCTTTCTTTTCGATCTTGATTTAGCACAAAACCGGTTTAATCAGGATCCGATCGCTCAGAAAGAAAATCCCAATTTAAAAACTCGTGAAGAGGTATTCATTCAGCATCTACAGGGCACACTGAAACAATTGAGTTTTTTAGAGCACTTTTTAGTGTTTTTAAAAAATCCAAGGTTAGATGATATGGATCGTGAAACCATAGTATTAATGCTTTATTCCTTTATTTATGCAGAACGGGGTCTGGGTTTGTTAAAAATAGATAATAAAGGACAGGTCGTCGAATCTAAAGGAGAATTAGTGCGGGATTATGCTAGCGAGGGCCTTTCCCCAAAACAATTACTGCAATTAATTCAGGATAACTTTAATTTCAGCTTGGATTATGGATTTTATTGGATTGATGTCTTGGGTCTAAATAAAGCTCCTTTATGGTATCAATACTTAAATAAGGGCGAGATTCCAGGACTGATCTCAAAAAATAAACAAAAAATGGCAGCGCAAAAAGTAAATGCTGCCTATAAACTGTTTCTAGAATTCTTAAAAAGTTATTTGGGTAAACCATGGGTTACTTATTCAGATGGCGAATAGAAACTTTCATTTAATTCTTTGAGCTGATGGAAGTAGGAGAGATCGCTTTCTAAAACTGCCTTTGCTATTTTTAGTTGACCAAAAAAATTTGGGTGGAAGCAATCATTGGCTATATCAGTACCTTCAAAAGTTATAGTGCTAGTTTGTGGGACAAAACGAAGATAGATTCCTTTTTGTGCCATATTATCTTTATAATCTTCGATGGCTTTTTGGTGGGCATAGAGATAGCTGTCATATATTTCTTTTAGAATAACTCTTCTTTCTATCCCGGATTCATCGATAGGTGTGGAAAGTATAGCACCACATAAACCAAATAACTTTGAGATAAACATTTCAACCAGTATTTTATTTGTATCTTGTTGAGTTTCAATATACTTACCCGCAAAAGGGTTTCTGAATTTTTGACAGGTTACGTTCTTACCGTTAAGCTCGACTGGGCGGTTAAGGACGGACTTATTGGTGAGCAAATTCATCACATTGAGGTTAGCTAACACAAAGATATCGCTAGTGTATTTGTTCGCAGGTAGTTTGAGGATTTTTTCATAGGCTTTTTTAAGCTCGTCATAGTAGTTTTCAAAATAAGTGTTTCCATGGACTCTAAACTTTTCAAAATCCACACTGCACATATTGTTTGCGGTATAGGATACAAAGATGACTCTTGGCAGAGATCTTTCCTGAAACCGTTGATCCATAACTGTATAAAGTTGGTCAAATTGTTCGGATAGGGATTCGATCTTGGCTCCAAGATAAGATGTGTTTATGATTTTTTCCTGTCCCACGTTGAGCATTCTGGCAATGATTTGGGCAAAAGAAAAGTCAGGGACATTAACAAAATGATAGTGTTCAGATTGAAAGTACTTTTTAAATTCTATGAGGTCATACCCCAGTCTTAGTAGAGATTGTGTGACTATTCCAGATAGACTGACGTTGTAATTTGAATCAGTTACAGATCCAGCAGGTACGCTATCCCCCACTATGCCGATAGTGAAACCTTGGTGTGGATCGGGGGGATTAATATAATATTTCGCAAAAAAATTTTCAGGGTTTTCATGAGCCCATTTCAGTTGTTGTTCAAGTGACAATTTTGGTAAACAAGCTTTGTCATTTCTCTGATTTAATGGGGAAGAATATATATCTAAAGCTGCTACTGAGCTTATCAGCAGATTTAAAAGTAGAATCCCATTTTTAAAATAAATCAGAACGATCATATTACTACTTAGTAGTAGCAAGATTAGTACTAGGACAGCGGTTTAACTTTAATTAAGGCTTTGTATTTGGGCGATATAGGGTAAGTTACGATAATAACCCTGATAGTCTAGGCCATAACCAACAACGAAATCATTAGGGATTTCAAATCCCACATGGTCTAGTTCGCATTTCACCTTCAAAGCGTGGGGTTTTAAAAGAAGTGTGGCTGTTGTTAAAGAGGCCGGTTTTCGTGACATAAGATGAGTTCTTAGGAAGTTCATTGTAATTCCAGTGTCCACGATGTCCTCGATCAAAAGGACATGTCTATTTTTAATGGGAGAATTTAAATCTAAAGTGATTCTTACCTCGCCTGAAGATTTGACCTCATTTTGGTAACTAGAAAGGCCACAAAATTCGCAAGATAGATCTAAGTCGAGTTCGCGAATTAAATCAGAATAGAACATGAACGACCCTTTTAACACACAGACAGCAAGCAAGTCTTTATTCCGGAATTGATCCGTAATGGCGGCCCCCATGGCTTGTACTTTTTGTCGGATTTGGTTTTCTTTAAGATAAGGGGTGAGTTTTAAAGGTCCCATTTCATCCATAAAGGTATTCCTTATTGAGGGTATTAATTCAAACTAAGGATTCTGCCATTGCACGGGGCCGTTGACAAGGTTCCTGGTGAATTTTCCTTCTGGGGAACCAGGGCCGGCTTAGAGATACTGCGTCAGCTGCTCCAGGTTGAAAACTCCTCAGTCGGCATTTTCACGTGGTGCTGTCGTTTTGGGGGAATTTTATTTCTCTTTGTAAGCGGTTAGGGTAGGAATAGCTTCTTTCACTTTTACCAGGAGAGTGTTATGGCAAAAAAAATAGATGTCAAAAAATCGACGAAGACTGCTTCAAGTAAATCTAACTTGGGAGAAGGTCAGATGGTTGCTGACTTTTCTGTTGCTTGTACTGGAAATCGTCAAGTGAGTTTAAAAGATCTCCGGGGGAAGTTTGTTGTACTCTATTTTTATCCTAAGGATGCCACTCCTGGATGCACGCTCGAGGGCCATGAATTTACCAAATTAAATGAACAATTTAAAGCGCAGGAAGTTGTTGTCTTTGGTGTTTCTCGAGACTCGATGACTTCCCATGAAAAATTTAAGGCCAAAGAATGTTACTCTGTTGATCTGCTCAGTGACACAGACGAAACGCTTTGTCAGGCTTTTGCAGTAATTAAAGAAAAAAACATGTATGGCAAAAAAGTGAAAGGAATCGAAAGAAGCACCTTTGTTATTGATAAGGAGGGTCGATTACTTAAGGAGTGGAGAGGGGTTAAGGCCGAAGGGCACGCTCAAACAGTTTTAGACTTTATAAAAAATATTTAAAGAATTTTCTTCTTAAAGGACTCAAACGTAAAGGAACCCAAACGTAAAGGAACTCAAAGTAGATCACGCCGCTGTATTATTTTTTTCTGATTCAAGGTTTTCTGCGAGATCATTTTTTGTTAAAGTGAAAAACTGAGTGAGAATCGTGGACCATACTCTAAATATTTCTAGTTTAGTTCCTTGGCTGGTTATTAGATCTTCTATTTCTCTAATTTGAATTGGTCTTTCGAAGAGAGGCGGAAATCGGTGGGTTATTTCGAGAAACTTTCTAAATCCCTTATAAATAAGGGTTGGGGTTGGAAAAGACATAAATACCAGTCCATCTAGTTTTGTAAGCTTAAAATGCAATTCGGTTAATTTTTTTGTTTCTGCGGGAAGAAAATGTTCAATGAGGCCAAAGCTAAAAACAAGATCAGCAGAAAAGTGAATTTTTTTTAAAAAATCTTTATCCAATAAATCTAAATTATGGATAACAACACCAGGGTCGGATTTATGGGGAAAGAGATTTAAACCAACCATATTGTTGTCCACAATATGGTACTCTTTTATATTAAATTCATTCCGAATTTTTTTATAAAAATAGCTGTTGGCTCCACCGAGTTCAATAACCACAAGGGGTTGGCTTGACTTCAGATGTCGACAAAGTAAAGCCTTAAAATTTCTCCAAATTGCGTTGAGTATGAAATCAGGTACTTTAAACTCTTTTCGACTGTAGTAATCATTCCAATTTGATTTTGTATTTTTCATGTCTTTTAGGATAGATGTTCAACAGGCCCAATAATTTGGGTTTTGTGATATTTTTTTTTGAACTGATAAGGATCTTAATTGTAAAATAAGTTGGACCAAGAGAGGGGGGGTAGAACATCAAAACAACTCTGAAACATAATCCAATGCGAAGCTGAACGTGTCACAAATAAAATACACTCAAGGTCAAACCTTTCATATTCAGGCCTCTGATTTTAATTCTCAAATTACTTGCATTGATTTACCTCATCAGTTGTTTCTTACGGTTCGAAAGCAAACCTACAAAACCTCAGCAAGTTTTATTGAAACGTATGCTTCTTCATGGTTTTTGGGTTTTATTGATAACTCCGAGGGAAATATTGGATTTAAGTCTGGGGGAGAAATAATTATTCCCAAGGGAAGAGTGGGAATATTTCTTCCACCATTTACGCTCATTGAGTGGGTTGTTCGTCCAGGAGTTATTTTTTGGCAGAGTTTGATGTCATCGTGTTTGGTGTTGGAGAAAGCTCCACATAATCCAGTGTATTTTTCTTGGACAGGGGAGATCCCCAAAACTCTTCCCGCATTAACTCACTTTTTTTCCTCTGCTGTAGAGAATGCGGTACTTATAAATGAGGGTCAATCCCCTTCCTCTGCTGCTCGAAGAACAAAAAAATTTATCGATAAACATTTCACTGGAGATCTTAAAGTTTCGATGGTGGCTCAAGCCATTGGAGTGTCTCGGGAAGCCATGTCCCGGGAATTTAAAAAGACCTACGGGATTTCACCCATAAAATACAGACATATTTTACGAGTATTTGAGGCTTGTAACTATATGAACCGGGGTTTTGATGTGACTCGGGCGCTGTTTGAGTCGGGGTTTTCCGATCCGAGTCAGTTTATCCATCATTTTTATAAATGTATGGGATTTCTGCCAACGCAATACAATTTAAATAAACGTAAGTAGGTGTCAAGTCGGTATTACTGTAAGGGTAAGGGGTTGTAGATAGCACTAACTAATTCCTCTTGATATCGTCCCTGTTTATTAACTTGCATCTGCAAACTTTTTTGGGAAATTTCATCATGGGCACCCTTCTGCTTGACTTTAATATGCAAGTAAAGTGTTTGGGTAGTCTTGTTGTAAGTTGACTTTAGATTTTCCACATCGACTTTCAAAAAACCAGGTATGAACCGGCAAAACTGTTGCCGTGTTTCCTGACTATTTCCCCTGTTAATGGTAACAGCGATCCCCATAGAAGAACCAACGGGTTCCTCCATGTCTATTCCAAAAACTTTAACTCCATTGGAAAAAATTTTCATGATAGTGACTGAATTAAGAGATAATAAATAGTCTTCGCAGGGCTTTACTGTAATTTGATTAGTTGAAGCAATTTTAATTTGTGAGGCGGAAGCAAAATGTAAAGGCCCTAAAAAAACTAAATGTAAGCATCCTAAAAAAACTAAAGCTGAAAAAACTTTTCTCATACTCCCCCACCCTCCTCAAGATTCAGTAGATCTTTGATGTTGTTTCATTTGTTGTAGGTATGGTTTTTTCATTTATAGAAAAACCAGGAAAGATATTTCTGCAGTTGTATCGCAGGAGGTGGTTCCCGTCATCAGCGATTTTTAATTAGAAATATTTTCAATTGATTTTATTGGATTTCGAATCAGTTCTGGACTTGGAGCTCTCACGAAGATGCAGAACCACCGAATAGGATCTTAGAGGTTTGACTTCTCTCAACCGGATTTTAGTGGAACTTATTTTGTTTGGATAACTATTAAAAATTCTGAGATCCCTTCAATAAAGTCGGGTGAATTCAAAACAACCAGTGGAGAGCCTATGAGCTTTTCCCGTTCAGGCTCAGGCAAGGGTTTTCGCGGTAAAAGATTGTTGATAACAAGAGCCCCACCAGAGTGAAGATGGGCCACAGTTTCGAAACGAATGGAGTTGTCTGGAACACTCTCCTTTCGTTGCGCTGAGGGTGGTGCTGAATAGGGGGTGAAGGCAACGGAAGTGTCCAGCTCAATGGCAGAGTTATTTATTTTATTTATATTTAAATTGACGAAAAGACCTAAAGTGGATTCGGGATTGGCACTATTAAATGGGAAATGTAGGTTTAAACTACCTGTGTTTTGTGAGTTGAGCAGTCGACTTCCATGTATAGGTCGTGAATTATTGAGGAGGGAAAGAAGCTTTTCTTTTTGCACAAAAGAGCTCAATTTCATTTTTCCAGTATTGACAAGAATTTTACCGTCTGTTTCAAGTTGGTTCCATAGATCCCGAGGAGTTTCATAAAATGAGACTTCTATTTGAATTGGAACTACAGCGCTTTCACTTGGTAAATTTTTAGGTTCAAAATCTTTACTTTTTATTTCGTTATCCTTGGGGGAGGGGGCCGGTGGGGTCATGGCTGGCTGCGGACCTTTAAGAGCTGGGGTTTCGTTTTCTTGAGTAGAAGATTCCGTGCCTTCCATTTTTTTGGATTTGGGCCTAATGGATTTTCGAGGGATTTGGGGTTGAGGTTTTGGGGTGGGACTTTCTCCTTCTGTGAGTTCTTGTTCTGTAGGTTCTTGATTAAGGGCCTTTGTGATGTGGGTTAGTTTTTGTGGAATGGATTCAAAGAGATCGGTTTTTTTTAATGAAGTTAATGAAGAAATTTGAATATACCAGTAGAGTGATCCAATCAAAAGCAAAGTCATGGAGATATAGAAAAGAGGATTGCTCAATATTTTTTGTAATAAGGGTTTGGGTTTGTTACGGAATAAGGCCACATTCAGGCCGCAGTTAGCACAGTACTTATCATCTGGTTGTTGAAAGCCACATCGTGGACATTCCATCATAAATCACCACACATTGTTTTTTAATGCTAACTTGGTAGGGTCGAATTGGGCTAGATTAATTTAATTTGAACCTTTACCATAGCCTTGTTTAAGAGGGTTTTATTGTTATGGATACTATAAATCAAGTCAGTTTACAAAAACATATTCCCGTAATGAGGGAAGAAGTGATTTTCGGGGTAGAACAGGGGGTTCGGACGCCATATTTTGGCCTTGATACGACTTTTGGTCGAGGGGGACATTCACAGGCACTTTTAGAAACATTTCCGCAACTAAAAATAACCGCATTGGATCAGGACCAGGAAGCCATTGATTATGGCAGGGTCCATTATGCTCCTTATCTTTGTGCGGAACGTCTCACTTTAATTGCACAGAGTTTTCATGATCCTTTACCGAAATCTCCTACTCCAGAAGGGTGGGATTTTATTCTTGTGGATTTGGGGGTCAGTTCGCCTCAATTGGACAACCCAGCCAGGGGTTTTAGCTTCTATCATGATGGTCCCTTGGATATGAGAATGAATCAAAATGGGGAGCGAATGGCTTCTCATATTGTTAATTTTTGGCAGGAAGAGGAATTGGTGTCACTGTTTAAAGAATATGGCGAGATTCAAAGGCCTTATCGTGTGGTTCAGCAAATTTTACTTCAGCGCAAGCAAAAATTATTTACTCAAACCCTTGAATTGGCTCAATTAATTGAGCGTGTGGAAGGGTGGCGTCGTAAAGGGCATCATCCTGCCACTTCTTATTTTCTGGCCCTTCGTATGGAAGTGAATCAGGAGTTAGCTCCCTTAAGGTCTAGTATGGAAAATATGATGGAGATATTGGCGCCAGGTGGACGTCTAGTTGTTTTGACATTTCACTCTCTAGAAGATCGAATCATAAAGTATACTTTTAGAGAAAACAAAAAATGGGGAGCTCCAGTCAATAAAAAGGTCATTACACCAACCCGTGAGGAGTGTGTGAGAAATCCGAGAGCACGCAGCTCTCAGTTACGACTTTTTCAAAGGGAGTAGACCTTTCAATTTGTTATAAAAAAAAGGGTTGTTTACTGGAGGAAGTCAGAAGTGAAAAGAGTGAGTGTTCATTTAAAACCTTTTTTAAGTCTCTTTTTAATTATATCAACATTATTTATTGTGGCTTTTACAAAGATGGAAGTCCGTCGCATGGGGTATGTGGTACTGAAAGAGTCAAGAAATTACAAGGCATTAAAGGATCAAAAATTCCAAAAAAAAATGAAGTTGGCACATCTGTTAAGGTCGGAGCATATTCGGCATTATGCTGTTTCTCGATTGACCCTAAGTGAAGCTAGGAATGGTCAAATTATTCAGTTGGTGGGGCAACGAATTGTTGTTCCTCAGTGATTGAACCTCTTATAATTTTAAATGTAGGCTGATATAAAGGGGGGGAGGGGAACATGGACCGTTCTCATGGAATTTCCTTTCGTGAACCGGCAAAGAAAGCGGTTTATCGTTTAGTATGGATATTTTCACTTTTGTTTGCTTTATGGTTTTTGCTTTTGGGACGAGCTGCTTATTTACAAATTTTACCTAACAAAAGACTCGATCAGTTGCAGAAAAAACAATACGCCACCACTTTGGAAATTCATGGCCGTCGAGGCACTATTGTAGATCGAAATGGTAAAGAGTTGGCGGTGAGTGTGGGGGCTTTAGGTTTGTTTGCGGATCCTTTTCTTTTAGATCGTCCCCTGTGGGTGGCGAGAAGGTTGGGATCTATTTTAAATCTTCCTGTAAAAGAATTGCAAAAAAAACTCAGAGATAAAAAGAAACGTTTTGTTTGGATTAAACATTATTTACAAGATAAGGAAATAGCAAAAATCCGCAATTTGGAATTAAGAGGTTTGGGATTAGTTCCGGAATCTCGAAGGGTCTACCCCAACAACAGTCTGCTTTCTTCTTCGCTGGGTTTTGTTGGACTAGATAACCAAGGGTTAGAAGGACTGGAATTGCAATACAATGGAATTTTGCAGGGGGAATTTCGAAAAGTAATTTTGCCTCGAGATGCCCATGGTCGTCCTTTGCTTCCAGAGAGTCCTATTTTGAATGCAGTGAAAGATGGTTCCCAGCTCCAATTGACTATCGACAGTGAAATTCAATTTATTCTAGAGAATGAGTTGAGTCAGGCGGTTTCCCAACATCAAGCCCATCATGGTGTTGGAGTGGTACTAGAGCCGCAAAGCGGTGAAGTATTGGCTCTCGCTTCTGCTGTGGGTAACGGTAATAAAGATTTTCAAAAAAATCGTCTCTTAAGAAACTATGTTCTGACCGATTCTTTTGAAGCAGGCAGTGTCATGAAGGCGTTTGTTATTGCCGGAGCCATTCGATCTCAGCAGGTAAAACCTTATACCAAAATTGATTGTGAAGAAGGGCGTTTTTTAGTCGGAGGGCATTGGGTTCGAGAAGCGGATTCGAATCATAAATTTGGGCAACTGAGTGTGGCGGAAATTTTAGCCTATTCTTCAAACGTGGGAACTGCAAAAATCGCGATGAAGATGGGGCAGGATTATTTACGTCAAACTTTAATTGATTTTGGTTTTGGACAGAAGCTAGGCATTGATCTTCCTGGAGAATCAAAGGGGATCTTGCAAGCACTTCCTTGGCCTCCTCACCTACTGAGCAATATTTCTTTTGGTCACGGAATTGCTGTGACACCGCTGCAAGTGGCAGCAGCCTATGCTGCCTTTGCTAATGGGGGAATGCTAAGGAAACCTTATATTGTCAAAAAAATTATTGGTAGCAATCAAGAAGTCGTTATGGAACCACCCCCTATTCGAAGGGTGATGAGTGAAGAAGATGCAGCCACGATTCGTCATATGCTCAGAGCTGCAACAATGGAGCATGCGACAGGGGTAAAAGCGCGAATCCCTGGATTTCCTGTGGCTGGGAAAACGGGAACGGCACAAAAAGTGGACTTGCAAAATGGAGGATATAAAAAAGGATCTTATTTGGCTAGCTTTGTTGGTTTTGTTCCAGCCCATGCCCCTAAGTTTGTTATATTTATTACTATAGATGACCCTAAGGATGAATACTATGCCTCACAAGTTGCGGCCCCTGTTTTTGCTCGAATTGCACAGTACGCTGTAAGGCAACAAGGATTGGCTCCGGTTCTATTAACGGATCAAGGGCAGGTGAACGCAAAAAAAATAAAACAGGACTCCACTCGCCCTAAGGAGGATAGTTTTGTTTTGCAAGTCAAAGGAACGGAGTCTTTGGAAAAAGACCTGATTGTACCTAATCTAAAGGGGCTTACTTTACGAGAGGTCTATCGTCAACTTCATAACTCTTCTCTTGAGATTTTGCCTCAGGGTCAAGGAGTGGTGGTCGCTAGTCTTCCCCAAGCAGGGAGTCCTCGACCTAAAAACAAGAAAATTCGTGTTTTCCTTGAGCCGCTCAAGTAAGATTTCCCAATGAAAAGATTATCTCAACTGCTCGCCTCTTTTCCCCACGAGAGAATTCTCAGGGGTCTGGAAAATGTTTCGAGAACAGACACAGCAAATATTTTAGGTGTAACCCAGGATTCGCAACAGGGCTCACCCCATTGGATTTTTGTGGCTATAAGGGGTCATCAAAAAGATGGTCACAAGTATTTAAATGATGTTTGTGCACAGGGAGTGTCAGCCATAGTGGTCGAAGACCTAAGCTCGGTCCCTAGAAGTTATTCCGGGGTCGTGGTGCAAACAAAAGATTCACGTAAGGCTTTGGAACTTTTATCTGCTTGCTTTTTTGAACAACCGTCAGAAAAACTTTTTTGTGTGGGGGTAACAGGTACAAATGGCAAAACCAGTACGTCCTATCTTTGTGAACAGATCTTAAATGCCTTTGGATGGGAAACTGGTGTGATGGGAACAATTAATCATCATTTCAAAAATCAGATTTGGAACTCCCAGTTAACCACGCCTGATCCCATCACTTTGCAAGGTCGTTTGGCGGAATTTGTTCGATTAGGGGCTCGTGCCGCTGTTTTTGAGGTCTCAAGTCATGCTTTAGAGCAGCATCGAGTGGATGAAATTTCATTTGATGTGGCTATTTTTACTAATTTAACTCGGGATCATCTGGATTATCACGAGACCATGGAAAAATATTTTCTGAGCAAGCAAAATTTATTTCAAACAGTACTCGCCCGATCTCAAAAAAAAACGCTCTGGGCCATCGTTAATGGCGATGACGAGTGGGCTGGTAAATTAAAGTTTGCCCCTCGAGCTCAGGTTTGGCGGTATGGTCGTCAGAATGATTGTGATCTACAATTTCGTATTCTCAACCAAAGTTTTCAAGGGGTAGATTTTTTATTGCGAACCCCTCAGGGAGAACATTTTTTTAATTTACCTTTGTTGGGAACTCACAATGTCTATAATGCAACGGCAGCCATTGCGGTGGGCTTAATCGCCGGAGCAAGTTTGTCCCAATGTGAAGAAGCATTGCGGACTTTTAAAGGGGTTCCCGGACGATTAGAAAAAGTAGTGGATCACCATGGGAATAGGCAGATTTTTGTAGATTATGCTCATACGGATGATGCTCTTAAATCAGTGCTAAATGAATTGAGTCAGATTCGAATGGTTTCCAGAGAAGCCAAACCTCAGGGAAAAATAATTACCGTTTTTGGATGTGGTGGAGATCGTGATCAGGGAAAAAGACCCTTAATGACCCAGGCTGCTTTATGTTATTCTGATTTGGTTTTCATAACATCAGATAACCCACGGAGCGAAGATCCCCATAAAATTATTTTGGATTGTCTTAAAGCTGTACCCCATGAATTGAGTGACAAAAAAGTGTTTACAGAAGTGGACCGCCGTTTAGCAATTGGCAAAGCCTTGCAAATGGCTGAGGATGGTGATGTCATTTTAATTGCCGGAAAAGGGCACGAAAATTATCAAATGATCGGTTCCCAAAAATTTCCTTTTAGCGATGTCGAGGTGATTCAAAGTTGGCTTCACAGCAAAAGTTCAAAACAAGAAATTGGCCAATAAAGTTACCTGAAGTTTTGTCCGCAGTTCATGGACAATGTTCCTATCCAATTCACCATGAATTTTGGGGTGTAGCGACAGATTCTAGAGTATCGTTGCAGAACCAGCTTTTCGTGGCCTTAGTGGGAGATCGATTTGATGCCCACGAGTTTTTGGATCAGGCACTTGAACGTGGTGCTCGTGGGCTTTTAGTGCAAAAATCTGAAATGGAAAAGGAAGAAAAGACATTGTCGTTATCCGCTGATCAGTTACAAAAATCCAAATTTTTTTTCCGTTCCCCCGAATATAAAAATAAAATAAGGGAACTGGAGCAACGGACGACGGTGATTCAGGTTGATGACACCCTGAAGGCCTTACAGGACCTGGCCAATTTCTGGAGAAAACAGCAGGATTATACCCTGGTGGGGGTTACTGGCTCCAATGGCAAAACCACAACAAAAGAATTTGCGACTCTTATTCTTAATGACTATAAAAAATGCTTTTCCAGCCCTGGAAGTTTTAATAATCACTGGGGAGTTCCACTGACTTTATTGAGAGTGCCAGAGCAAACAGAAATTGTTGTTCAAGAAATGGGGATGAACCATTTGGGTGAAATCGCTCGTCTTTGTCATGTGGCTCAACCCGATATTGTTCTTGTAACCATGGTAGGGCAATCTCATATTGGTGAGGTTGGATCACAAAAAGCCATAGCTCAGGCTAAGGAAGAAATTTATCTAAATTGCCCGCAGGCCAAGCAAGTTTTTAATTTGGATAATGAATGGACTAGAGCTATGTATCAGCGGGCTCAAAAACATCTGGCTCGGGAGCAGCTATTAACCTTTTCTGGGTTTACTTCAGCTGTTGATGTTCATATGCGAGTGGAAGAAATGCCACATTATCAATTAAAAATTCAAGGGCATATAGGTGGTGTGCCTGGCCAAGCTTTGGTTCCCGTTTTTGGTCGTCACAATTTAGTCAATTTAATGGCAGCCTCGGCACTCGCTTTTGGATTGGGAATGCCTCCTCAAAAAATTTGGTTGAGTCTACCCAAGTGTAGAGGTTCATGGGGTAGGAACCAGCTCATGCAATTGCCTCAAGGTACACAATTATTGTTTGATGGATACAACGCCAATCCAGAGAGCATGTCAGCCCTGATGCGGAATCTGCTTGAACTTGAAGTTAAGGGGAAAAAGGTGGTGGTGCTCGGACAGATGTTGGAACTTGGAGAAAAATCTGCTCAGGCTCACTTTGACTTGGGGGTTTTAGTTGCACAAACCTTTGGAGTGGAGATTGTGGTCTTTATGGGTTCTGATTCGTCTCATTTTCTTTCGGGATTGAAAAAAGAGAATTTTTCAAAAACTTATTTTGTCTTAGAACATTACGATGAAAATGTGATTGAAAAGGTAAAGAACCTGTTACATCCCACAGATTTTGTCGTTATAAAAGGATCACGTGGTATGAAAATGGAAAAAGTCCTCCAAGCTTGGAAGGCTCAAGATTTAGCAACAGTGGATAATTAAATGCTATATAAATTTTTATTTATGATGTCCGATCAATATTCCTTTTTGAATGTATTTCGTTATATCACCTTTAGGACTTTTCTTTCTTTTTTTACGGCCTTCTTGCTTTGTTGGTGGTTTGGTCCAAAATTTATTAGGATTTTATTAAGAAAACAAGTGGGTCAATCCATTCGCGATGACGGACCCCAGTCACACAAGAAAAAACAGGGCACGCCCACCATGGGTGGGGGGTTGATTTTATTGGGGCTTTTGGCGCCAGCTTTGCTTTGGATGGATTTATGGAATTCTTTAGTTTGGTCGGTACTCATTGTGACGCTTGGATTTGGTCTTATTGGTTATATGGATGATTATTTTAAAGTGAGTAAAAAAAATCATCGTGGCCTTTCTGGAAAACTACGACTGGCGGGTGAATTTTTGATCTCGGGGGGCGTGATTTCTTTTTTGGTGTATTCCAATCAGATTCCGACCCTAGTGTATTTTCCGTTTTTCAAACATCTTGCGGTGGATTTGGGTTTCCTTTACATCCCTTTTGCTGCACTCGTTATTGTTGGATGTGCTAATGCCGTAAATTTAACCGATGGTTTGGATGGTTTGGCCATCGTTCCTGTCATTATTTGTGCTGCCACCCTAGGAGTTTTAGCTTACACTGCAGGCCATGTTCGCATTGCCGAGTACTTGAATATCCCTTATATCGTGGGTGCCGGAGAGCTGGCTCCGTTGACGGCAGCCGTGGTTGCGGCGGGCTTGGGCTTTTTATGGTTTAACACTTATCCAGCTCAAGTTTTTATGGGAGATGTGGGGAGTCTGTCTTTGGGTGGTTTTTTGGGGATAGTTTCTGTTGTGACTCAAAACGAACTTTTATTGATCATTTTAGGTGGAGTATTTGTCATTGAAGCCATATCCGTGATATCGCAGGTGATATCGTTTAAGTTGACTGGCAAAAGAATTTTCAAAATGGCACCTTTACATCACCATTTTGAATTGAAGGGGTTGACTGAGACTAAAATTATTGTCCGTTTTTGGATTATATCTGTGTTGCTGGCCGTTTTAAGTTTAGCAACATTAAAATTGAGGTAGTTCATGCATAATCTTTCCGAGTTAAGTGGTAAAAGAATTTTAGTTGTGGGGATGGCCAAAACCGGTGTTTCCATGGCTCGTTTTTTAAAAAAATATGGCGCTATAGTCACTATCAGCGACCATAAGTCTAAAGCTGAGTTGACTTCTTCTTTAGAAAAAATTGAAGGATTGGATGTGCAGTTGGAATTGGGAGGGCACACTCCCAAGACATTTTTAAATCAAGATTTGATTGTGTTAAGTCCAGGAGTGCCACCTCATTTAAAAATTTTTGATTATGCCAGGAGCCAAGGGGTCAAGGTCACCGGGGAGTTCGAGTTCTGTACTAAATTTATTAAAGAGCCCGTTGTTGCCGTAACTGGAACTAATGGTAAAACTTCAACGGTGACTTTGATTGAAATGTTTTTGCGGGAATCCGGGATCAAAGTTTGGGTTGGTGGTAATACCGGAACCCCGTTAAGTGAATACTTGACTGAAAATGATCCGGCTCAAGTCCTCATCTGTGAGGTTTCCAGTTTTATGTTGGAACATTTGGAAGGCTTCACTCCCAAAAATATTGTTTTCACTAACCTGGCTGAAAATCATTTGGATCGATACCGTACTATGGAAGAGTATGTGAATGCGAAGCGAAGGATTTTTCTTAACACCAATCAAGGAACCACAAGCATTTTAAATGCAGATGACAATGCGGTGGTGGAATTGGCGCGAGATCCAGCGGTGCAACGGGGTCGGATTTTTTATTTTTCACGAAAGCCTACTCTCGAACCGCAAATTATGAATATTGGTGGTGCGGTTAATGTGAAGGATCAGATTCGGGTTCGTACTGGGCCAGAGATTGAATATTATTCTTTGGCAAACACCAAAGTACGTGGAAAACATATGTTTGAAAATATCATGGCGGCTATTTTGGCTGCACGTGAACATGGTGCCAAACATGAAGCCATTCAAAGAGTGATCGACCGGTTTCGTGGCATTCCCCATCGTTTGGAGTACGTACGTCGTGTGGGTGGCGTGGAATTTTACAATGATTCTAAGGCAACCAATGTTCATGCCGTTGTGCGAGCTTTAGATTCTTTTGATGAAAATGTGATTCTTATTATGGGCGGAAAAGACACTCACCTTAATTATGGTCCGCTTAAGGATCGCATTCAAAGAAAAGTCAAAACTCTCATATTAGTGGGTGAAGCTAAAGAACGTATCAACCGTGATGTGGGGGACTTCGCTGAAACATTTCTTATTGGAACCTTTGAAGAGGCTGTTCTGATTGCTTATCAGAAGTCCAGGATAGGCGACATTACCTTACTTTCTCCTGGTTGTTCTAGTTTTGATATGTTTGATAGTTATGTGGAGCGAGGCAATTATTTTAAAGAAATTGTGAATAAATTTAATTGATGTTTGCTTGCCTGGTAAAAGCTAAACTTGCCTTACTATAAAATCGCTGTGACCATAAGCCGTTGGCGAACTATCCAAAATACAATATTTTATAGTATTGAAGCCCCGCTTTTTTTAACAAATGTGGTTTCCTCAAATCAAGGACTGATAAAATCATGTTAAGGAAACACCGTGACATCGACATCATGAATGTGGCCGATCCATATGATTGAAAAAGTACCATCCGGTTCAGTGACACGCAAACTCTGGTTAGTGTAGGTAATAAAATTCAGACGAGCCAATTTCTTACTTACAAGTTCTAATTTTTCAAAGTTTTTAATTATTTTTGCGTTTATTATAGGGGAATCTGGTTGGAAACAGAGCTCGTACTTTAAAGGGACTGAATTACTATCTAGATAATTAAAAACAAAATTACGGTCTATAGTAACAAGGTGGCAATTTTCTTTGCCTTCAATGTAGCCTTCAAAGGAGGGTAAAACACCTGGAAAGTGGAATTCTAGCGAATTGTAGTAGGCAACGAATATTTCAGTACTACTAGGGAGTCCTGTAGGTATTGGGGCTTGATTTATTCCAAACGTGGGCGTGGAAATTAGGAGTGCAATTAAAAATAATAAAGCTCGCAAAGGACCTCCTTAATTTTCCAGATTCAGTTTTTAAAATTATGTTTGAACGTAAAGCTGACTCAGAATTTATCAACTTATGGCCCATTCATAATTGCAAACCAACCGAATCTCTACTCTAAAGTGGTTCAGTGTTTTTTTTCAATTTTACCTATTTATATTTTTAGAGTGATCAACCGTTGGGGAAAAGTGTCCAGGAATAACTTTTTGGAGGTCTCAACTGAGACCCATTGTTAATAGTGTTATTGGCACTCCATTGCTGTTTTAAGGTGTTCGGGATGTCCAATTAATTTAGAAGCCTCATCCCAGGGCAGTGGATCTGGGTTCTGCAACATTTCTTTTTTTAGGGTAATAACTCTGCTAAGAGAAGCTTTGATTTGATCTTGAAATAAAACGCCATTTTGAATAGCCTTTTGTACAGCTTCTAGAGCTTTGGGCGGCCGTTCTGTATCATTACAATACAACAAAATGTCACAGCCCGCAGCTAAAGCTTGGACTGGAATAAGATCTTTGTCATAATGTGAGGCCAAAGCTTTCATGTCTAAATCGTCAGTAATAATTATTTGTTTATATCTAAATTCCTCTCTTAATAACTTTTGCACAAAAACTTTTGAGAGTGTGACG
Source organism: Bdellovibrionales bacterium (assembly GCA_019695175.1). Classification (GTDB taxonomy): domain Bacteria; phylum Bdellovibrionota; class Bdellovibrionia; order Bdellovibrionales; family UBA1609; genus JAIBAM01. Next base: position 27,675 of record JAIBAM010000027.1, read on the forward strand.
GGCCATTGGGGGTCAATTTGAGGAAATTTTATATGAGCTGTCATCACCATATCCAAACGGGCACGAAAGACCTTTTTAAAGGGGATGAGTTCTGTTCTTTGAAGTAGATTTAAATCGCTTTCTTCAATCGGTAAATCAAAGTGACTATCGAGGAGTGTGTTCCCATGACCAGGGAAATGTTTGGCGCAGGGAATAATTCCAGACTTTATATAACCACGAACCAAAGCAGAGGCTATTTTAGCGACCAATTCAGGATCTGATGAAATGGCACGATCTCCAATAACAGCATTTTTGGGATTGGAAAACACATCCACACAGGGAGCAAAATCCAAATTGATTCCCATAGCTCGAAGCTCTGTGCCCATAAAATTCGCCATTCGAAAGGCAAGAGTGGTGGAATTTTTTATACCTAAATTTCGTGCCGGAGGCCATTGGGTAAAGGGGGCTTTCAGGCGAGCCACCCGTCCCCCCTCCATATCGATACTTATAAATAAAGGATAATTGTTTTTGTGTCGGAGGGATTGGATTTCTCCACATAAATTATGGATTTCCTGAGGAGAGCCTAAGTTTCGATCGAAAAGTATAACTCCACCGATATTGTTTTTAACAATGAAATCTTTTTCATCTTTTTGTAGGGTCTTGCCTTTCAAGCCTATAATGAATAGCTGGCCCAAATCATTCATGGAGTTTTATCCTTTTGTTAGGGGGTTCCTGACTCTTTTCAGGACTATTTATGGTAGTCTTTTTTGGGTAGGATGCGGGTTCTGGTAGTTTTGTTTTTGCAGAGATGGGAATTCCAGCTGGAATTTTTCCAAATAATGTTTGGATGGTTTTTTCAGGAAAGTTGAAGGTGGCTACAGCTTGACTTTTATCTTCAACCACTTCGGTTGTTAAAGGTTGTGATAACGATGAGGTACTTAAAACTTCCCCTTTACTTGTGGTTGTATTTAGAAAAGATTCATTTTTAAAAGTATTTTTGATGGAAAAGATTTTTTGTCCAGAGAGAAGGGTTTCACTTTGGATGGTGGCGGTGCCACTAAAAGTCAGCCCTTCTTCTTCGGCGATGGCTTTGTAGGAAAAGGAACGTTTTATTTGATAACCCTTTTGTAGCATCAGGTAACCTAAAAAAGTACTTAAAAAAACCCCCTTTTCTAGGGGTAAGATTTTTTTAGTTTTTTTATCTCCGTCGCTTTGGATCAAAGTGTAATTTGAGCCAGTAAATTGGGCATCAATAATTTTTATTTTTTCTTTTCTGTCCGAAGTTTTTTTGTTTTGTGCAGGATTGGGAGCAGATACTGAAGGTTTTTCAACAGGGGAGGTTTCGTCTTTTTCTATGGTTTGAGAGGTGTATTGATAACTGATGGGTTCAAAATTTTTATTACTATAAGCTTTTAAACTTTCTGTGATTTCTGCCTGAGCCGTAACAATTCTGATAAATGATATTGAAATGATTTGTTTGTTTTTAGGGTTGAGTTCGTACTGCTGGAGTGTGTACCCAATGGGTTTACCATCAAGTTTTACTGAGGAATAAGTTTCATAAATGACTTCTGCATGGAGAGAAGAGGGGAGACAAAACAAGATCCCGTAGGAAAAACAACACAGGGAAATCAAAAAAAGAAGTGTTGGCGGGTGGGCTTTAGTCCAGAACTTCATGTGTCACTCGAGATGTATTCATCTCTAAATCTTGGCTATAAAATAAAGAGGTGTCAAAAAAATAACTTAAGTTGGGTAAGCCCTTTTATCTGAGTGATCGGGATGAAGGGGGATCGTGGAGCGCTTTTCTGTGGCGGAGAGGCAAAAAAATCTAGCTTATTTTTTTAAGAGAATTCATGATGGTGGTATGCCATTTAGGACTACAAAAAGAATATCACTCCCTTTGGTTGTGTCCCATATTGGGAGGAATTGCCAAGGCCAAATGGCTATATTTATCGCCCTTATTTTTCAGGTTTTATTTGTGTTATTTGCTATGACGATCAATGTGGCGTTAATTGTTCATGACAAAATTAATTTACAAAATGCTGTGGACTTAGCCGTTTATTATGGGGCTCAGAAACAAGCCGAACTCTTAAATGTAATTGCCCATGAAAATTATGCCATTCGACAGTCTTGGAAGTTGTTGGCTTGGCGTTATCGTGTGGTCGGAAGTGCCGGCGTGATTGACCCCCAATATGTTCACCCTCTGCGCTACAATGCGCCACTGCCTGAAAGCCCCCACACTTTGATCAATCCGTCGGTGTGTGTGACTTATCGTGATAATTGGTCGGATGTGGACAGCAATGAGTCCCTTTGTAAAACACCGCAAACCGCCATTCCACCTTTGCCCACAATTAAAGTAGTGGCAGGATTTTTGGGATTTAATATTGTCTTTGCGGCTCTTGCCAATCGTTTACGACAAAAAATGGCTAATAATTGTAATGATTTGGGAGCTTATAATTGGTGGTTTGCCAATATTATTCTACAGGCGTTTCGAGAAGATCAGCGAAATCGTAAACAAATAATATTTGGTTTAGCAAAAAATCTAAGTTCAGGTCAAAACGGGGACTTTGTGGATTTAGATGGTAATTCAGTTGCCACTGGAGTGCAAAAAACACTGATAAAAAATCTCACCTTTACAAACAGCAGTTCTTTAAGTGAATTTAAAATGTTTAATTCCATGGAAGGGATTGACCCAAAACGCTGGCTTTCTGAAATTAAAATCAACCCCATTCTTTTGTACGTAGACCCTCAATTGGGGGACGGATGTGTGGCGCAACCACAGGTTTCTTCTACGCCCCCACAGCGAGATCCCCAAATGTTGATAGCTTCGAATCCCCCTCCGCAAGGATTGGGAGCAGCTGATTTAATACCATGGTCCACTGCGGGTTTTTTACCTGACAGTGAATATCAGTTTTCTTTAGGTGTGGAAAAAAACCCATGGATAATGACTTATGTGGGTGTTTCAGCAGAAACAGCACCACGTCAGATATTTTTCCCCTTTGGTCAGGCTGTGACCTTAAAAGCGCAAGCTTTTGCTAAACCCTTCGGGGGGAGAATTGGACCTTGGTATGGATCCAGGTGGTCAAGGGCGGCGGCTCAGTCTTCAGGAACTGAAACAGATCGTTTGGTGCCCCAACGTGCCGGGATTAATGGGGCTATGGATGATTCCACGGATTTGCGAAGACTCCCCAATTATTCCCGATTTCCAGGAGATAGTTTGGGTTTAACTTCCAAACTGGCGTTAAGTTCTCTGGCCGGGCTTTCTAACTTAAGAACCCCTTATGATGTCTATAAAAACATTTGGATTGGGATGAGTCCTAATGGATACAATGATCCTTTGGCCTTTGACAGTTTCAGTCCTTCGGTTTTACCGGCGATTCGAAACTATGAGATTGCTGCCGTTGCTCCTGATTTATTTGATGTCACCTATTATTCCATAGATCCAAACTTTGGCATGATTTATTTGCCACGTTTAAAGGCCAATCGAGCTCGTCTTGGGTTGACCGACGTTCGTGTGCCTATTCGAGGGGATTTGGGTCAAAACGGGGTTATAAACAATTTTGATTTTTCTGTGCAAGATCAAATGAAAGTGGGTGCCGGTTTAAGTAATCCCAATCAAAACACAGGGCCGCTTCAGCGTCCCGAGGCCTTTTATTTTTTGCGTGATCGCAGTCACCTACTGACGGCATGGACCAGCGGGGAGTTCTTATATGATTATCAAAATTTTCCTGTCGATCGGTTCGGAAATTGTCGTATCCCAGATGAAGCCTATCAGCGTGATTTTAAAGTGGCAGGTGGTTGTGCGGCTCGAGGAGGGAGAACTGGTTACTCTGTCCGGTTGATTTCAAAGGATTATCTGATGTCGCAGCGTCATACCATTGGTGGAGAACAGGAGGGTCCGGGTATGATTTTAAATCCGCCTCGTTTTAATTGATCAAAGTCACAATAAAATTACGAAAGTCACAATAAAATTACGATGGGGTCAAATCATATTGATGTTCTTTAATTTTGGGAAAATAAAGAAGTAATTGAAAATAAAAAGTAATCCAAGAAAAATACCTAATAAATAATAATTATTTTAAATATGGTTCATCTTGAAACATTGGCCCTCCGTTCGCATGTTATATCACTAACAACTGTTTAAATGATTTTTATGAGATTTGTAGAGATGAAAAGGAAAAGGCTCGCATCATTTTTTGATCGAACCAACAAACCTTGTACAGTTTCCGAATTTATTTTTTGCAAGGTTTGAAGAGATCAACTCCAGTTGAGAATAAGCCGATAAGTCCAGCACGATGGTGGATTTTAAAAGTGTTCCAAACTTGGATAACGAATGAGGAGAGGGGATTTCATGGGCAAATTCTATTTTGTGTTTGTGCATTTTTTGCTGGGATCTTATGCATTGTTTGTGGAGCCATCAGTGGCTCAAATGATTGATTTAGACAGAGCGGCTTCTGATACTATTGAAATTTGTAAGATGAATCCAAATAACCTAGACTGCAAAAATATGAGTAACTTTGGTATGAGTCAATCATCATCGGGTAAAAGTTCTTTGGCCTCAGACGCAACAAACGGTTCAAGCTCGCAACAAACGGTTGCAGACCCGGCTTCTGCCCTTGGAATCTGTGAGCAAGCTTCAAAAGATGCAAAAAACTTTTGTTCTGATCCAATTAATTATTCGACGGATGGCGAGGTCTCTTTGGCCAATAGTAAAAACGCAGGGTTGGTAGGGAATATGTTAATGGTGACTGCAAGCACAGTGGCGTCGGCTAATGGTGCCAAGGGGACTGCCGCGATTTGCAAACTGATGAAAGGAACGGGTGCGGGTTTGGCGGGAGTGAATACAGTTTTTGCCACTCGGTGCAACAACTTTGTCAGTGATTGTGAAACCAAATGTGAAGCCGCTTTAACGGCCGACAAAGCCAGTGGTGGTGTGAGCAGAAGTGAAATCACAACATATATAAATGTTTGTAAGGCACAAACAAGTAAAGCTGTTGAAATGGGGGGGAGTGCCATGCAAAGTCTTTATGCCTCACAAATGGGGCGACTTTGTGAGGAGGCCGCCACTGCGGCTCAAAAACCATTAGCTGTTCCCAATATCGATACAGCTATTGCGCCAGTAGATTGCTCCAATGCTATCAACGCCGCAAATCCAATTTGTCGTAGTTTAGATCCAGCTTCCACGCAAGGTACCGGTACCACTGATTTCGCAGGGAGTGGATCGGGTGATAAAGGAAGTGCCTTCGCTTTAGGGGATGCGGAAGATGGTTTAAGTCAAGAGGGAGTTACTGGCGGACAACTTCCCGCAGGTGAAATTAAAAATCCAGGGATTGCCAACGGTGGAGGATCCATGCTCGGCGGCGGAGATAAATCTGGAATGGGTGGTGGAGAGGATCGTGGAGGCAGAGGACAGGGGCCAGGCTATAATGCAAATGTTCTTCAGGGTGAAAGGGGCGGTGGAGGTTACTCTCAAGGTGGTGGTAGCGGTGGCGGTTGGAGCGGTTATGGGGGCAATGATGAAAATCGTGCAAAAAGTTCCCCCTTCGATATGAGCAAGTTTCTGCCAGGCCAGGAGAAAGGGCCAGCCCGAGGGCTGGCAGGGTTAGGTTCAGCTCGAATGGTATTAGCACCTATGAAGGATGATATTTTCAAAAGAATTTCTGACCAAGTTCAGGTAGCTTGTAAAACCCGATTTTTGAATTGTAATGATTAATCGACATATAAACCGGGACTTTCTGACCCGAGTTTCTAGAAGGGTCTTTGGGAAATAAAATGGAATTGAATTTTAATTGAGGAAGGGGTGGAAACATGAAGTTATCAAGTAAATTAACCAAAATGGTTTTGCTGTGTTTTATGGTTGTTTTTGTGAGTCCCAGTGGGTTGAGCGCTCAGCAGGCCATTAATGAAACAAAAAATACCCAAACACCTTCTTCTTCGCAGTCGCCAAAAATTTCGGCTCCTGGAGAATCAGGCCAAGGAATTAATGAAGGAGCTAGTCAAGGGAAAGCAGCTCAGATGATAGGAATGGGAATGAACTTGGCGATGGGGGCCATGTTCTTTTCAGAGTGTAGTCAACAACAATATTACATGTGTGTTTTAGGGGCTCTTTCTATGGCCCAGGCGGCACTTATGGGCGGAGCTGCTGGTAAGTCTGGAAAAGTTCATCAAGCGTCGCTTGCAGGAATTGGCACTCAAGGAATAGATACCTTAAACCCAAATGGAACTAATTTTGACACCAGTCTGCTTAATAATCCGAATCTGACTCCAGAGCAAAAAGCAGCCTATCAGGGGCTAAAGGATAAGGGGTTTAAGATCAATGCGGATGGAAGTGTTTTTTCTCCTGATGGTAAATTATATACAGCCAAGGATTTCTCTTCTGCAGATGCTATGGCTGCAGCCGGCGTTCCTTCGGGTTCTATTGCGGGGTTACAAGCGGCGATCCAAAAAGCCAATCAAGATGCAGAGGGAAAATTAAAAGATTTAGATGAAGGGGCTAATGTGGTTGCCATGGCCGTCGACGGTGGTGGTGGTGGTGGTGGATCAAGAAGTCCTTCAAATTATGAACAAAGTAGTTTGGATGATTATTTAAATAAATTGCGTAATCCCTTTGGAATGACTGCCCAGCAGAAAGCCGATTTGGCCTCTGGAAAATCTGTGGCTCATGGTAACGATGTAATTGGAGTAAAAGTGGATGATATTTTTACTATGATTCATAGGAGATATCAGGAAAAAAGAATCAGTAAAGAGTTTTTGGAAGAATCAGTTGCCTCAGCAAACTATGGATTAGGAGTTCAGAAAATGAATTTCAAATCTACAAAAGGTCGTTAAGGTCCAGTTTGGAGAGTTTGCCTCAGCTGAGATAACTGAGGTGTTTCGCAAATTTTTAAACCAAAAATCTGTCGTGAACACTTTGCTCGGTGGTTTTAAATGTATAGTGATGATTCACCACACATCTGGAGAGAGTTATTGGGTTTGAAAAAAGGATTTCTTTTCCTGCCACAATAAAATCTTCCACTTTAACATGATCCGGGAGAGAAGTTTGACTTAAGATTTTAGTCCCTTGAGAATTTTGAATCCATCCCTCTTCCCATGAGGGACTGTATTTCTGAAGTATTTTTCTTAAGGTTTGAGCCAAGGGTCCGTCGAGACTCAGTATAGATAAAAATTTTGCCGTGGTTGAGAGGTAATCAGCTTCATTGCCGACTTCGAAGGAGATCGTGGGGTCCGTGTTTTCATAAGCCAGGATTTTTTTTCCTAGGTTTATTTGCTTCTGGAAAACATCATAAAATATATTTGAATTTATTTTGTTTACACATTGTATGATTTCCGGTTGCACAATCATAAATCCCGTAAAATGTCGAGCGATGAGATTTGGATTGTCTACAGGTTGGGTGGAAAAACACTGAACTTCTTGATGGGAGTTCACATAAACTCCACCAAAACTTTCCTTGGCAACGGGAAAATTGCCAACTAATAAAGTTGCCAAGGGTTTATGTCGTTGATGAAA
>JAIBAM010000028.1 GCA_019695175.1 Bdellovibrionales bacterium
ATCCATCTTTTCTGCTTTAGGAGTAAAACACCAAGAAAAACCTTACTTTCTCGAAACGTAGGGAACTAAACTGTCCCTAAGTTATTGAAATGACTTGCGTTCATTTCCAAATCGACGAAGTCAGGATGAAGTTAAAAAACAATGGCCCCATGCAAAAATATTAGAACCCTACGATGTGGCCTCTTGGTTGCTATACTTGGCAAGTCCCCTCAGCCAGGCTTTAAATGGGCAAAAAATTCTCTTAGACTACGGTACTATATAGATAGAAAATAGAAATAAAAAATCAAAATACCTATTTACCCCAAAATCTCTGTAGACCTATTTCTGGTTATGCCCCCTGCAGCAGGTAATTTGTGGCCTTACCAAAAGACACTTAGAGCCTTTTCGATATACCGATGATTTTCGAAGTTGAAGTTAAAAGAAACAAAAATCGATTTGAAGCTGACAAGGGACAGCTCTGTTTTTAAGTTGAGCCACTTTGGGGAGCAATTCTGCTTTTCTAATTTGATTTAGGATTTGAAACGATTGGGTAAACTCCCCTTGTTTGAGTAAGGCATAAGCACGCGCATAACGTGAATCATCTGTTTCTTCCAACTGTGAGGGTACTTTAAGGGAAGCGATCAGAGGGTACTTAGATTGGTTAACGTAGGATGTTAAACGAAGGCGGAATTTATCATTAATATTATTTATCCAGAGACTGGCATAGGCAGACTGTTGATGTTCACCTAGCAAGCGATGGAATTCTGCCACATGGTAATAATATTTGGGATCAAGAAGAGCCGCTTTTTTAAAATAATAAAGTACGGATTTCATAGCACCTATTTCATAATAGGTTTGAGCCGCAAGAATAAAAACGCTTAAATTATGCGGAAACAAGAGTTGTGCCAGTTCAATGAGGGCGAGGCCTTCATGGGTAAAATGATGGGATTTGAATAATTCAAAAATATTTTGTAGCTGATCAGTCGTTAAACCTTCAAATTTTGAAAAAAAAATTTTTAAAGCGGTTTGTGGCAAAGAAAGCTTTAAAAGAAGTGCCATTTGTTCTCTGAATATAGGAAAGGATTCTTTTTGATTTTGGGAGGTCTGGTAGTTCTGGCCCTTCTGCAAGGAATCCCAGGCTTTGGCTTCCTTCTGTAGGACAAATTCACATCGTGATTTTTGTAAAATGGTTTTTTCGCTTTGCCGCCACAGTAATCCACTTTCTTGATAGTATTTGTCGCAGAGGTTGAAATCATTTTTTCCGTAGGAAGCCTGAGCCATTTTTAACTGACGTTCTAAAGAGTGTGGCGCCTTTTTATAGCTAAATAATGCCTGATCCCAACGATTTTGAGCGGCATAAAAATCACCTTGCACCAAAAAATCAGTGGAGTGAAGTTGAGTTTTATTTATCTCTTGCTCGGCCAAATCAAAACGTTGGTCCAATATTAACTGTTTTATAAGATGAATCCCTTCAAGTTCATCGTAGATAGGATCCTGTACGCTTGCTAAACAGGAAGAATCGAAACAATAAATAAATAAATAAATAGAAACTATAATCCATGTATAAAAAAATTTCTTTTTTGAAAAATTCATAAATATAGCTCCTATAAATCTAAAGCAAAAGTTTAATACAATGGCTTCATTTCAACTTAGTCCAGTTCAAATTTGAACTTTTGCGTGATCCATGCGGATACAAACTTTCCACCAACTTGGGCGGGAGTAAACTTCCAAGCATGAATGGCTTTAAGTGCCACTTGATCAAAATATCCTTTTGGCTGACTGTCTTCTACATTCACCACCTCAATGGCTCCATTTTCACTCACTTTAATTTTTAAAGTGACAAATCCTGTGATTCCTCTGGAACGAGCTTCTTGAGGGTACTCAGGAGGATTTTTAAAAGAGGCTTGGGGTGGGCGATCTGGCGCATTTTCATTTTTCATTATTTGATGGGGGTCGCTACCGAATCCCCCTCCTCCCGCCAAACCAGATCCCGAATTTTGACCTGAAAATGCCATTCCCCCCAACGAGACAAAGTTTTCCGCCTGGAGTGTGGGAGCTAAATCCTGACTCGAATTTGGGGAGGGGGTTTTTTTGAGTTCAGGAGGAGGTTGGGAAGTGGGGGGGAGTTGTACAGGAATAGAGGAATTTTTTTTGCTTGCTAAGGGGTTTGAAAGAAGTGACGGATCTAAAGCAAAAATATTGGCAATGAGAGCAAGGGCCATCACTAATAGACCGGCCGAAGTAATTAGAAATAAAAATCTTTTTAACAAACAAACCTTCCAAATTTAAGTTTAAAAACTAAAAGAAAAAATTTAGATCTTAATGAGCATCGCAAAAAGGGCGGTAATAAATCCTAAAACTATGGCTAAAAAGAGAATGGGTCCTAAGTCAGCCAATTTTTCAATCCAAGAGCTGGCATAGGAAATACGTGCTGCCTCGTTCAAGTTTCCAATCAGATACCACTGATTATTTTGACTCTTTTGAATTAACTTGAGCGGACCTTTACCGTAGGGCTTTAATGGTTTTAGCGATTCGTTGGAGTCCTTTAAAAAAGCAGTGACGGTGCCTTGCCTGACCAGCGACCCTTTTTGTAAGTGATCCTTTTCATCTAAAAAATATCCTGTAAACTCCTCTTCTTGAGCTGAAGACTTGAGTAAAAGCAGGGCCTTTGTAAAAAGAGAATCTAAGTTTGCTAAACTGATTGAATCACTGGACAGAACCGTTTCATTAGATTTTTCCCAGTTAAAATGCAGTTCATTTTCCTTTTGCTGCAAAAAGGAGTTCATTTTTGTGTATAAATTTTGAGTAAATGATTCTTGTTGACCTAGAGACTTTATTCTTTTTTCAATTTTTTGTAGTCTTTCGAATTGCACGTCATTTTCTGCAGATTGTTGGCTCACCTCTTGCTGCATTTTCTCGACTAAATGTTTGAGTTGGGAAATTCTTTGAGTAAAAGTTTTTTCCATTTGTGCTTTTTGCTTTAATAAACTTTCCTTTTGATAATTCAAATCACTCCATTCATTTTGAATGAGCTGGGGTAAAGAGGTTTCTGTAGCAAATAGAGATAGGGGAAAGAGGAATAAGTTGAGGAAAAAAAGATGTTTCATAAATCCTTCTTTGATGAAAGTTCTGAAAAAAGACTAAAAGAATAAAGTCCAGAGTCTTTTTTAGTTTTTAAATTTTCCATGAGACGGGAAATTTCATTTTGTTTTTCACTGCTTAGTATTTCCTGCCAGCGCCATTGATTTTGGATTTGAAGCAGTTGCTTAAAAGAGCCTTTGGTGTCCTTGATAAAAAGAGTGAACAATCCCAGGCGCACGATTTCAAATTTTTCACTTTGACTTTGTCCGTCTAAAGTCCCAAGGATGTACTCGTGGGAGTTCACCTTTTTAAATTCCTCTTGATAAAAATTCCAAATATCATTGGCGATAAATTCCAGGTTTTCTTGATTTTTTTGTAATCGCGCGGCGAAACTTTTAACGGTTTCCAATCTTTGTTCTCGATGGAAGGGGAGAGAGTCTTGGATCCAACCTTGTAATTGAACTATCCTTTGCAGATAAGATTTTTTAACTTTTTCTATTTGAGGAGTTATTGCTGCAAGGGACGACAAGCGAGTGAGTTTTTCTTTAATCTGAATTTTCCTTAAACTTTCTTTTTGTAAAGCCGCTTCCAATTCCAACTTTTTTTGTAACCAAATGTCCAATTCAGCTTGATATTGTTTGTTAGATCCTTCCATTTCTCGACCCAAATTTTCCAACTGTAGACGAAGATCAATAATTTCTTTCACTTTTGAATTGGGGACATTGATCGTTTCCGCAAATGAAAAAAAGTTTAAAAAAAATATTAAATAAAAAAATTGAAGCATAGGGATTTTCTCCTTTTAATCGATGGCGTCAACGGGTTGATCAGTGGTGACTGAAAAATTTTTAACTCCACTGGACTTAACCCAATCCAAAACCTTAATGACTTTTCCATAGGGTAAACTGCGATCGGCAATGATGATGGCTTGAACTTCAGGATTGCGTTGAAACTCCACTAAAGCCTGATCCTTTACTTTTGTCTCATCGGCGACCTCATTATTAATCATCACTTGTCCTTCACCGGTAATTGCTATGTTGAGTAGGCTCGGTTCTGTGGAGTCTCCGTGGGAGGCCTCGGGTAAATTGACCTCGATACTGGGTTTTACCAGCGCAGGGGCTGTCACCATAAAAATAATTAGAACTACAAGTACAATGTCTACAAGAGGAACAACATTTATTTCAGAAATGGTATCCATACTATCACTTGTTTTGCTTGCCACTTTAATTCCCCTTCCTTTTTGCAAAAGCCATGGAGGCCTCTTTAAAAGTTTCAATACCAGAAATGATGGACTTGACCTGTTTTTGAAAAAAATTGAATGCCAAAATATTAGGTATGGCGACTAAGAGTCCAGCAGCTGTCGCTATGAGTGCTCCAGATATTCCTGCCATCACAGTCTGTTGTCCGGCATTGGTAGATGAAGCCAAGTCATTGAAGGATTTCATAATGCCGAGAACCGTACCAAAAAGCCCTATATACGGAGCATTGGATCCAATTGTTGCTAAAAAAGTCAGAGATTTTTCCAATCGTGGCTGTTCGAATTTTATGAAAGTGTTGAATTGCTCTTCCAATCCATTGATTCCTGAAATTTTAATATGGGAGAGGGCGCGAGTCATAATTTTGGCTTCAAGGGAATCGGGTAAGAGTTCTGTTTTGTCGAGAGGAAATGAAGGATCTGAAAGGGCCAGTTCCAATTTATTTTTCTGCAGCTTACTGATTTTAAATATTTTACCTAATACAAAAAATCTTTCAATAATGACCAGGAGACTGGTCAAGCTAAGTAGGATGAGTAAGTATAAAACGGCTTGATCTGCAAGATGGGCCATCGCAAAAATTCGTTCTTTCATAAAGAGATTCCTTTATTCCTCTGCTTTGAGGTTTTGGAGTAATTCAACAATATCTGGTTGGTTGGTTTGTAGGGCTAGTTTAAGGGGCTTAATATTATCTTTGTTGGGTAAATTGATATTAGTATTGGTGATTCCATAGGGGTCCTCCCATTGAGCAATAATTTGAATGCTGACCTTTTTTTTTTTGAGAATGGCTAGAGTGAGTGGAGTTTCACCGTCATCTGTTAAAAAGTTGGGATTCACCCCTTCATCTTGCAAAAGTTTGGTCAGAGGATCCGCACTTCCTCGATTGAGGAATTTTAAAAATTGTACTTTTAATTGATTTTGTCTTTCCAAGTCCAAAAGAGTCCACACTCGCGAAATTTCTTTTTCTCGAGCATAATCAAGAGCTGTTTTTCCCGTATTGTCTTTTAGATTAATATCAGCATTATTTTTTAAAAATAAATCGACCAGAGTTACTCTTGTCTGGAGTGTGCTTTCTATAAGAGCCGATCTTCCATCTTCAAATTGAGAATTAATTGGGAAACCTTCTTTTAATAACTCCAAAACTTGAGTGGTAGAGTCGGAGGCAATGGCCTCTCTCATTTTACCTAAGGGATCGGTGGATTTTTGCCCTTGATGATCGTTATTGGTGGCTCGATACATATAATTTGAGGATTCGTGTTGCCCACACCCTCCATTTATAATGGAGAACAAAAATATAAAAATAATTCCACCATAAAACATACTTGAAATCCCCCCCCTCTCAATTTTTTAAAAAACAGCACTCATATTCAAAGCGGCGTACCTTTTGCGATGAGTGGAGCGCACAAGCTCATCACCTTGTTTGGCCTCAATCGCAGGATCCAGTAAATTAGCGATTTTAAATCCCAGATTCCAGGTCTTATATATTTTTTTACTAGCCACAAAATCCACTTGATGAATGGTCTGCTCATAAGTATCGGGGCGTTGATTAGTTCCAACTTCGGTAATTCGTGGTCCAACAGCATTGTAAAGTAGAGTGGCAGAAAGTCCCCAAAGCGGTCGATCATATTGAATTTGAAAATTAACTACAAAAGGAGACTGCCCTTGTAGAGGTCGGGAATCTGTAGTTTGAATCCCTCTATTGTCAGGCGAGAGTTCAATTTGGGATTTAATTAGGGTGAGATTTCCCAGTAAGGACCAGCGCCTGAGTGAGCGGGAAACACGACGCAATCCAATCCTGGATTCAAATTCTAAACCAAAATTAGTTGCTGAGCTGGCATTGGCAAAGGTTTGTATATTATTAACACCTGGCTTAAACATCACTTCTATGGGGTTTATAAATTTTTTGTAAAATCCGGCAAGGGACACATATTCATCCGTGGTTAAATAATATTCCCAGCGATGGTCTATATTTTTAATGAGCGTTCCTTTAAGATGGGCATCTCCCTCCACCAAGTATCCCGTTTCATCATCAATAAAACCCACTTCAGAGAGTTCACGAAAGTCAGGTCGGGCTAGGGTTTCACTATACACCCAACGGGCGCGCCATTGATCAGTGGGCTTCCAAGTGAGTGAGTACATTGGTAAAAGATCTTTCATGACCAAGTCGGATCGAGTCAGAGGATGATTTTGATCATAGTAATAAAAGGTCTGAACCGTCTGATGGGATTTCTCTTGGCGAGCGCCCCACTGTAGAGTCCAATTTTTGTGGGGTTCATACTCCAGTGAAAAGTATTGTGCAGTAAGGTCTTGTTTTCCTGAGTAGCTATCAGCTGCATCGGTAATGTTCTGCAGTTGGTACTTTCCAGAATCGATATTTTCTGCTTGAAATTGCATTTCCGGAGGATCGGCTAAGCGAATCGAGGGGGAGGAATCAAAGTCTCTAGCAAAATAAAGTCTAAAGACATCTGATTTACGCTGGCGTTGCAAAACCATTAGGCCCCATTTACTTTTAATGGGTAATGCAGGCAAAAAAACGGGAAAGGATAAGTCTAAGCCTAATTCAGTGGATTGGTCGCTTAGATCTGAGTAGGTGCGTCGGTTTCCATCACTTCCACCTCGAATTTGATAGGAATCTGTAGTTCGATCGTAAGAATAATCGCGGCGGTCAGGTTGTTTGCGCGAAGCATTTGATTGTCCCACCCGCCACTGTAGACCCACGGGTTTTTTATTGATTTCAAATTCACTTTTACCTTGTAGTTGATGGGTCCAGAGTTGTCTCTCTGTCCATTCTAAAGTGGTGGATTCGGTTGTTGAAGGGGAATTAATTTCATTTTTGTTATCCAATTGAGTTAAATTGGAGCTGTGTCGTAATAAAAATGAATTCAAACTAATTTGATGTTGATGATTCCAATCAAAACCCAGTTGTACAGATCCTGCCAACTTATTTTCAACCAGGGAATACTGGGTATTTTTTTCTGAATCCAGTTCGAGTCGATTTTGACTTCCTACATTATAAGTACGAGAGAGTTTTTTTCCATCAGTGAAATCTTGACCATAAAGAAAAGAGGAGGAAGAGCCAAAGCTGCCCCCTAAAAGTTGGAAGCGATTTCCTATGGCTAAAGTCAATCCGGGTATTTGAGGTGAAGTATCAGAAGAAACTTGATAATGGTTAGGCAAGGACCGACCCATTTGAGTCAGTTCTTCGCGAGGGACTCCATTTGTAATACCAGGTTGCAAAGGGATTAATTTTTTACCAGATTTTAAATGGTTTAATATAGAATTTGGCATTTTTCGGCCGCCATCATCCACGCCTAGCCAATCCCATTTACCTCCATAATAAGACAGAGAATTATTTCGGGACTCTAAGTTGGATGAGAGGCTCGCCTTAAAGAAGAATTGCTCGGGTAGAGATTTTGTATAAAGTTGAATGAGTCCTCCGCCAAATTCAGCCGGATACTCTGGAGAAAAGCTTTTTTGTACGGTGATACTTTCCATGGTGGAGGAAGGGAAAAGATCCATGGGAACCACTCTTCTTGAAGGTTCAGGACTGGGTAAATTAAATTGATTCATTTGCACACTGGAGTAGCGCTCCCCCAAGCCCCTCACATAAATAAACTTACCTCCCATAAGGGTAAGTCCGGTCACCCGACGTAAAGACGTTGCGACTTGACTGTCGCCAGATCTGGCCATTTGCTCAGACCCAAGAACTTCACTAACATTGTTTGATTTTTTTCTGGATTCAACCAGGAGAGCCGTTGAACCTTTAATTTTTGGAGCCAAAATTAAAACCTCATCTAACTCATTTTGTTGAGTTGCAAAAGACTTGGGGGAATTAAGAATTCCCCCAAGCATGATCAGATAAAGACAATTTTTAAAACAATATTTTCTTTTAATGATCATAATTCCATAAACCGTAAATCATTGGATTCCCTTAAAGGGTACATTAGTTTAGTGAGCTTTATTGGACCATCCCAAGGACCAATCTTCATCTGCATAAGGGCTAAAAGCTCCTATAAAGTCCACGGGAGTGAACTGCCAAGAACCACTGACAACAGGGACTTTTCCTGCGCCAACGACTGGACTGGTTTCTTCTGGTAAATAAAAATCAATTAGTTTTGGGTCCACGATTTGGTTAGCGTTTTCATTATTAATTCCTTTAAACCAAGAACTCACAGGATAGAGATCAGTGGCTTGTTCATCAAAATTATTTCCGGCATCACATTTGACTAATGTGTTTACAATTTTAGTTCCAGTTTGAACCACTCCATTTTCTGCTTTAGTACCGGCAAATCTAAAGGTTTCTTCGTCATCCAAATTGATACAGGCCACTTTAAATGTTCCAGTCACAATGGTGTTGTAAATTTGAGCGCCAGTTCCACGACGCAATAAAATTCCACTAAATAATCGAGGATTTTTTTCGTTATGCCCAACAATAGTTACGTTAGAAAGAGTTGGGTTGGAACGTGGCTCAGCTGTCATGGGTGATTTTAAATTATCAGCTTCAATTCCGTTGGATTCTTCAGATCCATTATTAACATCAATCCATACAAATTGAGCGTAACCTCTCCAACCCATATCCCAATCTAGACCATCGTCGTCACTATCACTAATAATGATATGACGAAGATTGACCGTTCCCCCAAAAACCTCAATGCCATCATCTGCACTTCTCAGTATTTGGACATAGTCAATCTCGGTAGCAGAACCAACTCCGTAGAGCGTGAGACCATTGAGTTCATTGTCTTTAGAAAGTTCATAACCAGCGTACTCAATTCGGGTGTATTTAATCTTACCAGAATTGTCAGCGTCATTATTTCCCCCGAACAAGGGAACATTTTCTTTAATTCCCTCATCGCTTCCTTCACAAACGGAGGTTCCCGGTTTACAGTTGTTGATTCTAGCATTGCCGTTGACAACCACACCACCCCACAAGCCGGGTCTTAAATTTTCCCTTTGTAGTGCGGTGAACACGACCGGTGCGACGGACGTTCCATTGGCGTAAATTTTTGAACCACGAAGGATCACTAAAAAGGATCCCGGAGCACCATATATTGTTGTTCCCGGCTCAATGTTCAAAATCGATGAATTATTATTGTCGCCACCGAATCGAGTGTCGCCTTCTAGAACATAAGAAAAATCTGATTTTAAATTGAGAATTTCATTGAGATGGTTACCACTGAGAGTGCATGAGGGCTTTCCACCTATGTTTTCATTTCGTGCAGTTGTATTGTTAGGACAAGCAAGAGCCTTCCAAGATAACAAAATTATTGTCGACACAAAGAAATTTTTCAATTTCATTATATTCCCCTTATTGTTTTGGTTGTTTCTTGTGTGATTAATAATTGATAATTAAATATTTGCGAAATCAGAAAAGAGTTAGGTCATTTGTAAAAAACTAACCATTTCCTAAAAAATAGGGCTTTGTTCTGCTTTGAGGGGGGAGTAAATGAGGATTCTTATCTGCTTGGTGCGACTGCATTTGGGTTTAGGATTATTTTTCTATTTCCCGACACATGGGGACACTTGTGTTCATCAAGAAACAGCATTTCACTGTGTGAAATACATTAAAAATTATGATGGCGACACCATAACGGTGGACATTCCAAATGTCCATCCGTTGTTGGGTAAACATATCAGTGTTAGAATTCGACACATTGATAGTCCAGAAGTGAAAGGGGATCTACCTTGCGAAAAGGATAAAGCAAGAAGAGCTAAAAATTTAGTGGAAAATCTGTTAAAAAGAGCCAAAAAAATTGATCTGGTCAATGTGGCTAAGGACAAGTATTTTCGTATCCTAGCTGACGTTATGGTAGACAATGTTTCTCTTAAAGATGTTTTAATTAAAAATCATTTGGCCTATCACTATGAGGGTGGAACGAAACAAAAAAATAATTGGTGCGAAAGACTTCCCGCGAATCTTTCCTTATAAAGGAATAATTCCTTTCTGATCAAACAAGGCTTTCATCTGGTTCTCATTTCCCATTCCACTAAATGAAGATTCTTTTTGTAAAATGGTATTTAAATTTTCACCCCACTTCTTTAAATTTTTGCTGTTGGTGGTAAGGACTTGATCTCTTATCCTTTGCAATTCTTCTTGATTTATATTTTCAAAATACCAAGATAGACCTCGTTTCAAAGTTTCAGCCGCCGTTATAGGCATATCTATTGTACCAATAGTTTTAATAATGGCTCGATCCATCTGGTGCTGATCTATTGTGTTTTGTACCAAGAAGTTACCAGCATTTCTCAGGTCCATTTCAGATTCTTTGGCTCTGGGATCTCGGGAAGTGAAAAGGTTGATTTCACCGCCATGATTGACGATCATGCCGACAGTATAAGCGCCACCCTGTTCGCGGAGTCGAGGATATAAATATTGAAATCTGAGAATATTTGTAGCTACCATTAATTGTCCAAAGGAGTCGAGCCTATTGGGTTGGAAAGAAAAGAGTGATAAATACTGCACTTGACTCGGAAAACTAATTCCTTGTTTAAGGGTTGCGGATAAAGTACTGGTCTCACCTGTAGCCAAAGGATCTTTTACATTGGTACTTTCTGGCAATTGTTTGAAAAATTTTACCAATTTATCTCGCGCTTCAGCGCAAAGGGTTTCAGAACAAGCCAGCCCCACAACAAGATTTTTTTTATTAAAAATGAGTTGGGATAGTGAAGCCAGTTTTTCATTGATTGGATCGAATTTTTTAAGCTTTTGTTGTTCTTTTAAAAAAGAAAATTGGGAAATCCCTGCAACTAAGTTTTCATATCTTGCTGACTTTAGAAAGGCTGATTTAGAACTAATTCTTGCGTAATTTAGCGCGTTATTTGAAAGGCTTGATTCCAGATTGGAAAAATAAGATTGGAAAATTTGCTCCATCCGTTTTTTTGAGGTGAACTTACTGGAAAGTAATATTTCCTGGAGTAATTTTAAGGTGTCTTCTAACCTTGAGGCCTCCACTTTAAAATTAACGGCAAAGCGACTTTCAAACTGATTGGACGGTGTTCTCTTATTATAAAATTGAACGGAGTAATTAGTGCCTCCCACTAGACTATAGAGGTCGAGTTCCAAATCCTTATAGGAATGATTGCGGGTGTCAACTTTTTCCAAAGCTTCTGTTAGAAGAGGAAGATAAGGATAAAGTGATTCTGGAACTGGTTTTAAATCAAAGTAGAGCGTGGCATAGATGATTCCTTGGGTGTCGATAGGTGTTTCAATAAGAGTGACATCTTCTAAATTAAAATTATTTTGTTTTAAAATTTTGTTTTTGCGATTTAGATCCTTAACAGAAATTAAAGGAATTTTCTCAAGATCTTTCTTTGGGGTAGAAGACTTATTCCATTGATTGAAGGCCTGGATTTCTTCTTTTATTTTTTCCAAGTTCAACGTTGATTTTTTTTGCGCTAATTCTTTTTTGAGTATGAGCTCATTTTTTTCTAGCAATCCGGGTTCCGCATTAAGTGTAACTAAGGTTTGTCTGGGTGATTTTAGTAATTTTTCGGCCCAACTTTTACTGAGTGTCGGGTCACCTAATTTAACTTTAATAGCTTCAAATGCTTTCTCATATTGTACAAACTCCAATGGGTCGTGTCCATAAACCCAGGATTTTAAAACTTTTTTTTGTATGGTAAGGCCACGGTCAATGGTTTTGTATTCACGAATGTTAAACTCTAGAGCATTGAACGCGGCTTGGATCAGTTGTTTTTTAAGGCCATTTTTTTTCACCTGCGCTAACATTTTATCCACATGGGAGTTGAATTTTTGGCCATTTTCAGGGTCAGATCCACTGCAAATAAAAGTGGTTTCATAATAAGCAGTCAGATCCAGACCACTCTGTAGATCTGAGCATAATTTATGGTTGATGAGAGTTTGGCGTAAGGGGGATGCTTGAAATTCCGTAAGTGCAATCAAAAAGATATTTTCAATTAAATACTCTTCATAGGAGGGTCTAAGCGTAGTTGAAAGGCTTCGTGCATGAAAACTTTTACCGGTTTTTTTCTCTTTGGAACTTATTTCGTAGGTGAAGGTTGTCTGTATTAACTCTGGTTTAGCTCCAACTCTGAAGTCAGGAATCGGAACTTCTATTTTTTCTTTCCTTGATGAAAATAGACTTAAATAATCTTGATTAACAATTTGTAAATGCTCAGAAATATTACCGTTGCCATAAAACATGATGATGCTGTTTGAGGGATGATAGAATTTTTTATGGACAGATATTAGTTCATTAAATGTAAGTTGAGGTAGGACTAAAGGATCGCCTCCAGAGTCAAATGCATATGGGGAAGAAGGAACGATAGTTTCAGCAATTTTTTTTGATAAAATTCGGTAGGGATTGGAAGAGAGGCCTTTCATTTCACTGTAAACGATGCCGTTGTAAGTGAGTTGCTCTTTTGCATCTAATTCATAACGCCAACCTTCTCTGCGAAAAATATTTTCATTTTGCATCACTTGAGGGAAGAAAACAGCATCAAGGTAAATGTTCACAAGATTATTGAAATCTTTGTTGTTGGTACTTGCTACAGGATAGAAGGTATGGTCAGGGAAAGTTAGCGCATTTAAAAATGTGTTAACTGAGGAACCTGCCACTTCAAAAAGAAGTGACTTGGCGGGATACTTTCTGGAACCGGCAAGGACGGCGTGTTCAAAAACGTGGAACACCCCAGTGGAGTTGTTGGGTAGAGTTTTAAAAGCTATTCCAAAAGTTTTATTTTCATCTCCGTTGGAAAAGTAAATGAGGGGAGTACCGGTTTTTTTGTGCTCAAAAAAAAACACGTTCCCTAGGATTTCTTGAACAGCGGTGATTTTTTTAAGCTCAAATCCGGAATAGATTTCTCCAATTTTCCAGTCGGCACTGTGAGCAAAATTAAAATTTGTGAAACCTAAAAACAAAGAAATCAGTAACAGGTGAAATTTTCCCATAATTTTTAGTGCCTCTTATTTGATGCCTTTCCGAGGGATTCCCCTTCTCTGAACTCAGTTAAGGTTTCCTTTAAAAACAAGCCATTAGATATTATTGCCTTTCCAATTCTGGCAGTAAGAGTATTGCTTTTGCAATTGGAAGGACTGGATAGCCTTCCATAAGTTGTAATATCTAGACTATAATTAGTAACAGTATTTCCGGAATACCCAATCATAGGGACTGAAACGTAAGAACTGTTAGAGTTAAACTGAGTTGTTCCCTGGGCGATGATTTGCTCGTCTTGATTAAATTCAATAACATTAATAGATAAACTATCTAGAAAATAGTCAGAAATGGAAATTTTAAATCCACCAACACTGGTGTAAGAGTCTTCCGTTTTAAAATATAATACCTTCTTAAAAATAGGGGACTCAACCAGGGGAATTTGGCACGTCCCCCAAGGCCAGGGAAAGACATCGGCTTGCAGGTTTTTACTGTGCAATGAAAAAAGAAAAACTGTGGAAAGAAGTATTTGGTTCACTAATGAAATCATTAACCCTCACTGTTCTAGTAGTAGCCTGATATTTTTACTGAAATAATATCCTTCTTTTGCACGAAAAATGTACTTTGGTTTATTAAAATCAGGCTCAATTAATTTTCGCAATCTTTTTATTGTGACATAAATTTTGTTATCATGAACTGTTGGATCGTAATGCTGTTGCCAGACCATTTCAACAAGTGCCTCTTTGCTATAAATTTCTCCTGGGTTATTAATAAATAATCGCAGGAGGTCAATCAGAATAAACTGATTGTTAAATTGAACGACTCCTTTTTTACTTTCAAAAAGAGATTTTGTTGTGGAATTAAAAATCATATCATAGTGGTGATTTGGGTTTTGTATAGGACGTAGCAGGCGTTCATCCAGTCTTCTTGAGAAGTAGCGTAGATTTTCAGGATCAATTGTTTTTTTTACGAGGTTTAAATAGGTTCGTCCTAAGGTATCTTCCCCAGCATCAAGATGTGTGATTCCAATGGCATAAATAATATTCATATACATATAGAGATTTTTTTGTTCTTTTAGGGAAGAGTAGGCTTGCCAAAACTTTTCTAAAGCCGCAATAAATTTTTTATTTTTCCTTAATATATGTCCACTCATTATTTGAGCAGATATTTGTAACTCTGGAATTTGAATGTACTGCAGCGAGGTTTCCAGATTTTGAATTTCCTTCGCTGAATCTTCCAGTCGATTGAGGGCAAAATAAATCACTGCCAACCCATGAATGGCATAACAGATTTCTTTTTGCTTCTTAGAGGCAAGCGCGAGCGACAAGGATTGTTCTAAATACTGGAGAGCCAAAGCATTTTCGTTTTTATAGGACGCACAAAGGGCTAGAGTATAATAAATTTTTGAATTTAATTGTAAGGACCCAGCGGAGACGAGCCACTGTAGCTTTTCTTTTATTCCTTGAATTCCCGATTCATTTTCCATTTCAGCGAAGACACGGAGAAGCAAATTTTGACAGTTTAAGTATTTAGAGAAGTTTTTTTCATGTTCAAATCCTTGCGAAGCTTCTAAAAGGATGGGCGTTGCTTTTTTAAAATCACCTCGATCACAGAGAAGTTTTGCAAAATCCAGTAAATTTTGATTTTTGCATTTGTTTATTTTATCTAATTTTTTTATAGACAAAACCCCACCTCAAACGAATGACTGAAACGGTTCAAAAAGAATGAATCTAAAAAACCATTTTTAATGTAAAGTACATAACTTCACTTCAAATTAAACTTGAAGTAACTGTCCTTCATGAGGTTTGGATCTGTCAACTGACTTATAACAATGATTTATGAACCCCACTTCATCCCAACGGAAGTGGGGTTGAAGCTTAGTGTTGGGTGGGTTGTTGAGAGGACCCTGTATATTGGGCTCTTAATCCAGAACCTCTTTCCCCTCGGGCTTTAAATAACTCTTTGGCCTGCTTAATATCCAAGGCGTTGACTAAAACTTGATCCACATGATCTACAAGTAAGACTTTCAAATCTTTTATAACTTCCTTAGGTATATCTTTTAAGTCTTTCTCATTTTCCTTTGGGCAAATAATCATTTTAATGCCACCGCGATGTGCAGCAAGAACTTTTTCCTTTAATCCTCCGATGGCGAGGACTCTTCCTCTTAAAGTGACCTCACCCGTCATACTTATATTTTTTTTGACCGGTATTTTAGTCATGGCAGAAACAATACTTGTGGTGATAGCAATTCCTGCAGATGGGCCGTCTTTTGGAATAGCGCCTTCTGGTACGTGGATATGAACATCCATATTGGCAAAAAAGTCTTTATCCAAATGAAATAAAGGTCCTCTGGAACGGACGTAGCTCATGGCCGCAGAACAGGACTCTTTCATGACGTCTCCCAATTGTCCTGTAACAGTAAATTTTCCTTTGCCGGGGACTACGGAGGCTTCAACCACGAGTAAATCTCCACCAACTTCTGTCCAAGCCATACCATTGGTAAGACCGATTTCATTGGCTCCCTCAATCTTTCCGAATTTGTATTTATTGGGTCCTAAGTACTCAATGACTTTTTTGGGTGTTAAAGTGTGAGCTTGGGCTTTTGATTTTGTTTTAATAGCCGAAAGGTCCTTACTTCCCTTTGAGCTTTTGACCTTGGCTTTTTCTTCAGCTTTAAGTTCTTCTTTAACGATATCCTTAGCCAGTTTTCTACAGACTGTGGCAATTTGCCTTTCTAAATTACGCACGCCAGCTTCTCTCGTATAGGAACGAATCACTTCTTTGATGGAGAGTTCGTTAAAGTTGACTTTATAGTCTTTAAGTCCGTGAAGTTCGATTTGTTTTGGGACCAAATATTTTTTTGCAATATTGAACTTCTCAGTCTCTGTATAACCTTCAAGATTAATAACTTCCATACGGTCCAGCAAGGGTCTGGGAATGGGATGCAGTGAATTGGCTGTAGTTATAAACATGATGGGTGATAAATCATAATCTACTTCAAGGTAATGATCCTGAAAGGAGTTATTTTGTTCCGGATCTAGAACCTCAAGAAGGGCTGCGGAAGGGTCGCCGCGGAAATCCATACTCATTTTATCCACTTCATCAAGTAACAAAAGAGGATTTCCTTTGTCGACTTTTCTCATAGCCTGAATGATTTTTCCAGGCATGGCACCTACATAAGTTTTGCGATGCCCTCTGATTTCAGCTTCATCACGAACTCCTCCCAGGGAAATGCGGGCAAAAGGTCGATTCAGCGATCTCGCTACGGAGCGGGCCAGAGAAGTTTTTCCCACCCCTGGAGGACCAACCAAACATAAGATAGGCCCACGTAATTTATCAGTTAATGATTGGACCGCTAAATGTTCTAAAATTCTTTCTTTGACCTTTTCAAGACCCCAATGATCTTCATTGAGAATATTTTCAGCTTCAGCCAAATCGTGCTTTTCTTCAGCAAAGTCTCTCCAGGGCAGGTCCAGCATCCAATCTATGTAGTTGCGAACGACAGTGGCCTCCGCACTCATTGGAGACATCATTTTAAGTTTTTTAATTTCTTTTTTTAAACGATCTGAGGCTTCTTTAGGCCAATTTTTTTTGCTCGCTTTTTCCTCAAGTTCTAAAATCTCCTGTTGGTAGTCATCCTTTTCACCCAATTCTTTTTGAATGGCTTGCATTTGTTCATTCAAATAATATTCTTTTTGCGATTTTTCCATTTGCTTTTTGACGCGGTTGCGGATCTTTTTTTCAACCTCAAGGATTTCAATTTCGCTTGTCATCAAATTTAATAACTCTTCCAACCTTTGTGTGGGATCCACAATTTCTAAAATTCTTTGTTTGTCTTCGAGTTTTAAATTGAGTTGTGCCACAATAATATCAGCTAGCTCGCCAAATTCTTCGATTGTGGACACACGCATAAGAATTTCGGGTGGAATACGTTTGTTCAGTTTGACGTAAGTTTCAAAAGTGGATTTCACTGAACGCATCAAGGCTTTAGCTTCGGTTTCATTCACGGGGGTCTCAGTAAGTTCATCTACTTCGACTTGAAAAAAAGACTCATGGGCGTGGTAATGAGTGATTTTAACTCTTTTTTTCCCCTCCACTAAAACCTTTACCGTTCCGTCGGGTAAGCGAAGCAACTGGATGATCGTGCCCAAAGTTCCCACTGTAAAAATATCTTTCGGTTCTGGATTGTTGGTTTTTGCATCCTTTTGCGCTGCCAAAATTATATCAACCTGCTTGCTCATCGCTTCTTCAAGGGCATTGATGCTTTTTTCACGGCCAACAAACAAAGGCATCATCATGTGTGGAAAAATAATAAGGTCTCTCAAGGGGAGTAAGGGATAAATGGGGGTTTTGTTTGCAGATTCAGAATTGTTTTCGACCATGAGAGAGTCCTCCAAAATGTAATTTGTGCTAAGTTTGAGTCCTTTTTAATCACTTGCAAGGAAGCTTGGTAAAGGATGATGTCATATTAAGAATCATTCTTTGGAATATGACGTGGTTTTATCATCTATGTCTATTTTGAGTGAAAATGAATTTTCAGTCAAAGTCCGAATCAGTGGACTAGGACACTGTTTTGAGTCATAAGTTCATAAATAACAATAAATAACTCGATTAAATGGGAGATTTTATGGCAGTGGAAATGACTTTTAGCATTATTAAACCTAATGCAGTCAAAAAAAATGCAGTGGGATCTATTATTAAAATTTTTGAGGACAAAGGTCTAAAAGTTACGGCCGCAAAAATGGTGCGTTTGAGTCGATCAAAATGTGAGGAGTTCTATGCAGAACATAAAACTCGTCCTTTTTTTGGTGAGTTAGTTGATTTTATGACTTCAGGTCCTGTGGTCTTGATGTGTTTGAAAGGTGAAAATGCAGTCAGTAAAAACCGTGAAATTATGGGCGCAACGGACCCTAAAAAAGCTGAGAAAGGAACGATTCGAGCTCTTTTTGGCGACAATATGGGTGAAAATGCAGTTCACGGTAGCGACAGTCCAGTGAGCGCAGATCGGGAATTAAAACTCTTTTTTGAATCCAACGAGTTGGTAAATCCCTAAGAGTAAATGGGAACACTTCAGTTACTTGTTGGCCAAATAATAACCTTGACCATTGAACGGATGGCTTTTGACTCTGACTACGGAGTCGGACGATTCGATGGCAAGGTCATTTTTGTCCCTAGGACTTCTCCCAAAGAAAAAGTCCGGGTGGTCCTTACCAAGGTTCGTTCCACCTACGCGGTTGGTAAACTAGAACAAATTCTTGAAAAAGGTCCTTATCGAAGGTTACCTCCCTGTCCTGTGGCCGGTCGCTGTGGTGGGTGTGATTGGCAACATATTAAATATGAGGAACAATTAAAGCAGAAACAGGGGCTGCTTTCTCACATTCTAACACCCTTAAATTCCTATGGTAAGTTTACACTTTTACCTTTTATTGGAGCCGAAGAAGAGTTTCGTTATCGCAACCGTATTCAACTTCATAGAGAAAAAAACCAGGTTGGATTTTATGCTCGGGGTTCAAGACAACTCATCCCTGTAAAAGATTGCCTTCTTGCCGAAAAGGTTTTGGTGGAGCACTTTCAAAATATCGAGTTGAGGGCCAAAGATACAAGTTTACCCTTGCAGGAAAGAGTCGAATTAGCCCGTTTAGTAGATGGTAGTATTTTGAAACAGTTTGGACCGCCAACAGCTGAAACTCGGTTTTTTGCTCAAGTTAATACCAGGCAAAATGATGTGCTAAAAAATCTCATTTCTGCAAAAATTCAGACAAGCAATCACGATGAAATTATCGACCTGTATTGTGGGAGTGGGAATATAACGGCTTTACTGCTGCAACTTTGGCCACGGGCCTCTATTACAGGGGTTGACCTTAGTAAAACCTTAATTCAGCAAGCGCAAAAAGAATTTAAATCGATTTTATTTGAAAATCTAAAATGGGTTGTGAGTTCAACGGCTCAATATTTAAAAGAAGAACTAGTTGAGATGAAGAAAAAATGTTCTTTGCTCGTTCTTGACCCTCCTAGAGTGGGTTTGGATAGGGAATCTTGTCATTGGATTGGGGAGTTATCACCAAAAGAAATCATCTATGTGAGTTGCAATCCCATGACTCTTGTTAGGGATTTAAAACTCATTTTAGCAAAAGGGAGATTAAGAGTAGATTCTATTCAAGGTGTGGATATGTTTCCACAAACAACACACATGGAGATTATAACCATTCTCAAAAATAGGGTGTGATTGAAAGCTTTTTTGTTTCAGATGAAGTTCAAATGCAAAGTGCAATAGCAACAGGGACTGGTTCACACCGCGACATCTTCATAGTCAAAATCATCGTCAGACTATGAAAATTTAAAATTTCATAGTACCTTTTTTTTATGAAAGTATATTTTTGTATTTCTATTTTATGTTTATCAACATTGAGTTTTATTAATTGTGCCAGCAAAGGACTGAATGATTCCCAGCGAGCGGCCTATCATTTGCAAATGGGTAATGGTCATTTGCATAAGGGGAACTATCCCGCGGCACTGGGGGAATTTTTAAAGGCCAATGAGCTGGATCCAGGTAATCCGCTTATTAACAATCAGTTGGGCTTGGCCTATTTTGTTCGAGGACGTTTGGATTTAGCCGAGCAATACTTTCGTTCAGCCTTGAAAATAAATGAAAAGTTTACTGAGGCTCGTAATAACTTGGGACGAACCCTTATAGAGGAGAAAAAATACAAGGCGGCCTTGTCAGAACTTAAAATAGCTGCCAGTGATTTAGTCTATGGGACACCTGAAAAAACCTATGCAAACCTGGGCACAGCTTATTTCCACTTACAGGACTTTAATAATGCGGAAAAAAATTTTCTCGAAGCTCTTCGTTTGCGAAGAAATAATTGTTCTGTGAATATGTACTATGGTCGTACCCTTTATGAAATGGGAGTCTATGAAAAAGCGGCTTTGGCTTTAGATCAAGCGATTGATTTTTGTAAAACCACTAAAATCGAAGAACCCTACTATTTTTCGGCGCTTACTTATCTTAAGATGGGAAGTAAAGAACAGGCGATTGAAAGGCTCGAACAACAAATTGCCGAGTTCCCAAGCGGACAATATAAAGAAAAATCACTGAGTTTACTTAATTTACTTAAGCTGTAATTTTCGACCAGATCAAATAAGGAAAAATTATGAAAGAGACTGGACAACTTCTAAAAAATCGTCGCGAAGAATTAAAGGTTTCCATTGCAGAAGTCTCCATTTCTACAAAAATCACACCTCGAATGCTCCAAGCTATAGAGAATGGAGAGATGACTCGTCTTCCGGCTCGAACTTTTTTGCGGGGTTTTGTAAAGTCCTATGCACTTTTTTTGAAAATGAATGTGGAAACTACTTTAGAAAAGTTCAATTTAGAAATGGATGCGCTTTTGCCGCAACCCGTTTTTCCAGCACGGGATATTGAAAGCTCTTCAGAAGGTGGTGTGAAAAGTCTGATGCCTTCAGAAGATGGTCGAAGTCCAGAGGGATCCCATGATCGAACTCAATCTGGTGTGAGAAGTGAAAGTCCCTCTACTAAGATAACCCCGCCCCTTTGGGAACGGAACCCCACAAAATTACAAAAAGTTTTTTTTGTTTGTGGTTTTTTGGGTCTTTTTATATCAATTTTTTTTGTTTATAAGATGGTGCAAAAATACGAAAGAGAGGGGTATGTGGAAAAGGAGTTGGTCACGGATCCAACAGCTCTTCCCAAAGGGTCCACGCCAACCCTTGAAGCTCAAAGCAATTCGACTCTTGAAAGTAAAGAGAGTTTACAAAAAACACATGATTCTGATTTGAAGTCTGCCCTGAAGGAAGAGCAAGAACTTCCAGCTAAACCCACAGCCAAGCCTACAGCTCCTTTGGTTGTTGAATCCAAACCTCAAACAATCACAGATCCTGCCACTTCTCAGACAAACTCTTTGGAAAAAAATAGAGATCAAAATATTAAAACACCTCCGCATGTGAATACTCAACCCGTAAAGACTTCAGAACCGAGTCAGCCATCCGAGAGAAACCAACTTGAGAAAACTCAACTTGAGAAAGCTCCACTCGAGAGAAATCAAATAGTGAAGACTCAACCACAGAAGATTCAACCGCAAGAGATTAAGGCACCAGCTTCAGTTCTAGAAGCTAAAACCTCATCATCACCGTCGTCTTCAATCAAATCACCTGAGGTTAAGTTGGAGAATGCAAAAAAGGAAAATGAAAAAAAAACCAATGAAATTATTGTGGAGGCTTTAGATAAAGTAAATTTGGTATTTAAATTGGAAAATGGTCAAGAGCGACGGGTTTCTTTGCTTCATGATCAAGTCCATACCCTAAAGGCTGTTGGTAAAGTTATTATCGAAATAAGTGATGGCGGAGCGGTGAATATTGTATACAACGGTCGTGATATAGGAGTTCCAGGGGAGCTAAAGCAACCTAAAAAAATGACGCTTCAATAAGTGTCCAAAAGCTTTGAGTTATAGATGACTTTATTGAGATTTTTGACAGTGATTGGACTCTCCTATTTGCTCTATGGTTTGTATTTGAGTCATTATAATGTAAAAATTGTTGCGAATGATTTGGTCAATAAAGAGATCATAGGTCCCTATGATTATAAGGGAATTGTGAATGTGCATGGTTTGCATTTGGAAGGTTCCAACCCCTTAAATGATATTGTGGAAGCAGGACAAGAGGCTGGACTGGACTTTTTGTTTTTCAATGAATTAAATGATTTTAGTTTGTTAGGTAAAAAAAATGAGGGATATTTTGGCCGACTTCTCGTGCTCTATGATGGGGAGTATAGTTATCTAAATTCAAGACTTTTAAATCTAGGTGCCACCGCCACAAGAGAAATTTCTGGTCCGGGTCAAGCGCAAGTATTTTTTTCGGATATGTTGAGTCAAACGCACCGAAATATAAATCAAGGTATTTTTGTTCTGGCCCATCCTTTTAAGCCAAAATACAGTTGGATTGGTGAGTACCCTGTTGGACTCGATGGGATTGAAATTATTAATTTAAAGTCAGCTTGGCAAAACGGTTGGTTGAAGTCGCGCTGGTCCTTTCTTTGGTCTATGATTATTTTTCCTTTTAACGAACAACTGTCTTTATTGAGGCTATTTACTGATCCTATTGATGAAGTGCAATTATGGGATGAGCTCAATATTAAAAGAAAAACCCTTGGTATTGCAGGGGTTGATTCTGGAACTATTTTGCATTTTGGACAAACATTTTCTTTTCATTTTCCTTCTTATAAAACTTTATTTAGTTTAGTGAGCAATCATATTTTACTCAATTCCGAACTAACTGGGGATCTTGTTGCCGACCGAAAAAAAATTATTAATGCTTTAGCTCTAGGTCAGTTCTATTTTTCCTTGGACATTTTAGGAAATCCAAAAGGTTTCAATGCACGAATTCTCAGTGAAAAAGGGGAGTCTTTTTCATTGGGATCTGAATTGACTTGGCGTAGAGGGTTGCAGTTAGAAATTCATCTGAGTCAAAAACCCCAAGTGCCTTTTGAAGTGGAGGTCTACAAGGATGGGGAAAAAATATTTCAAACCAATGCCACTGAAACAAAAACTCCAATTCCAAGTCCTGGGGTATATAGAGTTAAAGTGAGGGTAATACCAAATTTACCATTTCCTAAGGGAAAAAAATGGAAGCCTTGGATTTTTACCAACCCATTCTATGTCAGGTAAAAATTCACGCGGACTTTTGAGAGTTATGAAATTCCCTTCGGAATGGCACTGAGAAGCTTTTTAGTGTAGTCGTGTTGGGGATTTTCATAAATACTAATAGCGTCGTTATACTCAACCACTTTTCCGTTATACATGACGGCGATGTCATCGGAGATAAATTTAACCACGGCAAGGTCATGGGAAATAAAAACATAGGTTAAATTAAATTCGTCCTGAAGATCAAAAAGTAAATTTAAAATTTGTGCTTGTATGGAAACATCAAGTGCCGAAACAGATTCATCGCAGATAATAAATTCGGGGCGAACGGCTAAAGCACGTGCGATACAAACCCTTTGCCTTTGCCCACCTGAAAATTCATGGGGATAGCGATTTAACATACTTGCTTCCAACCCAACCTTTTTCATGAGGGAAGCAGCTATATCAGACCTTTCCTTTTTATTTTTTCCAATATTGTGAATATACATTGGTTCTGCAATGGCAGCCCCAATGGTCATTCTGGGATTAAGCGAAGCATAAGGGTCTTGAAAAATAATTTGCATCTTTCGACGCATCCCTCTCATGGACTCTCGATCCAAACTGGTAATGTTAGTTCCATTGTAAAGAATAGAACCTTCAGAGGGCTCGACAAGACGTAAAATGGTTCGTCCTAAAGTGGTTTTTCCGCAACCAGACTCTCCAACTAGCCCTAAAGTTCTTCCCCGTCTTACTTTAAGGGTCACATCGTCGACAGCCTTCACATAGCTCTGAGTTCCGCCTAAAAAACCCTTTTTTAAGGGGAAATATTTTTTGAGATTTTTAATTTCTAGGACAACAGGATTTTGCTCATCACTGGAAACGCGGTTGGTTTTTTTTTGTTTGAGTTGACTCATGTCATAGGGTTTTTCTTTTCCATCCTCACTCATAAAATCACTGACAACGGGAAGTCGATTTGGATTTCGATCCAAAGAGGGCCGACATGCTAAAAGCCCTTTGGTGTAGGGGTGTTGGGGTTTGGAAAAGATATTTGTAGCGGGCCCTTTCTCGACGATGTTTCCTTTGTACATGACTACCACTTCGTCAGCGATATCTCCAATCACTCCCAAATCATGGGTAATGAAAAGCATGCTCATTTTGTATTTTTCTTTTAAGTTGGCTAGCAACTCAAGAATTTGTTTTTGTATAGTCACATCTAGGGCCGTTGTTGGCTCGTCGGCAATGAGTAATTCGGGTTCGCACGCGATTGCCATTGCAATCATAACTCGTTGTCTTTGTCCTCCACTCATTTCATGGGGATAAGATTTAATTCTTTCTGCAGGTTTTGGAATGCCAACTTGATTTAATAAATCAATGGATTTTTCCCAGGCTGCTTTTTTACTTAATTTTTGATGAAGAATGAGAGTTTCACTAATTTGATCACCTACTGTAAAAACCGGATTTAAACTGGTCATAGGTTCTTGGAAAATCATGGAAATTCGATTTCCCCTTACCTTTCGCATTTCAGCTTCAGGCAAGGTCAATAAATTCTTTTGATCGAACAAAATTTTTCCATTAGTGATTTTTCCAGGAGGACTTGCGATCAGTCTCATGATGGCAAGGGAGGTGATACTTTTCCCAGATCCAGATTCACCAACCAGTCCTACTGTTTTTCCTTTAGGGATGGAAAAAGAAATATTTTTAGCCGCATGGACCAACCCTTCATCCGTTTTAAATTCAACCGCCAAGTTTTCAATTTCAATTAAGTTTGGGTTGGAATTCATTGAAGTAACCTCATTTATTTTTTAATTTAGGATCAAGGGCATCCCGTAGAGCATCGTTGAAGAGTATTAAAGATAAAACTAAAAAAAACATAAATCCAGTGGCGCCAGCAAGTCCCCACCAAACTTGTCGGGAGAGTTCAAGCTTGGCATCGCTAATCATCATACCCCAAGAAGGAACACCAGGTTCAACCCCCAACCCTAAATAACTTAACATGACTTCACTCATAATTGCAGTCACTACACCTAAGCTGAAATTGATCAAAACAAGATGGGAAACATTGGGAAGTATATGGATAAATATTCGTCGTAGATGGGAAGCCCCTAAGCTCACAGCACTTTGTACATATTCCCGATCTCTGTGCTTCATAAACTCGGCCCGCATGACGCGACAGTGATTCACCCAAAAAGTTAAACCAATAACCAAACAAATTGTATTTAACCCTGACCCAATCACCATTGAAAAGGCGATGACAAGCAAGATGTAGGGGACTGTATCAATGGTTGTATAAAACCAAACAATGGCTTCGTCCATTTTTCCCCCAAAGTAACCGGCAAGGGCACCCAGAACAGTTCCAATCACCATGGATAGACCCGTTCCCGCAAAACCAACGGTTAGCGAAGTAACCGTCCCATGGGCGGCACGAGCTAAAACATCTCTACCGAACAAATCTGTTCCGAGCCAATGTTCCCAACTGGGGCTTTGGTAGGCAATTTCGTTATTGACCAAATCAAAGTTGGAAAAAATAATTCCCAGTTTACTTAACGCTGCCAGAATTAAATAAAAAACTATAACTACAAAACTAACCATAGCCACTTTATCTTTGGCGAGTCTGTGTAAAGCATCTTGCCAAAGAGATCGTCCTTTTTGTTCAGAGGACTTTTCTTGCCAGGGCAGCGGTGAGGATAAAGATATTTCTTTCATATTTGATTTACCTTAGCTGAATTTTTGGATCAACTACCGCATAGAGAACATCAGAAATCAACTGGAAGATCATATACAATACAGCACTCAGAAACGTCATAGCTTTTATCACAGGGAAGTCTGCATTTTGAATGGCAAGAACAACAAGACCTCCGATTCCAGGTATACCAAAAAAAGACTCTAACAATAAGGAACCTAAAATAAGGAAAGGCATTTCTTGCACCACACGAGTAATAATGGGAATCATGGCGTTGCGAAGAACGTGTTTAAATAAAATTCCGGACTCATTAAGTCCTTTAGCTCGTGCAGTTCGAACATAGTCATGATAAATTTCATCTAAAAATACAGTTCTAAAGAACAAAATATTGGAGCCAAGGCTCAGAAGAACAAAAATAACAATGGGCAAACCTAAAAATTCCCAACGTCCTGCCCAGCTCGGGTCCCAACCCGAAATCGGAAAAATATCCCACTTATAAGCCAATACGTATTGTCCCCAAAGAATGTAAACTAAACTGGAGAGGCTGAGCATGGCGAGACAAGTTATTTTTGTCACACGGTCAAAAAGAGAATCTCTCCATCTTGCGAGAAGAAGAGCTAGGGAAATGGTCAATACTTCTGCAATTAAAAAAGCGGGTAAAGTTAAAGAAAGTGAAGGTCCAACCCCTTGAGTAAACATGGTCCAAATATTTTGTCGTGAAGACCAGCTTCGACCAAAATCTAGAGTGAAAATTTGGTGGAGAAACTGAAAGTATTGCACGTACAAGGGACGATTGAGTCCTAAGCTTTGACGAATGAGTTCAATTTGCTCAGGGGTGGCGTGTTTTCCGGCTGCAAGTACAGCAGGATCGCCACCTACCACATGAAACAAAGTAAATGTCAGCAGAGTGACGCCAAAAAGAATAGGAACCATATAGATGGTGCGACGGAATATATATTTAAACATATTATAGTTTTGCTTTCATTTCCCCACGTTCTTTAGTGTCAATTCGAAAGTATTTTAGGTTGTCGTTTATCACACTGTGAAATTTAAAGTTTTTCAACCAATTGTGGTAAGTACTGTAGGATAGACGATGAACTCCGGGAATCCAGGGGAGTTCTTTTGTAAAGATATCTCTCATTTTTTGATAAATTTTGTCCCGTTCAACACCAGGTAGAAGATGGCTGGCTTGCTCATAAAGCTCGTCAAATTCTTTATTTTTATAATTAGCACCATTGGGTCCAGGGCTCCCGTTGGGACCGTAGAGAAGTTGTAAAAAGTTTTCGGCATCAGGGTAATCTGCCAACCAGGCGATACCCCAAAGCTGTGCTTTTTTCTCAGTAATTTTGGTAGTAAACTGAGGCCAAGAGCTTGTCACAATATTAATTTTAACACCAATTTTTTCCATATTTTGTTTGAAAAACTCGGCCGTCTGCCTATTTGTGGTGGAATTGGGTGAAGAAAACTCAATAGGGGCCAATCCTTTACCTTCAGGGTAACCCGCCTTTACCATAAACTCTTTTGCTTTAGATAAGTTGTATTCTTTATAGGGATTTTTATAGTTGGGATCATAAGCATCTACCTCTGGAGGAATGGGACTTTGTGCAGTGATAGCTCGACCGTTGTAGAATTTTTTTATAGAGGTGTCTGTATCGTAAGCAAGAGACATGGCTTTTCTTAAGTTCTCATTTTTCCCGAGAATGGGATCGTTCATATTAAAAGCAGTGTAGGTCACATCAGGTTCACGGTTGATTTGTAAATGGATACCCTTGTCATTAAGTTCTTTGGTTGTTTTTCCGTTTTGAACTGCGGAATCAAAATTGTCTTTAGGGATTGATGTGTAGTCTAAATTCCCCTTCATAAAATTAAGCCATCGGGGTTGATCCTCAATAATCTCTTGAATGACAACTTTATCTACGAATGGAATTTTTTTACCAGCATCTTCTAGATAGTTTTGCGCCTTATCACTGGCTTCCCCTTCCGTGGGGTAGGTGTGTAAACTCCAATCTTTGTTACGGGTAAGGACCAATTGATTGTTCCGTGTCCAACTTTCAAATTTGAAAGGACCTGTTCCCACCGGGTGGTTCAGAAACTCTTTTCCATATCTTTCCACAACTTCTTTTGCAACCACACTGGTGTAGCTCATTGTAAGTACGTAGTGAAGTTGGTAAAAAGGCTTTTTTAACTTAATGATTAGCGTGTAACGGTCTGGCGCCTGAAGTCCTTCAATTGGGGTCTCGTAAGTGGCTTTTCCTTTACTTACTTGTTCACGCCATTCATTTAGACCTAAAATTTTATTGTCAAAAACCCAAAAGCCTTCACTTTTATTGTTGGGATCCGCAAGCCTCTTCCAAGAATAAATGAAATCTGAAGCGGTTAACTCTCGTCCTTTTCCCTCTGGGAAAGCACTGTCGTCTTGAAACTTAATTCCTTGGCGAAGAGTGAAAGTGTGAGTCAGTCCATCTTTAGAAACCTTTGGCATTTGAGCAGCTAACAGAGGTTCTAATTGCAGCGGTCGTTTGAGAAAGTGATAGTGCAAAAGCCCTTCATAGACTTGTGCCACCGCACCACTAGAATACACATCCGAGGCTTCAATGGGATCTAAGGTTTTTATATTGGATGTAGCTACAATGTTGAGTGTATTTTCAGCATCTTTGTTTTTACGGGTGCAACCCATAGATAAAGTTAATAACAAAGAAAGTGTTGTTATTAACATTGCTTTTCCCTTTCGGATAAAGAACTGAACGGATAGTTTTAGTGAAAAAGTCGCAAAGTTCAAAGTAAGCCCCCCTTTTTTTTTAACGCTTGCAATTCAAAGTGATTGACCGATCCCCCGCTATGAAAAGTGGCATTTCACAGCTTTATCTTAGGTAGCGTTAGCGGGCGAGGAAGTCAATCTGATCAAGGCGTTCGATGTGGGACATAATTTGATTAAAATGACTGATATGAAATTCTGCACCCAGAGATTTAAGTTCAGCCAAGGGGGAGTAACCAAAGTCAACAGCCAATAAGTGACTTTTACAGGCTAAGGCAACTCCAACATCAGGTGGTCCATCCCCTACCATAAGGGTTTGGTTGGGGGTCACTTTCGCTGCGGACATTACCGTCTTGAGGGGAAGGGGGTTCGGTTTACACTCGGGGTGAGTGTCTCCTCCAACAATGGAAACCCATGGGTAATGATCCAACTTAAGGTGGCGAAAGATTTGGTGGATATATCTTTCTGGCTTATTTGATACGACTGCAATTTTAAGAGGACAACTTTTTAAAAAATCTTCCACCCCATCAAATAGGACGGGTTCTTCTAAAACAAACTCATCGTAAATTTTGGAAAACTGATTTTCAACATGAGCTGCAATTTCGGGGTGATGTTCAGCCTCTGGGATTACTCCTCGGATCAGACCGACGAGACCCATTCCAATATGATCGATGATCTCAAGATCGCTGAGTGGTTTTCGACCATGTAGTTGTAAGAAGGCGTTGGTCGCTTTTATAATATCTGGAGCTGTATGAACCAGAGTTCCATCAAAATCAAAAGCGATCAATTCAATTGACATGAAATCGTCCACCTGTTTTTTATTTTAATTTTCAATGTATGAATTCACATATAGATTTTACGAAAAGAAAAACCAATTAAAAAGTGGAGTGAATGTGCGTCAATCTAATAAAAAAGAGGAATATATCGTTAAGAACTTTCCTTGTCAGGATCCTATTCTTACAGAGATAAAACACAGTCTTTACGAAGATCGTATGGACGGGATTCAAATTGGTGAAATTGAAGCTCGATTTTTACAATTTTTGATCAAAACCCACGGCGTTCGTTCGATTGTGGAAATTGGCACGTTATATGGATTTTCAACCCTAGCAATGGCACAAGCATTGCCAGAAAATGGTAAAATCTACTCCTTAGATTTAAGCCCGAAACACCATGAAAAAGCTCATTTTTTTTTACAAAAAAGCCCCCATTGGCCTCGCATTGAGCTACTGACTGGTGATGCAAAACAGTCTCTGTCGGGGCTCGAAGAGAAAGGCCCTTTTGATTTGGTTTTTATTGATGCGGATAAAAGTTCTTATTTGCATTATCTTGATTGGGCTGAACAACACACACGCACAGGAAGCCTTATTATCGGCGATAACACCCTTTTATTTGACACATTATGGGGTGGAGACCGAGGTATTGAGGTTTCGCCGCAAAGTCAAAAAGTGATGACAGAGTTTAATCGTCGTTTGGCCGACCAGCAAAACTATAACTCAGTTCTTATTCCAACAGCAGAAGGACTCACTGTTGGCATAAGGAATTAAGAAAAAACTTAAAAACGTACATTCTGTTCTCTCTGAGTGTGATTGAAAAACAATCACACTTGTATAAACTTCTTGTGACCCTTCGGCATAGTTTATAACCCTTGTTCAGAACCTTGTTCAGAAGTCATTAATAATAATGTTTGAGCAAATTTATCTAAGACACGGCAGATTAATTTAGAATCCATTTCTAATTTTTCACTGTTGATTTCTGAAGTTAACCTTAAACGTCTTGCATCGACAAATATTAGGGTAGGTAAATTATTGCGTTCTACTGAACTTACTACAACGGATCCACCACTTGTTTTTACGAAATCAAGAGTACAAATTGTCTGAGCCATGCTAACCATCGCGGCAAGATCCAAGCTAATAAAAGTATGAGCTAATGAAGAAAAGGCAGGGTTTTGTTCAGGTTTTTGATCAGTTTGAAGGCTGGTGCAAGAGGAATCATCCATTTTAGAGTAACTATGAGGTTCCAATAAAGAATTTTTTTCCTTTGCAATCGCTTCAAGGTAAACTTGATGATTTTGACTCACATAAATCATCAATTCTTTCAACGCTACCACCTGATTCTCGTATTTTTCGGCGGAAGCTTGTACATCAGCCCTAGCGTTATGAATCAGCGACAACAAAATTAGAACACAAATTCTCACAAAGACTCCTTTGAATTTTTGATAACGTTAATAATTTTTATTTTTATAAAAATTATTTATAAATTTCTTATATTTTATAATGTGCAGAATCTGTGCCAATGAAAAATTGCACTGTCCAGTGTTTGGGTAGTGGCTTTTATTTTTTTAAAGAAGACAGAATATAATTTTTATAAGCTTGGTATTGTTTTGGGTTTTTAAACTGATATTATTTATTTTGTACTGATTGAAATTTTATCGACAATACCCTTCGTTTTTGTTGGCGATTTCTTGAATGGACCAGTTAATAACTTTAATTTGTGCTAAGTTTTGATTAAAGTCTTTGCCAGTAAGAAGACTGTAGGATTCAGGGGAGGAATAATTACAATAAGATTTTCCATTGGAATAAAAGACCGCCCAACCTTTCCAAGTGCTAGTCATGGACCAAATTTTAAACTCTCCCACAGGGACGAACGGCTTTTGTGTTTGAGTTGTAGGAGGTGGTTCAGAGAAAGGTGATGGCGTTGGTGGTAAAGGTTGTGGTTGTGGAGGGATTGGAACGGGAGATTTGGGTGGGTTTAAAGAACTTAAATCTGTTTGGTTGCCACAAATCGTGTTTAATGAAACCGGTGCTAGAAGTCCATTAAAGGCACCACCTTCTTCAGCGAGGGTCCAGAAGCTAGGCCCTTTTTGTTCCAAGGTATTCCATGTCCAATAGCCCCATCCGGAAATATTATAGTTGCAACTTAAACTAAGAATGCTTTTTATCAAATTAACAGCAGAATTTTTTTGAGGAAAACGCTCTTTGGCGGCACCAAATTCACCTAATACAATGGGTTTCGACCAAGAAATGTTTTTATTGATTTGGGCACTTGAGAGATCTTCATCAAAGTTTGAAGTGGACTCAGGATAGGAATGAATATCAACAAAATCTATACTACTATATTTCATTAGAATTGTTGTGCGTAGGGGATATCTTGGATCTTGTCCTGATTTCGACAACCAACGGACACCGTCAAATCCTTCCCTGCCGATGGCTTTTGGCGTAAATTGGCTTACAGTTACGAGGAGGTCTTGGTCTATTTTTTTGATCGCAAGACTTACAGTATTAAACCAATCTACAGATGCTTGATCTATTAACTGTTGTCTTGCCTCCAGGTTTTGCATGTCGAATTTGAAACCTTTCCAATCTATGACTCCTGTTTTCAGAGAAAAAGGTTTTAAGTCCACTCGTATGGAGGCTTCGTTAAAGATATCGATAGCAAAAATATTGTTTAGAAGGCCTTCATTAGACGATTTAATCTTCTTTAAAAGATCGGTGTAAAAT
This sequence comes from Bdellovibrionales bacterium, assembly GCA_019695175.1. Lineage (GTDB taxonomy): Bacteria > Bdellovibrionota > Bdellovibrionia > Bdellovibrionales > UBA1609 > JAIBAM01. The sequence continues at coordinate 31,775 of JAIBAM010000028.1, forward strand.
TGTGCCAAAGCCGTTGCGTATTCTGGATGTAAAACAACCGAATTTTCGCCTTCCACTTGCGGAGAGAGAGAAGATTCATTGGCAATGCGGTTATAGTTTTTTGGCAACCATTGTCCGGTCAGGATTACATAAAGCCCTAAACTCTGTGACCTGAGTAAAAAATCTACTACCAGATTCACATATTCTTCACTAACTTCAGGTTCTTTTAAACCAAAGCCATTGTCCAAGTAATCACTACTTAAAAAAACTCTGACGTAATTATATCCAGAATTCTTGATTGCGATCAAATCGGATTGAACTTTTTCAGGAGAATAATTTTGGGGATCAAATAATGAATGCCAATTTTTTGAATTCAGACGAACATAGTTGACTCCACGTGGAGCGAATGGACTGTTCTCTCCGTTAAAAAACAATGGCTTGGAGTCTCTATTTTTTATTGATATTTTTTTCTGAAAGTGAAGGAAAATGTCCTGTTGATTTGAGCTTTGACTTAACAAATTGGAGTTTTGCATTGCTGCAATTTCAGTACTGTTATTGTTTTTAATTCCACTCATTGGGCTGCAATTATGAAATAAGAAAATCGTGACAATACTGGTTGAAATCAAATTAAGAAAATAAATTTTTTTCATAATATTTTATTCTCATGAGAAAAACTTCGAGTAGGGTAGTTTTTCACAAAATATTTGATATTTATATTAAAATAAATTTTTTTTTATTTATTATATAAATAAAAAGTTTCCCCTGCCTATTCCATAATTCAAGGTGCAACACTTGTTCCAGATTAAAATGAATTAATTTAAGTGTGGTTAGAAATTTCTATACAACTGTCGATTTAAATAAA
>JAIBAM010000003.1 GCA_019695175.1 Bdellovibrionales bacterium
TTTCACTGAGTGAAAAATTGATGCGCTAAAGCGCAACAGTCAATTGAGTTAAACAATTGGGTTAAAGCGGCCGTAGGCCGCCAAGGGATTGGTCCGTCCTCCGCATGAAGATACTTACAAGGCAAATCACTTCCTCAACAGCTTGTTCCCAATGCCATGAAACCATTGAATCCCAACACAAATTTTGTCCCCATTGTGGTTACAAAATAGCCGCCTGATACTGCAAAAAATTAAAACGAACTTTGAATTATTTTGCACTCAAGAACCAAAGAGGACAACAGCCAAGGAAGACAACTCACTTCGAACTTTCAATAGCTCCAGCACCGCAACCATTTAAATTTTTCCCCATCTATACTGACTATAATGAAAAAAAATTCCCTACCTATGCTGAAGAAAAAAATAAAGGATTAAATTGCCTGACTCCTAGCTGGCTTGTTTGGAGTGAGCATAGGTTTCTCTAAATAGTTTTCGTACATATTTTAAAAAAGCATCATTAATCCCAAAATAAGTCATGGAACAGGAGTACTGCCCTTTTTCCTTGGGATGATTTTCGCAATGATAGAACCGACCCGCCAGACACTTGTTAGGTGCTTGGTCAAAAACAAAACCACGCAAATAAAGCACGGTCCCTGGAGCGATGGGACGCGGCACTCTCACCGTAGCTCCAAACTCTGAAAGACTGTCCAGGTGAACCTCTTTGGCCACATGAATAGGCAACGAAACGGAACACCAATGAACATTGTTAAAGCTGAGTAGGGATAATTCTGTCTGAAGTGTTTGTGCTACCAAAAAGGACAACTGCTTTTGATCCAATGGTTTACGCAAAAGGCCCACAACGCTCTCGTGGAAAAATTCCCGACAATCTATGGCTTTATTTTCATCAATGGTTAAAATGATTTTAAGTTTTGCTTCCGGTTTAAGAACCCCAGTACCACGAACTCTTTCCAATAGAGATTCGATAAAACCCTCTATGCTTCCACTGGCAATTAAAGACATATCTAAAATTAATAAATCTATATTATTTATTTTTTGAAAAGCATTGGAGGTCGCAATCTCTTCTAAATTCGGACGTAAAATTTGAACTTGAGTGCAACCCCCTGATCCCTCTTTCTGAAAAGACATCCTCACTGAAACCTTTTCCCCTTCCTTTGTTTTGGCCAAAATCAAGCGACTCACTTTTGGGCCCCGTTCCGCCAATGAAACCATTTCTTGAATTAACTCTTGATTTCCTTTTATCGATAAAAAGGGCTGCATCCAAGATTTCCCATTAGTAAAATGATCTTCAATTAAACTCCCAAAGTAAGTTGATGCTTCACTGCTTGGATCCCCACGACCTTTCTTACCCAGGGTTTTTAGATCCAGTCCCATTGTCTCCAAGTTGGAGTTATTGATAGTGAAAATCACCGGGGAAGCAAATAGATGGTGCTCCGAAACAGGTGGGACCGACGACGTGCCTTCAAAATCGTTACCTTCCAATCTTTGAGTGAAGGCTGTGTAAGTGTTTTCCACTGAGACCTGAAGTTGATCAATATCATGTTGCAATGCCCCCATCGTTAGATGCGTGTGGGATTCATCTAAATCTAAAAAAACCACAGAAGGTGAGGGGTGTTTTTTTTCCAAATTGAGCGGATAATTTGCTAAAAAATGTTCCCGTTTCGTATCAAGAAAAGGCTGATAGTTGGCTTCAACGAACCGCAAATGTTTTTTAATTTTCAGTAAATTTGATTTCTCTATGCCAAAAAAAGAAAAATAGACTAAAAATTCGTGGGAGGATTGAGGATGAATCTCTGAGGCTATCACTTGACCCCAAATGTTTATGGGAACACTTTCCTCTGGTAAAGTCAGGTAAAAATGGGCCATCAGTCCCTGAACCAATCGAACTGGATTGCGTATGGCCAACCCAAACTCAGATAGTTTCTCTAAACGTGAAATTTTTGAAATTTCAATATCTAGATTAACCTCTTGTGTAAATAAAAATGATGGAGTTATTTTTTTAGGAAGCCCCAACAAAATCTCAATCTTCTGTAAAAAAATAAGTCGATCAAATGGAAGGTAAATGATGTCATCTAAACGTCGATGTAAAAAATCCAACTTGCTTTTTATATCATCCTCAAACTTCAGTAAAACAAATCGAGTGGTGTACTCCATGGGCAGATATTTCCCCAACCGCAACTGCAGCCAAATTTTATCAATCCAATTCTGCACTGAAAATGATGCTGAATAGCCAATGCTATCCAATTTAAAAAGAATTAAATCAATTTCACTTAAAATCTGCAGTTCCTCTTCTTCACCTTCTTCGCCTTCTTCACCTTCTTCACTGCGGGTTCCCCTCTTAGAAATCAAAGAAGGGTCTTCAATTGAAGAAACTTTAGCATCCATCGTTTGCAATGTTCCGCTCGTATTTTCTTGTTTTCCTTTTTTTTCTTCAATCAATTCCCGTTGATTGGCAAAATACTTTTGTTCAAAATCGAGGGTTGAAGTAAAGTACCGCACATGGAAATTGCTTTCATCAATTTCCTGTAAATAAGAATCTATCTGACTCTTAATTTTGTCGTCATCCACGATGACAATCACATTCGGCACATATTCCCCGATGTAAGGCGACAAAGGTAGGGCGTCTATTTTATTCTAAATTAATTTTATCTATGGGAAAAGCTGAACTTTCACCCATTCATTTGTTTTTTTTACTTGGGAAAAACGAACCCGGTCATGAAAACGAAATTCTTTCCCCACCCAAAACTCAAAAATCTCTGGCATTAATTGGTATCCACCCCAGTGTTCAGGACAAGGAATGTCCTGCCCGCGCCAAAGATGCTCCCCTTTTTCATAGACAATTTCTAGACTTTCGTCCCTTGGAACCTCCTCAGACTGATGGGAAGTCCACCCGGCCAACTGACTCGCCCGAGGTCGAGTTTTCCAATAATCCACAGACTGTTGTCTTGACACTTTTTTAACTAAACCTTTTATGTTTATTTGACGAAACAAAGGTCCCCAATAAAATAACAAGGCCGCACGAGGATTTTGTTCCAACTCTCGCCCTTTTTGGCTTTTGTAATTGGTGTAAAACACAAATCCTTGTTGTGGAGAGAACTCTTTCAGTAAAACAGTTCTAAGGGAAGGATCCCCCTGCAAAGAGGAGGTGGCCAAGGTCATTGCGGTAGGTTCTATAACAGTTTTAATTTGGCGAGCGCGGTCCAACCATTGGGCAAAAATAAAATAAGGGTCTTTACTAGCTAATAAACATTTTGCGTTATTGATTTCCATAAATGATTTCCATAAAATTTAAGTCTCCTGAAGTTTAATTTTGAAGAGTTTTGTCGAACAAGAAACTAGACCTCAACCCTAGAGTCGGTTCGAAGATGATCTGTTTCACTTAGAGTTAGAAACAAGGCTTCCGAGTCGGCTCTGAAATCAGAGTAGGTATAAACCTGAATTAAAATGAAAGCAAAAACGAATCAAAATTCCCAACCTCGACAAGTTCTAGCCTTTGATATAGGTGGCACCAAAATTCGTTCGGCCCTTATTGATGAAAAGGCTTTGGTTCAAAAAGAAAAAACCGAACCTACCGTACTTCATTTAGGAGTTTCTGGTTTGATTCATCAACTGAGAGAAATAATTATAAATTTGTCCCAAAATGAGACCCTACTTGGCGTGGGAATCGGTTGTGCCGGGCCGTTAGATGGCCGTACGGGTGAACTCTTAGACCCTACAAACTTTTTCACCAACGGGCAATCCTGGGGACGTGTTCCGCTCCTGGCACCCCTGCGTGAAATCTTTCCCCAATGGCCGTTTTTTCTCGATAACGATGCCTCCGCCGCAGTCCTGGGTGAGGATTGGTTGAACCGTCCTTCCGAACCCCATCGCCATACAAACAAAAATAATTTACTTGTGATTTGTTTGGGAACCGGTGTGGGTGTGGGTGTTTTAAGTCAGGGGCAACTGATCCGCACAGCACAAGGGCTTCATCCCGAAAGCAGTCACATCCCGTTAAATATAAATGACCCAACTGCTCCTTGCGGATGTGGTCAATACGGTTGCATTGAGGCCTATCTTTCAGGCCCTAATTTCGTACAACGCCTTTCCATACGTTGGAATGAGCCCTTACTATCTTCACAACAACTTCTACAAAGAGCTCAACTCCAAGAACAAAAAGTCCTTGAAGCCCTGAATGAATATGGAGAAACCTTAGCCCACGCTCTAAGGGCTCTCATCACAATCTATGGACAGCATCACATAAGTCTCACTGGTGGCTTCACCGCCTTTTCCCCTTGGTTTTTAACGGCGGCAAAAACCAAATTACACCATCTATTGAGCGTACGTCCCCCTTCCAAACCTAGTATTCAAACCTTTGTTTCCTTAAAAGTTTCCACAGGAGGAAATCAATTGGGTATTTTAGGTGCAGCACAATTTGTCTTCAAAGGACTGGAGGCCAAGAGATCAAATATTCCAAGGCCTCTTCAAAAATGAAAGATAAAAAAAAACTGGTTTTAGTGGGTGCAGGTCACGCTCACATCCAACTTTTAAGACACCTTGAAAAAACCAAACCCCTATGGACACCCCACTGGTCTGTTTTTCTAGTGAATTCAATGGATCATTCGATTTATTCTGGGGCCTTGCCTGGGGTTCTTGCGGGTTTGTTGCCACCCTCTCAAATGCAAATCCCTTTGGAGCCCCTTTGCCAGAAAGCCCAAGTGCATTTTCTTAAAACCCAAGTTCAGAGTCTTTTATTGGAGAAAAACTCTCTTCAACTTTACCAGGGCAACCAAATTCACTTTGATCAGCTCAGTCTCAATGTGGGAAGCCTTAACTCTCCCCTGCCCCATGATGAAACAGTTCCCGTCATTTCCCTTAAACCCATTGGGGACCTTCTATCCAAGTGGCAAAAGCTTTTAGATATTCTAGAACAGTGGGAACACTCCCGCCCTCCCCATGTAGCTCTAATAGGCGGGGGAGCTACGGGAGCCGAAATAGCCATGGCTCTGGCTGCGGCCCTCACAACCCAGCAGAAACTTCAAAAAAAACGATTAGCTAAAGCTTGGAACGAGCAACCTCTTGCAGCTTCGTCTGTAGCACCCGTAATTACTCTGTGGCAAAGGGAGGACTTGCTACCTAATCTCAACCCTAGAGCGAGAAAAAAACTCATTCAAGCCCTACATCGTTGGCAGATCCAAATTCAAACTTACAGCCATGTGACTGGAGTTTTTAAGGGACAAATCCATTATGAAATTCAACCAAGACTGCCCTCAAACAACATCCTTTCTTTTGAAACTTCTAAAAAATCACCAGCCGGCCCTGGAGACTCTCGAACCCAACCTGTGGATTTTGTGCTTTTAGCAACACCAGCTGCGCCCAACCCATTAATAAAAAACAGTTCCCTACCCCTCATTCCGCCAGGTTTTATTGGTGTGGAACCCACCCTACAGGTTTCCCAGTATCCCCATATTTGGGCAGCAGGAGACTGTGTAGCCTTCCCAGCAGTTCCCTTTGAATCTCCGTTTTATGATTCAACATCTTATGCAAATGCAAATCTTTATGGAACAAAAGTAAACTCTAGAACGTCAAAATCGGAAGTTCCTTTTTTGCCCAAATCTGGAGTCTATGCAGTCAGGCAAGGGGCTCTTCTCAGTCATAATTTATGCCAATTACTAAGTAACAACCCCAACACTTTAGGCACCATTACTTTTAAAAATTATGTTCCCCAAACCCGAACCCTGGCCTTAATTGCAACAGCTGATCATCGTGCCATTGGTGCTTGGGGCCCTTTTGCAATGGATGGAACTTGGTTATGGAGGTGGAAACAATATCTGGATCAGAGCTTCGTGCAGCCCTGACGCCCCCCTCATTAGAGGGTGAGATGAAGTTGAGGATGTGGAGAAGGCCTTCACAGGATTTAAAAAAACTCCGTTTACCATAAAAAAAACCCCACAATTTTTAAAGTGTGGGGTCTGTTAAACTTGAATTTTGCCTTCACTTGTATACTCAGGAAGAACTATATGTCTGATATTATTTGAAAGTCATAGATTATTTAAAAATATCACAATTTATTTACCTAAAATTGCATATAGCACAGTTATTGCAAACGTAGTCAGCTGCATTTGCAGGACCCAATTCTCTAACAGCTGGATTAACTGGTTCCAATTCCTGAAACGCCTTAACTAGTGCTTGCTTACCGTCACCAGCTGATCCATCTTTAAAAAACAGCGCTCTAGTAGCTAAATGATGCAACCCTTCCACAGATTGCTCTATTTGATCAGGAGTATCCCCAAGCCCACCGCACCCCGGCCTCACCCCAACAATCGGTGACCCCGCTGGAAAACTTCTAACATTTCCACAAGCTCTAGCAACTTTAGCTTTTTCTCGGGCAGGGGCTATAGCTCGAGCGAAGGCAGCTGTACCAGCATCTTCAACCGGAGAAAGTGCAGGTATCCCACCAATATTCCTATTCCGACGGTCACTCAGACTTACAACATTATCTGCACCAGGAGAGATCGAGGAACCCCCGACATCAGTAGTAGTTCCGCGTGGCTGTTCCAATCCTCTACCATTACCACCTAGTGCTTTACCAGGCGGTTTCCAATTGGAAGGTCTAAAGTCGCCTTCACTTCCTCCCGCACCACCGCTGACGGTTGCACCACCAGAAGGTACCGCAGAACCATTTGAAGGGGAGGCTGAGAAACGTTCCCTACCCCCACCGCTGAACCCCGTTCCTCCACCCGTAGTAGCTCCAGCTCTAGATTGCAATTCCAAAATTTTGCGAACAAGACCTTCTCTTCTAGCAGCGTCAAGTTCTTCACCCTTAATTGCTCTCAATATATTTTTTGCAGAACCACTAACCTCTGGGTTCGCTGATTTCGCTAAACCGGCAACTGCCTCCAGTATTTGAGGAGTAGTCATTAAACTCCTAACCGCCACCGCTTGGGCAAAGACCACATTAGATTCTATAAATAAGGTTCCTGCGATAAGGACCGATACCATCGCTATCTTTCTCATAAATCTCTCCTTTTTTCTAACTATTAAAAAAACACTATCAACTTAAATTTCCTAAATATTATAAAAAGCACCAAAACAATTTGAGACTTATATAACTTATATAAACGTCTAAGCTCACCCCAAAAAAACGCACTCAATTTTTTCGAAGAAAACACTAATCTCTACTTTAAGTAAGACCTAAGAAAAAAGTACAAGCAGATTTGGAAAATTTTATAACAAATTCGCTTCCTCAACTGTCCTTCCCTATTTCTTTGCCTAACGAGAATCCATTCGTCTACTTTTGAACTTCTTGCAAATAACCTGCCAGTTGCAAATAACCTGCCAGACTATTTTGATTGTGCCTTCGATAATATTTTTCTGAATACAATTTCAACTCGCTAAATTTCTTTATCATGAAATATTTCAACCATTGGATACACACTTTGTGAGTTACCCACGAAAATCAAAGGGTCACACTTATTTCCTTTTAGGTTTTAAGACTCATGCCTAAAGTTTATTCACCTCAGAACAATTTTTGTAAAAAAATAAAATAAGATCAAAAGTTCCCTCCCCCTAAAGATTTGTGCCCCCAATCATATGTATATTGGAGGGCGGTAACACTTTTAGTTAGTTTTATTGTTCTGAGTTCAACCGATTTGGCCTTCGTATTGCAATCTAATGAAACTAATAACGAATGTAAATAAGCTTAATAGTTAGCATAGAAGGTTTACAACATTGTAAGTAATGGCATTTATTAAATGCTTTGTTTTGTGAACCTATAAAGTAATTAAATTGAGAAGCTTTTGAGGTAAATGTAGTGAACAAAGTTAATAGTTTCATTTTCAATGTCATCAGGGAAGGATTTAAAGCAATTTTAAGCGCAAGCCTTTTAGTAACTACAACATCACTTCCAACGAAAGCATGGGGTCTGTCACTCACTCTATCAGGATCCTCTTCTTCTCAAATTCCACTTTCAGCCGCACCAATGAGTCCAATACCAAATCCGACTGGCCATACTCAGCAACTAGACCCCATAAGCACTATTGCAGAGAACGACATACCGTCTGATTTAATGAAATTTTATAAGCCAATATTTAGTTCATTAAGCTCTAAAGTAACATGCGCTTTGTATTATGGCACACCTGGATTATGTAATTCACCACCCAAAGAGAATGAAATTTTCGAAATTGAAAAAAAGATAAGTGAATGGAGTAAATATATACAAGAAAAATTAACTAATCCTCATGATGAGCTTGCATCCAATATAAAATACAATGCTTTAAGAAGCGGAATTACAATCTACCTCTATTTTTGTGCTGTTTATCTAATAGAATTATTAAGAACTTCTATCGATATCCCTCTCGACCCAGATAAATGGCGAGAAAAATATTCATTATTCATAGATATCAATGATCTGAAAAGTTCAGAGGTTCTGAACTTTCTAGTACAGGTTAATAGAGAAGCCACAAATAATCAGCGGGTTTTTACTAGTTATGAAAGAAAAAATGGTAAGGGACAACTTGTACTAAGTTTACCACTCAAATTAGTTCCTGATATTATTTACTTTAAAGAAGGCCACAGATTTTCTAAAGAAAAAAATGGAGCCAATTTAGCTTTACTAGTGGCCATAGACTTTTTGCTTATGAATCAATTTACCGTAAGAAGATTGCTCAAGAACAGCAATTTAAAAGTTGATATTCCTCCCTCTTTACTTGCAAGATTTCCCTCCCTTCGTTTTAAGCAAAGCTCTATGGAAATTGAATTTAAATTAGCAAAGGATGATTTCATTCGGGGAAAGGCAATGGAAATGATCTTACCCATAATGAAAGAACTTCATTCAACAGAAATGTACTTTGTTACCAATCAATTTCTAGTGGATAGTTACCTCATAAAATCAGAAAACATAGGGGATAATTATTCCACAACTATTCAAAAAAAATTACACGACAATGACGAGTCTTCACTATCCACCGTACAAAATATAAAATCGCTCATAGCCCTTATGCCGATTGAAGCTGGCACCCCCACAGACTTTCTCGAATCTTTAAGTGGATCCATCGCTCACGCAAAAGCAATAGCTATGAGAGAGAAATATTTTTCGCCCGCCGAACTCAGAAACTCTAACGTTCAACCTGAGTATCAAAATGAATATATAAACGAAATTGATCAAGTCATAAGATTACGAGCAGAAAAATACAAGGAAGAAATCAAACCCCTTCTCCAAAAGTATTCAAATAAACTTTCTTCTATGTATTTGGCCATGGACACCAGAGAGGTCACTAAACTAAGCACCAGTATTACAAATACAGCTAGAATCATTAGCTCTTTAGCAAAAGAAAAAAATCAACCCGTCAATTTTAAGACTCTGGTTAATTTACGAAAAGAACAAATTGAGAAAATTGTTAGTAACAAAAATTTTTTTAGCCCAAATATTGATTTTGAAAAAGATCCACTCATAGTCAATCTGAAAACGCTACTAAATTTTGAAAGCTATGAAATGGCTGCCTCATTTCACCAAGAGGTTCTTATATATCTTTTGTCTCAGTTCCAACCCAAACAACAAAAACCTGGCCTATCGCCAATGATGTCATCACCCCCTGTAGCTTTGGACATCAGTGATCCAGAAAATATTATGCGATGGTTACAATTTGTTGAAGTTGGGAAAAACATGGAAAACCCAGCCAAAAGAACAGACAAAGTATCTCTAATGGCTCAAGATAAAATCAATGAAAAAAATGTAATGATAAAAGCGACCCAATTGGAAAACAATCTAAAAAAGTGGATAAGAATTGGCGATCTATTAGTCTTATTTAACGGAAGATTTAAAGATAAATTTCGCAATCCAATAAAAAAATCAATTATTGAACATAACGAATGGACGGGAGATAATTTAGGTTGGATGATGGCGTGGAATCAAGATGACGCTCCAACTGCAATTGATACAAAAATTCCCACCGTAGCGGATTTAAACCTGTCCGATGACGAATATGCCGTTTATCAAAAAAATTTAAAACAGGTGTTATTAAAACCCTACCCTTTTTTAAATTTGAAAATGAGTCCAGGGGATTCTTCCTGGAACACAACCTCAGAACGAACCGGAGAATACACAATTTACGATTGGTTAATTTTTGAACCCTCTTCTCCCGAAGCCATCATTCAGATCGGACTGAAGAAAGTAGATGAAAATATTTCAAAACAACTACTTGCCCTTACCGGAGAAAAAGATTTTTTGACCTCATGGCGAGATAAAGCCCTAGGACTTATTAATCAAATAACGACAAGTTCACCTCAAGAAGTTACCTCAATAGAACACGCTGTCTTAATTCATGATTCGTTGCTCCTACAAAAAGAAATCAGTCGCCACCCAGCACTATTATCATCATATGGAAAATTACAATCTAAACTAATAGAAAAATCAGATCCATACAAAACTTGGGAGTCATCAAATAAATATATTGATAAAATGTTTATGACAATGATGGCTTGGCAGGCCTTAAAGATTTTCAAACACTTTCTTTTTGGTAACTATATTGGATCGATCATGGGAATAATAGGAAGTTTATTTGATTTCCCAGGTTTAAAATTATTTAGTCATACCGTTAATACCTTATTTGCAATCAGTATAACTACAAAATGGATTGACAGCTTCATTGTGACTCCATTTTTATCAGAAGTCTCACGAAACTTTAGTATGTGTTTGGAAGAAAATAATTGTTTAATAACTCCTGAGGAGCAACAGACCCAATGGGACGCTAGAGTTAAAGGACAAAAAAATTCTTTCTTGCTTGAATTAGGGTTGCTAATTTTTGGGGCGATTGCAATTTACACAGGAATTTCCTTCTTTAAAAAAATGAGGATTCAGAGCCTCATACAGCGTGGAGAAAATCTTGAAAAACTATTAGCCAATATTGGGCTTGGCTCCCGTAGTACTAGGTTAGGTGAACCACTTGCTATAGATTCAACAGTGATTACAGATGAAGGATTAGACATTGCCACCCAAAGTTTACTTCATACACTTAGCAATTCTCGTAGAGTCGAACCAAAAAACGTTTTAAAAAGTGTTCCAGATGCTGCCCCCCCCCCCAATCAGGGTTCAGCTACAAAACCAAATTTTGCAACCCCTGTAAGACTACCCCCACCATATAGTGTTAATTTTCAAACTCTACCTGCACAGATACGTCGTTGGATACAAGGAACACCATCCTCCTCAAGAAGCGACCTGATTTTTCATACTGAAGATGTTTTAAGGCAATGGGTGAGACGGCAAATATTACGTGATGCGTCAGCAGCTCAAAAAATAATAGATGAGCAAGTTGCATATTTTAAAAATTTTTATCAAAGGTACCGTCATCAATTATCCGTTCTGGGTTTAGAACACCTAACTTTTGACCAACTTCTTCTTATTAGAAGTATAGTCCCCGAACTCAATTCACTTTTACAAATGGGTAAAATAACTTACGTTGAACACTCCATTAAAATGGGCGCACTTCGCGAAATTGAGCAAGAACTCGAACCCATCCTTGAGGTTCTTATATCCCAGAAAAATCCTACCGCCAGAAGATTCTTGGCTAGCGCTCTCGTAAAACTCAGTTTCACTACAAAGCAAATTGGTGAGCTTACCGAGAAATTACAACAAACGTATGGCCTAGCAGACTTTAGAGCTCTTATCCTGGGTGATTCTGTGACAACGGCTCAGCAACTAAAAGGCCCAAAAATGCCTGAAAATAATCCCACTCAATCTAAGTCCGTCTTTGTTATTTCTCCCGATTGGGTAAAATTTCTTAATGAGGTATTTTAGCGATGAAACACTATCCCCTTAGAAATAATAACAGACAATTCATATTTGTTTTCTTTTTATGCATATTTTTTATGCCATTTATGGCAAGAAGCGAAAATACACTTCCAGGCCAAGAGATTCTTGTCTTACCAGATTTTGATGCTTTTTCTAATTCGACATCTTTTCAACAACGACAAAAAATGTTATTCGCCATTCTAGAAGAAACTGCTACTCAAACTGTTGACTTCTATCGAAAAGAGCAAAGTAATAATATAAATATTTTCAAACACTGCTATCCAACTGATCCAATAGGCATTCTTTTTTCAGACTTGGCAAATTTAGATCAATCCCCATATTGTAAAATTATAAAGGATCTAGTGAAAAAATTTCGGGAATTGTCAACCCGTGATCATAATACATTCACTGCAATTTTGGTTTGGCACTATGTTGTAGAAGCGGATAGGGAATTAAAATTAGGTTGGGAACTACTTATAAACCACCTTACAGAACAGCTTGCCGATCAATTTCCCCGACCCTATGAGATGAAAGCTTTAGAAGGACTTAGCTTTTTAGTCAGTGCTTTTTCCGTAAAAACACTTTATGAATTGGTTGTAAAACAAAGAAATTCGAGATTGAAAATAAATGGTGATTTTCGCAATGATTTGAGTACTGTACGTATTGAGCATGAAATCGAACCAAAAGGAAAATTTTCTCGGAAAATTCGGACAAAATCTACTCTCATTGTTCTAACTGCAACAGTTGCTTACCTCTTTTATTTATTTTATCCAGAAGATTCAAAAGATCAAACCACCCTTGACCCTAATCAAAAAATCCCTCCCGCAGATATTTTAGGTTATGTTCAATCTCTTTTAGCTTGTAGTTATTCCCAAGCTATAGCCAAACTCATTGATACTTGTCAGAAAGCACCCGTGACCTCAGAGAACCCAGACTTAGTATGTCTTGATTCAGAGGATTCATCTCGACGAGACGAATATGTCAAGTATGTTACTAGTATCCAAAATTTAAATATGTCCCATCATCTTGATAATACCATTGATATACAACCTATTGTGAATAGCTTTTATATTTTTAAAAATTCTTTACCCCAAGAATACGCTACCAATCTAAATGAAATGATTTCTTCAATTGTTAATAAAGAATCCGTACCCCAATGCGATAGGGTCTCTGCAACAGATATGGTGATTAATGCATGGAATAAAGCTCTAGGTTACAGCAATTAATAAAATTTTTGCTCGTGATTCACAAAAATGAAAGTAAAATTTTTATCAATAGTATCAGTATGACTTCCGTAAGCTATTTTTCCAGGATCAAAATTAGACCTCTTCTTTGAAACTTATAAGCGACTAATTTTTAGTCATTCAAGTGCAAAAAGCTACCTAGTGGTTTCAGTTTATCGCAAAATACAGATTACCCATTCACTATTCCTTAAATAATTTAAATCAATTTTGCGCAGAAGCAAGTGATTGCATAAATTTTGCATCAATTATTGATATATGAAATTAAGACTTGATCAACTTATCACTATTTTTTTTGTTCCTACTTTTATAGGATTTTGGCTTAATGAAACCTACGCTTCTGGCAATATTCCTACCCCTCAACCGGATACAACGACCCACTACTTAAGTTGTCAAAATAAAATCATCTTACCAGAAAATTCAGCTCAGAAACAAGAAGGTCAATTTACCGTGGATGAAGTCAATCCAAGTCGGATCAATGAAAATTTTTATCATAATGAAATTAAAAAATTAGGAGTTGATGTTACTGATTTAATTTTAAATGAACTTCAAAATGGACGAAGCATTCTAGAAAATATGTTATCAGTTCTTGAAAACAATTCTCTTTTTTACGAATCTGATTCTATAAATGAAATTGAAAGAAAAATTACAACCTGCACAAAAACAAGAACTTGCTCATTAGATTCTAATTCCTCAGAATTTTTAAAAAAATTAACGGCTGTCTTTTCACATTTTCGTCTTTATTTGGCCATGTCTCAATATGTAATGTTTTCTGATACTGGCCTAGAAAGCTACCAACCTCTCTATAAAATGATCAGTGCTCCCTATTACTTTAAAACAGAAAATTTATATGACCCTTTATCTAGTGAAGAAATTAAGACATTCAATGAGTTTTTAAAAATTTTTTGGGAAGGGAAAACATCATCAATAACCTCAGGATTTAAAAAAAATAAGAAAAGATCAGGTGGAGTGGTAGATCAATATATTCTTGTCCTAACAAAAAAAATGAATCCCAACTATCAAAATCAAGAGGAACTAAAGACTCTTAGAATGTTAAGTGAATATAAGAATATAAATGATTTTCAAGAGAAAGTTAGATCTTTTTTATCTATTAAGGATACAGGTTGGATCCTTTTTTTGAATCAGCAATTCAAAGAGTTCAAAAGGAACTTTAAATTATTGACATGGCAATATTTTAGTATGTTCAGACCCATAATCTACCTCACAAAATCTCAACCCACCATTGCAGATCTTAAACAAGCCCTCTTACTCGCGATGTCAGATAACATTCAACTCGCTACTGAATTTGAAAATAAAAAAAATATTATCAACAATTCTTTTAAAACGAAAGGAGCACCATTTGATGAAATAGACGATGTTCTTGACTACTCACTTTATTTAGAAAAGTACCTGGTTGTCCACCCCCGTTCGTGTCAAATTGCTGAAACCAGATTCCGTCAAGTGGAACAACGAGAACGGGGAATTGTACCGTTATACGCTGCTGCTGTCATTGTACAAATAATGGCACCAATTTCTTTGTTCACATCATTAATAATTGATTCAGCTTTTATAGCAAAGAATATTTTAATACCTAACTACCAAGAGAGTCAGAAAATTAAATCTGACTTGAACTTAATTCTCGTTGAGAATGAATGTGAAAAAGTTGGAATCCTCGCTAAAGCTTGTGACGACCAGTATAATGATATTACAAGAAAACTTACTGAGCTCAACTTGAAATCTATGATTAGCATCTTCTCGATAGGATTAGGAATTCCTTCTTCAAATAAACTCTTACACCGTCTGGTTCCTCGTTAAACAATTTTTTGATCAAAGCCTCACCCCGGAGGCCAATCCATAAAACGGCCACCCAGTATGTGGAAGTGAATATGAGGCACAGTTTGGCAACCATGTTCTCCAACATTGGTAACTAAACGATAGCCTTTTTGCGCAAAACCTTCTTGTTCTGCAATATAGGCAGCCTTCAGCATTAAATGCCCTAAAAGCAATTGATCTTCTTTTTGCACGGAAGCCAAAGAAGTAATTTCTTTTTTTGGTATCAATAAAATATGTTGAGGAGCTTGAGGATGACGATCCCTAAATGCCAAACAAAGTTCGTCTTCGTACACAATATTTGCTGGAATCTGTCGCGAAATAATTTGACTAAAAAGGGTCGACATAGTGCCTCCTTTGAAAATTTTTGAGATTCAGCCACCGCAAACACATCGAATAGATGAAAGTCAGCGGGCACAAATAAATAATTTTTGAGTCCAGGTTTTCAAACTCAAGCAACGTCACGTTACATTAAATTAAATTTCATCACATCATATTGTAGTTTGGACCACTTCCACCTTCGCGAGGTTGCCACCGCGGCCCTAACACATCTGTCGCTTTGCAGTCCACACAGTTGGGAGCATTCACCACCAAATCATCCCCGCGTCTTTCGTAAACCCCCGCTGGACAAAGATGGGAATAAAATTCTGCAATTTCTGCAGTTACATCCTTGCCCACTTTAAGATGGGAGGGAATATCATCACGAGTTTTATTTCCAGATAAATATACCGCATCCACTTTGCTCATACCCACTTGGGCTAACGGAGTGTTATGACGAGATATTTCTTTCCACTCCTCTGCATCTTCCAAACCATGACTGGAAGCACCAGGAAAAGTCCCACCAGTTAATGTCATTAATCCTGCTTTAAGTCCGCCCAGATAAAATCCACTTTTGAAAGCATGTCGCATGTTACGAACTTTTTTTAAATCTTCAAATACGTAACTGGAGCGTAGAGTTTCATCGTAAGATTTGAGCGATTTGGCAGAAACATCTCCATTTTTTAGGGCTGCATAAATGGCTCGAGCTCCGTAAATTCCTGACTGAATGGCGTAGTGAATTCCTTTGAGGGCCGGGACATTTACCAAACCCGCCGCATCACCTAAGATTAAAACTCCATCCCCGTACATTCTTTCTGGCAAAGCATGATAGCCTCCCTCGGGAATAGTTTTGGCACCCCACTCAATACACTCACCACCTTCAAGAATTGGTTTAAATAATTTATGTTGTTTTAAATTTTGCAAAAGATGATGCACATCCAAATGGCTTTGACGATAATCTAAACCCACCACCAATCCAATAGCCACAAGATCTTCAGCTAAAGGATAAAGAAAACTGCCCCCAAAAGCATCTTTGGGCAAGGGCCAACCCATAGTGTGAATGATTTCCTTTGGCGCCTTTTTAACGCGCCAGATTTCTTTAACTCCCAAGGCATAAATTTGAGGTAAAGTGGATCCGATGTTCTGCCATTGAGTGTAAGCCTGCGTAAGCAAACCTCGAGTCCCTTCCGCAAGAACAGTCACCTGTGCCGTGATTTCAGTTCCTGGATTGTATTGCGATCCTGGTTGCCCCTGTCGATCCAAACCACTGGCAGCAGTACTCACCCCCACCACTCGATTTTCCTGAACATGCAGTCCATTGGCAGGAAATCCACAAAATATATTTACACCCATTTCTTCTGCTTTTTGTCCCATCCATCGCACCACCTCACAAATGGAAGCAATGTAGTTTCCCTGATTACACATAGTCGGTGGTGTGGGAATTTTATAATGCCCAGATTCCGACATAAAAAAAACTTTTTCTTCTTCAACAGGACGACGAAATGGAAAATCTTTAAGGTTCAGCTCCGGAAAAAGTTCTTGAAGCGACACAGGGTTAATCACAGCACCGGAAAGATTGTGCCCCCCTAAACTATTAGCCTTATCTAAAACTCCGATTTCTAATGAGCTTAAGCTGCCTCCAGATTCCCGATCTTTTTTCACCAATCGTGACAATTCAATGGCTCCAGCAAGTCCTGAGGGTCCCGCACCCACAAAAACCACATCCAATGGAACCACATTTTCTCCCTCTGGAAGAAAATTTTTAATAAGTTCAGATTGGGGTAAAGGCACCTGAAAGTGGGAAGGAACAAAACGATCTTTGCCAATTTTATCTTTTGTTGAAGAAATCACGGAACACCTCATTGTCACATTAATTCGCAACATGTTAATGCGAGCCAAGAATCAAATCAACTCATTCATGGAAATTTTGAGCTGCTCATTGGCTGCTCAATAATAAATTCAACAATAAAAAGGACGCTAATTGACCTTTCCAGAAATGGCATTTACAGGACCTCGTCCACGAAGTACTTTGGGTTTTTGAATTTCTTCGCGACTAAAATAAATAAATTTTAATTCTTCCTTAGAAGGAGTAACGGCAGTTTTGTTTTCATTCTGAGACAGAGGTTGCAGAGCGATTTGGACTCTTCCACCTTCGCTTAGTTTTCCGAATAAAATTTCATCCACCATGGGCTTTTTTAAATACTCATCCACAGTGTTCGCAAAGGGACGAGCTCCATAAGCTGGATTGTACCCTTGATTGTATATCCACTCGTGAACTAACGGATGGACTTCCAACTCAATCTGTTTTTCTGCCAACTGAATTTGCAATTCATTAATGAATTTTCCAATCACTTGCAGAAGCAAGGGTTTATCCAAAGATTTAAATTCAATAAGCCCACTGAGACGATTGAGAAATTCAGGACGAAAAAACTGCTTTATCATCTCCATGGAAATTTTGGACCCGGACTCAGGATTGATACCTAATCCACCCTTTCCCACAGAATCCACCCCTGCATTGCTGGTCATAATAATAATGGCGTGGGTAAAATCCGCCGCCTTACCGTTAGAATCAGTTAACTTTCCAGCGTCCATAACTTGCAATAAAATATTGATCAAATCTGGATGAGCTTTTTCAATTTCATCCAACAGCAATACAGAATAGGGACTTTTTGTAATGGCGTCCGTTAGTAACCCACCTTCCTCATACCCCACATACCCTGGAGGAGCTCCCACCAATCTGGAGACCGCATGTTTTTCCATATACTCAGACATATCAAATCTTAAGAATTGGATATTGAGATTTTCTGCCAATTGTTTGGCCACCTCAGTTTTTCCAACACCAGTGGGGCCGACAAACAGATAACTTCCTATGGGTTTGTTTTTACGGCCTAAACCACTTCGGGAAAGTTTAATCGCTGTGGTCAACTTGGCAATGGCTTCATCTTGCCCAAAAACAAGCAATCTCAATCTCAGTTCTAAATTTTTTAATTGTTCACGATCAGATGTGGTAACTGATCCTGCAGGAACTTGGGCCATACTGGAAATGATTTTTTCAACCCAACTCAAGTTTATAACCACAGGATTGTCATCCGTGGCTTCAATGCGCGCTCGAGCGCCCACCTCATCCATAACATCAATGGCTTTATCGGGTAAATGCCGCCCATGTAGATGTTGAGCGGACAACATCACCATGGCATGAATGACCTCTTGACTGTAAACCACTCGGTGAAACTCTTCATAACGAGATTTTAAACCCATAAGAATTTCAACGGCTTGCTCTGGAGTGGGTTCGTTCACATCAATTTTTTGAAATCGGCGAGCGAGGGCACGATCTTTTTCAAAATGAGTTTTAAATTCTTTAAACGTTGTGGATCCAATAAAACTTATTGATCCATCAGTCAGACAAGGTTTTAATAAATTTGCCGCATCCATGGCGCCACCGGAGGTTCCACCAGCACCGACTAATATATGAATTTCATCTATAAACAAGATGGCATGGGGAAGACTTTTCAATTCTTTTAAAACAGCTTTGAGTCTTTCCTCAAAATCACCGCGATATTTTGTGCCCGCAAGCAGAGCCCCCATATCTAAACTATAAATCACGGCATTTTTGATTCGCTCCGGCACTTTTCCATGAATTATTTTTTGCGCTAACCCATCTGCTAAAGCCGTTTTACCAACTCCTGCTTCCCCAATAAAAAGAGGGTTATTTTTGGTTCGTCGGGCCAAAACCTGGATCGCACGCGACAAAACATCTTCTCTTCCGATGAGAGGATCTGAGGCTCCCTGTTTGGCTTTTTCATTTAAATTCGTAGCATACTGTTTAAGCGCGGATAGAGTTCCAGAACTATTAGTATTATTTTTTCCTGACGAAAGAGGATCTTCTTCTATTTTGACAGGAACCCCGTGACTAATGAAGTTGATGACATCAAATTGGGTTACACCTTGATCTTCCAAAAAAAATCGCGCATGGGATTCGGACTCATGAAATAAAGCTACAAGAAGATGTCCACTGGATACAATTTTTTTTCCTGAGGACTGAACCTGCAAAGCGGCACGCTGCAACAGCCGGTGAAATGATAAAGTAAGTTCCGGCCTCCACTTGGGGTCGGCCAAAATTTCTTTTTCTGGAACTAAAGGAAGATGTTGTTGAATGTGATGACGTAACTGTACTAACAAGGATTTAATGTTTGCACCGCAACCATCCAAAATCTGAACTGTTTCTGGATCATGCTCAATAAGAGAGACCAAAAGATGTTCCAAGCTGACAAACTCGTAACGCCTCTCACGCGCCGTTTGAACAGCCATGTTCAAAGCACTTTCCAACTTAGGGCTAAGCATAACTTATTCCTCCAGCTCCATAATACATTTCAATGGATAACGTTGAGCTCGTGAATATTCATTCACCTGATAAACTTTTGTTTCCGCCAACTCAAAAGGGTAAATTCCCGCGATACCAGCGCCTTGACTATGAACCTCCATCATAATTCTAGCAGATTCCGCTTCTGATTTATGAAAAAATTTTTTTAGGATAGATATAACAAAGTCCATGGGGGTAAAATCATCATTCAGAAGAATCACTTTGTAGAGTGAAGGTCTTTTAGTTTTATTTTTGACCTCTGTTATGACCTGGCCAACTTCTTCACTCTCATTGTGTGGATTTCCCATGTGCAAATTAAAAATCCTATGCTTGACCAGAACCCGGGTTTTCACATCACTCTCCCCATTACAAAGAATGAAAATAACAAAGCTTGAACTTTTAGAGCTTATTCAGAAATCTCGATTCAACATCCGTTGACGCAGAATTTCCGACCCAGAGCTAAAGTTTTCTTAATTCCAAGGATCACAAAAGCCTTCCTCGGTCAAGATTTCATAGCCCTGCGATCTCCGGCTCCATTTTGCTTTGACCCAGACCCTTGCTTTTACCACCATTATCTAAGAGGTCTTCAAGAGCTTGATCGACGGATTCAGAAAAATGAATCTCCCCCATGAGTTGGGCTTCAAATAGTCGTTTAAATTCATTGCCCATACTTACAAATTTGATTCCCTTGAGATTGCGACTGGAGAGTTCCACAAGTAGAGTTACAAACTCAGTAATTCCAACCGATCCAACAAAGTGGAGATCTTTAAAATCAAAAACCACTTTATCCTGACTTAAATACCTTACACACTGATTTCGAAAAGGATCCAAAGAATGATAATCAATTTTACCTTTGAGATGAATCACAACAGTCAGACCTCGGCGCTCGATCCATGCTTCCATAACCCCTCCGATCTCACTCCCTAGTCTTCACCAGTGAATCTCTTCAGTCTAGCTTGCGATTTATATTCTAGTCCTGAGACATTGTCTTCTGGTCTTTGGCACAGTCGACTCTCTGGAGAAGAAATTCCTTTTTCCCTCTCACAAAAAATAATCTAGCAAAAAACTCAAACAAATAAGCATAATTGAGTAATTACAGCAAAGGGAAGACACCATGAAAAAGTTTTTGCAAAAATTAAGTTTTCTTTTATCACCAATGGCCCTTGGACTCTATATCACCCTCGCTTTTACTTGGTGGGCACTTCTCTTTTTCACCTCCCAAGGATTGTCCACCGATCAAATAGGTCCACTGGAAAGCCTTTTAATCACAGCCCACCAAAAATCCATCGACTTTAGATTAAAAGCTCGTGGGGAACGCAAAGGCTCCAGCCAAGTGGCTTTACTGACGGTAGATGATCGAGCCGTTCAGACCGTGGGGCGCTGGCCCTGGCCAAGGGAAACCATTGCCAACGCCATTGAAAATGCCATCAAGTGGGGCGCTAAAGTGATCGCTTTTGACGTGGTATTTTCTGAACCCTCTGCAAACTCTTCTCAACAGGTTTTGAATTTAATTAACTCTGTCAGTCCCCTTCCGGAGCCCCTGCAACAAAAAATACAAACCCAAATAAACGAAAAAAATCCCGATCAAATTTTATCCCAAACTTTAGCTCGCTTCCCTTCCCAGATTGTTTTGGGTGCTTTTGGAAGCATCAATAAAAGTCCCCATGGTCTTTTTGATTCCTGTTTTGATCTCATATTTAATGCGTCTCCAGAGTATAAATTATGGACGGAAAAAGAAACCCCCATCATTGCTCTAGAAAATCGACCCGATCTCCCTGAAACCCTTAAATCCTTTTACCGAGATCACTTAAATCATATTGATGAAGCCGTTCGTGAGGGTCGAAAAACCAACAACTCTTTGGAGCTCCATGATTTAAATCAGGAAGTCCTGCAACGAAAAATCCAATTTTGCGCGAATTGGTTAGATCCTAAAAATGATGAAACCTATTCTGCAATTGACTCCCAGTGGTCGCACCTAGTGGAGATAGAGGGAAAAGAATTTCAAGGCAAATACCCTACATTTTCCCATTGGGTGGAAACCTATCGATCTGAAAACCAAAACAACGCAGTACCCAATGTCCTAGAATGGACGATGAATCTACCCTCATTGAGTCAATCCAGTGAAAACTACAACACAGCCTACTTCAACGCCGACCAAGATCCCGATGGAACCATTCGAAAAACCCATTTAATTTTGCGCAGTGGAAGCACTTATTTGCCCTCCTTGGCCCTTAAGGCATTTTTACTGGCCACCCACAACAATGCTAAAATAACTTTTGTTTACCACGCCCCTACTCAACGTAATGAAATCAGCAAATTCGAAATCACAGACGAAAATGGTGACCCAGTAGGATCCATCCCTGTGGATGCTTCGGGACGTCTCGCTATAAATTATGCCGGAAGACAAAAAATGTTCCCCCATATCAGTCTTGCAGATTTACTGACCGAAAGTGATACTCTCACCTACGAAGAAAGGGAATTTGATCCCTTAAAAAAACGTTGGATCACAGCCACTAAAAAAGCCAAAAAAGCAGACATTATCAAAGACAAGGTATTCATTTTAGGCGCCACTGCCACAGGAATCTATGATCTTCGCGTGACCCCCTTCGAAGAAAACTATCCTGGGGCTGAAACCCACGCCAATGTATTGGACAACCTACTCCGTAGTGACTTTTTAAAACAATATCCCAATGAAGAGCGCCTGATGCTTTTAATTTTACTTGGGTTGGGAATTTTTCTCTCTATCTCTCTGGCCTACTTAAGTGCTTTACCTGGATTAACTCTGGTCTGCCTTTTACTTTTAGGAATGGGGTTGGTGGATAGATTTTTTATTTTCAATCATGGAACAATTGTTACGATTGTTCTCCCTCTCGCTTTAACCCTTACCCTTTTTATATTCCTAATTTCTTATCGTTATCTGACTGAAGAAAAAAGTAAAAGAGAACTCAAAGGAACATTCCAAAAATACGTTTCACCTGCCATTGTGGAAGAAATTTTATCCGACCCATCAAAAATTGAATTGGGAGGGCGCAAAGCCCGAGTTACCATTTTTTTCAGTGATGTTCGTGGTTTTACAACTATTTCCGAAAAATTAGATCCCAGAGCATTAAGTGATTTACTTAATGAGTATCTGACTCCTATGACTGAATTGGTTTTCAAAAATAATGGGACTTTAGATAAATACATGGGTGATGCCATTATGGCTTTTTTTGGAGCGCCTCTTTCTTTCTCCCACCATGCCAAATCAGCTTGTCGGTGCGCCCTCCAAAGTATCGACAAACTTTTTCAGTTACAAAATGAGTTTAAAAAAAGAGGTCTTCCGGAAATTGATATTGGTATTGGGCTCAATACAGGTGAAGTCAGCGTAGGCAACATGGGTTCACAGACCGTACGAAGCTACACTGTTATGGGTGATGCTGTGAATTTAGCCTCTCGTCTGGAAGGAATAAATAAACAATATGGAACAAGAATTATTATCAGTGAATTTACCTACAATGAAGTCAAGGATTCATTTACCTCCCGCGAAGTTGACTGGGTTCGTGTGAAAGGGAAAAATCAACCGGTCAAAATTTATGAACTTATCTGCGAAGGCACCCCAGAACCTGAAGTTGAAAATCTACTTTTACATTTCAACCAAGGATACCACTTGTACCATCAGATGAAGTGGGCTTTGGCCTTGGATGAATTTACTAAAGCTTTGCAAACTGTCCCCACCGATGAAGTCACAAAACTCTACATTGAAAGATGCCAAGAATACCTTATCGATCCCCCAGAAACTCATTGGGATGGAGTTTTTGTAATGAAAACAAAATAAAATTGAATTGGTATGGAATCAATGGCGGCAAATTAATTCCCTTACTTGGCCGTCATTGTGATTAGAATTGATTTGAATGAATTGGATCGATCCTGTGACCTCTTCCAATGAGTCGATAAAAAACTTTTATGCTGGTTTTGCTCTGGTTTTGCTCTGGGCCATATCTCCCTGGAAAAAGTTGACAAGATTCTTCACCTTCGGGTTAAGTTCTAATCTGGGAGCGTTTAAAAAGAAACACTTGTAACCCCAGATTTGGAACTCAAAAACTGGATCAGAAACATAACCCAAAAATGGAGCGCAAAAGCTTAGCCCAAAAACGTAGTCAGAGAACTTGGATTGGAAATTTTTGTAATGAATATTCAACAACGGCAAACTCAGCACTCAACAATCCAATCGGTTTTTCTTTTACTGCGGCTCTTTCTTTCATTGTTATTTTTTTTCTGCCAAGGAAATGTTTGGGCCCAAACGACGGATAAAAATTCTGGCCTCATTGTAAATGCAGATCAAATGAATTCAGATTTCAAAGCAAAAACCACCCAATTAAAAGGAAATGTGCAAATTATTTTCCAGGGTCAACATCTTTCCAGTAACCATGCCCTTATCGACTACAAAAACAAACGAATTGTTGCCTCAGGAAATGTGCGTCTTCAGTCTCCCACTGTTTATGCTGAGGCCACTCGACTGACAGTTAATTATGGGCAAGAAACCGCAGTTTTCGAAAATGGTTTTCTTCTTTCTGGCCAAGTTTCTTTTGAAGGAACTCGAATTGAAAAAACTGGTCCCACCACCTATGTTGCCAATGATGCTTCATATACGGCCTGTATTTCGTGCCCACCCACATGGAAATTCACGGGACAAAAAATTGAGGCTCAATTGGGTGGTTACGCTAAAATTAAAAGACCTGTCCTCCGCTTGGGCGGGATCCCGGTACTAATTCTCCCCGGTCTTTTAGTTCCATTAAAAACCACGCGTCAATCAGGGTTTTTGGTCCCCTCGGCAGAATTTTCCAAAATTGGGGGATTTGCTCCGGCAGAGAGTTTTTTTTGGGCCATAAGCCGAAATCAAGACATGACCCTCACGGCAAGAAATTATGAGTTGCGGGGCTTCAAAGGTTCCATTGAATATCGTCATATGTTTTCCGATCAAAGTTACAGCCATTTACAAAGTGGTTATCTCAAGGATCGAGCTTTCACTCGGGAGTACCACTTGGGGAACGATGTGAATCGATGGTACGTCAACTATGAACACTACTTTTTATTGCCAGATAATTTTATCCAAAGAATGCGTATTCGACAGATTTCTGACCTCAGATATTTAAGAGATTTTCCCGATGAAATGGCCGGCAATGGTGAACCCGCTTTAGAAAACAGCGCTTCACTAACTAAAAATTTTTCTGACCAACATTTTAGCTTCCTCACCAACTACAATGTCAACCTTCTTCAAAGTTATCCCCTTGGCAATAATGACGATTCCGTACAAAAGTTCCCTGAAATTAGATATTCCTTGCTAGATAAACACATTTTTGGAAGCCCTCTGCTTTTTCGTTTTGACGGAGTTTATACTAATTTTGCTCGCAATGGTTTTGCCTACGACGATATGAACAAAACCAGTTGCCCAGGAAAACAACCCCACTGTGCGACCGTAGACAATCAAGGTCAGGTTCAGAGAGACGGAAAATTTAATCCCAATGAAGACTTTATCAGAACAGGACAAAGATTGGATCTTCGCCCCTCAGTAGCCCTGCCCTTTCAAGCCTTTAAATTTTTAGATATTGTCCCTGAGTTTACGTATCATGAAATGCAATATCACTTTGATATCAATGACAGCCTCTCGTCGAATTATGGGTCCAATGCAGCCCAGCGCTACCTCGAAACCAACCTATTGGTCAGAACTTCACTCAGCCGAGTTTATGGTGGCAATAGTAGCGACCCTCACACTGAAAAGTACAAGCATGAAATCGAACCTGAAGTCTCCTTCAGTGACATCCCCTGGAGTCGTAGATCCAACCATGCATTTTTTGGTGAATTTGGCGGGCAACGATATGCACGAATTTTTGAACCCATCAGCGATAGTGACCTTTATGGAAAAAATCGACTGCAATTTGACTACAATGACAGAATGTTTGACAAAAAGCTTGTGGAGCTTGCTCTTAATAATAAATTGACTCGAAAACGCTGGACAAATGGCAGCCCCACCTTTGAACCCATAGGAATTTTTCGAATTTCTCAGTCCTACGATTTTTACGAAGCCAAATCCACCCAACCCCAGCCTTGGTCAGCTATTAATGGACTTTTGAATGTCCATTTGGACTACTTTGAAACTTACACTTCAGCATCCTACAACCCTTATGCAAAAGTTACCAATACCTCTTCACGGATTAAATTATTTGAACCCAAAGGAAATTTCATTCAATTCACTTACGAAAGAATTTTTCTTATTGATGAAAACAACAAGGTCACGGGACCTAATCAGACAGAAAATATCGGATTTGGGGCTGGACTGAAATCAAAATACCTAGATCTTGCGGGACAGATTGACTATTCCTCAGTAACCAGTCAGGTTCACTCCTGGCAATATTTGGCAGGATTTAAATTGCCAGGAAATTGTTGGACGATCCAATTTGGACACAAACAAATTATTGGTGGGGAACCCAATTTGGAATTTAATATGTTCTTCAATTTTGGGGGGGAAAAAATAAATAAGGTGAATTGATCTAAACAACCAACAATAAATCTCAATGCTTAGATATCTTGAGTATTGAAAGAGGAGGAATAAATTCCCATGATATCTCCAACTTCACCTGAACCTATTGCAAACAACTACGAAGGGAGTCTTTCCTCTCAAATTCAAAAACTATTCAATTTGTGCCACGAAAATAAAAAAAATCTTTTTCTCAAAGATGTTCACCTATCCATCGGAATGCATGGGCACGCCATCTTATGTCTTATTTTTTCCATTCCATTTCTTTTTCCCATACCACTTCCTGGGCTCTCTATGATTTTTGGTTTCGTCATTATGACAAGTTCAGCTTCCATGGCCTTTAGTAAAAAGCCCTGGCTTCCTCAAATTCTTTTAAAGCAAAAAATTTCCACTAAAACTGTTTTGAAAATACTTCAAGTTGCTTTAAAAACCAGTCGTTTTATGGAACGTTTTGTTCGAATCCGAGGACTCACTTTACAAAAAAAAATTCCTGTCAATGTCATCAGTGGGATCTTGATTTTTTTATCGGCATTTCTTTTGTCTTTACCCCTTCCGCCGGGAACCAACTTCCCACCCGCCACCACAATTTTTTTACTGAGTGTCGGCCAGATGGAAAAAGACCTCTTATTTAGCTTTTTAGGAATTCTTGCTTTTATTTTTAATATAACAATATTTATTTATTTATACTTATACGGAGTCAAAGGATTCCAGTGGATTTGGACTCAAATGAGCGGGAATTAAAAACAAAATGGGTCATCTTTAGAATTTTTTTGACCTTGGCATTTCACAATTTTATCCTCAACAAGTTGGAATGTTTTATTCTCTGGATTTTCGTTTTTATAACTAATGACAACTGAAAAACCATCCTTAACAATCCAGCTAATGTTTTCACCATCGCATATTCTATCATAAACAATCTTATTTTCTTTATTACTAAAAGGAGCAATAACATAGATTCTAGTCTTGTGAACACCCTCTCCAGTCTTTAAGAACAAAAGCGGTTCCCCATCCTTCAAATAGATCCATTCAACAGGATAATACAAACTAGAAGGCAAAGATATTTTCACAACAGCTGGACGGCAGAAATCTCTCTTTGTCTCTTGCTTGCACTTATGTTTGTTAAACACTAACTTTTTGACTTCAAAACCACTTGAATCCTTTTTTTGATACACTATCATCTTACCAAATCCATTCTGATCTAGGCTTTCGGTAAGCTTTAAGCCAGGCTCTTCATCAATGTAGTTATTTATGACAGCTTGTGCTTGTGACACCTTGAAGACAATTAAAAGTAAGAGCCAAAACCAAAAAAACTTTCTATTTTTACATTTTTTTTTCTCCACATTTCTTTCCTTTTTTCCATTAAAAATAATTTCTGCAAAAATGGGATTTCATTAATTGCAATTTTATATCACGATTGTGGTTTTTCCTTAATTTTTACAAACCACCTTTTTATAAAACTCGAAGGATCTTAATATTTTTTCGTCGGGTTTTAGATGAAATTGCGACTGTAACTTTTCTTTCTTCTGAGTCTTCTCCACCTTCCCATTTGTTTTCTTTGCTGGAGCCATCAATGCCACTTTTGCTTTAATCTCGGGTTCCCTATTATCCACAATGGAAAGACATTTTACACTCAGTTCCGTGTTATCCTCATTTTTAGCAATACATTTCGCACAACTGTTGATGGCTTCCCCGTAGAATCTTCGTTCTTGATTCCTTTTCTTATCATTTGAAGAACAACCTGAGTAATAGTCACTATAAGATTCTTGAGAAATACTGGCTCCATAACAAGAAGAATTTTGGGTCCTTCTCACTCGAGCTTGTTTTTCGGCAAGGGTGTAAGCAATAATTTGTATTTGAAGCTCTGGCTGCAAAGAGATTCTATCAAAAATACTGGATACTAATTTTTCTTTAGCTTCTTTCTTGTCCTTGTCGTTCATACTTTTTATTCTCTCAATCTCCCTATCCCACATTTCCATACCCTTCCAATTAAACTCACGATTTAAAGAGTTATATTTTTTATCCCCAAGTTGAAATGTTTTATCTGGTAATAAGTAATCCCATAAAGTATTCGCATTAATCATTCCTAACCCTTTAGCAGTACTATCATTCGTACAGGCATTTGTATTCATAGCTAATGGTTCTAAAAAACCTGTTTCAGCGGCAGCGATACAGGGTATGGCCCGATAGTCAATTTGAGGATGAGGAATAGATCCACTCTTTTGGGGGACTGATTGTGTTGGATGATTAATTTTATCTACACTTTCTTTTGCCAAACGCAAAACTTCTTCATATCGTCCCTTTAGATCTTTAGAAAACCAAACCGATTTATTACAAAAAAGTGTCCTCAAATTAGACCCACATTTATTAGGAACTGACTTGGCCAGATTTAGCACCGCTGAAAATGTCGGATCTCTGGCACTCGTACTAGATTGGTTGTCACTAATCGAAACTGCTCTCGAATCAGAAGCTAGAGGTGCAGTTTCAGCAATCAGATTTTCCAGACCACAAAAAAAATAAACAATAAAAGATAAAAAAATTTGTGGAACACGTTGCCCCCCAAGCATAATCTTGAAAACCACCTTTTCACCAGATTAAGATCTTTTATTAAGATCACATTAAAGCCCAGTTAAAAGAAAAATAGAGTAATATAAATTATATTTATTCTAAAAAATTATTATCAATGACAGATTGGATAACTACAATAATTATTTACTAAAAAATCAAGAGGGGGGTTGGGATTATCGAATCGACAAGTTAAAATATATTGGGCACTTCTTTCCAGTCCACCTTCTAAGAATTTTTTCAGTTCATATTCAGTGCTTTTTCGGCTCAGATTCAGCTCCAGCAAACTGTGCAAAAAACTCTTAAGTTAAAACCGACGCAGAAAGTATAAAAAACAATTTTTTTAAATTCTACCCTCCGCCTGAGAGGATGTACGGTGGATTAAGAAATAAGAAACAAGACTAAGGCCCATGGAATAAATAAAGCTTGAAGCCAATGTATTGGGGAAAAAAGGCAGTCCTGCCACATAGCAATTTACCAAGCCCACCAAAGACTTTTCATAAATATTTTGTGTTGACCAAACCCCAAAGTTGCTCACCAAGAAAAAGATCACTGCACCCAAAAGACTGTTTAAACCCATATGAAAAAATGGTGATTTTTTTGTATCCAATTGGGTTCGACCTAAAAAGGTCAACAAGATAAGACCAGCGTACACAAATCCGAAGGTTTCATGCCAACCAAGCCATATATCGCTGAGCAAAACTGAAACCACTGGAACAAAAAAGGCCAAGGTCCGATTCCTTAAAAAAGCTCCTGAAAATAAAGCCACACCTAAAAGAGGCGTGAAGTTATCAAAGTGAGGAATTATCCTTCCTAGCAGACTTAAAATCACAAGACCTGAAGCCACCAAAAGTTCCATAAGAAATCTTTTAGCCTCAAATTCCATTCCAGTTTCTGAATCATTGCAATTTATTTTTTGATTTTTTACCACTTCATTTTTCATTGCCTTCATTGTCTTTCCTCGCTTTATAATTAAAATCGAGAACGAAATCTAAGCCTTGGAGTTCTACTCGGACTTTTTCTCGAACTTTCATTTTGATCCTTCTTCTCGGACCCGTATACCCGTCTACTGTTATAAAGCCCCACTCCTAAATAGTTTAGAGCTTCAGAAACACCTCGGTGCACCGCTCAAAAGCGGAAGGGACGATTTGTGATAAAGGCGAACTTATAACCTAATGCATAAAAACTCAACGGGTAATTAATTTCCATGACGGCAAGCTCAGCTCAACGGCAGCAGGTTAAGCTCCTTTCTGCTTATGAAAAGTACAAATATTTGCTGACTTTTTAAGCCCCAGGACTTGATGGGTTGAATGGAAACCCTTTGATAACTTCGCCCTGGTCGAACCTTATATTTTACCGCACGGACGTCGCGCAGAATTTGATCAGCCAATTCTCTCGGCCTTTGATTTGTAATTTTGCGGTCAATGATTGCAAATATATTTCGCCTGATGACTTCGGTTACGTTTTTGAAATTTGGCAACTCGATTTTTGGATCAATTTTGTCCTCTTCAACCACGGCATTTACCACCATAACTGAAAGTGAGAGAGTCTAGAGATTTGCAAAAAATTTCCGTCATAATCCCATTTTACGCTCTGGCGTGATGTTTTTCGAGATTAAGTAGATTCTTGACCCGATTGTAAAGCATTTCGACGGCCCATCTTTTTTGGAAAAGTTCGATGATGTCTTCTCGAGGCTACCGTTTTTTGCCAATCAAATTTATAACAAACACAATAGGTTTCCCCTCGCTATCGATGGGTCCCAGAATCAGGCGCACTTTCATCTGGCGAGAACTGCCAGTCTTTTTCCTGACTTCGTCGCTTTGGAAATAATTTGCATTCCTTTCCAAATCGACGAATCTTCTCATTCTTAATAAAATTAAAAACAACTAGACCTTCACCCGACAGAAGGCCCGCAAGAAGTTCATATACAAAAAGATCACCTCCAGTCGATCAAAATACTAGAATGAATTTGCCCTGCTGCATATAACTAAATTCCCACCAAATTTGGAACGGTATCAACGTGGGCGCAACTTTTAAAATACACCCTAGATTCTGGAGTCACCTTTGAGGAACTTGGTCTTCAAAACTTGATAAATAATCAATGAGTTTATCCAATGAAGCTGCAACTTTTCTCTTAAGTACATCTATGCCTTCGCCCACACCTACTCTATGCAGTTCGGGAACATCACGACCCCTCACAGTTTTACTTAAAATACCCTTAAAAATAACGATACTACCGAATCGCCAAGGGCTATCGTCCCCATTCGGAAAATAGTACTTTCTTAGAGCATACAATATCTTTTTAGGACTTAACGTCATGAATATTTCTTGACCGTCATCTCCCTGAACACTCGTGAGCGTCTCATGAAAGATATAAAATAAAAACAGTGAAGCTACCTCTTGATCGAAAACATTCTGCTGATCAAGCCATCTGAGTAAGTTCATGGCAAAATCAAGTTGAGGACTTACAAGTCCTAATACAAATAGAAATCTGGATCTTAAATCTTCAGCAGTGACTTCTGGACTTGAGATCGGCGGGAATAAAGGGCTAACCATAGCAAAACGAGACCCAAGACGCGCCAAA
Organism: Bdellovibrionales bacterium; assembly: GCA_019695175.1. Classification (GTDB taxonomy): domain Bacteria; phylum Bdellovibrionota; class Bdellovibrionia; order Bdellovibrionales; family UBA1609; genus JAIBAM01. The sequence continues at coordinate 31,171 of JAIBAM010000003.1, forward strand.
AAAATACTACCCACATGATTTATGTCATGCCGGATAAAATTTGCTACTGATTTCAAATCACCATCAACTATTTGCTGACTGTCGGTCAATTGAACCGAACCCAGTAAAGGAATTACTGATCTTAGGACAATATCAACAATGCTTAATCCCTGAGGGGATACTACGGTCAAGAGTAAGGGAAGTTGATTAAGAAGTGTATCTCCATTATCACGAAACCCACCTCTTTCTGTCTTAAAGACGTCAGTTTCAAGCATATCCGCCACAGTGATATAATCCTCCATGGCGAAAACAATAAATTCATAGCTTATTGCTTGATCTGAACTTAATATCTTCTGAAGATTAACAATAAAATCTCTTATGAAGGTTTTTTCTTCTTGTGGAAAAGTATTTTTATCAAAGTGCCTTTTTATTAATACAGATTCATTGAAAGGAATAAAATTTTCATCTCCTTTTAACGTAACAACAGAAGGCAAAAAATCTTGACCAAAACCCTCAACTACTGTTGCCTCTAACCTCCCTAAAATCCAACTCACAGTATCTCTGAAGCTAGGATGAGTAAATTTCCGCGGACTCCTTCCGTCCGCAACCCAGCGTACGAATTCAATATAATGGTGCAGAACCTCAAGCAATTTTCTCGCAGAGGATTGCAACTCTGGCGACTTCAAATTGTCAATCAAACCCTGTAGAGCTGTAGTTTGGGATTGGATCTGAGACATCATTGCTTCAATTTTTACCCGCTGTTCAGCTGGGAAGGATAAGGTTTGTTTTGTTTTGTTTTGTTTTGTTTTGTTTTGTTTTGGTTTGTTACCAACAATGCACAAACATTAGCTTCAAAACCAGAAGTAAGGGGGCGTTGACCCATCACAGTCCCACTAGCAGATGACCAATTTTGAAAAACAACCGCGTTAATGAAAAAAGTGAACAGGACCTGATAGACGATCACTCTTCTTCTATCTGGATATTTTTTTGTTTCCACAATAAACCCTTCCAAAAGTTGTGAATGTTGTAATTGATTACCCTTAAGTACAACGAGAACAATTTCTTTATTTAAAGAATGCAAGATCTGTTCCAGCATTTAATAAGATTCGTTTGTTTTATATAATAAGATTCGTTTATTATTAATTTTTAACGGAAGGCAAAAGAGTGTCTAAATGAGCTCAGTTTTTGAACCACTGCCGGCCACTGTCAAAAAGTTAAATAGTGAGATGTTTCTTTTACTCCATTTTGGAGGGATTGATAGCAAGGAGGCTTTTTTTAGTCCTAATTCTTCGAATACACCCAAAACAACCAGGGCGAAGTTATCCAAGAGTTTTCATGCAACCCATCAGATCTGGAACCTCAAAAAGTCAGCAAAGATTTGCACTTTCCATAAGCAGAAAGGAACTTAACTTACCGCCATTGTAATTAATATCCACAACTTCTTCGCGCTGACTCATTCTCGCTTAACTCATTCTCGCTTAACTCATTCTCGCTTAACTCATTCGCGTTTAACTCATTCGCGCTTAGATGAAGTAAACTGAGCCGACACTTGGACGTAACTTCTACGAAAACTCTAAAAATTCTTAAAAAGATTTGCCAGCAGATCTTCTAGCCGCTACTTTTTCAACAAATATTTTCTAATGTAATTTGTTGGATTAAAAAGGTGGGCCTCATGTCTTTTTTAGTTTTATTGCGTCATGGTGAAAGCCAGTGGAATCACGAAAACCGATTCACCGGATGGGTTGACGTAGATCTTTCCGCTAAAGGTGAAAATGAAGCCCAATCTGCAGGTAAACTCATTAAAAAATCGGGTCTTATTTTTCAAGAAGTTCATACTTCAATTTTGAAACGCGCCATTCGAACTTCTTGGTTGGTCCTCGAGCAAATTGATCAAACCTATTTGGAAATAAAACATAGTTGGAGACTTAATGAACGACACTATGGTGCCCTTCAGGGTCTCAATAAAGACGAAACCAGTGAAAAATATGGCCCAGAACAAGTTTTCATCTGGAGAAGAAGTTATGACATTGCCCCTCCTCCAATGCCAGAGCCCCTTTATCAAAATCAACTGAGTGAACAAAGATTAAAAAAGCTTTTAGTTCAAGATATCCCTCGCACAGAGTCCTTACTTATGTGCCAACAAAGAGTCCTCCCCTATTGGGAACAAACTCTTGCACCGGCTCTAAAGCAAAACCAAAATCTCCTTGTTGTTGCCCATGGGAACTCCTTACGAGCGTTGATCAAGCTATTAGACCAAATACCCGATTTAAAAATCGCCGAACTTAATATTCCCACGGGTCAACCTCTAGTTTACGAATTCGATCCGAAAACCATAGGCCCCAAATTAGGTCCTATGAAATACTCTTATTTGAACTAACTAGGATTCATCACCGTCTGTCTCTACGGAGGCAGGCTTTTTGTTAACATTAACTTCGTGGTTTCTTGCTTTCAGAGCCGCATTGCAGATATCAACTTTTTCCTCATATTCATCTTGACGCTTTTCTAAAATTTGACGGTATTTGCGAAATCGCTCCATACGGTCTTTTAAAAACTCCTCAGAGACACCCACAATTTGATTTTTTTCATCCACACCGAAGTTAAATTCTGTCTCTTTGTCTGTGACTCGATCCACAGGTTCCGTCCACATTAATTTTCCATCACCACCCAATTCTTTGGAAGAAAGTTTTGCTCTACAGTCCTTTAAAGTCCCGTACAATCCTTTAGAACCAAATTTTCTATTGCCATACACATGATCTTCCAATTCGTACACCTCATATTGCAACCGACGAAGCTCTTCTGCCATCTCTACCTTTTTTTGCACGACTAAGTTTCCGTCTTTGACCCCTATTTTTTCATCTGAAACTACAGATTCTTTTTCCATATTTGTGGATATTTTTTTAGCTTTGTAGGGATTGTGACTGCACCCCCCCAAAAAAATCCCTACTGAAATTAATAATACTTTATTGCCTCCCCAAAACTTTCCCATACACCCTCCTCTAAATTCTAAGAATATCCAGTCTGGCGCTAAAAGCACTCCAGCCCTGAATCTTTAAGTTCCAAAGATCTCATCATAACTCATGAAAAATGAAAAGTGCAAATAGGCTTGTCCTTCTCCCTCTTTGCGTTCCAACCCACTTTTCTACAAAAAAGCAATGACGCCCATTATATGAAAAAAATATTTTCCCTTCAGATCAAGATAAAATGCTTCCTCTTTCTTTAAGTTTCGCGCTAAAAGTCTAGCCAACGTTCATTCAAGGGGGGATCTTTGGAAAAAATTTGGTTAAAACAATATCCTAAAGGTGTGTCCGAAGAGATCCACCCTGAACTATACTCTTCCCTCCCCGATATGTTTCACAAAACTTGTGAGCGATGGAAAGACAAAACCGCTTTTATTAATATGGGCGCTGAACTTTCCTTTGATGAGCTCAGTGATTATGCCAGAGATCTCTCTGCATTTTTTCAAACGAAAGCAGGACTTAAAAAAGGTGACGCCATAGCCATCCAATTACCCAACGTACTCCAATATCCCATTGCTATTTTTGCTGCCCTGCAAGCAGGACTCGTCGTCGTCAATACCAACCCGCTCTACACCAGTCGTGAGATGAAGCACCAACTAGTTGATTCTGAAGCTAAAGCCATTCTTATCTTAGAAAACTCGGCGCACCATTTGCAGGAAATTATTGCTCATACCCAAATAAAGACCGTGATTGTAACTGGAGTTGGTGACCTCCTTGGTTTTCCAAAAAGCTTGCTGGTGAACAGTGTGATAAAGTATGTCAAAAAAATGGTTCCGAGTTATGAAATTAAAAACCACTATACTTTTTGGCAAGCGCTGGATCTTGGTCGGGACTGTTCTTTTCAACCCGCTCCAGTTGACAAAGAAGATCTGGCCTTCCTCCAATATACCGGGGGCACCACAGGAGTGGCCAAAGGAGCCATGCTCACGCACAGAAATGTACTCTCCAATATGCTGCAAATTCAAGAATGGATGAAGCCGCGTCTTCAAGAAGGTAAGGAATTGGTAGTGTTGGCTCTTCCGCTTTATCATATTTTTTCCCTCACTGTGAATGCCTTTGGAATTTTCTCCTACGGAGGAACCAACCTAATGATTACCAACCCTCGGGATATTCCAGGGTTTATCAAAACGCTTAAACAATATAAATTTAGTGTTTTTGTTGGTCTGAACACATTATTTAACGCTCTTCTCAATCATAAAGATTTTTTAAAGGTTCATTTTTCATCACTAAAAATCAGTGTCGCAGGCGGTATGGCACTTCAAAAAGCCGTCTCTACAAAATGGAAAGAACTTACCGGATCTGCAATTGTCGAGGGTTATGGTTTAACAGAAACCTCTCCAGTAGCCTGTTGTAACCCGGTTGACGGTACTGATCAGGTTGGGACGATTGGACTACCCTTACCCTCCACAGATATAAAATTATGCGATGATGAGGGCATAGAAGTTCCCTCAGGGCAACAAGGAGAGATTTATGTGAAAGGGCCACAGGTGATGCGGGGCTATTGGAAAAAACCTGAGGAAACGCAAACGATTTTGAATCCAGACGGTTGGATTAAAACAGGTGATGTGGGAATCATTGACAAGTTAGGTTTCATTCGAATTGTGGACCGCAAAAAAGACATGATTCTTGTCTCTGGTTTTAATGTCTATCCAAACGAAGTGGAGGAAGTAATTGCGGCCCACCCAAAAGTGCTTGAGGTCGCAGCCGTTGGCGTTCCTGATGAGAAATCCACTGAAGCAGTTAAGGTTTTCATCGTACCCAAGGATTCAAGCCTCACTTCTACTGAAGTTCGAAGTTGGTGCCATGAAAATTTAGTGGGATATAAAATTCCTAAACATGTGGAGTTTAGAAAAGAGCTTCCCAAAACCAATGTAGGTAAGATTCTCAGACGTGAACTACGCGGCGATCAGGGTTAGGATTTTTAGCACTTGGTCCAGTCGCAGGGCGATGTAAGGATCAAAAATTCAATACAGTCTGGACCCTAACAAATTCTAGACCTATACAGGATTAGCAAAATATTTAATTATGGTACTATTCATTTAATATCCTTCTTTTAAACGAGGTAATAAATGCTGCTAAAACTCAAATTTCAACAAAATCTGCTAATTACAATTATTTCATTTTTATCCGTATTTTCTTCTTCGATTTTTGCAGAAACATTAGGTGACAGTGATCTTCACACTCAGACTTATACCTCATCAAGCTACATGCAGCCCAAATGTATTGAAAACGCTAATGAAGTACAAAAAATTAAATCATGGGTTCGGGAGAATACCAAGAATGAAAATAAATATGAAGAATATAAAAATGCTCTCCAGAAAGAAAATAGAGTATTGACCATGGCTAGACTTATTTATGCTGAAACTCTCGCGGCAAATTGTGACGGAACAGAAATTGACAAAGCACAGAAATTAATTGCCAGCACAATTCATAATAGAGTGATAAACCAAAATACTGATTATACTTCTGGTGTCGACAAGACAGTCTTTACAAGGGACCAATTTGCGTCTTCACTAAACTTTTATAAAGAGTCTAAGAATGAATCTTTTTTGTGTCCTAAACTTGCATCGAACATCTGGATGACATCCCTTAATTATGCGAAGCAATCAAAAGAAAAATTTAATACAAAAAGTCCCTTATTCCAAGAATCAGACGGAAAAGATAATCACTACTATTTGAACAAGCATTTCAAAAGTCGATCCAGTCAACCACCAAAACCAAATTGGACGAAAAAACCACAATCAGCTATTTCAAAGAGAAATGAAAACAGTTGTGTAACGTCTTATAGTCTTTAATATTTCTAGATCCTGATATATCACAGACTACTTTTTTACGTCGACTAGATGTATTAGATACCTAAATTATTGTAGGATTCATTTCATAACCTTCCGCTATCTTACACAGACAAATCAGGTTTTGAAATGTATTCTAGCAAAGCCCTCGCTTTGACCTGGTAAGAATGAAAAAACTCAATCCTCAATTTAGTTTTTGGGTTTCTCTTCATTGTTCATAAGATTCAAAATTGAGGTTTATTTTTACTTTTTTTCAAAGGCAAAATGTTTGTATAACTCATCCTCCAATTAGCATAATTTCAAACCCAAGTAATAAGAGAGTTGATCTATTTAAACTCTCTAAACTAAAAAAATGGGGGAAATTTTTATGTTAAAAAGACAGTCTATTTTTATCTTATTAGTGTCATTACTCGCATCAATTCAATTTACGACGAAAGCCAATGCAGATGAAGGTCTACTAATTACAAAAACAAAAGAATTAATCAACGAAATTAGGAATATTTCTTCAAAATCAAATGGTAGCAATACGACTTTAGCTTTTAATAAAATATGTCAAGTGATCACGGACGCAGTTGATTTTGACAGTCTGGTAAATGTAATTACTGGAAGATTTCGAAATAAATTCGATTCAGTAAACTATGACTTATTTAAAAACAAAATTGCAACTGACTTAGTTACCAATCTTCAAAACTACCTACCTATTTTAAGTGCCAGTACTTTGGAGTTCACAGAAAGAACGACTCCTGATTTGTCTTTTGTTCAAATCAAAGTGACATTAAAAAGTAAAATAACCGTTTACATTAAATTTTATTTCAATGAATCCAAAAAAGTAGTGGATTTTGATATCAATTCGATTCGTTACTCTCTATCTAAGAAAACTATCATAGCCGACACCTTTGATACAACAAGCGGTGATCTTCGCAGAGAAGGTCTTAGCGACGAGAATAAAGTGAATGAGGTTTTAGCTCAACTCAACTTCGAGCAGATGTGTCCTCAATAGTAATCAAATTTTATTTTGTTCGCCCCATTGATTCTAAATTAATGGGGCGATCTCTTTTTTCTTCTTCATCAGCCTCTGAATATAAAAAGAGATGAGAGTCCAAACCAAAAAATGGAATGGGACTAAAATCATCAGATTTTGCAAAATGGAAAATGAAAGCAAAATTCCGCTGCCTATCTCAAACAAAAACAAAGCGAGAATGGCAAAGGCTAACAAAAGATAATTATTTACACAAAAAAACTGTATAAAAAAATATATATTTGTAAGCAAAGCCATATTGAGGCAGGTAAGGCCCACAATTTTTTCATCAAGTTCAAAAAAATAATATCCTAACTGCTTAAAAAGTACGAAAGAGAAAAATGCCACGGAAGATAATGTCGAACTTAACAGGAGAGGTCGCCAAGGATAGAGACCTAACCATGTTGTCACTTTCTCCCCTTCTTTTGTGTTCGACATCTGTTGGGGTAACAACCACTGCATAAATATTAAAAAACCAAAAAAGATGGATTTGTAAAGTAAGGAAATACGTGCAAAATGTCCAACATCTATGGGATTTTGTGTCTGGTGAACCACGATTATATCCATTTGGGGAATAACCACAGAGGTTAATGCTAAAAGAGCTGTGGCAACAATCCGACGGGTTTGTAAACGATGAGTGATATCCGGATTCAACCAGTTTTTTGATCTTATAAGAATAGCAAGGGCAATCCACAACAATCCTGGACTGTAACTCAATGAAGTGGCCCAAGCGAATTTAAGGCCCTCATCATTCACAGGATACTCCCACCCCACCAAAAAAAACTTGGCCAAGCCATTGATTAGGAGACCCACTCCTATCACTCCAAATGCCAATTGAATTTGTGACTGCCCCACAAACCAACTAAAAAGAATTCCTAAAATACTCCCAAGTAAACCCACCATAAAAAAAGAAGATTGGGGGAAAATCCAGGGAAGATATAAAGAGACCGCTCCAATCAACAAAGTTAAAAGGCTCATTATTTTTAAATGGTTTTTATTTGCTATGAAAAAATTCGAACCCACTTGGGCAAAAAAGCCAATGGAAAGTGCAATGGAGAAATAAGCCATCCAACTGTTTAATTCGCCAAAATCAGCTAAATCCAAACGCGTCGATGCCCAAATTAAGAAAAAGTAATACAAAACTCCGGCAAGGATATGGGCGATCGCAAAAAAAATTGCAGGAGCCACTTGAATTGCTCTCAACTTAAAACCCTTTTGTCACTTCAAGTTCCAACCTTTTTTATTGGATTTTCAAGCTTTTCAAAAAATAATATATCATATAGTTTATTTGATCATGCATAATTTAAACCGTCCTCATAAATCACCAACTCACATTAACTTTAAAAGTTGAGTAATAAATATGGAACAACTCGATCCCCTTAAAAAAGCTCGTTCAATCAATATGGACTCTTCATTCTATGGCACCTTTGCTGAAATTGGCGCTGGACAAGAGGTTGCAAGATATTTTTTTCTCGCAGGACGAGCCTCCCAAACCGTGGCCAAATCCATTTCTGCCTACGATATGAAGGTCAGTGACTCGATCTATGGCAAGTCTAATAGGTATGTCTGTCAGGAGCGAATTCTGCAGATGCTGGACCACGAATATGGACTTTTAGTAGAACGACTGAGTGAACAAAGAGGTGAAAAAACAAGATTTTTTGCCTTTGCTGACACTGTGGCCACAAGCAGTCACGGTGAACCTGATGCTCGTTGTCATGGATGGATGGGAATTCGTTATCAAACTTACTTCCAAGGTCCTCCCCATGAAATTATATTGCACATCCGATTGAAAGATCGATTCCGTTTGCAACAACAAGAGGCTTTAGGAATCCTTGGGGTAAATTTAATTCATTTATCTTATTCCTTCCCTCGAACGCTGACCGAAATAGTAAAATGTTTAGTTCACAACCTTGGCCACGAAAGGTTGGAAATTAATTTTATCCGTTGCCAAGGTTCTGAAAATAGTTGGATCGACCATCGCCTCCTTAACTTAGAACTGGTTAAGCAAGGTGTGGCAGAAGCCGTTTTATTTGATGAAAAGGGTCACATTCAAAATGCCTCAGACCTCTTATTCAGACAACCGGTTTTAGTTCAAAGAGGAACTTTTCGCCCGGTTACCAAAACCAATCTCACCTTGTTAGAAAAAGGAATGGAACAGTTTCAAAGCCAATTTCAGCAAACTCCCCAAGTGCTCTTTGAGCTGACCATGCATGAATTGACCGCAGAGGGAGAACTAAGTCATAAGGATTTTTTAGATCGGGTGGACACTTTATTAACCTTAGGACATAAAGTTCTTTTGACCCATTTTAAACTATCCTATCAAGTCAAAAGCTATCTCCGCTCTCACACCGATCAAGTCATTGGACTCATTGTAGGTGCCGATCAACTGGACCGACTTTTTGACTCTCAACATTACCAACATCTGCCCGGAGGAATTTTGGAGGGTTTTTCAAGACTTTATGATGAAAAAACTAAGATATTAGTTTTCCCATTTAAATCGGAACAAATGTGTCTCACAGCCTCCACCTTTCATCCCACAGGTTCGCTGAAACATCTTTATCAATATTTTATACAACAAAAATTAATTACTGATATTTTAGGGTGTGAGGATGTGGACACGTCTATTCACTCTCAAGATGTGCGTTTAATGCTCAAATCAGGAGATCCAAAATGGGAAGAATTGGTTCCACCCCCTGTTCGAGACCTTATCAAAAAACAAGGTTTATTTGGCGCAAAATTATAAACTTTTATACAATAAATAAATTTGTTTATGAAAAAAATAAGACTGAAGCTCCACCTAAAAAAATAAATCCACTCCAAAATCAAAATGGGGTGGCCCTTTTGGTGGCTATCTTCGCCATTATGCTTATGATTTTTATTGCCACTGAAGTTTCCTACGACACCTCTGTGGAATACGTGATGGCCCGACAGAAAGTAAATATACTTAAAGCCCGATATGCCGCAAAGGCCGGAGTGGAAATCTCTTTACTACGCATCGTCATTTATAAAAAAGTGGTTGCCGGGATTAGCAATGCGATGAGTCCCGAACAAGCCCAGCCCCTCATGAGCTTGTTGGATCCAATCTGGCAGATGCCTTTCACTTGGCCACCTGTACTTCCGGATCAAATGACTGGAACCGATAAGAGCAACGTGGATGAAATTGTCAAAGTATCCCCCATGGACGCCCAATATTTAGCTACCATCTATAGCGAAGGTGGAAAAATAGACATTAACGATTTAAGTTCGGTCTCTAAACAAATACAAAAAGTAACAGCACAACAAATTCTCAACATATTTAAAACTGAAGTCCTGAATAATGAAAAGTTTTCTGCCAAATACCGCGACACTAGATTTGAAGAGCTGGTGAATAACATTATAGATTGGGAAGATGAAAATTCTGAAAGTCTTAATGGTGGGGATGAAAGAGATAAATATAAAATTCGAAGTGACTTTTTGCCACCCAATGCCCCTTTTAAAACAATAAAAGAACTCAATATGGTTGCGGGCATGAATGAAGATTTTTTTAATTTACTTTCACAGCGGGTGACTCTCTTCGGAACTAAAGGGGTCAATGTCAACTACGCCAATGAAGAAGTCATCAGTAGTTTAGACCCTTCCATTAAAGGGGATATTTTAAATGCTCTCATCAAACGCAGAACAGATCCCAATGAAGGGGGCCTTTACCGCAATGAAGATGATTTTTTCCAATATGCAACCAGATTTGGAGCCAACGTGGAGGCCATAAAAAAATCTGGAATCCCCTTACTCTTTGGTCCAGAATATAATTTCAGAATTATAAGTACGGGCGAATACGGCAAAGTCAAAGTTGAAATCACCGCCATTACCTATGATATGGGAAACCTACAATCACGTTACAGCACCCTTTTGGATAAGGACTCTCAAGACCTAAATAACCCCAACAAAGGTCCAGGAACTGTTGGGACTACAGATACAAAAACAGGAAATCCCTCCGATTCCCAGGGTAAAAATCCAACTGGAGAAAGCAAAACCAATATTATTCCTCCCAAAGGAAGGCCCATAGTGGTTTACTGGGAAGAGAAGTAAAATTCTTTAAGTATCGAGGGGGAAGGAAGCCATATGGTTTGTGTCGGTATAGACATAGGAACTTACAGCGTTAAACTCGTAGAACTGCAAAGCTCGACTAAAACCTATTCTCTCAGTCGATTCCAAGAATTTCTTCTTTCTGCGGATCCAAATAAAGATAAAAAAATAGAAGTCCTCGACATCCTCAGACAAATTGCCCAAGCCTACGATCCTATTACAACAAAATTTATTTTAGTCGTCCCTCAACAACACGTTGTACTAAGGCACCGCCATTTTCCCTTTAAAGAACGTTATAAAATACTTCGTAGCATTGCTTTTGACTTGGAAGACGATATTCCCCTCGCTCAAGAAGATTCCATTTTTGATGCCAAAATCACTCGAATTCTCGACACCGGGGCCGAAGTCATTGCAAGTGCTTGTCCTAAAATTTATCTCAAAGAAGTGGTGCATTTGGCCCGAGAGGCAGGAATTGAGGCTGAGATTGTAAGCATCGAGGGTCTTGCCCTAGGTAATTTGCTAGAAAACTGGATGGAACCGCCACAGATCAAATCCGTTCTTGAAGGCATTCCTGAACCACGCAATGCCGAGCTCATTCTCAACATTGGTCACACTCGAACCCAGCTTGTTGCGGCCGCTGACAAAGCTCTTCTCACCGCAAGAAATATAGATTGGGGCGGAAAACAAGTCGCTGAGGCCATAGCAAATAAATATGGTTTACACTATTTGGAGGCCTTAAAAGATCTGCAAAAAAAATCGTTTATCTTGCCCTCTTCAGAGGGGGCAACAAAGGATCAAGTTATTTTTTCGGATCTAATCAAACAAGCTTTTGAACCCATGATTCAGGAAGTTCGATTTTCCATTATTGAACTCATGGCAAATAATAATTTATTATTTAGTAAAATTCATCTTTGTGGAGGCACTAGTCAAATAAAAGGATTGGGTCCTTTTTTAACTCAAAAACTTGACATTGCAGTCAATCGCTTTCGACACGTTTCCATTCATCCCCAATCTGTGCTTGGGGAAGGAACATACGAAGAAGCCATTTCCGCCACGGCCATAGGAGTGAGTCTTGAAGGGCTCAAACGACCGCGTCACCCTGCGAGCAATTTACTCAAAGAAGAATTTGCTCGACAAGCGGAATCACTTAAACTTTGGTGGGAAAAATGGCGCTACACCGTTCAACTCTCAGGAACAGCCTTTCTGATTTTATTTATTTACAGTGTAATCAAAGATGATTTAGCCATCTCAATGAATGAAAAGGTATTAGAAGTTCTCAAAACACAGGCCGCAACTATTGCAGATCTTAAGGGAAACCAAGCCTCACCCAATAATATTCGTAAATTTGTTAAAATTAAAAAAGAAGAAATCAGCGCTAGAAAAGTGGCCAACCAAGTAAAAAGCCTTAACTCTCCACTGGATGTTTTAGCTTTTATAAATCAAGTCTCTCCAGGACCCAAAAAAATGGTCGTGGAAATTCGCAAAGTAAATATTGAAAACGATCAACTTGAACTTTTTGGTGAGGTCAGCAGAACTGAATATTTAAATCAATTTCAACAAGTGCTGCAGAATGTGGCGATGGATGGGAAAGTCACTCCGTTGTCATCCCCATCCCACCCCGACCCGAGCAAACGGAACTTCGGTTTTCGTTTAAAAATTGATCGTCACCGAGGAGGTTAATGGTGAATCTTGAAGATATTAAGGATCAGCTTCGTGATCAACTTAAGACTCTGATTGAAAAAATTAAAGAATCTTCTTTATTTAATAACTTGACTGAAAAATACCATACCTTGCCTCCTCTAACACAAAAGGCCTGTATTTATGGAAGTGGACTTTTCGTAATTCTATTTATTTTTTCCATCCCTTACGCTTACATTGAATCAGCCCATCAACATATTGCCGAATTTGAAGAAAACCGAACTCTACTACGTGAACTTTTACGTGTCGGTCGCGCGGCAAAAGATCCCCCACCTTTACCCCAAGGATTAAGTTCTCGAGAGTTGCAATCGAGGATGGAGTCTTTTACCTCTGAATTTCGCCTTCTTCCCGAGCAAGTCATTGGCATAAAGCCTCTAGGGGAACGTCCGGCCCCCTCTTTGGCGCCACCAGTTATTTTACAAGAAGGTGTTGCCGTCACCTATGCTAAACTTAACCTCTATCAAATTTTAGATATTGGTTATCGACTGCACAATCTTTCCGCGGGATCCAAACTCACCTCCGTGGATATTAAAGCCAACCCAGAAGACAATCATTACTTCGATACCACATTTAAAGTGGTGAGCTTTTCTTTACCGATTCACTCCATGGAGCCGGAGACCTCCCAAAAGGGCTCCAGAAACCGTCCCCCTCCTAAACTGCCACGTGAGGAAACTGACTTATGATAGCACGCGCTTTACAATCCTTCCTAAATGTCTTTAGGTTCCATAAAAAGAAAATTTTTTTTATGTTTTTCTGTATTGCTACTTTTTTATTCTGGCAATTCCCTTACGACGATCTATCCGAAGTGGTTTCCACCCTAGTTGCTGAAAAGACAAACAATCAGGTTTTTCTCCAGTTTGATCGGTTGGGAATTCAGGTTTTTCCTTATCCGGCTTTGGCTGTGGATAATGTTGTTGTAGATTCTGGTTTTTTACCATCTATTCAAGCAGCTAAGTTATCTTTTGCTCCCTCTATTTCAGGTCTTATTTCATTTCATCCCGGGTTCACTGCTGGCATTAAACAAGTATGGGATGGTGATATAAATTTAACTTTAAAGGCTGGAAAAAAAACGGAGCTTGGAGCGGCAACACAAAATATTTATTTAGATTTAGAACAAATTCAATTGGGACAAGCCTGGGAAGCTTTTGAACTTCCACTTAAGTTGCGCGGTGAACTTTCTGGTGAAATGAATGTAAATCTTGACCCTAGTTTTACCACTCCGCCCGAAGGAAATATTGTTCTTGAGGTCAAAGAACTTAAATTTCCTTCGGGAGCTATCCCCACGCAAATGGGTCCGGTTATTTTACCTGCTTTAAGTTGGAAAAAAACCCAATTAAAGGGTCGTCTTGCAGGCGGAAAAATGACGTTAGAACCATCAGATTTTGGGGCCACGGGCGACTCTTTATTTGGATCCATAAAGGGTGAAATTGACTGCCGCATCGAGCCAGGGGATGGTCTCACTTTAGGAGCTTACAAGCTACAAATGGAGTTTCTAGTCACCCCAAAAGTGGAAAGAGAACTGGCTCCTTTTTTGATTCTACTATCCCCGTATAAATCTGCTACTCCCTCGGGCACCAAATATAAGTTTAAAGTGACGGGACAACGCTTTGGCTACGCCCCTTCATTTAGCGCTGCATTATAATCTCGACTCTTTGATTTTTCATTGTTCTTTTCCCTTAGAATTTGCTTTATTCCTCGCAATAAACTCTGAATTCAGACACCTAATAGGTCGTAATTTTTTGCAAGTGAGGTTTTTATGGCAGGAGTAAACAAAGTTATTTTGGTTGGACGTCTTGGCGCTGACCCAGAAGTGAAACCCGTGAATAATGGAAATTCAGTAGCTCGATTTAATTTGGCCACCAGCGAAAATTGGACAGATAAAGATGGACAAAAACAAGAGCGCACCGAGTGGCACCGAGTGGTTGTCTGGAGCAAACTTGCAGAACTGTGTGGTCGCTATTTAAGTAAGGGTCGACAAGTTTATGTGGAAGGCCGCCTGCAAACCCGTTCTTGGGATGATCCGCAAGGACAAAAACGCTACACCACAGAAGTGGTAGCCAATGTGGTGCAATTTTTAGGTGCAGGAACTGGACCTTCAGCACCAGCACCTTCTGCAACAAATGACGCTGGCCTATCAGGAATGAGTTTTCAAGAACCCAACTTTAATTTTTCTGAAGAAATTCCATTTTAGTTTTGCCTCAATGTAGAACTTCCGCAATCATAGTATTGTGGAAGTCTCTGTAAAATCACCACCTCATAAAAAAATTTTTTTAAAAGTCACAAAGTTAAAACCATCGAATAAATACATTTTATTTATTTTTGTTGGATTTAGTATCTCCTCTTGTTCACTTTACCAAAGCGATGGCAGAAAGCTTTTGCAAGATAGGGCTTCGGAAAACAGTAAAGGAAATTTCTCGGTTTCAGATCATTGTAACAAAATAACCCCAAAGGATCCTGTTGTTTTCCCCTTAACCGAAGATTCCTTTTCTCAAGAAGACCTGAAATTAAGGTATTCAGATTCTCAGGTCGTTATCTATCAAAGTATCTTGGCTCAAAATCAATGGGTTGGCGTGACAACCAAAAATCACTGTCAATTTTCAGTACAAAATGACGCTGCCGCCAAAATAAACGAACTTCAACTCTTAGAGTTCCTCAAAAATTACCTTCTAGACCTCGACAACAGTTGAGTTCCTTAACCACTAAGAATCAGTTTATTTTGCGTTAGCACCACAAACTCCTTAACATAAATACTGAATAAGGTGGGGAACTTCAATGATCATAAAAAAAATAAATACCGCAATATTGATAAAACAAAAAAATAAATACATATCCATCGACCATTTGAAGATAGCGATTTTCATTTTGAGTGTCCTTGCAACAAATTGTCTCCACGCAGCTAAAATTGCCAAAATTCAGGGACAAAAAGTTTTAATTAACCTGGAAGGCGACCCAGCAGAAAAGGGAGACATCTTTGCTGTTTATGATCCCGTGGGAAAAAAGAAAGGTCTACTTCGTATTAAGGGTGTTCGAAATGATAAAGCCATTGGATTTTTAGGAAAAGGAACGGCTCAAGTGGGTTGGGTGACCAAGGTCAGCAAATCCTCATCTGGCGACTCCACTTCTAAACAAACTTCCCACAAAACAGAAGGAATGAAGAGCAGCGCTTCCCCAACTAGCCAGAGAGCTTACTGGGGTTTGATGGGTGGAGCTTCACTGGATTCTATGTCAGTTGATATTGACAATTCAGTTCCTGCGGACAATGTGGCAGACAAAACTGTGGCTTTAAGCGGAACTTCCTTTTCGGTGAAAGGATTTTTTGATTATCAATTACTGGATCAGATTTGGTTCCGAGGGCTTTCTGGGATACAGGGGCTTTCTGCTGCAAGCTCTAGCACTGAATCCGGTTGTTTAAGCAAACCTTGTTCGGTGGATATTTATTATCTCCCTTTTGATTTCTGGGGACGGTATCAATTCACCACAAGTTACTTCCGCCCTTGGGTTGGGGTGGGCTTCAGTCTTCTCTTCCCTGTAACCAAAGATGCCACAGCTATCCAAAAATCTTCCATCACCAACACCAGTCTATTTTCTGTCGGATTTGGTTTTGATTGGTTTATAGCCCCAAATATCTTTATCCCGGTACAGGTGGATTATTCCATTTTCCCAAAGTCTGAGACTGTTGAAGCCAGTTCAATTAATATGACTGCAGGCTTGGGACTCCCCTTTTAAGAAATTCACACATGAATTCTCTAGGTCCCTCTCGCCCATAAAAGAATATCCGTCCCTCATGAAAACAAATTCATAGCCTATCGGGATAAATCTAAGTTAAGTTACTAGGATTTCTTGGGGGGTTCACGGTGAATTCCTAGAAGAAAATTGTTTTAAAAATTTAATGACATTCAATAGGTATTTTAACTACCTACGTTAAGAAAATCCTAGATTGAGAGTGGAGCAGATATGGAAAATCACAGAACAGCTCAAATTTCAGGAACTGGATCCTATTTACCAGCAAATCTTCTCACCAACAAAGATTTGGAAAGCCTAGTGGAAACCTCAGATCAGTGGATTCGTGAACGTACAGGAATTGTGGAAAGGCATATTGCCGCCCCCCAGGAGGCCACTTCAGATTTAGCTTTTCAAGCTGCACGCCAAGCCTTGGACGCAGCACAACTTTCAGCTCAAGACTTAGACGGAATTTTAGTAGCCACGGTCACACCGGATCAAGTCATGCCCAACACCGCATGTTTTCTTCAATCTCGACTGGGTTGTAAATCTATTATGGCTTTGGATGTTTCTGCGGCCTGTTCTGGTTTTCTTTATGCCCTTACCATCGCCGATCAATTTATTTGCAGCGGGAAATTTAAACATATTTTAGTTATTGGAGCTGAAACTCTTTCTCGAATTATCAATCCCACAGATCGTCAAACCTGTATTTTATTTGGGGATGGGGCCGGCGCTGTGGTCTTGAGTGCCAACACCAATAACCCTTCAAGTAAAAGTGCTATATTGTCCTCAAGTTTGGGAGCCAATGGCAGTCTTGGCGACCTTCTGTCCTTACCTGGAGGAGGATCCAGACTGCCTTTTAACCAAGATGTATTGGATCAAAAACTCTATTTTGTTCACATGAAAGGTCGTGAAATTTTCAAATCAGCAGTACGAACCATGTCGGATCGTGCTCTGGAGTGTCTGAATCAAGCTCAGTACCCTCTTGATAAAGTAGATTGGTTTATTATGCACCAAGCGAATTTAAGAATCATTGAGGCCGTGGCAGACCATTTAAACATTCCTAAGCAAAAAATTCTTACTAACATCGATCAAACTGGAAACACTTCGTCGGCTTCCATTCCAATTTTATTTAATCAATCTATAGATAAAAATTTAGTGCAAAGGGGACAAACTATTCTTATGGCGGCTTTTGGAGCTGGCTTAACTAGTGGAGGAATTTTACTGCAGTATTAGTGTCGTCGTCCCCTCTTGGCCCCGTCCCCTCTTGGCAAAAAGGCTCAAAGTGGTGTATTCGTTCATCCAAGGTCTGTTTGAAAATCCTACCTCCCCATGAGGGCGGTTTACATAACCCAATCCGCTGAAAAAAAGAGCGCAAAAATGAAATCAAAACCCCTTTTTGAAATTAGAAAAACTTTAACTTTTGAAGCTGCCCATAAGTTACCCTTCGTTCCCCCGGGCCATAAATGTGGGCGACTCCATGGCCACAGTTTTCAGGTGACAGTCGTGGTCCGCGGACCACTGGATCCTGTGGGTTGGGTCATGGATTTCTCTGAAATTAAATCCAAACTTAAACCCCTTATCGAGGAACTGGATCATCATTATTTAAATGAAATCCCTGGCTTGGAAAACCCCACTTCGGAAGTCCTAGCCCAATGGTTTTTCCAAAAGGCAAAAACCATTGTCAGTGAGGTCTACCAAGTTATCGTCAGTGAAACTTGCACCTCAGAGTGCATCTATCCCGTCTATTAAGCAGTTCTATGATAAGACGAAGGCGATTAAACCAATCAATACAATATAGTGGACTCCAAAAACTGGACAGGCTGCTAAGCTATAAAAAGTATGGTTTTGTAGCCGTTCCAGTTCTTGGGGTCCACTATACAAATCGTGACTATAGCACTTTATCAATATTCAGATTTTGTAAAAGCAACTCTTTGTTGGAGCTTCCCAAGCTAAAGGTTTAAGCGTGACTTGAAAAACATGTGACAACTCCACAAACCCCCTTTCCAAAGAAGGGGGCTGTGAAAAATTGTCCTGAACCCAAGATTTAACAACTAAACATATTTTATCTTATGGCGATTTGTCTTTTCGCTGAAGCTTCTTGTTTCGGAATACTTAAAGACAAAACTCCATTTTCGTACTTTGCTTCCACTTTTTCTCCGTCCACGGATTCTGGGAAAGTGAATGTTCTTAAAAAAGAACCGTAATACACTTCGGAGAAATGAGTTTTTTTATCTTTGTCTTCCCCTTCCACTTTGTCCTTACGTTCTCCAGACACAGTTAAGGTGTTGTCATGTAAATCCACTTTAATTTGATCTTTATTAAGACCCGGCAAATCAAATTTCATTAAATACATATTTTTTGTTTCGTGCACTTCCACATTGGGCTGGATCATATTTTTATCATTGCGTTGCAAACGATTTGAAAACAAATCATCAAAAAACCGCTCCACACCTCGAGGTTGCAAGCCAAATTCCCTAAAAGGATCCCAATTTTTTTGCCAAAGTTCTAAACGAGACATTTTGTCCTCCTTTATTATTTATTAATCTCAAACGTGACCGACAAACCAACTCTTGCTCTGTCGAAGACATCGAGATTTTGTTTCAAAGCACCAAAGAAACTTTGATTGCTTTTACATTTTTAATTTGTCCTTTTTAATCTGTAGGCTCTTTTCATTTTGGCAAGAAAATCTATAAAAATTTTATTTTACGAAGGTTCCTCGGTTATTGGTCGAAGGTTCCTTCATTATCTCTCGAAGGTTCCTCCGTTATCGGTCGAAGGAGCCTTTGCGGATGACCGTTTCCGTCGTTTCCATTCGGATTACTCCTCTCCCTAAGACCCTAAGAAATGTTGGGTCCGTTTTGAAATCCTGCTGCTGCTGAAAATAATGAATGTAAGAACATTTGCCTTTCCCACCGGATGACAGTAATTTATACGATCACTGTACAGTTTTGAGACACAGAATCAACATTAAGAAAGATATTTTTATGCATGATCTAAAATTACTAAATGAAAACCCCGCCCTTTTAGAAAAAGCTTTAGCCTCCCGTGGACAAGACAAAAATCTAGCCGCGCAAATTCATAAATTGAATGAGCGAAAAAAACAGGCCCTGCAACAAATGGAAACACTCCGTGCTGAACGCAATAAGGTGACCCAGGAAATTGCTAAGCTCAAACGAAATAAAGATGCGACCTCTCAAGCGGAGGCAGAAAAATTCATGCAACAGTCACGAAAGCTCGGTGAAGATTTAAAAAAAATTGAGGACTCTTTACGCTCCTTAGAAAGCGAGTTCACCCATCAGGCCCTAACCCTACCCAATATTCCCCACTCTTCAGTACCCACGGGATCCTCCAGCGAAGACAACACCGTGGTAAGACACTGGGGTGAACCCGCCACATTCAACTTTCAAGTCAAAGACCATGTTTCCTTAGGCGAAGATTTGGGTCTTTTGGATTTTGAACGGGCTGGTAAAATTTCTGGAGCCCGGTTCTCACTTTATTTTGGAGCTGCAGCGGCTTTGGAACGGGCACTGATTCAGTTTATGTTGGACTTGCACACGAAGAACCATGGATATATGGAAGTGATCCCACCTTTTATGGTAAATAGAAATAGTTTAATTGGCACGGGAAATCTTCCCAAGTTTGAAGAAGATTTATTCAAAACAAATAATAATGACAAAGAATTATTTATGATTCCCACCGCAGAGGTCCCTTTAACAAATATTTACAGTGAAGAAATTCTTTCTCACAAAACTCTCCCAGCCTACTTTACTGCCTACACTCCTTGTTTCCGCAGTGAAGCCGGTTCCTATGGAAAAGATGTTCGAGGACTTATTCGCCAGCATCAATTTCAAAAGGTTGAGTTGGTTAAAATTGTCACCCCCGAGACCTCCTACGAAGAACACGAAAAAATGGTGGCCGACGCAGAAAAAGTATTACAACTGCTTGAACTGCCCTATCGAGTGGTCCTCCTATGCACAGGGGATATGGGATTTTCTGCGGCGAAAACCTACGACCTGGAAGTTTGGCTGCCTTCCCAACAAAACTACCGCGAAATTTCTTCTTGCTCCAACTGTGAAGACTTTCAAGCGCGACGAGCTCAAATTCGCTACCGTCCAGGACCAGATGAAAAACCTCGTTTTGTTCACACCCTTAATGGCTCTGGGTTGGCCGTAGGTCGAACTCTTATTGCGATTATGGAAAATTATCAAACCGAATCCGGCACCATTCGCATCCCCACTGTGTTGGATCGATATCTGGAAGGGTCGCCCTATTTCATTCGGGGAACCAAGGGTCAACTGGAAATGCAACAACGACTGAAGTAATGTGTGATAGTAAAATTTGCAGAATGAATTAAGTAATGAGTGACAGTAAGATTTGCAGAATGAATTCTACGCCTTCGTTTTAATTTACTCTTACTTTTTAATTTACTCTTACTTTTTAGTTTACTCTTTATTTTTAGTTTGCTCTTACTTTTTAAAAAATACTGCTTCTATGTTTAGACATTTTTAATACCGCTTCGATCTTTAGATATTTTTAATGTCGCTTTGGTTTAATGACGCTTCGATCTTTAGACTTTTTTAAGTTCAATTTCTATATTTTTTCAAACCTAATTTGTCTTTCACTTTTAAGTCTGGTTTGCCTTTCAATTCTGATAAGTTAAGACTGATTTCCTCAATTTATTTAAACAGGTTAGTATCCAGGGTTCTATAGAGTTTCACCAGCAAAGGCGGTGCTCTTCAAACGCCCTCTCATTAGAGGTTTGATATTCTTTGCGTTCTGTGTTTAAGTTTTTTTTCTAAAGGCATCCACATTTTTGATAATAATATCCTGCTGTCTCCGCCACAGTTAACTGTGACTTCCTTACGCGACTAACTGTGACTTCCTTACGCGACTTTACCCATGGAAATTTCCGCACGCTTTTGTACCATAACATTATTATGGGATAAAAAAGGCTCAATCAGTAATGGAATTTGTTGCAAGTAAGGATTGGCTTTAAAGTAAACCGGATCCCGATCCCTGTGGTAATCATACAAATAACTTAAAACATAAATTCCACTGGCGACAAAAAAGGGATTCTCACTATACAAAAATTGTTTTAACTGATGAAACACTTGGCTTTGTAAATCTCGCCGACCTTGAGCCAAAAGCACATCTGCCACCACCCGATTGGTGGGATGACTGAGCAGTTCATGAAAGGAATAGGTCTCTGGACTTAATTCATCCAAAGTTAAAACCGAATTCCCACGAACTCTTGGATCTTGATGTTTTAATCCCAATTCCAGAAGTGCCCTTAGTGAATCACTCAACCCCAAAGATTTAAGTAAATGGGCACCCAATGCAATCAGCGAAGATAAAACCACATTCCAATTCTCATCGTTGGGTCTAGTTTCTGTCCACTCTATCAATTTTGTTAACAGTCTTTCATAGCTTTGAGCCAAAGCCGAGGGCACTTCCTCCACTTCAAAGTGACGCAGTATTTTATCAATTTTAATAAAAAAATCTGGTCCCACTAAACCGATTTGATCTCCTAAGAACTCCATTAAAGTCACCAGATCTGCATCAGAGCGAAACCACTTAATCACTGCCAGATTTTTTTGCTCCAAAAAAATCTGAATAGGAATAAAATCCTTAATTTCAACAATTTCTGTTTGCCCTTGAAAACCCTTAAACGCCACTTGAAAAGTTTTATATTCTTGTGCCAGACTGCGCACGCCCACATAATCATCGCTATAAATGGCCAAAATATTTTGTTCTTTTTCGTCAATTTTTCCGAGCATCCGCACCGACTCAATCAAAGGTAAACCTGCAAAAGCATACCCTGTATCCAATTCAATAAAACGCAAACGCCCCCGGGACATGGCTGCCTTCACCACAAAGGGAACCCCTTGCCCACGAAGCTCCTGGTCCATTTCTTGAGCCACGGCAAATAAACTGCGCACACAGGAAACCGCCTTTTCCAACCCCGCATCCTCAGTCGGTAAATGAGCCGCTATGAACTCCTCCCCTGTGCTCCTCGTATCTCCCTCCACTTTAATGTGAAAAACAATTTCATCCCCCACATATTGATATATGTGTCCTTCGTAACGACGGATCACTTCAGCTGCTTTTTTAAAGTACCGATTCAATGTTGAGGTCACAAACTCAGTTTTTCGCTCTAAAAACATCTGTGTATAACCATTCACATCCAATCGAATCACGTAAGCATCAAATTGAAACGGGGCTTTTGTTCCCAGTAAAAGTTCATTTCGAACTGCTGGACTGAGGGATGCCGCATAAGTTTGATTGGTTAACTTTAAATGTTCCTGGGATTTTTCAAATTGGTCCGTGGCTGCCAGTAAAATTTGGGATTCTTTCGATCTGGCTTTTATATCTGCCATGGGTTTACGATCGCGACTCTTAAGAATACGGGTCAAATCCAAAATATCTTTTAAAATTAAGTAAAGTAAAATGGATAAAAAAAGTGTCACTAAAGTGAAATCCTGAATGAGATCCCATTTTTGGTAGAGCACAGCCTTGGCCGCAAATAAACTTCCGTTCATATTTACGCCCATACTGAGCTTAAGATTCCCCTCTTGAACAGCCTTACCCAAAGAGGTTGATCCTGGCTGATCCACTCTAAAAAACCCCAAAGGGAAATCCAATCGGGCAATATCTTCCTTCGTCCCACCTGGGTTGTAAAAATCCACCACTTCGCTGGATATTCCAGCTCCGCTCTCTGATCCACCCCCAACCTGAGATTGTGAACGGACTCGCGTCAGGAGATAAAAATCAAAATCCCTCGCTTCCTTGGCCTTCTCCAAATTACGTGACAAAATATCCGTCTGACCTTGAGCCATTAATGGAGCTGCAACAAACAAATGATATTCAATGGCCTTCAGTCGACGTTGATTGTCCTCAATCACCATTTGTTCCATTTTATTAAAATACTGAGTTACAGAAATGGAAACATAACCCAACCAAAAAATCCCCACTGCCAAAACTAAAATGGGTTTACGATTTTTGACTCCCATTGTTTTCATTGTTTCCCTTGTTCCTGTTTTTCTTAGAAACCCTGCGTGTTATTTTCCCTGAATTTATAAATAAAATTTCCATCAGGACTTATGACATAGGTGTGTTTTGCTCCACTTCTGTCCCCCAAACTAGGAGCATTGGCTTCGGATTCATTCCCTCTAAATTTAATAATTCTAATTTGATTCGCACTCAGAATTTTACTGAATGCTTCGGCCTGTTCCTTCACTCTTTTTTCCCAATCTCTTCTTCCCGAATTTCGATTGATTTGACTGTCTCCCATCCGAGTCGACATAAACACATTGATTTGCCCAACATCCATGCCTTGCAAACCCATGATTTTTCCCGAAGTCTCTGGTTGGGACTTAAGCAAACTTACAATTCCCCTCCCCCACGTCGTAACTTTTTTCAACTCCTCCTCGGCTGATAGAGTCAATGCTGCCGGATTCCTTAGTTTATTGTCCTTCGTTTGTAAAACAACACCAGGGCCGGTGCCACCTCCAGCAGTCGGTCTATTAGCGACTTGAACTAAGCCCCCACCTGCTGATGGAGCTGAGTTTGGAGCCGCAGCAACAGCAGGATTGGTTTGAGCTCCAGTACTCTGGGCTCTCACTCCGGGTCCTCCCGAAACTCCTGACTTTGAACTTTTTCCTAATTGTTGGACGACTTCAACCGGTGGCTGGTTACCAGGTGTCGCCGGTGTCAGACCTGTTAGAGTTGTCTGCGCAACCGCACCGCTTACAGTAGGTGTCTGTGCAAGTGGAGCACCAGGAGTTGACGAACCCTCAGCTCCAGTTGGCGGATCACTTTGGATGTCCAATGGACTTCGACGGCTTAATCCCATTGGCCCCGAATGAACAGCCACGGCTTTTGATCTCAGAGGATCAGCAGCATATCCCCCCAAACTTCTGCGATCTGAACCTGACCCAGTATGTACTGCAGTGTCCCCAGGGGGTGATGATAAATTTTGACTACCCACATTCGCCCTATAAGCATCTGTTGCTGCATCTGCTGCTGGAAGAGCTAAGCGAGCCGCCGCCTGAACGATCCCCGGTGAATTCCAGACACTTTCCGCCACTGCAGTTACAGCCTTGCCTTGATCAGCTAAGGCAAAGTTTAAGCTTTGCGGCAATTCCCTGAACCCCTCAGGCAAAGCTTGAACTGAAGCCGGCTCCCTTACACCCCCGCTTTCGCGTCTAAGAACACTAGTCACAGCCACTGGCCCCGTAGGTCCAGAATTAGCCACATCTGTAGCCGCAGCGCTTGCACCTGTAACTACCTTTTGAGGCAACGGAACTTGTGTTACTTGGGCCGTTCTATCTATTGGCCTAGGAGCTGCGGGCTTTGGGGTTGAGGGTAGTTGGCCAACTACTTTATGATAATCTTCAGGATTTATAATACACTTCCCCATTTCACTGGTAAGTGTTTGAGTCAATTTTTCATTTACGGAACCCGTCGAACAAGCATTTTCAAGGTAAGGATCCCGTTCGCTTACAGAAGAACATATCCGACCCAAAAGCCCATGAACTAATTCATGAGTTAAAGTAGCTACGAGCTCCTCTTCCCCTTGTGCATTTAGAAAACGCCCTGAGGGATCCGTGTACAATTGGATCCTTAGCGGTTCCCCTGAAGTGCAAGAGGCTTTTTTTCGAAAAATTTGAGTAGGAGTACATTGAAGCACCTGATCCGGATGACGGGCTAATCGACCTGTTAGGGCCTCCACAAGATTTTTTATCAACTGCGGAAGTTCTGTTTTCCCTAACCCCGCAAAATAACCATTGAACACTTTCATCAAACAGTCCTTACCGTTGCCTGATGAAATGATATCAATTAGTATAGGAAGATTTTTTTTTATAGGGAAATCTAATTTAGGACAGGCCAAGGAAGACATTTGCGCTGATCCAATAGCCTGGGGAACTATGGGCTCTACCCTTCTTAACGGCCCACAAACAACATCAGGTGGAGATTTAGGAGCTTCGTTACTTAAGGAACTGCCGTCGGAATACTGCATTTCATTGTTTAATTTGAACAACCGGGCCTGACTCTGCTTGGTCTCATATTCCAACCGCATCCGATGGTGGGGATAGGTTCTTTCCAAAACAAAATACTGCAGCTCCCCCAGTTTCATCCCCATGGTGATCAAATCCCGTCCCTGGGCTAATTGCCAAAAATCCCACCGACCATCATGGTCCAAATCCAACCGAATCTCGGTGGAGCTATCCCTTACAATAACGAGCTGATCGACGACCCGGTCCCCATTGCCATCTTTGACTAAAAATTGCGGACCAGCAAATGCCTGATGGCAAGTAAAACAAAATACTAAGAAATGAATAAATCTAAAACTCCGCCCCACCATGGGTGGATCGGCCAAAAAATATATCTATTTAAGAGTTAGATAATTTGTCAAATTTCTAAACAAACCTAGGGCTGACATTTATCCCCTTTAGGATTCTTTATCAAATCTCTATAGATAATCTCATTGATAAAATTCACCACCCCACCTACTCTCCCACTTTCATATGGTCTCACAGTGGGAGTTACAAAAGAACTATCTAAAACACGGAATTCCGGATTATTTGACGCTATGTTGTTTATCTCTGGACCACCATTTGCACTCACAAGACGAAGTTCGGGGGGCCTTGGTCCCATAGGATTTTGGAAACTTCTTTTGGGCACTGCACGGACAATGCCCACAACACCTAATTGCAGCAGACCCTGTCCACTATCGGCGATTGCGAAAACAGGCCCTCCGGAATTACCAGGACCAACCCTACAATCCGTCCACATACCCAACTTGCCAATAATATTGTCCTGAACAGCTTGAGCTGAAGTAAAAGGCTCTACCACACTGCAAGTAGACGACGTAGTCATAACCGCAGGACTTTTGCCATCTACAAGATTCGGATTATAACTCCCAGGAAATCCTACCGTAAACAAACGATCAGCCATATTCGCTCGCAGTTTATCAGGTGGAATCTCGAACATGGTTACACCGTCACTTTCGGCTGGGCGGTCCAATTTGACCACACAATAATCCGCTTCTGCATTCTGCCTCTCATTAACTATGGGTCTCGCACCGCAACTTAAAACCCTCCCAGTATAATCTTTCCCTGCCAAATGAAATTTAACCTTATCTCCATCTGGATCCCTAGTTATGTCTATCGGAAATTTTACCTCACCAGTTTCCATTCTCACAGCAATGCGGGGACTCAGCACATGCTGTGCAGTCACCACATAACGCCTTTTACTACCAGCACATTTTATTTTTATACCAGCTTGAGAAATTAGAGGGCTCGGATCAACCACAAAGGCCGTGCCACTCATTGGGCTGGCTACCTCAGTTTGACCATTAGAACCTCGAAGAGTTATAGGATCCCATCTTCTAATCCAACCAACTGATTTTGAGGCCTCCGCAATAAGCTCAGCCTGAGTGCGAGGTGAAACATCTAAACCTTTTACTTTTACTACGTGAGGACCATTAAGAACCGCTTCCATTTCTGGCGCAGAACGCACCACCATTTGAACCACCCGCATAGGACCATTTTCGAAATCTTGCGCATAAACTACTGGCGGCATAGGATCACCGACTGCCGCAGTATCGCCGCCTCCAGCAGCCGCCTCTTTTACTTTACCATTTAACGACGTAGCTCCTGCTAAACCACGAAGCTCACTAACGCCACCGAACCCACCAGCTCTGGGAGTACCAGCAACTGCAGTTGGTTTTATTGGTGAAGTCGCAACGGGCGCTCCTGTGACTTGGGCGATCACTCTTGCGGCATCAGCCACAGCAGCTGGTCCGGTAGGTCGATTGCAAATTCTACGATCAACTGCAGGGGAAACCCCAGAAGGTTGAACAACAGGGGCAGATCTCGAAGGATGCAGTGTATTTTTAACACCCACACTAACTCTGCGTGTTGCAGGCCGATCGGCAGCCGTAGCCTTCCTGGCATGTGTCTCAAATGAAGACAGCAACAAAACCAGGATAACAGCAAGTCCCGTGTTGAAATCTGGCTTCATGAATGTGGTTTGTTTTGGACTTATCTTTGTGGCGATTTGGGTAACGATTTGGTTTTTTTGGTTTTTGTTTTTTTGTTTCATACAAACTACCTTCGCAATAGAAGTGCCTTACACTCTTTCCGCCAAATAGTCTATATTTAACCTGAGCTGCAAATTTAGTTAAATTCTCAAGTTGAGACATGTCATTGAAATTACAGGGACATTTTTTGTCGGCCAAAAATGGGCTCTCTCCACTTGATCGAAAAATTATGTTGCACCGTTATAATAAATTTATTTAGATGTATTGATTGAACCTTTCCGCCGTTCGGTCCGCCAATATTGAACACTTCAACCTCTAACAACTGCTCACCAGCGTCTAACTTGATGGCTGATTTCGCTTTGATAGTTTGATAGATAGAGGCACAACAACATCACCTAATCGTTGCGTGGACTCAATGACCGCTACAAATCCCAAGCCTTTTTCAAGGTCCTTGGGTTCGGTCGCCACTGACGATGATTGAACTTTGGTTAAAATAAAATTCTGTCGAGTAGTCATATAATTTTCTCCTTTAAAATAAGGTAAGAAGATTTATCTCCCTCACAGAACCGCACTTGCGGTTTTCCCGCATACGGCTCTTCGTTAATGTTCACGTTACTTTGCGAAGCTCGTATAAAAATCATGGTGGATTTTCGCTGTCGGAAGCGGTGTCTTTTAAGGTAGGTCGTAAAGCTTTCCCAGTTAAAACTCTTCTTCTGACTGCGCCGATTGAGCCACTTCAGAATCCCACTCTGGATATACCGTTTTGGCATACTCAATCAGGCTCATCATTTCGTTGTGTTTCATTACGGTTGGTCGTTGTGTTTCATTACGGCTGGATAATTTAATTTTTTCTTGCCACGAATATAAATCCCCATTGCTGGGTTGTGTTTCATTCGGCCTCTATCAATCATAAACTTGAAAACACCACGAATGAACTTGAGGTTGTTCACTCTCGTGGCCGATTTCACTTTTTCTTCTTCGTTCTTTTTTAGTTCTTCGCCGTTAATGAAAGTTTCAACTTGTTCAGTGGTGAAATCGCTCAACCATTTGTTGTTCCAAATGGCGGTGTGCTTTTTCAAAGTGCTAATGGTGGTGTCCATCGTATTGAAAGAAATTTTTTGTCTTTGTAGCGAGCTTCTAATCTTCCAAAGTATTCTTCACAGGCATTGCCCCAAGTCGCATCGCCCTCGTGCTTCTGTAAGAAAGCAAGTTGTGATAATTCTTCCATCAATTCATTTCGCTTTTGAATGGCGAGGAGTAGGCTCGTGATATTTCTTGCCCGTTTAAAAATTTGCTTGGATGGCTTATTCGCATCAACTTTTATTCTACGATACACTCAAAACATCATAAATATTTTGAGTGGGTTGCTTAAAAATACGTTCTCGCTCTTTCAGCCAGCCATCCGCATTTTTCTCGTAAACTCCAATTTTCTTTTTCTTGGAGCTTTTGTTTTCGTTGTTTTGGTCGTCGCTCATAGTGGCCTCGCTCGTCTCTTCTCATGAAAATCCCAAATAAAATTGAGGTCTAACCCCAGAAAATGAGCCGTGATTTTTTTGGCGATAAGCCCATTGAAAGGCCGTGTTTCTATCTCAAACTTTTTAAAACTCATCCCTCTGAACTCACAATCAATTCCACTCCTCATGTGGCTCCTTCCAGTCCTCATGTGGCTCCTTCCAGTCCTCATGTGGCTCCTTCCAGTCCTCATGTGGCTCCTTCCAGTCCTCATGTGGCTCCTGAGAATGAAGATTTAGGTGATGTTGCATATTCTAAAGCTCCCCCTTCTGAGGGTGAGCTAAAAGAAGAATATATCGTAGAGGGTATCCCTAGAGAGTCACTGGTCAATGAGCTGGAAAATCGTGGCTGGACTGTAACTCTCCAGAAAAAGAAGACATAGCTATTTGAAATAACATGAATTTATTTAATGTATTGCTATTGTGCGCACATGATGTTATTATGGTTTTGTAGTTGATTAGGAGATTTTTATGTCTACTGCAAGAAAACGAAAAGATAATAACATCAATATAAGAGCGGCTACGAATGAAAAAGAGCTGATAAAAAAAGCTGCTGACATGAGCGGCTTGGATACTAGCACGTTTATGCTCTTCCACTCCGTTGAAGCTGCTAAGAAAACCATTTCGCAGACCGATGTTTTTGTATTATCACGCAGAGACTCCGAACTTTTTGTCAATGCTCTATTGAATCCTCCTGCTCCAAACGAAGCTCTTAAGCGAGCCTTTAAGCGTCACAAAGAAATTTTTGGCAACAAGGTTTAGGTATCAAATTGGCATTAGAGTTTCGCACCTTAGACAAAACATTTGATAGAAATTCTTTTGATTGTGGAATCGAAGAGTTAAACAGTTATCTGAAAAGGGAAGCCCGTCAGCAGCAGGGTCATGGATTTAACGTGACCCTCGTTTTAGTTGATACAACCAATCCTACAAAAATCCTCGGCTATTATTCTATGATGAGTTCTGGAATGAAATTGGAATCACTTCCACCCGAAATAGCCAAGAAAATTCCAAAACATCCAATTCCTGCTGTACGCATTGGTAGACTAGCACGAGACCTATCAACAAAGGGACAGGACATCAGTGAACTTCTCATGGCAAACGCCCTTGAAAGAATTAAACGTGTGTCTACTGAGATAGGTGTGTACTGTGTGATTGTAAATTCAAAAAATGAAGCTGCAAAAAACTTTTATTTAAAATATGGATTCATTGAATTTGCAGACGCTCCAATGAGTCTGTTTCTTCCGATTGCCGCTTTCCCAGAATAAAACACGCACATTTTACAAACCAACTCTGACGGGAAAACTTCTGTCCACAAGTTTGACAACCATATTGTCCAATCCCAGCAGATTGGACCGGTATGACGCGAGCAAATGTCTAAAACAGAATTTTTAAAACCCCTGGATTGTTACTTCTGAAAAATGATACTCATAGAAGGCAGAGGGACATATCATCCAGTCCGTCTTCTAACTCACAATTCTATCTGCAATGGCTTCGCATTTTTTACAAACGAGCGGTATTAGCCCGTCAGTAATTTTTTATGAGGTCTTGTAGTACAATTAATAAAGGTAGATTGCTTTAAATTTTAAATTGCTATTTTTTGATAGCATAGACCCACTCGGAGCGATTCTACCTAACTCTTGAGTAGGTCTTTTTTTATAGAGGTAGAATATGAAGACGTGAGACCCTGAAGTAAATCACGATTCACTGATATCCTGTTTCACAATAGTATGTAAGTATGTAACACGCCTATCTCCCCCCTTCCTTATGGATGGGTTAAATATCCAGCCTAATCTAAAACTTATCAATTATAAGCCTCAAGTAGAAGGTCAACCTACTGTATAAGGGAAACGATTGCGCCGTAAAAAGTGTACTAGAACTAGTCAGCTGTAGGTTAAGGGGGAAGCCCTTTTTTGCCTAATGATAAAAACCCTAATTATTTCAATCTATTATTTTGGCACCGGGGTTGCTCTCTAGTTTAATAATGAAACACACTACTTTTAAAAACTTTTTACTGCTGCGTATAGTCTTTATCGTGATGACCACGATGATAGCCCACTCCGCAAAAGTAAGTGCTGTAAGTGCTTATGATGAAAATGATTTCGAAGAAGATCAAAAAGTCTATTACATTAAAATTAAAAGCACCAATCCTATCTATAACTCCCAAAAAGAAAGAATTGGGACTTTAGGAGCTTCCACTACAACAAATCCTGAAGTGATGGATACAAATGGATTTGGGGAGCAGGACTCTGTTATTGTGATTCCTAGAATCGTAACCGTTCGACACGCAAATGGCTCAGGAGAAATTGATTTACGACAATCTCTTATAAAATGGAGAAAAATGTCAACTTCTAGGAGTTGGCCCACAGATAAATCTCTAGATGAATACAAATTAATACCGACACAAAAATTCTTCCCGGTAAAAATACCAAAAGCTAATAGCACCTCAAAAATTAATAACCACAATAAAAAAGAAATTGTTTATATGGATCTGAATAAAATTGCAAATGAGAGTGCGTACAATGAAGTTCTGCCTTTTTCTCCAAAATACGGTGAAATAAGGCAGCCTGAAGCCGAGAAAGTAACTACTGAAGCTAGTTTGTGCTCAAATTGTCTGGGAAAAGAAACCCGGGGTCTACAAATAGACCTCACTTTTCTTGATGAGAGTAGGCAGAAGGTACCACCCCTAGTCGATGATCAATCTAGGATTAAGTCGACCCAAAAAAACGGAAGAGGGTCCGTTGGAAAGCTAAACCCTCAGTGCACAAAATTTATTGACGACTCTGGAAATCTTGGGGATTGGGGAACGGCTATGTTGAATGAGATGAACCGATCAGAATACAATTCCGCTTTTACACAAAATAACGCTCAAATTGCGCAACTTTGTAGAGGATATAATAGAATGGATGATCAAAACAAAAAGAAGTTTTTAATCCGAGTGATGACCACCGTAGCTCACATTGAATCGAGCTGTAACCCAGGGGCAGTCCAAAGAAACGCGATAAACAGATATAATAAAGGTATCGGTCTCTTTCAGATGGATTCACAACGAGCAAAAATAGCATATCGCAACAGTGACGCTGTTAAGATAACTGGAGAAAAGGATGTATGTTCTAATCCTTCTAATCCCAAACAAAATATTAAATGTTCCACATTTATATTGTTTCAACAACTTCGAAATCAAAGTAATGGCTTATTTTATAGCAAAGGTTATTGGGAACCACTTAGACCAAGGTCAAGATTTAAAAAACAGATAAATAATACAATCGCAAACTATCCAGGATGTAATCAATGAAAAAAATAATTGTTTGCAAAAGAAATTCAAAAAAATCATTCTATGAATTCATCTTCTTGTTTGCTCTTAGCGCGTGTGTTCCTACTTCGTCAAAAGCTCAAGATGGATCACCTCATAATGATTACTTAAATTTAACTAAACAATTCATGGGTTCTTACACCCTTGTTAAACACATTAGCTCTTCTAAAGACAGCAAGCCTAATCCCTGTTTATCTAAAATTAATTTAGAATTTCGGGATCTCGCACAGGAAATAGATTTTTCTCAAATTACTTATGGTTCTGAAAATACAAACTCAAATCTCCTCCCGTTTATTTTGACGGTCCCAAAAAATTTAACCTATGTGAAAACAAGTAACTATCCCGGAATTGGAATAAAAAGTGAAGACTCTGATTGTCTTTCAGAAAATAGAAACAATGTACCACCATTATATAACTATACATTTTCGTGGATTTATAGTCAGCAACCCACAACAAATAACCCCAGTTCAATAACCAACATAGAAACTATACAAAATTGCAAAATTCCAAATAAGACTAAAATAACCAATCAAACCCTCACATTATCTTCTCTTCAAACCGATAATTCTCCAACCCTTAGATATTTTATTTTAGAAAATACTTCAGAATGCAAAAAAAATTCCACTCCTTGTAATGACAATACGATGTCAGATGTCTGCTTGTACAAAAAAACTACAGAACTGAGGAAAAAAAAATGAAAAAAAATAAAAATTATTGGTTTAAATTTTTTATGTTTACCACAACTGTCTGGCTCAATCTAAGTCCAAACATTGCCCACGGTGATTTGTTAAAAAAACCACCCTTAAGAGTAGATTTTAACAGTTTGATTGTGAATACTGGTCAAGAAAAGAAAAGTTTACACCAAAATATTAAGGCCAATATCAAAAAAAGCAATTCTGTAACGGACTCGCAAAAGATTGCCAACGAAGAGTTTTCACCAGAAACAGCAGATGTCTTCTTTGAAGAGACAGAAGCCGAACCCATTACTACCACTCCTCAAGCGGAAATTTCCAATACAACTACCGCTCAACAACATGGAGTTCGCCAATATATGGATGGGGAGATTGGCTGGGGAAAAACTCCTAAAATGGTGGATCGCCGCTATGATTGATGCATTGAACATTAGATAATTTCAAATCTGGACTTTTGTTCTGAATTGTTCTGAATTGTTCTGAATTGAATCTCATAAAATATATCAAACAAATATCGTAAATAAAAAAAACATTGTCATATTCTCTACAGTTCAAATAAAAATATTTTTTATTTAAACTTCGTGAATTGTATTTGATTATTTCAAACCCCACCTTAGTCCATGGCAACCATTTTGCTTGAGCAAGGAATAGGGGGGTTCAAATCATCATGGAATACAAGAGAGAATTCAAAAAATGTTCATTCAATCTCCACCGCCTTTTCGTTAAGTTTTTTTTGTTACTTGTTGGACTCATCTTAAGTCTGGGATGCAGTGATGTGCGTTTACAAAAAATAGCTCCGACTTTAGCCAATGTGGAAGGTAAAGGGCAGTTTTGTATTACGGAACCTCAAGAAGTGAAAAGAAAAACAAAGTTTTTATTCGTAGTTGATAAATCGGGAAGCAATAGCTCGACAGGAGATGGAACAGACCCCGGCGCGGAAAAAAGAGCTGGGAACATTGATAAATTCTTACGAGCCAATTTAAATTCCAGTAACCAAGAATATGGCCTTTTATGGTTTGCGGGCACCAAGGCAGGAGCATTTATTTATGGTCAAAATGAATCCGATCCCACTTTTACTCCCGATATTAGGGTCGCTCTACAGGCCGTTCAAGCACTTCGACAAGAAGATGCAGGTGAAACTCCTTATCGGGCAGCACTTAATTTAGCCCGCACCGCCATCTCCAATGACAAGAAAAAAAATACCGACGAAGAGTCCTTTTACATGGTGTTTTTTGTCTCTGATGGAGACCCCACCGATATACAAAACAACGAAGAATTAAAACAATTAGTCCAAGATGTTCTGTCAGTGGATAAAAAAAACATAGCTCTCTCCACTGGATTCTACGGCTCCGGAGACCAAAGTGCTCAGGAACGATTGCAATTAATGGCACAAGTTGGAAACGGCAAATTTATTAACTTTGAACAAGGAGCGGAATGGAACTTTAATGACCTATTGGTAAAACCCACCTTTGAACCTTGGCAATTGAAAAACCAATTGATGGTTTACAATTTAAATGCTGGATTTTGCGAAGATGGACGAATTGATGTGGATTCAGATATGGATGGAATGTGTGATGTGGACGAGCTGCGCTGGGGCTTTGATCCAAGCAATCGGTTTTCGCAACACGATGGATACGGGGATTATTTTCACTGGCGAGAAAAAAAATACCGCGAAACTTTACCCCCCTGCCTTGACCAAAGTGATGAGGACCATGATTTTTTAACTGCTTGCGAAGAAGCCTATGTACGCAATGAACACCCCGTGGCTGGATTACCTAAATCCAGCAACCCCCTCAACCCCGATACGGATGGGGATGGCATCATTGATGGCATCGAAGCTTTCGTCTATATGACCAATGGAATGGCTGTGGTTATTGACCCGTTCAATCTTCAATCTAATTTGGATGGAGAAGAGCCAGCTCGGAGACAAATTGAACAACACCGAAGCCCTCTGATCCGCGATCCCAATCAAACTGCCTATGATACAACGTTAACTCCCATCATAGGACAGCCCCTTGATTGTTATGACTATCGCCAAACAATTTTACCATTGTACAACACTCGCAAGGTTCCATTTGGATCGACCCTGGCAGGATTAGAGCATGAGGCCTATGAAAATGTTGTTTCTGTGCACTACATACAAACCCATCAAAGTGATCCCAATGGCAATGGACTCTTCCGTTACAGCTTACAAAAGCTAATAAATGACGAGCCCACTCGCCTGCGCATTGGTTCTAACCTAGCACTGCAATTCAAAGACACTTCATTTAAAACTCTCAAGTTTAAATTTAATGAATAACTCAAAAGAAAGGACCCTTGTGATAAAAAATGGAAAGTTGATGCGCAAATTTTTGTTTACTTTAGGTTTAATCCAAGCGCTACGTTTTGAAT
The DNA here is from genome assembly GCA_019695175.1 of Bdellovibrionales bacterium. Taxonomy (GTDB): domain Bacteria; phylum Bdellovibrionota; class Bdellovibrionia; order Bdellovibrionales; family UBA1609; genus JAIBAM01. The sequence goes on from JAIBAM010000003.1 coordinate 66,408, forward strand.
CCATCTCTGCCCAACAGAAAATGAATTTGGACGATATCGCCATTAAAGGGGAACTTCACAACGATGGACGTTTGCGCACCTTAACCAGAGACAAATATGAAAATAAAAAATACTTTCGCTTGCGAAAAAATTACCGCCAGGAAATTTTACAATCTTCATTGTACGAGGATAATAAAAAGAAAATAACCCCTACCAACAACTAAAGAAGCAACGACTCAAAGAACTAAAAATCTTCGTCCTCTCGAGCTGCAGGTTCTGACATTCCACGAACTTCGTCGATGAAATTTTCATTTTCATCTTCAAAATCACCTTCGTTTTGGGACTCATCGATTTCCAACTCTTGAATGGCCGCTAAAAATTCTTTATCGCTGCGGAGATCTTTTCGAAGCATATCTAAAAATTTGTCAGGATACCGAGAAGTTAACTCTTCAATGTAGCGTTCCAACTTACCTTCCGTTAGAATTTTTTTACGAATTTGAATCTTCTTCCAGAAAAGTAAATAGTGATATCGACAATACCCATCAACGGTTGATAGTTGATCACAATCTCGAACACGACAGTAACGTCGGCCCTCGGCATCTGTTAAAACCACATCATCATTGGATAAACCAGTGTCTTCTTCCGCGGGTCCATCACTATATTCAATTTCTTCACTGGTGATCTCAACCTCAGTGATCGACTCAAACTCCATTTCAGAATCTAACTCTGGCAAAACATCGTCGGGAAGTTCTTCACTTTCACGAGTTTTATCAAGATTTACTTTTCCAGACTTTGAGGTGGCTTTTGTCTCGGGGGAAGTGACTTTGCTTCCGCTGGCCCCCACTTTAGAAGGAGCGGATTTACCTTTTTCTTTTTCTTTTTCTTTTTTTGAAACCAAATCTCCCACAGGTTTTTCAGTTGCCTTTGTTTTGACACCCTTCTCACCAACAACACCGGACCTTTTAGGCGCTTCAGAAATGGGAGTTTTTTTCTGATCTTTAACTTGTTTCTCTTTAGTGGCTGATGATTTGACTGCTTTTTTAAGCTTTATTGCCGGAGATTTCACTGCCGGTTTCGTCGCCGTAGCCACCTTACTCTTTGGAGATATTTTAACTTTGGTCTCTTTCTTCTTTGCAGAGACCCCCTGCTTAGCCACTTTGGCTTTCGATGCAGATTTCTTTTTGGGCGAAGCCACTGATTTTTTTACGGGTTTTTTATTTTTTGCCATATCCCAGCAAGGTCAGCTATTTTGAAAAATTCGTCAAGAATTTTCCATCAACTCACCGAACAGAAGCTCAACTCTTTGAGAGTTTGTTCACCTTTACTTGATTCTCACTGAACCCGATTGGGTTCGCACCACAACTGAACCCGCAACAGAGCCTTGCATCCGACCTTTTAGAATTTTTTGTCCCGCCACCACATCTTTTTGCAAGTATCCAGGGCCCAACAGAAAACCGCTGACTGAGGCCAAGGACAGATAGGCCCCTGATTGGGGCAACTCCAAATTAATGGGACCTGTTTGTGAAGTTAATCTGACTTCATTGGCGTTAAAAATACGGCCCAACACAGCGCTCGCATCTGTGACCCCCCTCACATCGCCATTAAAATCTTCCAATTTGACTGGGCCCCTTTGCGAGTAAAACTCCAATCGACCCTTGCCTTTTTGCACCAGAGTGGACCCTTTGTAATTAAAGAGCTCAAAAGCTCCTTCGCACCGAAGCAACTGCAGCTCGCCCGAGAAATTTTCGCTGGTAATGTTCCCCTTTAGATCTTCCAAAATAATTTTGCGAGCAAAGGTCTCCACCTTTTGTCGCCCGGTTCGAGATTTTACTAAAATTTCTGTGTCTTGCCCAAACAACTGCAAATCACCTGCCCCGCCCTTAACTGCTATACTACCCTCTTGCAAAGTTATTTTTGCTGGCGCCGACCAATCCATTAATTCGACTTTACCCCTGCGCCAAACCATATCCAACGGCAGAGGAGGAGAAGAAATTTCCAAATGGAACTGGGGAGCCCCGCCGTTTTTTAAAATCTCAAGCCATAACTCTTTCGAATTTGGACTTTGCATGTAGAGTTCGATTCCACGATCTGTACGTTGAGCGGAAAAATTCCAATCTTCCAAAGTCTGACGTAAGATCGAGGAGGCGTGAGCGATGATTTCTTGACGAACCCTGAGCGTTAATTGTCCTGTGTTGCTGGATGTTACTTTAACCTGACCATCAAAACCACGAATGAAAATGTGATCATTTTTTTTAACTTCAATGGCCACTGGTTTGTACTCAAAAATTCCATTTTGTGATTTTGTTTGTGATTTTGCCGCGGTGACCCCAGATGGGATCACCACCATAACTAAAATTACTATTTTAAAAAAAATGAATATCCGAAAAATAATCAATATTCTAAAAATAAAAAAATAGAGGCCTTGAAGACCTTTGATCCAAACCATTCTTAATGCCTCCCTGAACATCTGTTCCTACAATTAAGAATTAAGCCATAATAAAACCATAACCCTTGCAAGCCCTGTTTTACAATCATATACTCGGACCCCATAAAGTCATTGTGTCGGATCGAAAGCGCTGTGTCAGCTCCCGCTTCGACCCGACTCATTCCGACTCAAATCATAACGAATAATTTCTCTAGGGAGTTTACCCACGTAAGGAGGGCGCACCAATGGTCCATGATAAAAACCAACCCACTACTCACTCAGGAAATCACTCAGGAAAAAACGTTTGGATCGTTGGAGCAAAACGGACTCCGGTAGGGTCTTTTCAAGGTGAACTCAGTTCCCTTCCAGCTCCCCGATTGGGTGCCATAGCTATTCAGGCAGCCCTGACCCAATCGGGTCTTAAAGCGGAACAAATTGAAGAATGCATCATGGGACAAGTATTAACTGCGGGTGCGGGCCAAGCTCCGGCTCGACAAGCAGCGATTTACGCCGGACTTACTTCAAGCACGCCCTGCACCACAATAAATAAAGTTTGTGGATCTGGACTAAAGGCGGTGATGCTGGCAACAGACAGCATTCAATTAGGTCACGCGGAAACTGCCATTGCAGGTGGTCAGGAGAACATGTCGCTAGCCCCCCATTTGTTAGAAAACTCCCGTTCCGGCTATAAAATGGGCTCTATTCAAGCCACAGACTCAATGATTAAGGATGGGCTTTGGGACCCTTATCAAAACTGGCACATGGGTCAAGCCGCTGAAGTTTGTGTGCGGGAATTTCAAGTAAGCCGTCAAGCTCAAGATGAATTTGCAAAAAACAGTTATTTAAAAGCACAAAAAGCCCAAAGCGAAGGTTACTTCACGGACGAAATTGTACCCGTTGAAATCCACAACAAAAACCAAAAAACCAGAGTGGAAAAAGATGAAGAGCCTTTTCGAGCCCGCTTTGATAAAATGCTTGAATTAAAGCCCGCCTTTGAAAAAGAAGGCACCATCACCGCCGCCAACGCCAGTAAAATTAATGACGGAGCCGCAGCCGTTGTCCTAGCTAGTGATCAAGCCGTCAAAAAATATGAGCTTACCTGTCTGGCCCGTATTGTCTCCCACGCCACCTACGCCCAAGATCCTAAATGGTTCACCACCGCACCCGTGGAAGCCATTCGCCGAACGCTAGCGAAGGCACACCTAAATATAAATGAAATTGATTTATTTGAAATCAATGAAGCCTTTAGTGTCGTTACCATGGCAGCAATGAAAGAGCTGAATATTCCTGCAACAAAAGTCAACGTCCATGGTGGCGCCGTAGCCATTGGCCACCCCATCGGAGCCAGCGGGGCCCGCATTTTAACCTCCCTTGTTTATGCCTTAAAACGCCATCAAAAACGTTATGGTCTGGCCACTTTGTGCATTGGCGGCGGTGAAGCCGTGGCTCTTATTGTGGAAAGAAAGTAAACCCCATGGAAAATCATACCGACAAAATAGTCTCTTCAGCCCAAGACAGTAAATATAAAGTATTTAACAGCGCGACGGAAGCTCTTCAGGGCGTTGCCAGCGGCATGACGCTCCTTTTTGGGGGGTTTGGTTTGTGTGGCATTCCTGAAAACTGTATTGAGGCCCTCAGTAAAACGAAATTAAAAGACCTCACTTGCGTTTCCAATAATGCGGGCGTGGATGGTTTTGGATTGGGTCTGCTTATGGAAAGACAACAAATAAAAAAAATGATTTCTAGCTACGTCGGAGAAAACGAACTTTTTGAAAAACTCTTTCTTAGTGGTCAACTGGAAGTGGAAATGAATCCACAAGGAACTTTAGCTGAAAGAATTCGTGCGGGAGGCGCTGGGATTCCTGCTTTTTTTACTCCGACGGGAGTGGGAACCGTGGTTGCGGAAGGAAAAGAAGTTAGAGAAATAGAGGGTCGAAAGTATGTCCTTGAAAAATGGATTCGAGGCGACTTTGCCTTTGTAAAAGCTTGGAAGGGTGATTACTTTGGAAATCTCATTTTCCGCAAATCCGCACGCAACTTTAATCCACTGGTAGCCACCGCAGGAAAAATCACTGTGGCGGAAGTGGAACAACTTGTCCCACTAGGAGAATTGGATCCAGATGAAGTCCACACTCCCGGAGTTTTTGTGCAACGAATCTTTCAAGGAAAAAATTATCAAAAACGCATCGAAAATCTTACCACGCGAACTTAGATCCGGTTCGAAGAGGACAAACTTATGAAAATTCTCACTCGAGATCAAATATGTGCCCGTGCTGCTCAGGAAATAAAAGCAGGATTTGTGGTAAATCTTGGCATTGGAATCCCCACCCTCGTTGCCAATCACATTCCTTCTCATTTAAACATTATGTTGCACAGTGAAAATGGAGTCATGGGTGTGGGTCCGTTTCCCCTTGAAGAAGAGGTGGATCCTGATTTGATTAACGCAGGTAAACAAACTATCTCCACACTACCTGGGGCTAGTTTTTTTAACTCCAGTGACAGTTTCGCCATGATCCGTGGGGGTCATATTGATTTGACTATTTTAGGTTCCATGCAAGTGGATGAAACAGGATCACTCGCCAATTGGATGGTTCCCGGAAAACTCGTTAAAGGTATGGGAGGTGCCATGGATTTAGTTTCAGGTGCTAAACGAGTGGTATTAACGATGCAGCATTTGGACAAAAATGGTTCAAAAAAACTTCTTAGAAAATGCACTTTACCCCTTACCGGATCCCACTGCGTTCATCGCATCATCACAGATATGGCGGTCATTGATATCACTCAAAAAGGATTTTTACTTAAAGAAGTGGCCCCAGGTTTAACCCCAGAAATCATCGCCAACAACACTGAGGCTCCTTTGCAGTTTGATCCGGATATCACCGAGATGAAACTCTAGTATTTAGTCCAGAGGTCTTTTCCAAAGACCCTATCCATAGCTATAAAAAATTTGACAAAAACCCACATTAAAGATGAACTAGGATTGAAGCCCTAAACATTCACTGTTTAAAGGTCAAGTAAAGAACACCCAACCTACTTTTTCCACCAAGGAATACTCTTGTCAGCTAGTGGAGTTAAAAAACTTGGCAAAGGTGAAATCCTCTTTCGTGAAGGTGACTCCTCCGATGCCATGTACGTCATCAAAGGTGGGCGCATTGCCATTACAAAAACAAAGGGTTCAGGAGAAATTGTTTTAGCCGAATTAAAACCTGGCGAGATGCTTGGAGAAATGGCTTTCTTCGACAACAAACCCCGTTCCGCTGGAGCTAAAGCTCTGCAAGAAGCCGAAGTCATAGCTCTCCCGTTTAGTGCTCTACATGCCCAGTTTAAAACTTTCCCTGAGTGGCTTAAAGCCATGGTCAAAACAGTGAATTCACATTTACGTGATGCCAATCAAAGAATCAAAAACTTAGAAGCCGCACAATCGGAATCAGAAGAAATGTTCCCACCCCATTTAATCACCCGACTGGTTGCTATCATTTCTCTTATTGGTTTTAAGTCTGGTGAAAAAACTGAAGAGGGTCTTGTCATTCCATTTCATCTCTTACGAAATTACTGCATTCAAATTTTTCAACAGCCAACAAATAAACTTGATAAACTCATGGAAGTTCTACAGGCTCTAAAGTTAATGAAAATCGAGGATTTGGGAGAGGGAAAGAAAAAAATCACCCTGCTCAATCACAAAGTCATGACCGAATTCGTTGATTGGTATAATAAATATTTATTTACAGAAGAAGGCAAGCGTATCACCATCGAAGAAAAAGAACTTCCCGTACTAAGAGCTCTTCTTTTTTATGGCAAAAAGCAGTCTGCCAATGACAAAGGAAAAGTGGTTGTGAGCCTGACAGAAATGCAAAATAATTCCATGCGTGACTTGGGATATTTATTCAGTGTTAATGACGCTGATTCTTTGGCTGAAAAAAAAGTGGTGGACGAAAAACAATCCGGACAGGGCGGTGTCCTTTCCACCAGTTTTAAAATGGAAGAGTTGGAAAGCACCCTTCCATTTTGGGAAATTATTTACACTCTAAAAAAAATCCCCGGTCGCCGCTAACGATTCTCTCGTTTGAAGTTGCAGGAGATTTTTTGCTCCTAAACCGCTGATCCTTACTTAAATTCCCGACCCATACTTGAACTTCCGACCCTTAAGCCCCGGTCATGGTGAAAGCGTCTTCATTTTCAACTGAAACTAGGGGGGCTGGCCAAAACCAATTTAATAATGGGTCCAATGCAATCGTATCAACTACCTCAACTGCAGAGGATCCAACTTCTTGCACCAAGTTTTTTATATGACTTTGCCCTGGACCAAGGACTGCAATTTTTTTCACACTGGGTTCATTCACCAACCCTCGAATCAATCGACGAAAGTCCATTTCTTTAGGAATCAATGAATGATACTCACCATTGGGTTCAAGCGAAAGCAAACCAAATTCTGCCAAGGAAATCCCAGACAAAATGGGTAAAGCCCCTTTATTCAACTCAACTTTAACTGAACCGTTAGCAAGCGCTGAGCTGGAACGAACCATGTTGTCAAACGATTGTTGCCCAGAGATCACTTTCAAAGGAGCATCTCCATTGACCAAGCCTGCGACCAACCTTGGCATCTTAAAAGAACGAAGGAATCTTTGTAACAATCCCATTTGCACCACAGCAGTGACTAAGTTTTTCATTCTTAAATTGCCTAAAAAAGTCTGATCATCCGAGGAAATAAAATTAGCCAAATCCAATGAATTTTCTGAGGTCTGATCCCAAACTTCTTGGGCTTCACGGATGCGTTGATAAACTTCTGGAATCCGCACCACATTGCTGCGAACTTCGTTGAACTCCATAGAATTGACTGTGCTTACAACTAAGGCATCAAACATTTATCCCCCCCTCTTAAGGATTAATTTTAATAGAATTATTTTTATAGCCACCAGCTTCAAAAAAACATTCTATTTTTATATTAAACCAAAACCCGTTTTCTGCTTTTGCACCATGCTCAGCAGTTGATGTTCAATTGGTTCTTACCTTCTAGTCACTTAACCTACATCCCTAAATCCAATCCCTAAACCCCTGTATCCCTGTATCCCTTAAACTCGCTTTCCCACTTACCGCTCTTACCTCACTTAAGTCCCCCGCGATAGAAATTACTTGAGCAATTCCTGTGCCTTACTTAAATTATCTTCTTCTGCAAAATAACCCATATAGTACGAAGCAGCATTATATTTCCTCTATGTAAAAAATTTCCACTCAATTGAAAAGGACGGAAGTCTTGGAGCATCAATCTTTTAGTAAGAATAAAAAAAATTTCTTAGTGCCCAAGCAGGCATGATGAAGTGGTGATGGGCAACTTCGATCCGAAGCTTAAACACTCCAAAACAAAATCTGGACGACCCAGAGGATCACAGTTTAGAATTATTGCAAGATGGCAATTTTAGGTCGCACATCAAGGATGATGTCTCAATTTCGTGGCAGTGGCTTCCGGCCACCCTTTGAAAGCTCATACATTTACCTCTTCATTCTCTTTTTAGGTTACTTAATTTCTGATCTAAGCATTTTGAATTTGCGACCTGCCATGCTCCCGACCAAAGCTCCCCCTCTTCAATCCCTCACAACACATGGCGAAAAAATAAGCAACAGGTCCAGCTACACTGTGGTTTCGGATCGGAATTTATTTAATGCTGACGGAGTGATCCCGCCCACGTTGGCGTCTCAACAACAAGAAAATAAGGTTGATGAAAGCTCCGCCCCCGTTTTGTCTCAGTTACCGCTAAAACTGGAAGGAACTATTGTGCATTTAAATCCAGAGAGATCCGTGGCCACCATTACTATCCAAGCTAAAAATGAAACAAAGTCTTTTATCATCGAAGATGAAGTGGCGGGATTGGCTCGAATTGTTAAAATTGAACGACAAAAAGTCATTTTTAGAAATTTAAATAATAATCGTTTAGAGTATATTGAAATTCCCAAGGAAATGACATTGAGTTTTGGCGTTAAAACTGAAGCAAACCCTAATGAAGAAGTTGTTAAAAGTGGTGAATTTGATTTCTCCATGCGAAGAGAGGATTTAAACAAGTACACCGCCAATTTAAGTTCCATTTTAAATCAAGCCCGAATGGTACCTAACATTGCACCCGGATCAGGGGGACGAATTGATGGCTTTCGCTTTATTTCTATGCAACCAAATAGTATTTATGAAAAACTTGGTTTTAAGCCCGGTGATGTGATTAAAAGTGTTAATGGCGAGCCCGTCAACTCCCCGGCAAAGGCCATGGAAATGTATAATGCTCTAAGATCAGATGCTCGCATTCAAATTGGAGTGGAACGAGGGGGACGGGATGAGACATTTAATTATGAGGTTAAATAGTTATTACAAATAGCAAGGCAACGATTTTAATAAAATAAAAATACTTCAAGTATTTCAGCCAAGGAAGGGTGAATTATGGGCCAGCAGATGTCGATGAACATCATCAGAAAGACGATCCATGAAACAGCAAAATTTATTTTTATATTTCCTTTTTTCTTTTCTCACTACAGTCAAGCACAAGAAAATGCATTTTTAAATTCAAACTCTAAAAATAAGACTTCTTTTGCTCCTCCGGAAGGAACTCGTGATAAAAAAGGAGGCTTTGTAAGTGATAAAACCAAGGCTAAATTTTCAGAAGCCAACATTGAAGATATAAACAATAAAAATTTTCCAGATTTAATTGAGAGTTTTGATTACCCCAATGCGGAAATTACGGATGTGGTCAAAGCTATTTCCGAGCTTACCGGAAAAAACTTTATTATTGATCCTGCTGTTCGAGGTAAAATAACCATCATTGCACCTTCACAAATCACTGTGGCTGAAGCCTACAAAGCCTTTCTTTCAGCCCTAGCGATCAATGGAATGGCTGTGGTACCCACTGGGGACGGTTTTTTAAAAATCAAACCAGCACGGGAAGCGCAAAGGGACTCCATAGAAACCTACTCAGGAAGCTATTACCCCAACTCTGACACCATGATCACTAAAATTATCAAACTGAAATATATTAGTGCTGAAGAAGTAAATAAAAATTTACGCCAGCTTCAGTCCAAAGTAGGTGAAATAAATCCCTACCCACCCACCAACTCTATTATTATGACGGACTACGGATCCAATGTGGATCGTTTCATGAAAATCATTACCCAATTAGACATCCCTGGTTACGAGGAACAACTGGAAGTTATGCGCATTAAATATGCAAAAGCCAAAGACATGGCTGACTTGATAGATCAAATTATCACTAAGGGCGAAGGACGCGGTGGTGGCAATCAAGGTTTTGGGGGTGTTCCTCGATTCCGCAGAGCAAGTCCTGATGGCGGTGGAGGTAACGCCACGGGAGATATCCCCAGTTTAGTTCTACCCGACGATCGCACCAATTCTATCATCGTGGTGGGCAACCAAGCTGCCGTGGATAAAACCAGAAAACTAGTGGCGCGTTTAGATTTTCGCTTAAGACCTGAGGATGAAGGCGGCGTTTTTGTTTATTACGTGCGCTACTCTGAAGCTGAAAAAATTGCCGAAATGATTAATGGTATTGCAACTGAATCTAAAAAGGCTATGGATCAAGGTCCAGGAACAGCCCGTCCTGGAGTCACCGGGGCGGCCCCGGGCCCCTCTGCCAACGTGATTTTTGGCGGTGACGTTAAAGTCACAGCGGACAAAATCACCAATAGTTTGATAGTGGTCTCCAGTAAACCCGACTATGAAAAAGTTAAAAATTTACTTTCAAAAATTGATATTGCTCGTGATCAAGTTTTTGTAAAAACAATTATTATGGAGTTAGCAGCACAGGATAAAGCTAAATGGGGTATTGATTACTACCGTTTTGACAAAGCCAGTGCAGGAATTGGGCGAATGGGCTTTCGAAGCTCAGACAGTGTCTCTTCCATTCTCTCTCCCGAAAGTGATAGTGGTGGAACTTTTGGTTTTGGTTTTGGGGGAACTTTTGATCTTAAAACATCCACAGGAACCATACCAGTGGCCTCCTTAACTGGATTAATTAACTTTTTTAAAAGCAATGTTTCAACAAATATTCTTTCCGAACCGACCGTCATGGCTTTAGATAATGAGGAAGCTCTGATTGAAGTGGGAGATAAAGTTCCTGTTTCATTAACCACAAGCATGGCCGCTGGAGGAATTTCGCAACAAAGTGCCAACCGCGAACCCGTTACCATTAAACTCACTTTAACCCCTTACATCAGTCCCGACACAGACTCTGTACAAATGAAAATCAATCAGGAAATCAATCAAATCTCTACTACGAACGTTGGTGGTGCCTCTGAAGTCGCTAAAAATGGTGTCACCACATCCACTCGAAATGTAAAAACCCAAATCGTCGTTAACAGTGGAGATACCGCCGTTCTCGGAGGTTTGATGCAAGACAAAGATGAGGAAACTATTAAAAAAATTCCTATCCTTGGTGATATCCCCATTTTAGGTTGGCTTTTCAAATCTAAACTAACAGAAAAAAATAAAAAGAATTTAATGATTTTCATCACTCCCAAAGTCGTGCGCAATGGCGATGACAGTGGGGCCATTCTCAATCAAAAACTCAATGAACGCATTGAGTTCATTCAACGCAGCATGAATGGACGTGACCCTTTTGGTGAAATCCTTGACAACTTACCACGTCGGGCCGCTAAAGAAACCTCTCCCAATCCAGATATGGAAGAAATGGAAAACAACGAAGAACCGGCAGGGGAATCTCTTTAAATGAATTTCACCAGTATAATAGCTAAAGCCACCAGTCTGTCGAATGAGGAAGTGCAAATGCTTTTAAACTTTCTCAATCAAAGTGGCATCACTTTAGAGGAAGCCACTAGAGAACAACAGTACACCAATCCTGAGGACGCTGTAGCTGATCTTTGCAAACATTTACAAATTGATTTTATTAAAGATATCCCCGTCAATGATATTTCAGCCGAAATGGTTCGTGACATTCCAATTAATTATGCCAAAAATCATCAAGTGCTACCCTATAAAACTGAATCTGATCGCGTGTATGTTCTAACTACCAACCCGCTCAACCGCAAAGCCATTGATGATTTACGAGTTCGTTTTGATAAACGCATTCACCCACTTATGACCACTTCTTCCCGTTTGCACGATGCAATAAATCGTGTTTATGAAAAAAGCACGGCGGCCCTGGAGGGATTGGAAACCATTGAAAGTGAAGAATATGATTTGGACGATCCTGTCATTGATTTGTTAGAAGCTGGTGATGATGATGCCCCTGTGATCAAATTGGTTAACACTCTTTTATTTCGTGCAGTCAAGGAAAAGGCTTCAGATATTCATATTGAACCTTTTGAACGGGACATGTCGGTGCGGTTTCGTGTGGATGGTATTATGTTTGAAATTTTCAAACCACCCAAAAAATTACAAAATGCGATCACCTCTCGTATAAAAGTAATGGGAAATTTAAATATCGCTGAAAAAAGACTACCTCAGGATGGCCGCATTCCACTTAAATTAGCGGGTAAAGATATCGATGTTCGTCTTAGCACAGTTCCAACGGCATTCGGCGAACGCCTGGTGATGCGTTTGCAAGACCGATCGAATGTGATTTTAGAATTAGTACAACTGGGATTTTCTGAAGACAGTTTGAAAAAAATTGATCATTTATTAAATAAAACTTATGGGATTGTTTTGGTCACAGGACCCACCGGAAGTGGTAAATCCACCACCCTCTATGCTTGTCTTTCAAAAATTAACAGTGTGGATAAAAACATTATTACGGTAGAAGATCCGGTGGAACAAAGAATTCATGGCATTGGTCAGATTCAAGTGAACGCCAAAATCGGACTGACTTTTGCCAGCGGTTTACGCTCCATTCTTCGCCAAGACCCTGAAATTATCATGATCGGTGAGATTCGTGATTTGGAAACTGCTGAGATCGCAATCAACTCTTCCCTTACCGGTCACCTTGTGCTTTCCACTATCCACACCAATGACGCTGCCGGAGCCTTCCCTCGATTGATTGACATGGGTTGTGAACCCTTCCTTATTGCCACATCCCTTTTAGGGGTCGTTGCTCAACGTTTAGTGCGAGTGCTCTGCCCCCATTGCAAAGAGCCCTACACACCAACAGATGTGGAGCTTCGCAGCTTAGAATTAACCCGTGAAGCATTGACTGGTGCAACTCCCCACCGAGCTGTGGGATGCGCTGAGTGCAATCAAAAAGGTTACATTGGACGCTCAGTGATTCAAGAACTTCTTCTGGTAAACGATGAAATTCGCAGTTTAATCATGCAGAGAAAAGATGGAAATACAATCAAAAAAGAAGCTCTTCGCCAAGGCATGTCCACTTTACGTGAACATGGAATTCAAAAAATGTTAACGGGAATCACCTCGGTCGAAGAAGTTTTGGCAAATACACAAATGGATATCTAGTTTGCTTTAAATGTGATTTCCTTAACTAAAGATTATTGTATTTAAAACATTGAGTGTAAAAGGACTCGTACTTTCATGGCCATATTTGAATATCGTGGATTGAATCGAGCGGGAAAAAATGTACGCGGCACCGTTGAAGCCGACAATTCTAAAACCGCCAGATCACGTCTTAAAAAAGATGGTATTTTTGTTATTGATCTCAAAGATAAGTCCAAATCCACAAAAAAAAATAAAGGGAACAAACCGTCATCTCAAGGCGGATCAGTCGGAGTGGAAGTCCTCTCTACCATGACTCGTCAATTGGCTTCATTGTTAAAGGCCAACGTCCCATTAGTTGATGCATTAGGAGCGGTTTCTGAACAAGTAGAGAATGCCACTCTGTCAGAAGTGATGGCTGAAATGAGAAGTTCCATTAACGAAGGGGGATCCTTTCACCGGGGCTTAGCTAAGTACCCCAAGATTTTTGACACCACTTATGTTTCCATGTGTGAAGCTGGTGAAATGTCTGGAACCCTTGATGTCATTTTAATTCGTTTAGCCGAATTTACTGAAGCGCAAGCCGCTTTGAATACAAAAGTGCGTTCTGCAATGATCTATCCTGTGGTTATGATGGTCTTTACCACTCTTTTACTGGGTGTTCTGTCTGTCTTTGTCATCCCTAAAATTGTCTCCGTATTTGAATCCTTTCCCGAGATCACCTTACCTTGGTACACTATTGCAGTAATCCATTTTAGTGAATTTGTGGTGAGTTACTGGCATGTTCTTATTGTGGCAGGAGTTATACTTTATTTTTTATTTCGCAGTTGGAAAAACACTCCCGAAGGTCGAGCACAATGGGACGCTCTATTTTTAAAATTTCCTCTGGTAGGGAAATTAGCACGGATGGTGGCGGTTTCCAGATTCACCCGAACTCTTGCCACTCTACTCACTGGCGGTGTTCCCATGTTGGCAGCCCTAGGAATCGTGAGAAATGTGGTAAATAATGAAGTCATCGCTAAAGCTATTGATCAGGGTCGAGAAAATGTGAGTGAAGGTGAGTCCATCGCCAGTCCTTTGAAAAAATCCGAACAGTTCCCTCCCCTTGTTATTCACATGATTAGTATTGGTGAAAAAACTGGAGACTTGGAAAATATGTTGATTCAAGTCAGTGAGGCCTATGACTTTCAAGTAAAGTCTGCAGTGGATGGCATCACTTCTCTTATGGAGCCACTTATGATTATTATTATGGGATGCGTAATCGCCTTCATTGTTTTTGCAATCATGATTCCTATTTTTGAACTTTCAAACATTGGTGGATAATGATAAATGTAATAGATCAACAAATCAGACAATTTAAATTTCAGTCTGTAAAGCGGAGGCTTCATGATACGTAATCGACGGGGTATGACTCTTTTAGAAATTATGATTGTTCTTGCGATTGTAGCCAGTCTTATTGGAATTTTGGCCGGACAGATTCGAGGTCGAATGAAAAAAGCACAAATGAACCAGGCTAAAATTCAAATCGGTGAGCTGAGCAAAGCGCTGGATAACTATTACACCGATTGTAACTCCTATCCACCTGAATCAGAAGGGTTCCAAGCCTTAGTTAGTCAACCCACCTCTTGCACCAACTGGGGACCTGAGCCTTATCTTAAGAGACTCCCCAAAGATCCTTGGGGACAAGATTTTATTTATAAATCAAATGGTAGTTCTTTTAGTATCCTATCCTATGGAGCTGATAAAAAAGAAGGCGGCGCAGGTGAAGGGGCCGATATTTCCTCTGAGACCATGTAGTCTTGTTGTAAACAAATTTAATTTTAAAAAAAGGGGAGCTCGAGGTTTTTCCTTGCTTGAGCTCATGATTGTACTGGGACTCGTTGCCGCCCTCGTAGCCTTGGCCGTTCCCAAACTCACAGGACAGAATAATCAAATACGCCAAGCAGTTCGAAAAATATCCTCCTTAGGACGACAGCTGCATAACAGCGCTATGATGAACGGCGCGATGTATCGTTTGGTGATTGACTTAAAAACAGATTCTTCCAAAGATAAACAAGAGTACTGGGTCGAAGTGGCTACCAGTCAAAATGTGTTGCGGCCAGAGGAAATGGCCGAAACCTTGGCGGAACGCGAAAAGCGGGAACAAGAAAAAAGAGAATCAAAAAAAGACTCTGATTCCAAATCAGAAGAAGAACAAAAATTATTTACTGTGGATACAAAAATTTTAAAAAAACCTGAAACGCTTCCGGGGTCCCTCACTTTTGAAGATGTGGAATTTCGTCGCAGCAACAACCCCTTTAAAGAAGGTCGGGTTTATATCTACTTTTCTCCCCAGGGTCTTGCAGATGAAGCGGTCATCCATCTTAAGGCCAATGAAAAACTACGTTGGTCTTTGGCCCTTAGACCACTCACGGGAAAAACTGAAGTTATTACCGAATACATAAGTTTAAAGGCACTCCACGAATGAATCCTTCTGACAAAAAACACTTAGGATTTACTCTCCTCGAAGTTCTCATCGCTATGACAATTTTGGTAGGAGGCATGGTTATCATGTCCACCTCATGGACTGGAAACTTTATGAGGGTGCGTAAAGCCACTCTTTACAACAATGTGGCCCTGTTATTGGAACGTAAAATGGTAGAGATCCAGGCCGAGTACACCAATAAATCCATTGAAGAAATCGTGGACAAAAGTGGTGATTTTGGCTCTGATCAACCCTTATACCGTTGGGAATTTAAAACCCATGAATTTAAAATGCCTGACTTATCTGCCGCCATTTTAGGCAAAAATGGTGGTCAAAATGAAATGTTCCTAGAAATGGTTAAACAGTCCACGGAATTTATTTCCAAATCGATTAAAGAGGGCACTGTTACTATTTTTGTAAAGACTGGTGGTAAAAATAAAGAGATGCCTTTTTCAGTCACAACCTATTTTATTGATTACAATCGGGAAATGCCCCTCCCAGGTGGTCTTCCCTCAAACCCTCAACCCTCTAACAACAATAGTAATGATAGCCCTGCAGGAGGTCAGAAATCTCAGGGCAAGGGAACTTAGTGAATCTATCCCCTTCTCTTCCATGGCAGAAAGGATTCACTCTTCTTGAGATTATTATTGCCATGGCAATTCTTGCTTTTTTGACTCTCTTTACTGCCCAATCCATCCAAAAGGCTTTACAGAACAAATCAAAAATACAAGATGATATTGATCGATACAGTGCCATCAGAGATGCCTTAAGAGTCATGGAATCCGATATTAATAAAGCTTTCAATTATCGCGACATTAATATTGAGCTCTACAACAATATTGTGAATTTAAGAAATAAAACTCCAGATAACAATTCCAACCCTGAGGCTCCAAAAAGTGCCACCGGAAAAGTGGACCCAATCCAAGCCAAATCACCCTTTGATCCCAATACAACAAACAATAGTCCAGAAACCCTCAAACCGAGAATGGAAAGAATTGTCACCCAATTTCTAGGTGAATCCAATAAATTGGACTTTACAACTTTATCTTATGCCCGTGTATCCGCAGAGGAAAGAACTAGTGATCAAGCTAAAATTGGATATTTTTTAAAAGACTGTCGGAGCTGGAAAAATCGAACGAAAACATCCCGTTGTTTATATCGTAGAATTTCTTACCTACTTGATGATGATGTGACAAAAGGAGGAGAAGAAACTCCCCTTTTGGAAAATGTCACTAAACTTGAATTTCAGTATTTAGGCCCTGTTGATCCAACCACCTGGGTCAAAAGTTGGTTTACCAACGCGCGTGGTGACGATCGAACGAAAGGTGTTTTCCCTTACGCCGTTGAAATTACCCTGGAAGTTGAAAACAAAACAAATCCTAAAACAAAACCCATTCGTATGACCCTCATTGCATCTATCCGCAATCCCAATAATCCCGACAAGAAAAATTCAATGGACCCAACAGGTGCAATTACCAATCCAAACGGCGATAAAGGAATCAATCCAAATTTTGATCCCGCCACGGGTCAACCCATAAAATAAAATTTTAAATGATGGGAGAAAGTTACAGGAAAATTAGAGCAAAAAGCTTTTGAGCAACGGGACCAAAACCCCTAACTAAACAACCCACATCCAAAGTGGTTCCCAAAGGTAAAATTGGGTGGCTCCGACTTTTGAAATCTCGCACTCAGTCATCAGTCATCAGTCATCAGTCATTTTAATTAACCTGGAATTTTATCTCCACTATTCTTCTTCTCAGTTTTTTTATTTTATCTGGGCTTTCATCCGAGTCTTTACGAGCCAACGTTAATAACGTCAGTTTCGTTTAAGCAGCCAATAATTTTTGTGTAGAAGTATTAAAATCAAATCTCATCTGTGGTTTGTTTGGATAAAGGACATAGGCAGCAAGACCCGAGAAGAGGTTCACCATAAAATTCAATGAACTTCGATGCCTTGTATGCTCGATTTGCATAACGTCCTTAAGCTGGTGGTACACGGACTCTATCAGTGAGCGCTTTCTTAAAATCAATCTATCTGCAATTTCCATCATTCTGGGTTTCATATTTTTCCTTGCTTGAGTAACAAGCTTAAGGCCGCGTTTGAAAAACTCTTTAAAAAGCTTCATGCTGATATAACTCTTGTCTCCAAAAAGCTTCCCAACCAAATTCTTAAAAGTTCTCCCACAACCTTGTTATCATTAATGTTTCCAGGCGTGAGTTTAAAGGCCAAAATCTCTCCCGGTTCGTTAATTATTAGATGCAGCTTGAACCCGAAAAAATAGCCCATTGTGGATTTCCCACGCTTTGCAAGTCCATCAAAAACCTTATGGGAGAATATTCTTTTATTATGGCAAACCACAATTGGAGTGGCATCGACAATAGATATTCCACTGCATTTACCCATATGTGTTCTTGTAAAGGCTATCAGAGGAATCATTGCCATTTTCTTGAGACTAACAAAACGAGAATAGCTCATCATTCCTGGGAAAAAGATCCCTGTGGAAGGCCAGTAATTGAAGGTAAAAATGCTTAAAGGTTCTTATTTTGGAATAATGAAATGCAATAACAGTTGTCATCACTTCGCATAAGCATAATCCTGCTTCTCGGGTCCTGTGTCTTACGCCCGTTGTCAGCAGAGTTTTGAACCAATGGGGTTCAAATTCTTTACAAAAAGCATCGACAATACAATACAAAGTGGTCCAATCTATGTTGCTCATGCCAGTTTCCCCTTCCTTGAGGTTTTGTTTTGTTTAACTCAACCCCTCAAAGGGGCCGACATGACTTTCAAGTATTTTTACAGACTTACGACTGGCTTAAACGAAACTGGCGTTAATAATTTACTCTCCCTTTGCAACGAAAATACATATTGGGTATTGTAGAAAATCTTTTAAAAGATTCTAAATATGATGAGAACTTAAACATGGAAAATGATGAGAACTTAAACATGGAAAATGATAAGAGTTTAAACATGGAAATTATCAAAAGCAAAAAGGCCAGCGGTTTTAGGTTTATTTTACTCTTCGTCCCACTGGCCTTACAGTTTTTCTTCCCCCAAACCGCCTGGGGATGGGGTCGCCAAGGTCATAAAATTGTTGGTGAAACAGCGGCCAACCTGGTTGCACAGGATCCCAATCTACAAACTCAAAAACTTTTTAAACAACATAGTTTTGACCTTGGGTTCTATTGCAATGTTCCTGACTTTATTTGGAAAAGGCCAGCAACCTATGCCACAGAGAAAACCGAACATTATTTAAATCTAGACTCATTTAATAAGAAAATTTCCCTTCATCCTGAAGTTCAAAACCCATTTCTGTTAAATCGAAAAGAACTCTCCGAAAAAATTCCCGAAATTAAAATTGAAGATGGAAGAGCCTTATGGCGCCTCCGGGAGCTCAATCAGAAACTTTCAGAAACGAGAGAAAATTTGGTTGTAGCCCATCAAAAAATAGAGGAAACAAAAAAAGCTTCTAACCCCCCTCCTCTTCCCGCTAATGAAGAGAAAAAAAGTTCCGAAAAAAATCCAACCTCAGCAGCTCTTAGTAAAAATCCATCAACACCAGGATCCATTGAAAAATTAGCTGAAGAATACAAAACTCTTCAGGGCCATTGGTTGGTCGTTGCAGGGGTGATGTGCCACTATATTGGTGACTTAGCCCAACCCCTTCATGTCTCTGAAAATTATGATGGGGCCCTTACCCAGCAAAAGGGAATTCACAGTTATTTTGAGGAAACCTGTGTGGATGAGCTTTACCCCCAAATCAGCAATGAGGTCTTCCAAAGTGCAAAAAAACTATGGCCCTCCTTTCAAAAAAATAATTCCAAAAAATCCCTCACAGAACTTGTTCTCAACTTAGCGACTTCTTCATACAAAAAAATTCCTTTATTGCTTAAACTAGACCAACCTAAAAATCGCAGGCACCTTTCTAAAAGTGCTCAAAGATATCATTCTCTGATTAAAGAACGTCTCGTTGAAGCCTCTTTGACCTTGGCGGAAATTTATCGCCGACAAAGTGAATGGCCCTACATTAACGAAAAATTTTACTTTTTCGACGGAGAACCAGCCTATATTCAACCTCAAGACGTGGATTCGTTTTAAGATGAGGGCGTACCCTAGACTATAGGAACTCATTTTTTTTCGTGCTGTTATTTTGACTCTGGTAGCTTCATGAGAGTCGTTAACAAAGCGAATGCAGCCGCCAGATCAAGACTCCCTTTCATTCATGACTGGTGTCGATCGCATAAGTATAAATAAATAAACAATAATTGTTTTTTAAAAACATGAGATGAAATTTAATCTTGGATCTTGAGGGGGTTTTTCATTCCACAAACTTAGAATGTACCCCCCTCCTCCTGATCCGGTAGGCTTTGTAGCTAAAGCACCAAGACTTTTAAGTTGAAGAATATGCTGTTCCACAGCTCCCTCTGATAAACCCCATTGTTTAAAACAATCTGCAGCTAAATTCATTGAATTTATAAGAAAATTCATGCCCAATTTTTGATTGGCTCTAAGCGCTTGCTCTCCACAAGATACGGATTCAGCCATTTGCAAATCAATTTTTTTTGCCAACTGTGGTTTTTCCTCCCACATACTTTTAACCCTAGTGACACATTCAGCAGTCATTCCCCTTTGACCACAATAAGACAAATAAAGTGCTGGCTTCCAATTCAACTGCAATTCAACAAAATCTCGAGATAGATTTTTTTCAGCAAATAAGTTTTCAGATACACTAACAACTCCCGCCTGACTTGGAACAAAAAAACTATCGACTTGACGGACAAATTTAAGACCCGTTCCTCTTAAAGCCACAGCTACATCCACTCCGCTGCTCTCACCATGAAATAGATTTTCCAAGTTTCGACTCAATGAAAATAGTTGATCCTCACTTACCCATCCTAGATGGTGACAGCATCGACTCATAGCCACACAGAGAGCTGCAGAAGCCCCTAAACCTGTCCCCATGGGTAAACTGCTGTTAATTTCTAAAACGCCTGTCACTTCATGTATGTTTTTATTTAATCGCTGAGCTGCATTTTCTAGAACCCCCCAAGCTAGGAGCTTGAGTTCATCACCATAAGTACCTGAAAGGTTTAACTGCAGGGGCTGCAAAGAGTTTTCATAAGTGACATGCATGACACTGGATTTCAGTGGAAAAACAAGAGCCGGGACTCCGCGCAAAACGGCATGCTCCCCAGACAGTATCCACTTACCTGGAACTACAAATTCCATGATCCCAATCCATATTGTTTAGATTCTTGATGGGCCGAATCGATTATTGAAGCCAAGGATCTAAGTTGACTGGCACACTGATTTGCCAAAAACTCTTGGTCCTCACGGTAAAGCAAATGAACATTGGCCCCTGCATCCATAGTTACCAACGGTCCATCATTATTTTTTCGCCACAATTCTTCACAATAATTCAGTACCTGAATGGAGAGCGGTTTAAAGTAACTAAAACTGGGTACACTGGTTGCAAAAAGTGCATGCATCTCCCAAAAATCCGCCCAAACATTTTGAAAAACGTCACTCCAATTACCATCACGAAAAGATTTGAGTAGAAATTCCAACCTTTTTTGGGCCCGCTCTCTACGTCCTTCAAATAATAAACTTGTTATGACTCGCTGATGGGCCGAGCTGGATGAAACTATTTTTTTTTCCTGCTCAACAAGAACAACCTGATGGCGCAATCGTTGAAACGGAAGTTCCAAACCAAATGCCCCCTCTTCACTCCACAATGACCAAGGAGAGAAAAAGGAACGACAAGAGGATCCTGATCCCTGCTGACTTAACCGAGCCAACTTTTTACAGACATCTTCTGTAAGTCGATGTGAGGGAGTATCACTCAAATAAAAAGCAGCCAACGTTAAAGCCGCGAAGCTGGAGGCTGAGCTCGCCAAACCGCAGTCGCTGGGAAAATTATTCCCTGAGCGGATAATGTAAGATCCTTCCAAATGAAAAAATTCTTTAAGTTTTGTAAAATGAGTCAGAAATCTCTGTATCCCAAGAGGACTTAATTTTGTTTTTTCATCGTGACAGTAGGGGTGATTCAATGGTTCCCAATTGTCATTTCCAGTTCTAGATTCAATTTCGACAAAGGAGCATAAATGATTTAAGGTATAGGACAAAGAAGAATTAGCCGCTCCGTTGCGAACGGAATCCGCCTTTCCCATGTATTTAATCAAAGCTATATTTGCCGGAGCTTGGGCTCGTACTAATTTTATTTTCATACCAGTCCCCCCACAACTTCATTTTGTCTCGGTTCCAACAACATTTCCATTTGCAATCCAAAATCAATATTTGAGGAATCAAAAAAATAAGTCCTGCCTTTTTTAACAAGCCAATCACAAAAATGATTCTTTTGGGCTTTGGGTAGAATCACTAAAATCACATCGGCGCCAAGGGCTCCACACCCTTTGATAACCTGAACAGCGGAGTGGGCACTGAGATCTGCAATTTGTCCTCTGGTTTCAAGAGTAACCAGTTGCAAGCGTTCTAATTCCTCACCATAACCTCTGAGTTCAAAAACGAAACGTTCTTCATCAGCTTTCAAAAAAGAATCTGCAACAGTTTCAGCCCTTTTAATTAGAGTTTCAGAAACCGGTAATCTTTCGCGCAAATGTTCATGGGTGGAAACCTTAAAGCCTGTAGGAATTAAAATAAATTCCAAATTGGGAAATGGCCATTTTCTAGACTCCAATCTCCACGGATGTTGGTTGAAAACAACCGTTTCACCATGCCACTGACTGACCACGTCTCCACCGCTGGGAAGCTGATCACTACCATGGTTTAAAAGACGATACTCTTGCCACATCTCCTTCACATTTAATTGCTTTTGTATAAGAGACAAAGATGAGTTTTGTATTTTGGCAGCCACATAGGACAAAACAAATTGCGCCGATGAGGCCCCAAAACCACCCCTTCCCCCGTGAGGATCCTGAAAAATCAAACTTGTATCTTTAAACAACGGTGCATTTTTTTTAATCCACTGGGCTCCGGGACTTCCATAAGGAATATTTAAACATTCTCCAGCTCCCACCATCGACTTCATTTGTAGTTTGAATCTGGGAGCATGCCCGAGCAGAACAGCAGGCCCACCATAAAGTACAGCATACTCTCCACACAAAAATGTTTTACTGGGTACTGAAAGAGTTAAGTGCATACAGAAGTGGGATTAGGCTCAGGCGCCACAAGTTTGTTCTTTAATCTTAATTCATTTAAGACTTCCACCGCATTTTGCAATGAAATCCGTTTTTGTAAACTTAAGATTTGTTCCAGTCTCTTCTGAACGATCGGACTTTCTCGATCTGTTGCCCCAGCCCCCAAGGTCAAATTACGAATATGAAGTTTCATATGTCCTTCAATAATTCCAACTGTCGTTAAAGCCCGCAAAGCTCCTAAGTTTTGCACTAAACCCACAGCGGCGCAGATCCGAGATAGTTTGTTCGCTGAATCCACCCCTAAAATCCTTAAAGACAATCGCGCCATGGGATGCAGTTGAGTCACTCCTCCCACAATTCCCACAATCAATGGCGCCGTCAATTCTCCAATCAAAGTTTGATTTTTCACAGACCACTTGGTTAAAGATCGGTACTGGCCATCTTGAGCGGCGTAGGCATGGGCCCCGGCCTCTACTGCCCGCCAATCATTTCCGGTAGCAATTAAAATGGGATCAATTCCATTTAATATACCTTTATTATTCGTAGCCGCTCTATAAGGGTCACAATGTGCAAATAAAGAGGCCTCCTCGATACGCTCCATAAGCTCTGTTTCCAACCCTGTCATTTCAATACGGGACTTAGTCAGTTTTGAATCCACCAAATTGGACAAAATACACATGGTGACCACTTCACCCGACTTGATTTCTAGAGGTGATTTTAAATATTCACATACTTGATTGATGACATTTGCCCCCATGGCGTCACAGGGATTGGCATAAACGTGTAATACAGCCATTGTCAGTCCATCGGGCCGAAGTATGTCCCTTAGGACCATCCGAGTCACTCCTCCGCCTCGTCGAACTAGACCTGAAGCTACTTTTTCATTAAGCTCAGACACCCAAGTCGCTTCATTTTCTTTTATAACTTTTCTTAAATTGTTTAGATCTCTGACCTTTGCAAATTGAATCTGACCAATAATTTCCGCTCCCATAACCTGGGTCGAAATTGTGCCAAATTCTTTAACCCACTTAGCCGTTTTACTGGCAGCAGCAATGATGGAGGTTTCTTCAACGGCCATGGGAATAACATAAGGTTCCCCATCGATCACAAAATGGGTGGCGACCCCTAAAGGCAATTGAAAATAACCTAGAACATTTTCAATAAAATTCTCTGCTAAATCCGTGGAAGTAATCCCACCCTGTCTCAAAAATTCTAGATCCTCTGTCTTTAAGACTCCAAGCTCCTGAAGACGAAGGTATCTTTGGCGTAAATTTAGTTTAGAAAATCCAGTAAATGCTTTTTGATAAAGTTCACCTTTGTCTAATTTATCTAAATTCGAAAGACCTAAAGAAGAATTCGAGAGACCTAAAGAAGAGCCATCCAAAACCGACCTTTGAGGTTCACTTAATTTTTCGTTACTGGGGACTGTCTCCATTTCCACACCTGCCTTTGTCTAAATTCAGCAATTTGACTGATTCCCAAACAAAACATCGCCGTTTTCAGTTCAAATTCCCTAGCTTCCATCCATCGATTTAAAAATTCTTCCCCCTTTAAAGCAGCAACCAATGCAGGTTTGGCAAAACCAACATAATCTGCGCCCAAGGCAAAACATTTGGCGCTATCAACCCCGGTTCTCACTCCACCGGAAGCCCAAAGACTGCATTTCCCACTCCCCTCACGAAGAGGGGCCAACTCTTTGGCTGACAAAATAGCATCAACAGTACCTATTCCCCAATCACTAAAGGCCTCAGCAGCCTCTTTTCTGAGATCATCTGCCTTTGCCCTTGCCCCTTCAATTCTTCCCCAGTGAGTCCCACCATAGCCACTGACATCCACAGCAGCTAATCCCGTACCCAAAAGTTTATTTAAAGTCAGGGAATTTACCCCACAACCGGTTTCTTTCCAAACCACTGGGACCGACAAATCTTGAGTCAGTCTCGCTAAGGCCTGATAGCCCCCGGAGAATTGGGGGGTTCCTTCCGGTTGCAAACATTCTTGCAGAGCATTGGCGTGTACAATCATAGCCCACGCCTGGAGAGAATCAGCCAAATGTTGAATCTCTTCTGAATGAGACGAAATAGCTTGCGACAAACCAATATTTCCCATGATTTTGAGTTCAGGAAAATCCTTCCTAAACCTATCCCATTCACTTAAATTTGGTTTTTCAATAAGTTGCCGACGTTGGGAACCCACTCCCATGGTCCAACCTCTTCGCCTGCAAGCGGCGGCTAAGACACGATTTAAAGGATCCGCATCCCTGTGACCCGCTGTCATAGAACTGACGTAAAACGGAGTCGCAATTCTCTGATCAAAAATAACTGTACTTATATCGACCTGGTCAAAATCCAGCTCGGGCATAGCTTCATGGAGCAGTTGAATTTTGTCAAAACCACTGCCCCCAAAAGCTTCAACAGCTGAGGACAATGAGAGCCGGATATGATCCTGCTTACGTTCCTCAAACTTATCCACTTAAGCCGGCATAACCTTGTGAACCAGTGCGCTAAATCCACTGGCATCATTCACCGCCATGTCAGCCAACACTTTACGGTCCAACATAACTTGAGCCTTATGAAGAGCTCCCATAAATCGAGAATAGGTTGTCCCATTCAAACGGGCCGCTGCGTTTATTCTTTGTGTCCACAGCTGTCGCATTTCACGTTTTTTGACTCTTCGATCACGGTAAGAATACTGTAGACCATGATCGACTTTTTCTGTCGCATGAATGAAACAACGGGAATTTGCAGCATAATAGCCGCTGGCACGTTTTAAAATCTTTTTGTGACGACGACGAGTAACAACTCCACCTTTAACTCTCATGGAAATTCTCCTTTAAAATACTAATAAACGGTTCACTTGATATTCACTGGCTGAATGAACGTAAGTGGCTTTACCCAACAGACGTTTATTTTTAGACGATTTGTTGTTAAGCAAATGTCTTTTCCCAGCATATTTTCGTTTTACTTTTCCGCTTGATTTTAAACGGAGACGTTTTTTTGCACCGGAGTGTGTCTTCATTTTCATGTGATATCCTTCCTGAGTTGGCGAGAGTTCTTCCATCAACCCAACCCAAAAAACTCTGGTTGAGTCCCAAGAGTACTTTCTGCTTTAAGATTTATTGATGCAGCAGTTTTTTATTGAAACAAAAAACTTGCGCTTAGACGTACCATTTCCGCATAAGCTTTAATACAACAACTAAACCTGGCCACAATCAGCAATGGGGGTTAAAACCTCTTAGCTATCGCGAAGTTAGACCAGAGGCAAGCAGAAAGGAAGGTTTCCCTTGTTCCAATCCATTTTTATGTTTCTCTACCAAGCCGTTGTTGTTCCTTTAGGCTTAATGTTAGGTCTCATCATTTGTCTCTTTAATAAAAAATGGCGCCGAACTTTTCAATTGAGGTTGAAGCCAATCCCCTGGCCGAATTGGATTGGGCAGGCTCCAACCTTATGGATCCACTGTGCTTCAGGAGAATTCGAATACGCCAAGCCCCTTCTTAGAGAATGGAAAAAACTCCATCCCGACTGGAAAATTTGTGTCAGTTATTTTTCTCCCAGTTTTAAAGATGTCATTGAAAAAACCAAAGAAGTAGACCTAAGCTTTCCACTCCCTTTTGACTTACCCGGTCCAATGCACTCTTTATTTAAAAAAATAAAACCTGAATGTGTCGCTATCAGTCGCACCGACCTATGGCCACAAATGCTTAATTGTTGCCAAAAAAATCAGGTTCCAGCCATTCTATTTTCAGCAACCTGTTCCTTAAAAACGAGATGGATCCAGTATTTATCACCAATCCTGCGCTGGAGATACCAGGGCCTGACGCAAATTTATTGTGTCAGTGAGGAAGATCAAAAAAATTTAAAAAAAATAGGCCTAAAATGTCCTATAAAAACTCTGGGGGACACTCGCTATGATCAAGTGATCCACCGTCTTTCTTTAAATCGCCGGGTAAAATCACCCCCATCCCTTGATTCGGAAAATAGCCTTACTCTTGTGGCTGGATCTACCTGGCCTGAAGACGAAAATGTCGTGATACCTTCATGCGCCCCTTTTATAAAACAAAATAAATTGAGATTGATTGTTGTACCCCATGAGCCCACCCCCAACCACTTAAGCGATCTGAAAAAACTATGTAAACAAAATCAATTAGAATGGCAGCTTTATTCCCAAATGGATTCCAACTTAACCACAAAACAAAAACCAGATTTAGATTTAGGGGAACAACCGATTGCAAAACAAGCCAAAGTCATTCTGGTCGATCAAGTAGGTCTCCTTGCGGAAGCTTACAAATGGGGACAAATCGCATTTGTTGGGGGTAGCTTTAAAAAAAGTGTCCACAGCGTTATGGAGCCCCTCGCGGCCGGAAAAATTACTTTTGTAGGACCCTATCATCATAACAATCGCGAAGCTTTGGAATTTAAAACAAAAAGACTCATTCTAATTATGGAAACAAAAACAACTACTGAAAAAGAAATGTCCACACAAATGACAGCTCAATTAAATCTCGTGCAACCTAAAATGACTATGGTACAGGAGATTGATGACAAAAATTCTTTAGAACATTTTTTATCCCAAATTCTCGATCACACACAAAATTTCTCTCAATGGGAAACACAAATTTTAAAAGAAGTACTCCCGCGTCAGGGTGCGACCTCAAGAATAATTCATGAGATGAAACAGGACTTCAACAAACAAACCTAGTACATGATTGAAAAACACTTTTCTTAAGTACTGCTTAAAAAGTCGCCCGTATTTTTTACTCTTAAATCTTACCTTCTAATCTCTGTACTCACTTTGGCTGGATAATTTTGTAATGGATCCTGCTCCTGTGGATAGGTATAAATTCCGTGAAAAGAAGGCATGAATCTCTTGTAAGCTTCTATCATATGGGTTAGGGCTTCCTCCCCACTAAAGACTGGTGTTGCAGGAAAATTAAAGAAAAGAGAAAATACATTTTCATCAGTAACTCTTTTGCCTGGAAATCCTGACATAAAGCTGTAAAAATCTTTATTACTTCTCATGGAAACCAGCCAAGGATTATTTTTTAGGTTTTGAGGATCGGTCATCCCACCATCAACAAAGGTTTGGTTAAAATAAAAATAGTTTTCATCTACAAAAAGAGGGTTCTCTTCAATCTGTCCTTTACACAAAAAGAGACCAGGAATAGATTCCTTCTCATTCATTAAGGGTCTTTTACCTGTTTTTTCCACTTTAAACCAACTATCACTATCACCATCGGATAAACCAATAACCTCAAGATCGAGACGGCGAATGGGACGTAAGCTAATGAGAGCGCATCGCTCATATTTGGTCATTTGCAATCTGAAGGATGCCATATCCATAGCCAAATGAACTGCTGTAGATGCACCCGCATTAAAACCGGAAGATTGACTAGAATCTCGCCCTGATCTTGTAGTAAGACTAAATATACCAGAGAGCCATTTCGTAGCTTTTGCAGCAGCAGTGTCAGGAGAAGCTAAAGAAGTTACACTTGAACCGGCATCAAATAAACCCACAGAAAAACTTGTTCCCACCGAAGCACTTTCACTTTGCGAAAAAGAGTCTGACACCGTCACTGAAACATTTAACGGACGTCCCCCCAAATATTCAAATTTTGGCGAAACCTCAAAAACTCTTATTTTTTTCTCAACTCTAAAGATAGATTCATCTGTAATCTGCATTTTATCAACCCATCTCCCCAAAAAATTCCTATTAGCTACTTCGTGGCCACCACCTGAACGCATACATCTTGTCAAAAACAAGTTCCTGTTCTTAGAAAAAGATGAAAAGTAACTACACAAATGTTTATACCAAAGGACAGAAACTTGACCCTGCTCAAAAAGACCCTCCCAATCACTACTTTGTGGAATAGGCGCTAAAGTGTCTGAAAACAACTGGCTCCGTTCGATGGTATTTTTCCCCATCTGTTCACACTCTTGTGCACTTTCATGGGTATTAGCACTGTCCCCGTTGCAGTATTGGGAATTATAAGAAAAAAATTTATAATTAAAATAACTCAACATATTTGGTAAAGTGGCATAGTTATCCATATCTTTTTGATGGTTTTCTTTTATTTTCTTTTCGTCACTAATTAAGTCATCCAAGGTTTTATTAGCAAAACCTATATTTTCATCACTTTGATTTAATCTAAGGTCGCCGACAATATTTGTTGGCGGAAGACCGTAGGAACTACTATTATAATCAGCATTCATGATTGCCAACTCTTTTTCTATCATTCCTTCTCTCATTTTTAGTTGGTCACAATCTCTTACATGACTAATCACGCAGCGAATTTCCAAATTGTCCGTCGGACGCAGTCTGTCTGAATAAGAGTTAGATAAAAAAAGTATCGGACCAACAAATGCACGTTTTGGCAAACCCGAACTTTTATCAACCAGCAACTCGAGATTAACAATTGGCGCAATTTCGGTTTTCGTAAAATCATTTATAATCAAATTTTCAAACAGTTGATTCCTTTCCATATCAACGAGTTGAATTGGTTCAAGAATATGAGCCAATGCATCTCTACCTGCATCCTTTATACTCAAAGGGGCAAGTGCATCACCACCACTCTTTCCAATTATAGTATTATCCAGGGCTTCGGTCAAAAATTTGGACATTCCTGGGGGACTTGTACCATTCGGTTTTTTTACCTGTATTGATCGTTGCAAATCCGTAATTTTGACATTAACCGAAGATAGAACGTTTTCAATTTTTTCTTTTTCTGCTTTAAGAAGATTCAATTTATCTTTATCATTGGCTGCACTAATCACTTTCAAACTATTCTCGTAGAGAAAATTTGCCATGATCAATTTTTCTTCATCAATAGCCTCAAATTGAACGAAGAAATGACAACGAGCCCGCATCAATCGTAGATCTCTGATAGTAAAAATGACATTGGCATTAATTTCGCCCGCATTCACTCTCACCAATCGTTCTACGGCAGTAATAAATGTTTTCTTATTTGCATCATTTGAATTTTCACTTAAAGTTGTTTTAAAAATATTCTCCACACTATGAGGAACAAAAGTGGATGAATCCAAATAATCACGATAAATAGCAACTTTCATTAGGTAAATTCCATCGCGTAAAGGTTCTTTCTGAATTTTTCGACCATTTAAAAAGTCACTATAACGTAAAACTTGTGGCTCCAAATTAAACAATACTTCTTTTTTTAAACTCAGATCCAAATACTTATCGATTTCATAATCAAAGTTCAAAGCCGTATATCTGTACTCTGTGATAAACAAATTTGTACTTGGTTTTTGTTGTTTTCTCAGTTCATTGATAAATTCTTCGCTAAATTGCCTTTTATCCCATCCGAAAGTACGAAATTGTGTATCCCAAGGATTGATGGCCAGCTCCAACTCTCCATCACCTCCCGCATTTTTTTGAAGTGTCGGGCTTCCTGAACGTGGTGACACCCGAATAATAAACTTTCTAAAATGATAAACAGTAGGAGTATAGTATTTATGTGTTTCCGAAGAGTTAAAAACAAGACACCCTTCATCTGTAGTAAAATGTGGTTTGAATGAACCATCCGGTTGCAGTGCTAACATTTCTGCACCTGTTTCATCTAAAACATGGACTTCACGAAGCCTAGCTCTTTCGTTAGTCAATGTTTCACGAATACAAGTGGTCACGGAGTACTTCACTGTGCGCACCGTGGCCGTTTCACCAGGCTTAATTCCAGTAAATTTTACATCGGCGATTTCAAAAATAAAGGGTTTCATCTCAGTGGATCTACGAGAATTTTTATAATCATTAAAGTTCAAGGTTGAAGCCAAGTACTTTTCATAGTCAAAGTTGACCCCAAACTCTTTAACCGCCCGAGGTTGACCTGTTTTCAACAGAGAGTTCACATCGCCTAAAGTATACACTCTAGAAAATGGTTCCAACTCCGGTCCATTTTTTAAATTGAAAGGTTCCACCTTGAGCGCAATTTCTAAATTACCTGTAGTGACTTTTGAGGTGATACCAACGTGGGTGCTTACTTCAATATGATAATCATTACCAATGATTTTTCCCACGCCAGGGAGGGATCGTGGCGTCAGGAGGAGTCGATCTTCACCTGACTCTCCTCTAGGAGTAGCAGCAACTAATTGAGAATTGACTAGGAAATCACCCTTTTCAATTTTCATATAGTAGGGATTTCCTCTAAAATCCTGGACCTCAACTTTCACACTCATTTCCATGGCAATTTCTAACAACATCCCAACGGCTTTATCATCAAAATCTTCGCGCATCTTTGGGGGAGGGCCCCCTTCAACTTGTTTCGTGCGAATGTATTCATCATTATATTGGCGAAATAAAATCACGGGTTTAAAGTCACCAACCCATAATTTTGGTTTTGCTCCTCCGTATTTCCCACTTAAAACAGTGTCACGATCCACATCTAAAACTTTAAAGCTGGGATCAATTTTGCGAGTTTTTTCAAAAATCACCGGTTCCAAATTATCGTCTCGCTCACGAGCCCACGGGTTGATGAAAAGTGGAACTTCTACAACACCAGGATTCACACCCACACCATGAATTTTTCGAATAATTTTAACGTAAGCGGGGATCACTGCATAATAATTGTAAGGCCAAGTCTCTTGCCATAAAATGCAACCCTGATCGTTGGATCTGATGATGTCTGTTTTTCGCGACTCCTCAGGAATCTCTACCTGAAAGTCCTTGTGTAAAATTTCTTTGTCGAGATAAAGATCTTTCAAACATGCGGTAAAATTAATCGTTCTATGGCGGGGTATATTCCATGCCAATTTCTGGTTACCTCGAGAGTGTTGGGCCTCACCCTTGACATCGAGAACTCGAAAACTCGTTGGTGCTTCTACTTCACTTTTTCGAGCTTTCCAACAACCACTAAGAGTGACCGCACCTATAAATAGAAAAATAAATTTCACTCCCAAAAATAGTTTCAATTTAGAACGAAACATGGTTGGTCTCCACCCCTATATAGAAAATTTCTCGATCAAACTGGTAACGATTTATATTAAGAACCTGTGAAGAAACATATTCAAATTGTGTTTTAAAGCCATACCTACGAAATTCTAAATCCATTCTGGCCATGTAACCTTGTCGATTCACATTACCCACTTCCCATCGAGTGTAATAGCCAGGAGTTAGGTAGGGTTCTACAAAAAAAGTCCGTAAGGCAGGACGAATTACAACTTGATTTGGTAACTCAAAATCCACAGAGAGTCCTAAATCTTGACCACGATTCAATCCCGAGGGTGCCGCATAGTTTTCCAACCACTGACTTCCAAATGTGATGGGAAACTTTAATAAACATAAGCATACCTTGGTTCCAAAAACCAAACCATCAAACCCATAACGAAACCTGGAGTTCGGCATATCATCACCATCAATCATATTCCCAACATACTGACTTTTATAAGCTACTATGGCGGGTAAATTATTAAACTTAAAATGAGTTATCCAAAACTCAGGTTTTACCGAAGATGCTAAACCCGTTTTCAAAGAAACCGTTTCTGTGAGAAAAGTAGGTAGAGGTTCTTGCTCTGCTCGATTGGGATTTAAGCTAGTTGAAGTAGGCACAGTTTGTTGCGCATAAAGAGACAATTGGGAATTCATAATATTCCACACGAAAATCTCTTTAACCCCAGGGAATGATTTTTTATCCGATATCAATAATTGGGACTGGAGAAACTTTTGTTGAATGACTCCAATTTGCAAAGCATAGTTATCACTATTTCCAACTTCTAATACACCTTCACGAATACGAAGTCCTGTCTCCACATACTCGTCTTCCACCCTTGTTTGTGTTCTTCCAGAGGTGAAAGCCAATTCCCCATCAAAAGAGAGTTTGGCCCATGGGGATAATTCATAAACAAATTTTGTTCCTAATTTAAATTTATTTCTTACTCCATCATCCACACCTTCCGAAAAACCTTGTAGCGATGATCCCATCCACCACTCACCGGACCAACGCCTTAGTTTAGCTTCTTCGGGTAAACCCGCCATGCTGTAATTGGATGACATTTGTTGTGCTGAGACCGAAGAACTTGTGGATTCTGAAAAAGTGGATTCATCTGCAAACGACAAAGAAAATTGGGCGGTAAACCCCAAAAAAATAAAAACCAAGACTAGAGTAAGGATCGATTTTTGACTTAGCATTAAATTAAATTCTCAATAAACCCATTTTTTAAAAGATTAGAGTTCTAACTACCTGCAATCCCTAGACTACGACTCACCCGGACACATTCACTTATTCAAGATATATACCCACATCAAAAAACACTAACCCATTGAATCCTCTGGGTTTTTAAATTTAAAGAACCTGGGACCCAAGACAAAAGTGGCTAAAATTTGTTCATTTAAGTAAAAATACCCGAATAAAAATCTAGAGTTAGAGCTTAAGTCCTAGTTCAAACACCGCCCACAAATAACTTGAAGGGAGAAATCTCCAGATTCAGTTTTTATTAAGTATTTCTAACGTTCAAAAGCTTTCTAAAGCTGTAAATAAATAAAATAAATTTTTTTACTTAAGTTTAAGCTTATCCAGGCTCAGTAGCTTCAAAACTCTAAAGCAACAAAACGTGGACTGGACCCATAAGTTTTTCCAACAACTTATTTTCAAAAAAAAGCTCAAACTTCACTTAGATTTCTTAAGAATTCTTTAAGAACTTCTTAAGACGCAATCTTATCTAACTTATCTAATCACCACTTAATTATATTTTTATATTTTAACTTATATTTTTTATATATGTTTATATGTAAAATATATAATTTTTATTTATATAATATTTATTTACTTAAAATCTTGTTTTATTTTGTTGAATTTAATTGCGCACAACTTGAATGGTTAAAGCATCATTGTCAATATTTCTAAAAAAATAGTTCTTTTTACAGTTCCATTTTGGTCTAAAACAGTACATTAAATGCTGGCAATTCAAAATGAATACTAAGAATTGCCGATTGACGCCGGTCTCAGAATCTTAATATAGTGAATTTTTTTCAAAAAACAAAAATTGAATCAGAAAAGAAGAAGAAGAGGGAATGAACTAAACTACTATATAGAGAACATGCGACCCAGAAAAAAATAAATTGAAAATGAAAGTTAAAATTGAAATCAAAAACATATAAAAACTCACAAAGTTGAAATCAAGGAGCCTAAACCATGTCTAAAAAAGAGAACCTTGCCGATTCATTAAACCCTAAAGATAACACTCAAATTACGGACAAAAAAAACTCAATAAACCAAAATTTTTATCCTTTAAGATCTGTACCCAAATCCTCTTCTTGGGGAGTCAACGATGTGGTGGTGATTTTTGGGGAAGTCTTCCAAAGGGGATATGTTAATGGTCTGATTGAAGAGGCAAAAAAAAGTGGTGCTAAAGTGATCTATTCCACTGTAGGCCGTCGAGAAAACGATGGAAAACTTCGTCCTCTCACCGCAGAAGAACTCCAGGAAAAAGATCATCCTCTCATTAATGTTCCGTTAGAAGCTGGCTTTGATCTGTTTGCTGATAAAAATGGAAAAACAGTCATCGACCAATTACAGGGCCTTAAACTGAGCGAATGGCAGAATGTCAAACTCTATTGGGACGAAATTGAAGAACTCCAACGAGAAGCACTCCAAGATTTCAAAAAAAGATTAGAAAGGTATTTTGTTACACTCAATGATTACATTCCAAATAACGCCAATGTTTTATTTGTTCATACTATGGCGGGCGGTGTGCCAAGAGCCAAAATAGTCATGCCGGCCATGAATCGTGTCTTTAAAGGTTTTGGCGACCGCTATGCTTCATCTTCGGAGTTTTGGAATAGTGACTTAGGTCAACTCTGTGATCGTAGTTTTATGGAGGTCACAGCACAAACATTCCGTCACTTTGTTGAAATGAGTGCGCCACTGCGAAAAAAAATAGAAAGAAATGGCAAAAAAGCTTCTTATGTAGCCTATGGATATCATGGAACTGAAGTTCTTATGGGTGACTCTTATCAATGGCAATCCTATTCACCTTATTTACAAGGATTTGCAAAATTGGCTTTAGAAAACTTATCCATGGAGTTCACCAAAGAAGGTCTGAATTGTTGTGTTTTTAATGCACCTGAAATTTTAACCAATTCCAGTTCTATTTTTTTAGGAGTTGAAGTTTCTCTCTATCCCCTCCTTGGGGCTCTTGCCAAAGAAGGTTCTCTCCACAAAAACTCTTTAAATATTGTTGATTCCTGTTTGAGTTTACTCCAAAAAAACTTTACCCTTAACGACATTATGGAAGTTACCCAAAACTATTTTAACCATCCTGTTATAAAACAGTGGTCCAACTTTTCACTGTGGCCACAACATAACGGGCCTGAGCAAATGACTTTGATGCGACAAACATCAACCCAACTCATAGAAATGCATCAAGATCAAAAAAATTTGATGACTGCGATTTTAAGTGAAATTGTTTTCAGAGCTTGCGGAAATGCCATGTGGAAGGAGTCCTTCCAACCTCGTCATCCCGTCAGTTGGGTAGGACATGACTTTGTAGCTCAATGGGCCACAGCTGAAAGCTTTTAATTTTTTGAAGACCTAAATTCGAGATTTTGAATTAATTTGAGATTTTGAATTAAAAGGTTCTTCCGACTTTCTTGAGCCTATATCACTTAAAGGTTAAACTTGCCGCAATAAAACCAGGGAACTGGCACCCACTCAGAACTTGCATCACAGACTCTTCATTAGTCACTGCGGGGTGCCCCGTTAAAAAATTAAAGTAAATATATAAAGTTTATTCCATAAACTGAATAATCTTTTGCATCCTGATAAATATCACCGACACTACGCTCATAATAAACCTCAAGACCAAATTCATCCTGAAAGGTCCCATTAATGCCCACTTGAAAGAGGGGCAACATGGATTTTACCCCTTTAGCTGAAGTCGAAACTCCAGCGGGAGGATTATCCACAGTTAATTTGTGATTCACATTAAAACCCACAATAAGCCCGCCATAAAGACCAAAATTTTCATTAAACTGATATTGTGCTAGTGCAGGAACATCAATGTAATCGAATTTTGCAGTGGGCTTAGAAGTGGTCATATCCAACTCCAGATGTCTTTGGGTAAACATCAATCCACTCCTGAATTTGAAACTTTCTGTGAATGGGAGCATGACTATCCCACCCAAACGAAAATTAAATACATTTCCCACAGATAAAGCATCGTTTGTTGATGACGCGTCAGTTTGATGTACTCCCAAGCTCACACCATATTCTTGAGCGTAAGTCCTTACAGAAAAAAATCCACTTATTACTAAAAAACTAAAAATTATTTTTTTCATTGGAAAAAATCCTCCCATTGGTAAATTGTTTCCTTAAGATAAATTATACGGTAATAAGAAGTGGACAATATGTCATGACTCATCGCTGCCTTTAAACATTGCACTCATAACTTACAGAACTGGGGGATTTATTATGGCTCCATTTTCAGACCAACCCATTTTAATAAAATCTACCTCAAACAAAAATTCAAAGAAAGAAAATCCATTTCTATCCCTTGGCTGTAATATTTTTTTACCTGTTATTATTTTACAGAAATTAAGTTCACGCCTTGGTGATAACGGTCCCTTATATGCTCTTTTACTAGCTCTTGCATTCCCCTTGGGCTATGCAACCTGGGATTATTTTTCAAATAAACATAAAAATTACCTATCACTTTTTGGTCTTGTGAGTGTTCTTGTCACAGGTGGATTTGCTTTATTAAAACTTCAGGGACAATGGTTTGTTATTAAAGAAGCACTCTTCCCAGCCCTTCTTGCTTTAGGAGTTGCTATCACTGGCTTCACCCAAAAACCCTTGGTAGAAACCTTATTTTGCAATGATCAATTATTTAATTTCGAAATGATATTTACAAAATTAAATCAAAACAACTCTCAACACAGTTTTAGACTCCTCATACGAAATACCACATTTGGTCTTGCTGGATCTTTTCTCGTCAGCAGTGTTTTAAATTACTATCTGGCCAGCAAAATTTTTCTACCCATAGATGACAATTTATCCCAACAAGTTAAAGCCAATATCCTTAATGACCAAATCGCCAAAATGACCGGATCTTCATTCCTCGCCATTGCAATTCCCATGATGTTCATTACGGGTTTGGTTTTATGGTACTTCATTCACCAACTTTGCAAGCTGACGGGATATAAGCTTGAACAAATCATAAGAAAGTAAATTTGAAAATACACTCTAGATAAACTGTGCCTAAGAGACTTTTGCAGGATCGGTTGATAAAAATTAATCTTCCAATCCAGCCTCTTGATTTTCTGGAATTTTATTTATTTCTCTTTTGGTTTTTTCTATTTTTTTTCTCTGATCACTATAGGACTTTTCCAATTGACTCCATTTTTTTCGATCTTCCAGAATCCTTAATTCTTCTTTGTCTTCCATATCTTTTGAGTAAATCTGGGGCTTACGGCTCAATTCTTTCTTGTATTGCACTAAAAATTCATTTTCCTGCAGCGATTGTTTTTGACGTTGATCTTTCAAATCTCCGATTCCGCTATCGATTTTATTTTCGTAGGACAGCACCCACTGAATATGTTGAAAAAAGTCTTTTTGCCTTTCTTTAAAAATCTCAAGCTCTCTTTGAAATTCTTTAAACTCAGCGGCAGGATCCCGGTCTTCATATTGAGCTTGGGAAATGCAAGAGTATCCACACAATCCAAAGGCCATCAAAAAATATAAAACTAAATTAACCACGGAATCATTGCAGCAGTCCTTCATTTTTCTATGTTATAAACATTTTGACTTCATTTCAATAACCGTTGACAGATTGCGTGGCGCCAAGCAAAAGCATGACTCCAACGAATCGATGATTTCAACGCTAATGCTTGTTTAAAAATAATGTGTCCTGGGATTGTCGGAAGATGACGCATTTAAATGACACATTTAACCATCGACTGTAGTGGACCCAGGACTTCTGACGCCATATCTTCAGGCAGGCATTTGGTCTGGTGAAATGTTTCGTTTTGAGGGGGCATTTAAATAAGAAGCTTTAGGAAAGCAATTTAGTAAAGGAGAAGGTCCATGCAAATCCTATTTGATATTTTAATTTTTGGTAGCAAAGTTTTTCTCGTAACAGTAGCCATAGGAATTCTGCTCATCCTTATTGCTAACTTAATTTCTCGATTTAAACCTCCCAAGGAACAACTGGAAGTTCAAGACCTCAACCTCCGCCTCAAAGATTACTCCCATACGATCCACCAACACACCATGGATGAGAAACATCTTAAAAACGAGATGAAAGCCCAGAAAAAGAAGGAAAAAACGAATGCACAGATGAAAGCCACTCAAAAGCAAATTTATGTCATCGACTTTGAGGGTGATATTAAAGCCAGTGCCGTAGAACAATTTCGCACTGTGATTTCGGCCGTTCTTGCCGCAGCTCGACCAGAAAAAGATGAAGTTGTAGTTCGACTGGAAAGTTCGGGTGGGATGGTACACTCTTACGGATTAGCAGCAGCTCAGTTATTGAGAGTTCGTAGCTTTGGCTTAAATTTAACCATATGCGTGGATAAGGTTGCAGCCAGCGGAGGGTATATGATGGCCTGCACTGGGAATCAGATCTTAGCTTCACCTTTTGCCATACTTGGATCCATTGGGGTCGTCGCTCAAATACCCAACCTCCATCGCCTCTTGAAAAAGCACGACGTGGATTATGAAGAATTCACCGCTGGTGAATACAAAAGAACTGTGAGCCTGCTCGGTGAAATAACTGAAAAAGGAAAGCAAAAATTTGTTGAGCAGATGGAAGACACCCACTCCTTATTTAAAGAGTTTGTGCAACAGCAAAGACCCAAACTGGATTTAAGCCAAGTGGCCACGGGGGAGTATTGGTTTGGTCAAAGAGCGCTCCATTTTGGTTTAATCGATAAAATCATGAGTAGCGATGAGTATTTGTTTGCCCAAAGAAATCAAGCGCAAATTTTAGAAGTCAGTTTACAAAATAAAAAATCTTTAGGAGAAAAAATTGCTAAAAATCTTTCCGCTGTAGTTGAAAGCTCACTTTTACAGTGGATGCAAAAAATCCACGATGAAAGAATTTTTCCCAAGTAATGCTCATGCGTCAAAGTATGATAGAACTAAAAAATCATCTCTTTGAGACAAAGGATGGGCTCCAAACAACTTCATTGCTGAATTAAAAAAGACAAAATAAAGATTTTAAAGGAAGTAATTGCTGGCTCAACAGATTCAACCCAGCCCTTTGGCAACACCAAAGGCCATTTTTTCTTTAAATTAAAATCCCTTGGATTTCCCTAAAAAGAAAACCTGTTTACTATAAAATAATGGCCATTGATCTCTCCATTGATCGTAGAAAAACTAATGATGAGCTCAGCTCAGTGCAAGAGAATTACCGCAAACAACGCCAACAATTAATCAATGATAATGAGGCTCAAATTGAAGAAATCAAACAACAGTTCGCGGAAAAGAAGGAACAGGCCGAGATGCAAAGTGCCGCTGCTATCAATCACATTAAAAAATCGAATCAACAGGAAAAGGATCTCTTAAAAAAAAATCAATCTGAGCAATTAACCTACGACAATGATTTGTATCAAAAATCTTTTGCTGAAAACAAAAGTAGAAACGAACACACCCTTTCCCAAATCAAACAAGAATTGGATCAACAAAAAAAAACTCTTTCTCTTCAACAACAATCTTTCCATGAAAACGCAACGAAATTAAGAAATCAGGAAGAAAAGAAAAATCACGAGGCTTTGGTTCAATTTCAAAAACAAAGACAAGAAACCATCAATCAATCCGCCAAGGAATTGGAAGAAATTCAAAAAAATCTCAAGCAAAGACAAATAGAAGCAAAAGAAAAGGCCCATACTGACTTTAATGATTTAGAAACCCGAGAAAATCAAAAACGAGAAAAAACAGTCCTAGAAAATCAAAATAAAATTGAGGCATTAAAAAATCAAAACCGAAACCAACTCCAATTGTTAGCACAAGAAAATCAATCCCTTTATGAAAAGGAAATCCAGCAATCTCAACAACGGATCAATCAAGTTTATAAAAAATATAAGACTGAGCAGAAAATGATAAATGATAAAAATGAGTTGGACAAAAAAAACCTGCAACAAAACAGTGTTTCTGAATTGGAACAATCACGCTCTCAAAATGAGCAAAAAATAGCTGCATTAAATCAATACTATCAAAAAGAAAATTCCACCCTTCACCACAAAGGAGACCAAGAATTAGCCCTTCAGCAGCAACAACATGAAAAAGCAAAAAATGAATTAACCTTAGCCCATAAAAACGAAATGAATGAATTGGGAAAACAACAAAAAACCGAACAAGAAAACGCCCTTAAAAGTCATCAGCAACAGATGCTTAAAAATCAGACCATTTACAATCAAATGTTAAAAAATCAAAGAAGTGAATTTAGTGACCAATTTAAAAAAAATCAAATTTTGAATGAAAATACTTTAACCAATCAACAGGATCAGCTCATCAACAGTTTAGTGGAACAAAAAAAACAAACTATGCAAAGGGTGGGGAAATACCAAGATAAATCCTCAGACCCTTTTTATCGTCCACAAATTCCCCAATCGAAATTAATTGAAACAGAAGGTTTTTACACCGTTGAGACAAAGGTTCCAGAACATGAAAAAGATTCTATCGATATACGTGTTAAAAACAATAAAGTCATAGTTGTAGGCAAAAGAACTTTTACAGATGAAATAAAGGACGAGGATCGAAGTTACTCAACCCAATCCTATCAAAGTTTTAGAGAAGAACTACATCTACCCCACCCTGTAGCAGAAAAACTAATGGAAAAAAACTGGGAGAATGGTGTACTTAAAGTCAAAATTCCCAAAGCATAGATTTGTTTATAAAATAAACTACTAATAGATGCGAACTTGAATAGTTTTACTGGCTAACAAAGGATTCGTATACTCAACATTATTGACGTCGTAACCTTTAATTTCTACACGTATCTGCATGTCTCTAGAAGGGGGCCTTCCTCCAAAGTTTACATACATTTTAAATCGACCATTCACGCACATACCGCAGCTATTACCAGTCCCACTACAAGAGATTATAGAGCTCGAATTCTGAATAACATCCCAATAAACTTGGTTTATAGAAAAACCACCCTCGTTACAATCACCACCTAAATCCACTCCAGAATCAGAAGTATAAACACTAACACTAGGAACTGTAGAAAGCTCCAACATATCCTGATCGCCTTCAGGACAGTTCTCATCTAAACAAGAAGTAGAACTTAAACTATCTAAAGTACTTCGATCCGAATATATGTCGCAATTATTGAACTGAGTAAGCAACCCAGCTCCAAAGAAGCAAATTAAAAACCAACGCAATGAAAATTTCATGTTCTTTACATTCCTCTTAAATCCTCTTCATTACCTTTTTAATCATCTTAAAGTTCAACTGCACTTATGAGTCATTCTTGTGACCATTTTACTTTTCACTTCAAATCCTAATTTAGGCTCTTATTTATCTTATTTTATCTTATCAAATTTATCTTATCAAATTCAAATCAGGACTCATTAGATTCTATATTTTTGATTTATATAAATAATATTTATTATAGAGTTTCAAATATTTATTATAGAGTTTCACTTTAGGATTGGAAATAGGAATCTAAGGATTTTATCAAATTGAGTCAATTTTTGAGATTTTAAGCCCAGAAGCAATGTGCTTCTTGTGTCATTATGACGAATTATGCTAGTGAATTCAACGGACGCAAAATTTACCCTCCGACTTTAAATTTTAAATATAATTTAAATGTAAAAAATTTTTACAAGGATCTGAAAATGAACTTTTGGAGCACAATGCTGTTATTCTTTGCTCTTTCAATCCCGCATACTCTCTTGGCCAAAGAAGAAAAAGAATCTGGAAATGTCTTTAGATTTCACACCGCCTTAGAACCAAAAACAGTGGATCCTGCCGGACTTAATGAGTCCTCGGGTGGTTTTTTATTTTACAATCTTTACCGTTCCCTCTATCGGATCAATAGTGCGGACGAACTGATTCCCGAATTAGCTTCCCAGTGTATTTGGAAAACCCGGTTAAAACTTTTATGTAACCTAAAGACAGAGATTAAATTCAGTGATGGAACACCCATTGTAGCCCAGGACTTTATTTTAGCTTGGCAAAGAATTTTAGATCCGAAGGTGGGCTCAAAACACAGTGAATTACTCACTGCCATTTCTGGGGCCAGTGAGATTCTCAAAGGTGAAAAGCCCCCCTCCGCACTCAAAGTGATTCGAATTCAGGATCAATCTTTTGAAATTATTCTGGAAAAAGAGGACCCAGAATTACTTTACAAATTAGCTTCACCCGTACTGACTCCCATAAAAAGTCCTCTTCCTATGAACTCAGAAAATTACCATTTATTGAAAACAACGGGTCCCTATCGAATCAAAAGTTGGAATTCGAAATTAAAAATTCAATTAGAGAACAATCCCTTCTATTTTGATAGAAGAAATCGTCCACCCGTCGAGATTGTTATGGTCGATGAAGACATGGTGGCTCTAAGTTTATATGACTTACATAAAGTCAATTTTTTAAGAAGACTGGCAGTTAAAGAAATTCCGTTGCGTCAGAAAAATCCAGATTTTAAATTTATTCCACTTTACCGTTTTGACATCATTGGCTTTGGGCCACAATTGGCCCAACAAAAAAATTTACGAAAAGCCCTGACCCT
This sequence comes from Bdellovibrionales bacterium, assembly GCA_019695175.1. Classification (GTDB taxonomy): domain Bacteria; phylum Bdellovibrionota; class Bdellovibrionia; order Bdellovibrionales; family UBA1609; genus JAIBAM01. The sequence goes on from JAIBAM010000003.1 coordinate 108,474, forward strand.
TTCCCTTAACTTTCCAGAGTTGACCGCAGCCTATTACACTCCGGGACAAATTGGTTGTCCCTCGCTTCCAAGGAACATGGCAGAGCCCTATCCTTGTTACCACTTTAACTTAGCTGAAGCTCAAAAAGCCTTTGCTCGAGTTCCCAAATCCCTACAAAAAAAAGGGTTGAAACTGGTTTTTTCAAAACTCAGTGGTGAAGACGTGGCTCGGGGAATGGAGTGGATGCAAAATCAATGGAAAAAGAACCTCAACTTTTCGGTGGAACTGGAGTCTCTAGAATACAACCACTTTATACAAACTCTTCAAACCCATCCACCGGCTCTTTTTCACAAGGGGGTCAATTTGCAACGTCCCACATGCACTGCCGCACTGGAGTTATTTACCTCTAGTTCCAAGGAAAATTACATAAAATACAACTCATCCACTTATAATCGTGCCGTCTCTCAACTGTCGCACGCTTCAGGAAAAAGAAAAAAAGAGATCTGTGGTCAAACACTGACCACAATGATGAATGAATTTATTATGATCCCAATGGGTGAAATTTATTCTGCTATTTTAGCCCAACCCCAATTCACAGGGTGGGGCCTCACCAAATTAAATCAATTAGATTTAACTCAATTGCAATATTTGAATAAACAAAATTAATAACGATTAATAACGATAATGTTCGGGCTTATAAGGTCCATTCAATGCCAGACCCAAATATTGGGACTGTTTTGAAGTCAATTGGGTTAAGTTCACACCTAATTTACCCAGGTGAAGGCGAGCCACTTTTTCATCAAGCTCTTTAGGCAAACGATAAACTCCCACGTCCTGGTATTTAGCGCGATTTTGCCACAATTCTATTTGCGCCAAGACTTGATTGGTAAACGAATTGGACATCACAAACGATGGGTGACCTGTTCCACAGCCTAAATTCACCAAACGGCCTTTGGCTAAAACAATAATCTCTCTACCATCTTTAAAGCGATGAATATCCACTTGGGGTTTAATTTCACGTGTTTGGGTATTAAAACCCAACCAAGCCATATCAATTTCCACATCGAAGTGACCGATGTTACAAACAATAGCACCGCTTTTCATTGCCATAAAATGACGTTCCACCAAGATGTCACAACAGCCCGTTGCTGTAACAAATATATCGGCCTGAGCGGCCGCTTCATCCATAGAAACAACTTGGAATCCTTCCAAAGCAGCCTGAAGTGCACAAATAGGATCAATTTCTGTAATTAAAACTCGAGCTCCAAACCCACGCATGCTTTGCGCACAACCCTTGCCCACATCTCCATAACCGGCCACCACAACCACTTTACCAGCAACCATAGTGTCCGTAGCTCGTTTGATCCCATCCGCTAAGGATTCTCTGCAGCCATATAGATTATCGAACTTTGATTTGGTCACAGAGTCATTTACATTGATGGCAGGAACTTTAAGTTTTCCAGCTTTGTGTAATTTTTCTAAATTATGAACTCCTGTAGTGGTTTCTTCGGAGAGTCCAACTACTTTGTCCATGATTTGAGCATAACGTGTTTCATGCATCATGTTGGTCAAATCACCACCATCATCTAGAATTAAATTGAAACCACTAGTCCCCCAACCTTCAATAGTTTGCTCAATACACCAATTGAACTCTTCTTCAGTTTCGCCCTTCCACGCAAAAACGGGAACTCCGGCTTCTGCAATGGCAACAGCAGCGTGATCTTGAGTGGAAAAAATATTACAAGAGCTCCATCGCACCTCGGCTCCCAAATGGGTTAAAGTTTCAATGAGCACTGCCGTTTGAATGGTCATATGCAAACAACCAGCAATTTTCGCTCCCTGTAGGGGTTGAGTACCGTAATACTCTTTTCGTAAAGCCATAAGACCAGGCATTTCTGTCTCAGCAATACTAATTTCTTCACGCCCCCATTGAGCCAACCGGGCAAAAGTTTTTTTATCTTTCATCGCTTCAGCGCAAACCCGATAGTCAGCAGTTGGAGGAGTCTGACTGATTTTATTTGATTTCGTTGTCATCATCTCTTTCACCATGGCTCCCTTTTACTTTTAAAAATTTGAAGAAAGTTGTGTTAAAAAGCACTCTTTGTCAATCGATCAAGGTTAAAATCTCGTGACCTTTATCTGTAATAAGCACGGTGTGCTCAAACTGCGCCGACAAAGATTTATCTCCGGTTTGGTAATATTTAATTGTGGAATGAGGAATAGCAAATTCCCTAATCGGCGCTGAAGTCTGATTGATCATGGGTTCCACAGTAATACAACACCAAGGTTTCAAACGAATTCCGCGTCCTTTTTTTCCATAGGAGGGTACAAAAGGTTCATCATGGAACACTTTGCCAATGCCGTGACCACCAATATCTCTCACTGTAAAATAACCTCTTTTACGAGCCAACTGATTGACCGCGTAGCCAATATCACCAGTGGTGGCAAAGGGTTTAACCTCATCAATTCCTTGGTACATGCACTCTTCTGCACATTGAGTAATTTTTTTAGCTTGATCACTGACTTCTCCAACAAAATAGGTTGAGGAGGTGTCGCCATAAAATCCATCTTTAATACAAGTCACATCAATATTGACAATATCACCAACTTCCAAACGCTGTGACCCCGGAACCCCATGACAAATCACCTCATTCACTGAGGTACAAATAGATTTGGGAAAACCATGGTAACCCAAAGGCGCAGGCTTTGCTTCATGGCTGAGAATCCAATCGTAGGCAATCTTGTCCAGCTCTTCTGTCGTCACCCCGGGACGCACAAGACTTCCCAGATACTTCAGTAGTTGGCCCGCCAATTGACAGGCTTTTTCCATTTGCTTGATTTCAGACGCAACTAAGGGAGTCATGAGCTAAACTTTCTTTTTGTTAACGCCGCATCACTTCTGATCCGACTCTAATTTAATTCTTAAATTTAATTCTTAAATTCAACTGGATTTTTAAACAAACTCTTAAAGCAATTTATTAGGGGTGCTTAAATTTTTCAATTACTATCTGGGCTACTTCCTGGTCTTGGGGATGGGTCAGCTCCATTGGAGTGAGCTCGTGCAAAGGTCTCCAAAGAAGTTTGCAGTGGGGATTTTGAGCTTCTGGAACTCCCTGCTCAACTTGAACCTGCCAATAAATACCAATTAACTGCTGTGGACGAAAGAAGGAGCGATAAAATTTCTTTGAAACAAAAAACAAAGGTCCCAAAGAAATATTGAGATTTAGTTCCTCGATAAATTCACGTTTTAAAGCCTGTTCTGGGGCTTCTAAATATTCCACTCCGCCCCCTGGAAACTTAATCAACCTCTGGCCTTGAATTTTTTCATCCAAAATTAAAAGTTTCTTCTCTTGAGCGTCGATTAAAATCCCATAAACCCTGACATTGAACCCAGGCTTGATGGACTCAGCACCAAGATTTTGAGCCACTTTTTTTATAAGTGTGGATTGCCTTTTCATTCCCATAATTTTCTCTTTAACCGAAAAGCGATCTTGAACAACGATCTAATAAAATAGGGCTAGTTTTGCTAGCCCTATTTTCAATCTCAACAATTTTAGATTGGCGATATTTATCGCAAGTGTTTACTGACGATTTTTGTCATTTCGAACATGGAAACAGTTCCTTTGCCAAAGATCGTTTTCAATTTATCATCAGCATTGATGTTACGACGATTTTTAGCATCTTGAAGTTTGTTTCTTTTAATGTAAGCCCACATTTTTTTAACCACTTCAGTACGGGGAAGAGGTGTCGCACCAACAATTGCAGCCAAAGCTGTGCTTGGAGTGAGTGGCTTCATAAAAGCCGCATTGGGTTTACGTTTGGCTCCCGCTTTTTTAACTGCTTTCTTCACTGTTTTTTTAACTGCTTTCTTACTGACTGTCTTTGTTGCTTTCTTCGTGGCTTTTTTAGCTGCCATTTTTGTCCTCCAAAAAGGGTTTATTGATCTCAGTTATGTTAACTGCTCACTCACAATGATACTGAAGCTACAACCTTTGTCCAAAGAAAAATGAATTCAACCCATTTTTTTTCACTCTCCGCAGGGGAAAAACCCATCTTTCCTTTCAATCTCACTGTTGCGAGTTCCATATTCTACAAACTTACTATTTTCCATCAGCCCCCCCGGAGAACAAGGATTGAAAAATCTTAAACTCAAAAATCTCAAACTCAAGTTACAACTTCTTCTCCTCCATTTGATCCATACGATCCATTTGATCATGACGAGTTTTCCCGCCAGTCAAAGGATTCAGACCGTTTTTATAAATTCTAGGCCAAAGACCTATTTTTTCAAGAACCATTTATAAAATTACAATTCAATCTTAAAATTTAAGTCAGACCAGACGAATGACAAACCCATAATCTATAGACTCTTTTCGAGGAGAATACATGTCCCCATACATTCTCATTAAGAAAACACTTATTTGCTTCTTTTTAACCCTGGCGATTTCAAACCCAAGCTCTGCAAAGATGGGGGTCACAAAAAAGAATACAAAGAACTTAATTCTTTCCTTAGCTGAATTTGCAAAACTCTCTGACCAACAAAAACGCAACTACATCAAAAAACTTCAAGACGCCATTTATGATTTTGAAGTCTGGCAAGCAAAAAATGGTATGGAATACGTGAGCAATGATCCTAATAACTCTCCATGGAGTTTTTTTGCTGAGGCCTGGGCGGCTGATGAAGACGACTCATGTAATTGCATTATTGGTGGAGTTTGCAGAAAAAAAATAACTAGAAATAATAAAAAATTATGCCCCACTTTTGGAAGACCTTGTTCCCAGGATAATACAAAATTCAAATGCGGAAAAATATATAACGAGGTCTGCATAGTTAGAATTCCAATAGACACTATATCCCAACGCTGTCATGAAAATGGAGATAAAGAAGATATCACTTATACCAAGATAAAAACAGAAATCGAGAGTATCGCAGATAGATTATGCAAAAATCCCGATAATGGATCCCCTTGTGGATATCTTATAACGAGAATTAAGAAATTAGCACCCGCACCCGCAGCACCCGCACCCGCAGCACCCGCACCGGCAGCACCCGCACCCGCAGCACCCGCAGCACCCGGAGCACCCGCAACACCCGCACCCGGAGCACCCGCAACACCCGCAGCACCCGGAGCACCCCCAGCAGATC
>JAIBAM010000050.1 GCA_019695175.1 Bdellovibrionales bacterium
CCTCAACAGAGATTCGCGCTCAATGGGCTAAAAATAGAGGTTATTTAGTAAATGAAGAAAGCTTTAGTGAAGAGCAAAAATTATTAATAGAAAAAAATGATATTACATTGGGAATGAATCAAAAAGCCGTCATGGAGAGTTGGGGGGATCCCGACGTGATTGAAGTTGCAGGGGATCCCATCTATGGCAATGAACGCTGGCAATACTCCAAATATGTTTCCGCAACGGAAGGATTTCAAAAACAAATAAAGGTAGTTTATTTTGAATCTGGACATGTTGTTGGTTGGGAATCCAATTAAATCTGATACTGGAAAAATAAATTTTGTGGATTGAGTCAGGGGGCATGGCACATCATCATTACTGACCACAGGCTCACTAAAGATGATGAGTATTTCACTGACTCAAGTGAGGCCATGATTGACGTCGCAATGTTGTACCTGATAGTGAAGCGACTGGCTCGACTTCACCACTTCTTAAACACGCTCTAACAGGACAAATGAACCTAGATTCTAATTAGTTTTGCTGGAATTAAGAGGAAAAGTTAGTGACCTTCCTTCTTATCAATGAGACTTTTTTCAAGTTTTTCTAATCGCTCTAATAAAACATTATACTTTCGTTTAAGGTCTTCATTTTCAACAGCAAGCTCTTGTACAGATTTAGTTAACAAAGCCGCCATTTTATCATATTTAACCCCAACCAACTTTCTTTCTGTAGATTTGAGTCCCAATCTCTCGTCAACTTTCACCACTTCTTCTGCTATAAATCCCACATCTTTTTCACCTGTACTTTTCCAAACATAAGAAACGGGACGAAGTTGATTTAATTCTTTTAATCCAATATTGAGTGGAGTGATCTTATCTTTAAACTTCTTTAATGAAGTGCAAGCATCAACAATACCTGTAACACCGTTGTAACAAACGTTCCCCGTCGTTGCTACAGTTCCGGGAAACCAAGCACTGATTCGTCCGTTGGGAATATCCAAAGCTGTCCGCGGCGCTGTGGTTCCAATACCCACTCTGCCATCTGACCTTATTGATAAAGCATCCACACGAGTAGGTGCTGTTCCATTAACTGAAAAAAGAAGACCCATGTTTTGACTGGTTGCAATTTGCGAGGTGGTGTTTCCGTCTCCCTCATTGGGATCAATCCACACCGACTTTGCAGATCTGGTAAATTTTGCTCCAGCACTAGCCCCTACACCACTGACTTCCATTAACATAGATGGACTTGTGGTTCCAATACCTACTTTACCATCTGACTTTATTGATAAAGCTTCAACTCGAGTGGGGACTGTTCCATTAACCGTAAAAAGAAAACCCATGTTTTGACTGGTTGCAATTTGCGAAGTGGTGTTTCCGTCTCCCTCATTGGGATCAATCCATACCGACTTTGCAGATCTGGTAAATTTTGCCCCAGCATTTGCCCCTGCACCACTGACTTCCATTAACATAGATGGACTTCCAGTTCCAACACCAACATTCCCATTTGTAAAATAAATATCATTTATATTAGAAAGAGATCTCCGCCAAATTCCATCTGTCATTTTAGCCTTGGAAACACAATCAATCATATTATTTGTAGTTGTATCTTTGGTGACTGCCACTGTAATTTCTCGAGTTGAGAAATTTTCAACATTTGTTTTAACGGTCGGACTGTACTGAACAGAAAGAACTGCCTCACCCGATCCTGCTGGTGCCGGCAAGTCGTTATAGACGACCTTCATTTTTTTAATTCGGAAAACATCTCCACCATATTTGTGGTTTGTATCAAATTTTGTAGTAAATTTTATCACTTCTGCATTAGCGATTTTTGTAAGGTTGTACTCGACACCATTCGTGTAACGACCTAGTCCGCTAAACGTATTAATACAAGCCTGTCTATTGGAAAGATGGGCCCTTAATTCTTCATGAAAGCTTTCTGTCTCATTTTTAGCTTTTACAAGATTATTATTTAAAAACATGTTAGTAAAAACCGAAGACATCCCTAAAGAAACTGTGGCAATTAAACCAGCCCCAACCATCATCTGGACGAGCATAGAACCTTGGTTCCTGTAGATTCTTAAAATAAATTTCTGTTTCATTTTATACTTATCGTGATTTGAGATTGAAAAGTTGAGATTGAAAAAAATTTACCATTTCTTAACGGTTACACATTTTTAACGCTACAATTTGAGACAAACTATAAAAATTATTTTTTAAATAAATTTAAAATAAAATGTCGCCTAATGTCTGCAGCTCAGAATTAATTTTTGAGTTTAAAAAATTAACCTTTATGACCCCTCTACATTAGAGTAGGATAGAATGAATTCACTCTATCCTCAATCGATAGCCAAGACCGGCTTCGTTTTCGATAAGATCTCCTGAACCAGGAAAACCGTGATCCAATTTTTTACGGATTTGACCAAAGTACACTCTTAAATAATGATTGTGTTCCACCATGTTCGGCCCCCAAACTTCTTTTAAAATTATTCTATGGGGGACCATCTTACCAGCATGTTTGGCTAACAAACAAAGCAAGGCATATTCTGTGGCAGTTAATTTAACCTCTTGGTTTCCCACTTTTACTGAATGAGCAGCACGATCCATTTCCAAAAGGCCGGTTCGAAAAATCGGGATCGAGTCTTCAATTTGAGCATGGCGCAAAGCTACCCGGACCCGTGCCAGCAATTCTAAAACACTAAATGGTTTCGTCAGATAATCATCCGCACCTCCATCTAATGCAGCCACCTTATCTTCATCACTATCTCTGACTGTTAGAAAAATCACGGGTGTTTTGTTCCATTCTCGCATCTTCTTTAACACTTCAATACCTAAAATATCAGGTAAACCAAAATCAAGTAAAACCAAGTCTGGTTTCCATTCCACAATTTTTTGCAAACCCTCATTGCCATTATGAGCTTCCTCGACAAGGTAACCATGGGACTCCAAACTAAAACGAAGAAAACGACAAACTGAAATTTCATCATCAATAAGAAGTATTTTTGAGTTCATTATTCAATAACCTTGTTTAAAATTGTCGGTGTTGGTGGAACTGGCAATTCAATATCAAATTGAGTCCCGGAATACCCATCCAATCTCTGTTGAGCAGATATTTGACCTTGATGTAATTCCACAATACTTTTAACTATGGATAAGCCAAGCCCTATTCCTCCAGCCGGAGACCCTGGAAGTCTAAAAAATTTTTCAAAAATCATTTGACGAAAATTCTCTGGGATCCCACTTCCGCAGTCTTTTATTGAAAGACGCAACTGATGAGACAATCTATTAATTTCGATAACTATGGGAGTTCCAGAACTAGAATATTTCGTAGCATTCAAAACCAAATTAACCATGGCATGAGACAAAAGGCGAAAATCCCCCTCCAGCAGAATGCTTCTATCCCCTAAAACTGAAAGTTCTCTTCCTTCCAACTCCACCTGAAGGTGGTGCAACACCTCTTTCACCAAATCATTGACCTCAAACCATTCTTTTTTTAATTGCAAACTTCCTTTCTCCAAACGAGAGGTGTCCAATAAATTTTCAACCACTCGATTCAAACGATGAACCGATTGAATCAATTCTGTAGTCAAAACCTGGCAGGCTGCTTTATTTTGTAGAGTTTTATCGTCCTTAAGAGCTGTGGCACTTCCAATGAGCGTGGTCATCGGTGTGCGCAACTCATGGGAAATAGAGTTAAGCAAGGTTTGATGTAGTTTTTCAGAAGCTTCATAAATTTTTCCTTCTTGTGCCTCCTCACTAAACTGCAACCGCTCTACAGCAATCGAAACCTGGGTAATAACAGTGTCTAAAAAATTTTCTTGGTCCCCACTTAGTTCTTTTGCTTTATTCTTTGGATAGAGCACTAAAACACCAATCATCCCTTTTTGTCCTTGCATAGGTAAACATAAACAATTAGCAGCTGATAGGGTTTGAGTCGACCAACCCGCACTTTTTTTATTATCAACCACCCATTGCGCCACAGCAAACTCTTCTTCACTCATATTAGGTCGTTTGGGTTTATTTAATTTACGACTTTTTAGGTCCGATAGCAGGGCTACAGCCTCTGAGGCAAATTGCGACTCTACAACATCATGCAAAACCAAAAGTATCTCAGGTATGGATCTAGCATCAGCAATTTTTTTTCCCAGTTCATAAAATCTTCGTGCTCGCTCCTCTCGATTGGATAAAATTTTCTCTTGTCTCTTTATTCTTTTGGTCAATAACCCACTGACTAAAGCAGTTACAAAAAAAGAAAATACCATCATGGTGTCTTGCCATTCTCGAATCACAAAAGTAAATTGAGGAGGTATAAAAACAAAATTCCACACCGTTGCAGAAATACCAGCGGCAAAAAAAATAGGTCCAAAAGAAGCAAAACTGGCTACAATAAGAATTGCTAACAGGAATACCGAGCCAAGAGCCCTGTACCCCACATAAGGCAAACTTATATAGCATAACAAAGAAATCGCTACGAGAAACCAAACCGTATTGTAATATTCCAAGAAGTTTGTTTGAAATTCTGGAATTTTCAATTTAAAGCCTCTGTATTTTGGAGGACGTTTCGCACGAATTACATGTAGGTCAATATTACTAGAAGTGCGAACCAGTTGATCCAAAACTGTTCCCTTGGAAAACAAATCCCTAAAAAATCGTCGATCTGGTCTTCCCATTACAATTTGAGTTACATTTTTTTCCTGACATATTTTTTGAATAGCAGAGATCAGACTTGTGTCCACAAGGGTCACAACTTCGGCCCCCAACTCACGGGCTAAATTTAGATTTTTTTTAAGCATGACCTGATCATTTAATGACAAAACTTCACCAAAATTAACATAAAGTGCCAACCATGGTGCTTCTAAATTGTATGCCATTCTTCGCGTGGCTCGAATCAATCGACTGGCGTAGGGGCTGTGGCTTACGGTGACAAGAAGACGTTCATTAGTATTCCAGGGCCCTTCGATCCCTTTCAAAGTCATTTGTGTATTTAGATCTCGATCTACACGTTCAGCAATAAAACGCAGTGACAACTCTCTTAATGCAAGAAGTTGTTCCTCTTTAAAAAAATTTTGCGCCGCCTGTTCCGCACGATCCCCCAAATATACCTTTCCTTCTTTAAGTCTCTGTAAAAGCTCCTTCGGACTTAAGTCAATAACTTCTATTTGATCTGCTTGGTCTAAAAATGCATCCGGAACAGTTTCTCGAACGGAAACACCGGTAATTTGACTCACTTGATCGTTTCGACTTTCTATATGCTGAATATTGATAGTGGTATAAACATGAATCCCATTTTCCAAAAGTTCTTCCACATCTTGGTATCTTTTTTTATGCCTCACTCCTGGAGTATTAGTATGGGCTAATTCATCGACAAGAACTAGTCTCGGTTTTTTTTTTAACAGTGCATCCAAATCCATCTCAGCCAACTTCGTTCCCTTATAAGGAATTATTTTCCGTGGAAAGATCTCTAAACCATCAAGTAAGGCCTCCGTATCGGGCCTCGAGTGGGTTTCAACAATACCGACCAAAACTTCCACTCCACGCTTTTGTTGTTCATGGGCCGCTTTTAACATGGAAAAAGTTTTACCCACACCGGGACACATTCCTACAAAAACACGCAGACGACCTTTTTGTTCGTTTCTTTCTGCTTTTGAAATGGCAATCAGTAAATTTTCAGCATTTGGACGACGGTCTTCCATTAAATTCCTTTATTTACTTTTTCTAAAATTCTCTCTGAAATCTCGCATCAAATAGATCGCATCAATTACGAACTAGATCCAAAGCTAAATTCAGTTTTAAAACGTTAACTCTCGGTTCCCCTAAAAATCCCCACTGTCGACCTTCTGTAAACTTCCCAATCATAACACGCACTTTTTCTTGACTCCAACCTCGTGCCTGCGCCACTCGGTCCAACTGAAGAATAGCTGAACTAGGGGAAATGTGGGGATCTAGACCACTCGCTGAAGCAAACAATAGCTCTCCTTCCAAGCCACTTTGACGTCGAAGATGGACCTGTTCCACGAGAGTTTGACTTGTGGGACCCAAATTGGATCCTCCGGAACTTTGAGGGTCATAGGAGTTAGCCGAAGGTCGTGGCCAAAAATATTTGGGTTCTTTAAAGCTTTGAGCTATCCACTCAGACCCCACAACCTCACCTTTTTCATTTCTCAAAAAACTCCCTTGCATCTGGCGCGAAAAAAAAACACTTCCAATGACAGTGCTGACTAGCGGGTAGATGATCCCTGTTAAAATAGTCATAACCAATAATAATTTTATAGAAACAAAAATTGTTTTCATTAAACAGCCCCTATAAAAACAATAAATAGATCAATCGCCTTAATACCGATAAAGGGAACGATAATCCCGCCCAACCCATAAATAAACAAATT
>JAIBAM010000004.1 GCA_019695175.1 Bdellovibrionales bacterium
AGACAAAGAGCAATTGCGGCTATTTGCTTTGCCAAATTTAACTTGGCATCTTTATGGTCAATTCCTTTTGCCCTTTGTGATTCATATTTGTCACGAAGCTCGCCATCTAATCTCATCGCATTTTCTGATGATTCCCTTTAGGGGATGCTCGCTTTCTTGAACTAAGATTTTTCTTAGATGTGGGTTACTATGACGGCATCTTGATCTTTTTTTTTACCGGCAGACTCGTTGTTTCCAGTGAATACCTATAGAATATCTATAGGCGTAGATTGATTTTTAAACGAAATTTAACTTACTTTCAGAATCGGCCCGCACTCCACGTGGGTGGGAGTTAGTGACTGTTTGTTGCCATCTGGCTTTGAAGAGGTTTTCCTAAAAGTTTAAAAAATAATATATTACCATTGTGAAACTTATGTTGTAGATTCGTTCTCATTAAAAAAATCGAGCATTTTTAAAAAAAAGAGTTGATAGTGAGTGTCGTACTAAATTCATTTATTCTCGTGTTTCTCAGTGAAATGGGGGACAAAACCCAATTGCTGGCATTGGTGTTAGTCTCTAAATTTCGTAAGCCTGTTCCTATTTTGTTTGGAATTTTTTTGGCCACAGTTTTGAACCACGCTCTTGCAAGTTACTTTGGAAAATTGATTTCAAATTACATTTCACATGATGTTCTCAAGTGGTTTTTAGCAGGAACATTTATTTTTTTTGGTATATGGCTTTTGAAGTCGGATCAAGAAGATGGTAGTGAAAACCCATTTAGTTGGGGGCCTTTTTGGACCACTGTTGTGACTTTTTTCTTTGCTGAGATGGGTGATAAGACCCAATTAGCCACGGCAGCGATTGCGGCAAAGTATGTTGATCCCCTTTTGGTTACCATAGGGACGACTTTAGGTATGATGGGTGCAGATGGTCTTGCTGTTGTATTTGGAAATAATTTTTTGAAAAAAGTTTCAATAAAACTAGTTAATAAATTGGCTTGTATCCTTTTTATTTTGTTTGGACTGGGTATTTTTTTTGGATATTAATTTTCTGACCTTTTTTAAAGGTATTTACTTCAAACTCATATACTAAAATCAATTTGTTTTCGGCATGAGAAACAGTAGAGTTTTGTGGGTCGATTTGATTTAACGAAAACATCTTTTTCGAGAAGCTTGGCTTGGCAAGAAGGACAATGTACTTTTTCTAAATCTATTTTATATTTTTCCTGGAATTTGGAATAACTTAGAAAAAAAGCTAAAAAAAGCAGGGTTGGAACCAATACAAAATGGAGAACAGGGATAAATATGGAAAATGAGGCGGCTGTAACAAAAATAAAAATTGCTTTAATCGATCTTTTTAATCTATTTGGGTAGGTTAAGATCTCTGTTGGAATTTGATGATCCATAATTTGTCCATTTATTTTAATCGTTGCATTCATAAAACTCCTTTAGTTTATAAATAATTATAAAATAAAATTATTTAATTTCTTCTAAAAATCTGTGGGCAACAAAATCATAGAATGATTGGTTAGAAATTATTTTAGAAACTCCATGACCGATAATTGCTGCTAACATAATGGGGAAAATTGAACGGTGGCGATCCGTCATTTCTAAAACAAGAATAAATGATGTTAGGGGTGAATGGGTAAGTGCCGACAAGCCTGCAGTCATCCCTATCAGTACAGGAAGGGTTCCCATATCAAAATTAAACCAATGATTTATTAATGAACCAAAAGATCCGCCAAGGCTTAGAGTGGGAGCAAAAATACCTCCAGCTCCACCGTTGGCATAGGTCATAAGGCTTCCTATAAAACGAGAGCAAACATCAGAAACCTGAGTGTTTGTTGAATCAAATAAAAGTGAATTCAACAAATCTTTTCCTGGACCTAACCCCTTGCTTGATAAAAAAACGACTACCAGTGCAAAATATAAACCTGCAAGGAGTGCGAAAAGTGATTTTTTAGCTATGGAATCAAGCTGCGAACGCCATTTTACAATCAATTTTAGACACTGGGAAAAACCGGTAACAATCAGGGCTGAGAAAAGACTTATAATAAGATACTTCCAAATAAAATTGATTTTGAAACTAGGAACCTTAGGATATCCAAAGTAAAGATAGGGTCCCATGATCATTTGGGAAATAATACCTGCAAAAATAACCGCATGAAGCACCCCTGTTCTAAAGGTACTTAAGTGTGATTTCGCCAATTCTTCAATCACATAGACTATTCCACCTAATGGTGTATTAAAAGCAGAAGCTAAACCAGAGGCCGCTCCTGCCATTAAAAAAGCCGATTTATTTTCAATTTCACTCCAGTGCCAATGTCGACTTATTAAATGGAAAATAGACCCAGAAATTTGTAAAGTGGGGCCTTCGCGACCCATGGATCCTCCGCCCAATACACCCAAAAGTGAACTTATTATTTTAATCAAAATAATTCGAAAATTTAAAAATGAATCGATAAGTTCGGGCTGATTTTTATGGGATAACTCGATTGATGCCATAAGTTGAGGAATGCCACTTCCGTTAGATTTGGGGGCTAATCTATCGACAAAAAACCAGGATATAAAAAAAAATATAGGTGGGACAAAAAGAAACCATAGACCTGTGTTGTGATAAAGTTTTTTTGATAGATCTTCGGCTAATGAAAAAAGATGAGCATAACTGGTGGCAACCAAAGCAGTTATGGATCCTGCAATCCAAAAGGGAAGTAATTTTTCCACTTGCTGTTTTATTTCAAAAATCTTTTTTGTTCCTTCTTCATAAATATCTTTTGTATCTATTTTAATTTGCATTTTAATTCACCTCCAGACGTCTAAAACTTTAGCGAGTGAGTCTGTAGAATGAGTCGCAGATTTTGACACACGATCCTCTTTGGGATTGATGGCAAAAGAGTTGGGAACTCTTTTAAGAAGGCAAATGTCATTTAAGCCATCTCCCGCAAAACGAATATTTTCAGGGATTGATCTTTGAAATTTAAGGAGATGAGCTAATAAATTCATCTTACAGTAGTCATGAATTTTGCAAAGGTTTGATTGCATCATGGGGGAAATTTCCAATTCACCGGTAAAAAGTCCATGCTTAAAATCTAAAAGATGAGCAATGGAAAAGTCTGCGAAGATCCGTTTTTTGATAATCTCCGCTGCGACAAAATAGCTATCGGTTATAATCCCTACAACGTAACCCCTTTTTTTTAATTCTATAACAACATTTTGAGCCTCTTCTGCTAAAGGGACAATGTGGGCAATTTTTTCGAAATCGGATTTGGTAATGCCGGTTAAAATTTTAGCAATCCTTTTTGTACGATCTGTTGAATTCATCTCCTGATTATCCAAGAGTTTTTTTAACTGATCACTTCGATTCGCAAAACGCGCGAGTCGTTCAATATAACGACCTTCAATTAAGGTTCCATCCATATCAAAAAGAGCTAATTTTTTGTTGGGTTGAATGCGATTTAGGATGACCTCCATTTGTAGGAACTGGGTCCTTTGAATTTCAAAAGAGTTTTCTAGGTGCACACTATCGAGTTTCTTATAACGAGAAGCGCGTTCTAAAATAACCCTCACAATTTGAGTGGACATGTGACTGAGTTGATGTAAACTCTGTTGGTTGTGTTCTACAAAACCAATATCGACTTCTTGGATACGACCGCCCAACTGCCAAATATCAATCAGCAAGCCAATATCGACGCCGTAATCAGGTTCAAAGTAAATATTTTTTAAAAGTTCTTTTTTGGCGGCAATAATACCTCCCAAAGGTTGTTCTATTTTTGCAATTTCTGGAAAAAATGCTTTAAGCATTGGTCTTGCAGTCAATGCAGTTACTCTACCCGCAGTTCTATGAAACCTACCTTTTACAAAATCACTTTTGTTTTCTAAAATGGGTTGGATCATAAGCTCAATAATATTATTAGAAAAATTGTAGATATCACCATCCAGATAAAGAATGACATCATTCTGTGCGCGCCATAGGCCATCACGCATGGAGGTCCCTTTACCTAGCATGCTGCTGAGAAAAACCTTAGCATTATTTTGTTGAGCTTTTTCAACAGTTTTGTCAGTAGAACCATCATCGATAACAATAACTTCATTCACAAGATTTGAAGCTAAACAGAATTGAACAATGTCACCAATCCTCTTTTCTTCGTTCAGTGTAGGAATTATTACTGTCGTCATTTGACCCCTTTTTCTACAGAGAATCTTTGGATAATTTGTTTGATCTCATGATAAATAAATGGATCCACGGATTTGTGTGCCAAAAGGTACAGTTTATGGTTCCAAAAACCCCTGATGGGGCCATAAATAGAAAGATGGCTTTGATGAATTTCCTCATAGACATATGGGAGAGGGAGAAAGCCACAACCCGCACCACTACGAACTCCTTCAGTAAGGCAGGACAAAATATTGCTTTCCATTAAGATGGAAGACTTCAATTCTTTTAAATCTAAACTTGAATCCAGTTCTTCTCGAAGTTTTAAACCTGGAGAAGGAAGGATTAATTTTTGACCAAGAGCTAAAATCATACTTTCAACATTAAATTTATTTAGTTTATGAAGGGAAAGATCTTTCACTTTAGACACTAGGTTGACTGGAAAGTTAAATTCAGTTTTATGAAGAGGTCCGATTAAATTTTGGTGAGTGAGAAAAAAGGAAATATTTTTTGAATTTATTTTTTTTCTAAGCTCTGAGTGATTCATCATAGAAACGTAAAACTGATTCTTTTTAAAAAGGGGGTTTTTTATTAATTCCCCAATAATTTTTGCCATGAAAGGTCTTTCTATTTCATGTGAAAATCCAAAGTACAATGGACCACAAAGTTCAGGCTGTCTCTTAATATAATTTTCAATGTCTCCGAGAGATTCAAATATTTTTTTTGATTTAAGAAACAGATTTCTACCGTCAGAGGTAAGCTCAAGGGTTCTACCATTTCGGTAAAAAAGTTTAAGTCCAATTTCATCTTCAAATGTTTTTATTTTTTGACTTAATGAGGGTTGTGTCATTTGCAATGAATGGGCAGCTTTAGAAACATTTCCATAAAGGGCACATTGGTAAAACGATCTTAAATGGTTCATATTTAACATTTTAAATAACCTATATTATTGAATCTAATATATGTTTTACTTATATATAAATAATTGGCAACCTCTGAATAAAAAGTTATGCAAAGCCTCCAAAGTTATTGGTAATAAAAATATTCTCTTTGAGAGGGACTTGTCTGGATAAGGTAGAGAGGGTGTTGCTCTGATGAAATGAAACTGAGGTTTTTAAAACAATGTTGTTTTAATGTTAGAGAAATAAATTTGCGTTTGATATTTGAATTACCACTTTCAATTTCAGAATTTGATATTTGTAGAAATTTTCAGAAAGGAAGAAGTATTCTCTTATGGAGTATAGTAAAATTCTTTTATTTTCATATCTCAAAATTTCTTTATTGATCATTTTTTTCAAAAAATATGTGTCAGAGTTGATTTGAAGAATGGAATCTATTAATTGTTTATGTGGTTCAAAAATGGATGTTTTATTTATAAAATATTCGACAATTCAGGAATTTTTTGTTTATTTTTTTCTCATAAAAAATGAGTTTGTTAACTTGGTGGTAAATGTGGTTTTGAGGCGAAGGATCTCTTTCTTTAGTCTTTCCTGCCAGAAGTTACACCCATACTCTCATAGAAGTATGAGTGTTTTTTGTTTCAGTTATTTAGATGGTGCAAGTAATCTAAAGACTTCATCATCGGGGCTAATGCGGTACCGCCTTCTTGCTTTCTTGATTCTGCAGCGACGGCAAAACTGAGTGAATTCCACCACAAGAGATCAATTTGTGGAGCTAGTTTTTTTAGTTGATCCTGGGGGATTTGTTCAATCGAACAATTCACGCTGTCCGCAAACTCTACCAGAGAAGCAGTGAGGGAATAGGCATCTCGAAAGTTCAGTCCCCGCAAAGTGAGATGGTTTGCCACTTCGGTGGCTAGAAGATGGCCTCCTTTAAGTAGGTCATCGGCTTTATCCGAATGGACCGCAAGTTCATTTATAAAAGTTGGGATTAAATCGAGGCAAGATTTGAGCTCACTGAAAGACCTTAGATAAACACTTTTTAGTTCATGAAGATCACTGTCATAACTTGTGGGTAAGGCCTTCATTAGCATGAAACCATTTGTTTGAGCAGCTAGAATGTGAGCCGATTTGGCGCGAACTAATTCAGGAACATCTGGATTTCTTTTGTTGGGCATTATGGAACTTCCAGTGGACCAGTTTTTAGGAAGTGCCACTAATCCAACGGGAGTGGAGGCCCAAAAAATTATATCCTCAGCCAAACGACTTAAATGAATGGCAATTCCAGAGAAAGCATTTAGGGTGTTCAGAATAAAATCTCGGTCCCCCACAGAATCATATGAATTAAATGGAGGAGCGGTAAATTCTAAACGCTGCGACAAATCACTGAGGTTGATGGGTAAAGTGGTCCCAGCAAGTGCCGCGGATCCTAGAGGCATATTAGACATTGTTTGTTTAGCAGCATGAATTAAATTTTCTTTATCGCGTAAAAAGGACCACCCAAAGGAAGCTAAAATGTGCCCAAAACGAATGGGTTGAGCATGTTGAAGGTGGGTGGATCCAGGGACAATAATGGTCGCGGTGTCTTTTGCTTTTACGGTGAGGATATTGATAAGATGAGTGAGTGAACTATGAACTTCATAGATACTATCACGAATAAAAAGTCGTAGTGTTGTAGCAATTAGGTCATTGCGTGAACGACCTAAGTGCATTTTTTTTCCTAGCTCACCGAGTTTTTCTGTGACAAATCTTTCCAGGTTCATATGGATATCTTCGTCTTCAATACGCCATTGAAATTTATTTTGTTCAATGAGCTGAAGCGCTTCTTCTAAACACAAGTTAATTTGTTTAGCTTCGCTTTCTGAGAGAATATCAATTTGGGTTAATGATTGAACCCACTCTTTTTGCACCTTGATTTCTTGACGGTAGAGCCATCGATCGGCGTTAATTCCATTTGTGAAATCAAATAAAGCCTTTTTTTCTCCGGGATTTTTAGCTGTTTTTAAAACGCTCACAGGTTAGAACTCCATGGGTTTATGGTTGAGACGATCTCTTAAACCAGCCTGACGTTGTTTAAGAGCTATAATTTTGCAATAACCCTCGGCCAAGTGGTGAATTCCACCTTGATCGGCTTCAAAAGTAACAGAATCCATATCATAAAGCGAAAAAGGTGATTTTCGTGAGACAAAACGCATTTGCCCTTTTTCTAATTTAAAAGTCACAGATCCGGTTAATGTTTTTGAAGCTTTCTCAAAAAAGGCTTCAAGGCATTGACGGAGATCTGTGTGCCAGAATCCATCATAAACACATTCACCATATTGTTGACCTAAAGTTCGTGCTGTGGAAAGCAGGGTGCGATCCCAGCAAAGATGTTTTAGGGCTCGAACAGCTGCATGAAGCAGGGTTCCACCTGGAGTTTCGTAGATGCCACGACTTTTGATTCCGTTGGCCCTCTCTTCCACGAGATCTTGCACTCCAATGCCGGCTTCCCCTGCTATCTGATTTAGATGACTTAAAAGGGTGGCAGAAGATAAATTTTTATTATTTATTGAAGTGGGAAAGCCATTAGTAAAGCCGATTTCAACTGTCATACTGTCGGCACTGATTTCAGACAGTGGTTTAACCCAATGATAGATTTGTTTAGGATCAAAATCCTGTCCTGGGTCTTCTAAAATTCCTCCTTCACAAGAGCGATGAAAGAGGTTTACATCTTCACTAAACACTTTTTCTTTTGCTGGCAAATCAAAGCCTTTTTCTTTTAGGTAAGCCAAAAGATCGCTTCGGCCTTTAAAATTCCAAATTCGCCAAGGGGCAATGATTTCCAAATCAGGAACAAGATAAGCCCAAGATCTTTCAAAACGCAATTGGTCGTTTCCCTTTCCAGTACAACCATGGGAAAGAGCTGTAATTCCAAGTTGTTGGGCGTGATAGGCCATTCGTTCTGCTATTAAGGGTCTTCCTAGGGATGTTCCAAGGAGGTAATCATCTTGATAAGTGGCTCCAGCCCGGACGGCGGCAAATGCAAAACGTTTGGCAAAATCTTCTTTTAAATCTTCGAATATAAAATGAACTGCACCCAACTGGTGAGCCCACTTTTTTAGAGCCTCTCCGTTGGGTGAATTGCCCAAGTCAGAACAGTAAGCGGTGACCTCGGCATTATAGGTCTCTTTCAACCAAGGAATGAGGGCCGAGGTATCAAGTCCGCCTGAGAATGCCAGTAGAATTTTATTCTTTTGTTGTGCCATAATGTATTTTTTCCTTTAGCCGCAGGGGCAGAATGGTTTTATCTTTCATTTTCTGATCAAGCGGATCAATCAAACCCGAGTTTGGCAAACTAGAGTTTGGGCCAACAAACTAAAGTTTAAGCTTGAATGACTCACTCTCTTTGACAGAGCTGGTTTAAGGGCTTTTGATCCGATCTGGATGCATAAAAACGGCACTTTATGCATAAATTGCCCCAAATTCAAGCATAAATATACTTTACAATGCATAAATATGCACATATATAACTCCATCACTGTTGAGACAAACACCGTTCAAGTTAAAAAAGATGATTTTGTAATGGTTTGCAATGGAGTGTCATGCAAAAGAAGAAAGTGGGCATTGTTGGCGTTAATGGTTATTCGGGATTGGAATTGGCCAAGCTTTTGTTGCGTCATCCCCTCGTAGACCTCCAGGTTTGTTTTGTTCGGGATTCCAATTGGAAACTTACAGATGAGCTCCTGACTGCTGCTGCAGGAGAAGTAAAGTTGGTTTCCCCAGATGATTTACTGTATTGGTCAGATTCTTTGGATGGTTTGTTTTTAGCTACTCCTGTTTCAGTCTCCATGGATGTGGTTAATAGGCTTTTTGATCATTACGGCAAAGAACAAAAGCGTCGCTTTCCTGTGATTATAGATGTGAGTGGTGCCTTTCGACTACCGCTTCAAGATTTTAATAAATATTATTTAGAGGAGCACACCTGCAGCTCCATGATTGATAGAGCTCACTATGGACTGATCCCTTGGTCATTCGCTCTGAAGAAGCAGGATACTTTTCTTATCTCTAATCCGGGATGTTACGCGACCAGTTGTCTTATGGCTCTGATACCATTGCTTCGGGATCAGGTTGTTTCACCAGATAACATAGTGATTGATTCCAAATCAGGAACTACGGGAGCTGGAAAAAAGGCTAAAGAAAATTTATTACATGCGGAAGTTGAAGGAGAGTGTTTGCCCTACAGAGTGGGTTTGCACCAGCATCTACCTGAAATCACAAGATATTGCGAAATTTTTTCTCAGGTCAAACCTAACAATATGCAGTTCACCACTCACTTGTTGCCAACAAGAAGGGGAATTTTATCAAGCCTCTATTTAAAACCATTTCCTGATTTGCAGGAACTTAACGATGCCGAGATCATGGAGCGAATAGAACAGAGTTACCAAAAGGCCTACGGTCACTACCCTTTGGTTGTTTATGGAGCAGTGGAGGAAAAACCGTTTTTATTATCATTAAAAAAAGTAGTTTATTCCGCGCGAACTCATATTAGCTACATCGTGAAGGACAAAAATATTTATGTTTTTGCAACTTTAGATAACCTTCTTAAGGGGGCTGCCAGTCAGGCTGTTGAGAATTGGAATTCACTGAATGATTGGCCTGTAACAACAGGTTTAATTGAGAACTAAGGGAGATTAAAAATGGTTCCAGGTCCCGGTATTGCCAGAACACAATTGCCCCCAGGATTTACTTGTAGTGGAATTAATTCAGGAGTGAGACGCTATCGTCCGGATTTGGGGATCATTATTTCAACTGAGCCTGCTGTGGTGGCGGGAGTTTATACCAAAAATGAATGCAAGGCGGTTCCTATTCGTTACTGCCAAAGACTGCTTCCGGCTCAAAACATAAAAGCCATTGTAACAAACAGTGGACAAGCAAATGCGGCGACGGGGGCTTTAGGTGAAGAAAACAACTTGAAAATGGCGGAAGCTGTAGCCAAGAAACTCAATTGCCAAACGAGCCAGGTCTTAACGGCCTCGACCGGGGTTATTGGTATTCAATTGGAAATTGATAAAATTGTTGGGGGAGTAGAAGAACTAGTGGAGCGTCAGGGTCACACTGCGGAGCCTTTTGCTTTGGCTATTTTAACCACGGATTTGGTGCCTAAAACAGTTTCAACGGAAGTAGAGCTGAGCGGAGGCAGAGTTCATATCACTGGAATTTGTAAGGGTTCTGGTATGATTCATCCGAATATGGGCACAATGTTGGGATATTTTTTAACAGATGCGGAACTCTCCATTCCTGAAGCGGTTCATCTGCTTACGGAAGCAACAGACAATAGCTTTAATATGGTGAGTGTGGATGGTGAGACCTCTACAAATGATTGTGCCTTTTTGATGGCCAACGGTGTGAGTGGAGTTCGTCTCGCCAACCTAAGTGATGAAAAAAAGTTTCTAAAAGCTCTTGAAGATGTGGCTCAAGTGTTAGCTAAAAGTATTGCTCGTGATGGTGAGGGTGCTACAAAACTTATTGAAGTGCAAATCTTAAACGCTCCCACATTGCCAATGGCACGACAAGCTGCCCGAGGTTTGGTGATGAGTTCCTTAGTCAAAACAGCCATTCATGGATGTGATCCTAACTGGGGAAGAATTTTGGCTCGTCTTGGCGCTGATCAGGTAAGTAAAGATTGTTTATCAAAAATGGAGCTTAGGATTCAGGATATTTTAGTTTATCAAAAGGAAACGCCTCTGTCTGTGGACTTGAGCGGACTTCGGAATCAATTGAAATCAGATACGGTCCTGATTCAAGTTGATTTTAATTCTGGGGATTTTAACGCCACAGCTTGGGGTTGTGATATGTCAAAAAAATATGTGGAAATTAATGCGGAGTACACAACATGAAATTCCAACAAAATCCTCATGGAGATGTTCTAAGTGTCATTGATACTCTTCAATACGTTCGGCGGTTCTCTAATCAAAAATTATTGGTTAAGTTGGGGGGATCTGCATTAAAAGATTTAAATTTAGTTAAAACTATTTGTGATGATTTGGCACTCATTCGTTCTATTGGTATTTCAGTGGTGCTTGTTCATGGGGGAGGTCCTTCCATCAGTGATGAGTTGAGTTTACGCGGAATTCATTCTGAGTTTATTGATGGTCAACGGGTGACCACACCTGAGATGATGGATATTATCGAGATGGTTTTATGTGGAAAAATGAATCGTCGTATTGTTCGCACACTGAATGCTGCAAAAATAAAGGCTGTTGGTCTCTGTGGTACCGATGCAAACATGATTCAGTGTCGTCGTGAGGATGAGAGACTACAAAACGTGGGTATTGTGGAGCGGATTGATACTGAAATTCTTAATAAATACCTAGGCAATGAGGACCGGCAGGACATCATTCCTGTGGTCGCTCCCATGGGTGTTGATGAAATGGGCCGCGCGTTAAATGTCAACGCTGATTGGGCCGCCAGTCGGATTGCACAGGCGTTAAATATTAAAAAAATGATTTATTTAACCGACCAAGATGGAATTTTAGATAAACAAGGTTCACTTATATCTGAATTAGATGCGGCGGGGTTGGAGGAACTTATGGTCTCTGGTGTGGTGACGGGGGGTATGTTAGCTAAAACAAGGACTATTCTTCATGCCTTGAGAAACAAGGTCGATGATATTCATATTATTAATTCAAAAAGACCCCATTCTTTAATTGAAGAGCTTTTTACAAACCGTGGAATAGGAACTGTCTGCCATATTCGCGCTTGCAGTTAGAAGATCGTTTAAAAAATATTTGTTTTATAGGGAGCTTTAAAAGCATGATTAAGTTTAAGACCAATCACATAAAAACGGGAGAAGAACTTCATCCTAACGAAATTTCTGAACTGATTGATTTTGCAATTTTCTTAAAAAAAGAACGTCAGCAAAATAAAAATAAACCTTATTTACTCGGAAAACAAATCGCGCTTCTTTTTAATAAACCCTCCTTGAGAACTCGGTTTAGTTTTAATGTGGCTGTCAATGAGTTAGGAGGGGCCTGCATCGAGAGTGTGGGAACCACAAGAAAGTACGAAGATCCAGAGGATTTGGCGTTAGTTCTTGGCGGCTACTGCCATGGGATCATGGTGCGAACCCACGAAGATAAAATTATAGAAAGAATGGCTCAGTTTTCAAAGGTCCCGGTGATTAACGGACTTTCGCAATTACATCATCCTTGCCAAATTCTTGCCGATTTAATGACCCTTAAAGAGGTTTTTGGTAAATTAGATCAGCTCACGGTTAGTTATATTGGCGATGGGAACAATATTCTTCACAGCCTCCTATTGATGGCTCCTCAGATGGGTATTCACATAAAATATTCTTGTCCTAAAGGTTATCAACCCAACTCTTTGGTTTTGCAAAAAGCTAAGGGAGTGGCTAATGCCTCGGGTTTGGGATCTATAATCCCATGTGTTCAACCTCAAGAAGCTGTAACAAACTCCCATGTTGTTTATACGGACGTTTGGACGAGTATGGGATTTGAGGAAGAAGATCGTGTTCGTAATGAGGCTTTTGCAGGATACCAGGTGAATGAGGCCCTCATGGAGTTTGCCTTACCTCATGCGAAGGTCATGCATTGTCTGCCCATGGTTAAAGGTAAAGAGATTTCAGAAACGCTGCCTTATGGGGATTCATCAGTTATTTTTCATCAGAGTGAAAACCGATTGCATGTGCAAAAAGCTCTTCTTATTGGACTATTGGCAAAAATGGAATAAATAAAAATTATGGAAAAAAGGGATTCCACGCTCTACTTTCAAGAAGAAAAGCCAAGTGTCCTTGAGACCTTACGGGGTATTTTGGCAAAAAAAGGGGCGGGAACTCAGGCTGAGCTGCGGGACGAATTGGAGAAAGTAGGTTTGGAGGTGACTCAATCGACCATTTCACGTGTTTTAAGAAAACTAGGTGCAGTGAAGTCCTTTGCTGAGAATGGGGCGACCTCTTATCAATTGCCTTTGAATCCTTTAGTCACAACCTCAGTGGATTCTTCCATTACAGACTTGATTTTAGATATTAAATCTAATGAAAATTTGATTGTGATTCATACAAGCCCTGGTTCTGCTTCTTTGATTGCTCGTCACCTCGATCGTCTTTCTTCAAAAGAAGTATTGGGGACTCTTGCGGGTGATGACACTGTATTTGTAGCCCCGAGCTCGATTCGCAACATTACTGGTGTTACAACCTTTTTGAGAAGACTCTTTGGGTTCACAAAAGAAAACTAAAAAGTCGAGTCATTGAAGAAAAAATATGAATAAACATAATTTATTTTAACGACGGGCCTTAAATTATTTCTTAACGCAATTTTTAAGAGTCCTTTCCATGGCAGAAAATAATTCTTTTCGATTTTCTTCTTTAGAGAAGAATTCTCCCTCCTCTTCTTTGAGGAGGTAAGTTAAATCTGAAACTCTCCCTTGAAGGAGCTTGTAGAGTTGCTGGCTTTCTTCAAAAGAAATCATAGGATTATTTTTCCCGTGGGCTAGAAAAACAGGGAGGTTAATTTTTTGAGAAATGGAGCTTGGAGAGATTTTTTTTAAATAATCCAGATCTTTTTTGGGGTGACCCACAAGGGCGTACCAGCGGTCTTGAAATAATTTTTGATAAGGATTGAGGTTTTTTAAAAATGAGACCCAATTTGTAATCCCAGAAAGACTTAACACACAGGCATAGTTTTGTGGTTCTTTAATAGCCGACATCAATGCGAGATATCCTCCAAAGCCTTGCCCCATGAGGGCTACTTTTTTGGGATGGGCTAAACCTTGTTTGATGAGCCAATCATAGCCATCGCTGATATCATTTTGAATCCCAGACCCCCATTGTCGGTGGGCCAGGTTGGAGAAACGTTTTCCATAACCAGATGATCCACGGTAATTGATCTGCAAAACTCCGTAGCCCAACAAGGTCGCCCACTGTACCACAGGATTGTATTCCCAAGAATCCCGACCCCAAAAAGCTGAATCAGGGGAAAGTTTTGCATCATGTATAAAAATAATAAAGGGCAGTTGTTGTGGGATGAGTTTGCTTGGCAATGTGACATAGCCATAAAGAGTTCTTCCATCACGGCTTTGCAGTTGAATCGGGCGGGTTGATGATAGTGAAATATTGTTTAGATTAGGGAATTCTTCTCCTACGAAATTAAAATCGTTGTTTGCATATAGATAGTATTTAGTTGGTTTTTGATCCGATTGGACAGAAAACAAGAATTGATCCTCTGATTTATTAAAGTTCAACAGTTCAATATGGCTCTGCCCCTCTTTTTCGGACAATCTATCAAACAAATTTTCCATTTCAGCATCGAAGAAGGCATATTCGTTTTTCCAATCAATGATATTGATTGCCATTATTTTTTTTTGTTTTGCGGAGTAAATAATATTTGGTGTTAAATCTCTGTTCGGATGCTGGTAAATGATCCGAGTAACTTTTTTTCGTCGAGGATCGAATTCAACCATTGTGGCTTTGTCATGATCGATTTGACTTAAAGCTAAAATGTTTAAGTTGTCAGGAGTGAACATTAAGGGGATAAACTTTTGCTTTAGATCGTAAGTTAAAATATTTTTAAAAGGCGTGGATTCTCCAGGTCGATATAAAATTTCGGTATGGTTGGCATGAATTTTCTGTGCCAGGCGCAATCGTCCATTATGGTCCAGTATAAACCCTGAAAGACCCTCTTTATTATCAAGGATCAATTTTGTTTTTAAAGTTTTAATATTGACACGATAAACATTAAATTGTCCTGAGTTTAAATGATGACTCAAATAAGTGATTTCGTTACTATGGGCTGAAGCTGAGGGGAAAGGGTTTTTGAGCCAATAAGTTTGACCTTGTGCTTCGGGGGTCAGGTTCACAGTTTCTTTGGAGTGTATATTGAGTCTATATAAATGATAGAGATGATCGCCATTTTTATCTTGAGAAAATACGATGGTTTCACGATCTTGCCACTCATATTCTTGAATATCTTGATCTGAAAATGAGGTTAGTGGAATTTCTTCTCCTTGGAGAGGGGCTTTAATAAATAAATTATAATGATCATTAAGCGGTTTAAGAAAAGCTAGGTAGTCACCCTCCGGTGCTAGTCTGGGTTGTTGTAGGGACGGATTGCTGATTAAGGTAAATTTTACTTTAGCGATCACATTATTCTCAGCACTCCTAGCCCAATCTGGAAAGACTAGGAAAAAAAGTAAACAAAAGGCATTAAATTTCAAATGTGAATATTGTATTTTGATCAAAAATGGTCCTTCCTCTGAAAAAAGTTCACTTTTCTTTCTATTATTATGAAGTAATTTTGATTAAAAAATAAGCTTTATGACTTGATATTATTGATAAGACTAGTTAATTCCGCGGGCCGCAAAGTTGCCTGTTATTTCGGCACAATGTCTGCTTTAGAAAGTTCCCAGGAGCTCTTGATGGGTACAAAGAGCTGCCATTTGTTCTAATTACAAGTCTTTCCCATTTTTAGGGAATTTAAAAAACCAAAATAAAACCTTAAGGAGGTTTAAATGAAAGTATCTAGAGTATTGCCGTTATTGGCGTGCGGATTATTGGTTTCTGCATGTTCCAAAAAGAGCTCGAATAAGAAAGCTCCTCTTGCACCTGTTGTGTCAGAAGCAAAATCGGATGCGCCAGAAGCAAAATCGGATGCGTGTCCCGAAATTAATGGAATTTTTACTGATGATAGTAAGTTACCGTCGGTCTCTATTTCGGTAAATAGATCAGAAAAGGAGTTAACGCTGTATGATGGTAGAAATGATAATGAATGGATAATCAGTTCTACAAGCGAAAATGTTACCGATAAATCAAAAAGAGAAGAGTTCCCACTAGCTACAGATTATATCGCAAAATGTTTTAGCAAAGACAAAATCTTAATTACCTATTACGCATTCCCTGGATCTGATTCAACACAAATGGGGAGAAAACATGTGGATGGATTCCTGTCTGATACGGACAACCGTTTTATTTTAGGAAGTGTTGAATATTCAATGCAAAAAGATAAAATTATTGTAACTACTAAAGATTCTAATGATGAAGCTCATGTTGTGTTCTTATATCCTAAACTTGATTCTAGTCGTGTTCAGGGTGGTAATATTCTAGAGAGGACGAATGGTTTCTAATCAACCTGATGCTCTCAGATAGTAGATGGGGCGGACATAAAAGATATTAACTAACCTTAAAATATAAATAAAAATTTTTTAATTAAAATAATTAAATCAGATGAAGTGCCCTCATGATGAAATCATGGGGGCGATTTTTTTTGAGTCCGAATGGATCCTTGATAATGTAAAATAAGACAGTTAGTTTAAAATAAAAAATGTTTGTTTTTTTGAAGTGTTCTCAATCCAGTCAACTTTAAAGGGACGGTTCGCAGTCACTACTTTTAATTCTAACTAAATACTTAGTATTTAGTTTTTGGTCTTGGGTGAGGGTGTAAATTTCTAATACGGGAAATAATGAGACCTTTTTTTCTGCGGCTTGTTTTTTGAGTTGGGGGTAGACTCTCCAGGGAGCAATGGCTGGGGATCCAGAGTATAAGGCCGTGATAAAACATCCAGATTCAATTTGATGAAAATGGAATTCCTTAGGCAATGATGCAGAGTTAAGAATCAAGTCTTTAAGCGTCGGAGAGTTTGAGTTCTCTGGAATGAGGCAACCTCCTCGACTTTTGAGTCGATCTTCTTCGACCTCCCTAGGGTTGTCCAAATATTCACCGAATGTTTGTGAGCAAGGGACTTTGTGTTCCTGGGCCCACTTTTCCACCTCGGTAATAATGTCATTCATCTTATGATAGGGACCTAAATGGTTTTTGTAGATAACAAAATGGGTGGGAATATGGGCCAAATTTATGGTTGGAGAAATCCAGCCGCCAAGATAATAAAATAAATAACCAGATAAAAATATAAATCCAAGGAGTACGGGCGCCCCAATGAGACGCCAAAAACTTTTAGTAATTTGAGACATAAAACAACCTTTCAAAAGTAGGGGATGGGGATTTGTCCAGATTCTAAAGTGTAAATTTGATGGAGCAGCCCATGGACGGTCGTTGCTGCAAAGGGTCCAAGGAACCGCCTTGCAGAAGGGTGTCAATGGCTTCTGCCAATTCCTGTTTACGAACTTTTTTGCTGTCTTTCCAGGAGTCATCTAAACGACCACGGTAAACTAATTTTTGTTTTTGGTCGTAAAGAAAAAAATCTGGGGTGCAAACGGCTCCAAAAGCATGGGCGGCCTTTTGCGTTGGATCGTGCAGATAGGGAAAAGGAAATTTTTTTTGTTGCCAGTTTTTTCTTAAACTTTCGTAGGAATCCTCTGGGTAGTCCGTTGGATCATTGCTACAGATGGCTAAAAATTGGACCGGGGATTGAGGTACAGAACTAGAAATATATTTACGAGCTAAAGTCAAAATACGTTCTTCAATGGCTTGAACATAAGGGCAGTGATTGCAGATAAACATCACTAAAAGAGGCTTTTCCATTAAGAATGATTTTTTGGAATAGTTTTGTCCATCCATACCTAAGAGACTAAATTCAGGTAGAAGAGTTCCGAAGGCGACCTCTGGAGAATAAGTAAGTGACATATTTGAAATCTCCTCTCAAATTTAAAGCTGGATCCAAGGGGTTATTGACCCATCTTGGTACACTAAATCTCCCTTTTGGGTGAGCGACTTTAGGTTTTGATGATAGATATTTTTTTGTAAGGCCTGAAACAAGCTTTGGCATTGGGCGGTATTTAATTCCATGGCGATGGAATCTTGAACGACAGTTAAGAAGTTTTTATGCAAGTGATGTAAAAAACCCTGCCATTGAACTGGTGTCAATGAGGGTTCATGGTCTCCAAGGCATGTTGCAAGATCAACGTCGACGGGTCGGGCGTTGACGTTAAAACCCAAGCCAATAAGGAGTCGATTTTCTTCTCCTAGGGAAACACACTCCACAAGCAAACCTCCCACTTTTCCTTTTTGTAAATAAATATCATTTGGTGCCTTCAAGCTCCAATGGAGGTGGGGCCATAAAGCCTCAGCAGCACGATATAATGCCAAGCCAGCAATAGGTGCCGTGAGTTGCTGAGGGGATAGGTGAGTAGCTAAAGACCAGGTTATGAGTAGGGCAGCTCCAGGCGGTGGAGAAATCCAACGATGATGGCCCCGTCCCCGTCCCTGACTTTGTTGATCCGCTAAGTATATTTTAAAGGGAGGGTCTCTGTGGGCATTATTTTTTGCTAATAAATTAGTGCTTTCAGTTAAAGGGTGAGCCTCAAATGGGATGGCATTTTGTTGCAGCCAAAAGATGGTCGAATTAAAGATGTTGAATTTTTCAAAAGAGGGTGTGGTGGTCAAATTTGTAACTCCATGGAGATTTGGGCACTGGGCGCTGAGTCCATTATATTGTCAAGGCTAATAAAATCATAACCCATTTCTGCCAACTTTCGAACTTGTTGTAGATCCATGACTCCTTTGACTTCCTTCTTAATATGACGGGGGATGATATTTAGGGCCTCTTTTAGTTCAGCTTCAGTCATGTTGTCGAGGGATATGCATTTGATCTCTTGAAACTTTACTGCCTCTTGAACGCCATCAAGTTTTTCACATTCCAAAGACAAGGGGAGAGAAGAGAATTGACGAATTTTTTGCAACGTTGCATGAAGACCTCCACAGGCTTTAACTTGGTGGGGTCGGATCCACACGGACTCAGGTAAGTGACTGCGAAGATGCCCTCCACCATGAACAAAGGATTCTTGATCCAGTGGACTCCAAAGTGGGAGAGTGTGTCGTGATTCAAGAATTTTGCATCCAGTGTGTTCGGTTTGTTGGACATAACACCGTGTTAGAGAAGCAATTCCACTGAGTTTTCCTAAAAATGCCAGTGCGGTGGATTCTCCTTTCATGAGGGAGATCAATGGGCCTTTGAGGTGCGCCAGGATCTGGTCTTTCCAAACCATTTGACCCCTCTTAAAACACCATTTGATTTGAATGTTGGGATCCAACTGATTAAACACAGTCTCAAAAGTTTCACTTCCAGACAAAACAATGTCTTCATGGGCTTTGATTCGGGAATGAGCCATCCAGGTGGGATTTAAGTTTTGTTCTAAAGAGAACCTATTTTTTGAAGATTCTTCTTGGAGAGCCAAGCGAACTAAATCGGAAGGAGTCATGATTTATTCCAAAGATTGTGGTGTAGAATCGGAGAGAAGACGACCCAATTCTCTTTCAATAATTTGATTGGCCAAATCCGGAACTACTTTCCAAGCAATACTTTCTAAAATAACTTTGGCTTGTTCTCGTACTATTTTTTCTAAGGCCGCTTGATCCGGAAAAGCGACCTGGGCGGCATTCGGGACAGAAGCTCCTTTGGGTGACTGATTTTTTTCCGCGAAGGGGGAGGATTTTTGGTTTGGAGTTTTGGTGAATGTGGCTGAAGGATTGGACCGTGTTGTAGAGACTTCTGGGATGAGGATGTCTTCGTCGACTGAGTCCGGAAGAATAATGCTCAAATCATCCTCTTCTCCCTTATCAGGGGCGACTTGGAACTTTTGTAAAGGTTTTGCTGTCCACTGGGTGATCTCTTCATCCTCCTCCTCATGAGGAAGTTCAGTTAAAGGTTCCGACTTGGGAGGTGGGGGGAGTGGAACTTCTTGGAATTCCTCATTGTGATTGGGGAGGGGAGGCATGGGTTCAAAACTATCCATGTTCCATTTTGCGGTCACACTTTTGGCCACATTTTCTGCAATGATATTTCCTCGTGGTGGCAATTCTGCAGTTTGGGAAGGATTAAAAACCATTCCATTGTTATCAAGTGTGCTCATGGTCACTGGAGGTGGTGCGGAATCATTTATCATTTCTGGAAGTTTGGGAAAGTTAAGATAGTCCCCGAGTTTTTGGCTTTTAGTTTTGGGCACGAACTGATTAATCAATCTTCGAAGATCTTGTACATCAAAAGGCTTTTCCAAATGTCCATCGGCTCGAGCGGCTTGCAGTTTGTCTTCGTCTAACTCCATAAATCCGCTCCACATTAAAATCACGGGAGCTGATTTAATTTGATTGTCGGATTTAAGCTCGGCACAAACTTCGTAACCATTTTTTTTCTGTAATAAAACATCGCAAAAAACAATATCTGGTTTGAATTGTTTTGCCACTTGGAGGACTTCAGGGCCTAAGCTGACAGAATTGACCTCCACTGCGTAATCCTGCAGAGATAATTGAAATACTTTTTTGATGGTGGTGCTTTCATCAGCGAGCAAGACGCGCAATGCCATACCCCAAGTAAACGATGGCAGCAGGATGGCGTCAATAATTTTTTCTTAAAACATTAAGTTTAGAACGAAAAAATATTAAGTTTGGAACAAAAAATTAGAACAAAAAAATAGTGTAACTTTGAATCAGTAAAGAAAGTGCCTTTTTTTATTAAATATGACAGAAAGTAGTTATGTCTATCATTGATAAATATATTGGAAAATTATTTCTACTTTACTTTACTTCTGGATTGTTGGTTTTTGTGACTTTATTTGTCACAATCGATGCAATGTCCTTTGCTTCACATCATAGTGCGGCCGGTCCAGTTTTATTAGTTCGATATTATCTTTATTATTTGCCCTCCATCACCTACCAGATGATGCCAGTGGCCTGTCTTCTTGGAACCGTTTCAACGTTGACTCAATTGAGTCGATCGAATGAGTTGACGGCTCTCTATAGTCTAGGTGTTGGATTGGTTCGTGTCTGTGCTCCTTTACTGGCATGGGTTTTAGTGATTGCGCTGATCAGTTTTGTTTTGAGTGACCAGGTATTGCCTCGAACGGTGCGGAAAAAAAACTACACTGAATATGTTGAAATTAAAAATAGACCCAGTCTTTACTCTACCGTGAACACTAATAAAATATGGTATCGGTCGGACAACGTTTTGTTTAATATCAAAACTCTTGATGCTGAAACCTCTGTAGCTCAAGGATTAACTCTTTATTACTTTGATGCGGCTTGGGATTTGGTGCAGTTGATTACTGCCGAAAAAGTCAAAATTGAGGGCACCAAATGGGAGCTATCAACTGGGGCAGTGACTTTGTTTCCAGAAACCACATCGTTTCCCTTAACCAAATCTTTTAGTCAAAAAACAGTGCTTATGAATGAGGATATGGCTGATATCAAAGCCACAGCAAGTTCCGCAAGCGTGATGAGTTTGAAGTCTTTGCGTAAATTTATAGTGCACAATAAAGAGGCAGGATTAGATACTTTGAAATATGAGGTGGATTATTATGCCAAGTTTGGTTTTGCCTCGGCTGCTTTTGCCATGTCTTTATTCGGCATTCCTTTTAGTTTAAGAAGACAAAGGGCTGGTGGTAGTCAAATAATGAGTATTGGAGCTTGTTTGGTTTTATCCTTTGCCTATTGGGTTCTTTACAGTTCGGGACTTACTTTGGGGCAACATGGATCCTTGCCCCCTATGTTGGCGGCTTGGGGCCCGAGTGTGTTGATGATCAGCTTTGGGGTTTTTCTACTGAAAAGATTGAGGCAGTAGAGCTTTGTTTAAGCTACATGTTAGAAATATGTTATAAACAAGATTTGTGCTAGAGCTGAATGAAAGATGAACAAAAATAGGGATGAATGAAATCTGTTAAAGATAAATGAAAAAAGCTAAATGAAAAAAGAGTGATAAAAAAATCATTGCAAATTTTAAAATGAAAAAAGAGAGTAATAAGTTATGGCAATACTTGAAATATTAAAATATCCAGATCCAAGATTAAGAAAGAAGTGTGCTCCTGTTAAGGAGGTCACAGCTGAATTAAAGCAATTGGCTCAGGACATGCTTGAGACCATGTACCATGCCCGTGGTATTGGCTTGGCTGCGGCCCAAGTTAATAAACAAATTAGGTTGGTAGTTATCGATATTCGTCCCAAGGAAGAGGGACGATACAAAGTGGATCAGTTGACTGAGTGGGAAAAGCAGACCCCAATGCCTTTGATCGTTTTTAATCCAGAAGTGGTGAAAAGGGATGGGAAAACTACTTACGATGAGGGCTGTTTGAGTGTTCCTACTTATTTTGAAACGGTGGAGAGAGCCAAAAACATTGAATTAAAGGGTATGGACTTAACCGGAAAGGAATTTGTTTTACCCATGGATGGCTTATTAGCCATTTGCGTTCAGCATGAAATTGACCATTTAGATGGTAAGTTGTTCATTGACAGACTTTCCATGATCAAATCCAATCTTATAAAAGCTAAAATTAAGAAGTTTGGATATCCGGATCCTGAGGATCAGAATTCCGCTTCAGAACAATCTGATGAAGATGAAGAAGTGAGTTTGTGAGTCGAATTCGCACTTTATTTTTAGGAACACCAGACTTTGCCAGACACTGCCTCGAAGGGTTGATTCGGGATGATCATTTTGAGGTTGTAGGTGTGGTTACCCAACCCGACCGACCTTCGGGTCGGCAGCTAAAACTAACACCCTCACCGGTTAAAACCTTAGTTCAACCTTTAGGTATTCCTGTTCTGTGTCCAGAGAAAATCAATCAAGCGGAGACTTTGGCTGCTATTGCCAGTTTCAGGGCTGAGGTGGCAATTGTGGTTGCCTATGGGCAAATAATGGGTCAGGATTTTTTAAATTTATTCCCAGGAAAAACTGTTAACATTCATACGAGTTTGTTGCCACGTTGGAGAGGTGCAGCTCCCATTCAAAGGGCTTTAATGGCGGGTGACGTTGAGACAGGTGTGAGTTTGCAGGTAATGGTGAGGAAATTGGATGCAGGGGGAGTTCTGGGGTGTAGAAAAATATCACTCACTTCACAAATGAATGCAATGACACTTCATGAAAGCCTAAAACCCTTGGCCAGCGAATTATTAGCGGTTGATTTAATGGATTACTTACGTGGGAACCTAAGTCCGGTGGCTCAGGATGAGGCTAAGGTAACCTATGCAGAAAAAATCAATAAGAGTGAAGCCCAAATTCACTGGACCCAAACGGCTGAGCATATTTCCAACTTAGTAAGAGGTTTGGCCATGGGACCCTTTGCAACTTGTGGGTGGGGGAAAAGTTTTTTAAAAATCCATCGAACTGAAGTGACAACAGAAGCGGATGGATCGAGGGTGACGCCAGGAACCATTTTACACCTAAATCATGATTTTTTTGTGGTGTCTTGTGGTCAACATGCTTTAAAAGTCTTTGAGGTGCAACCTGAGTCTCGACCACGAATGTCTGTCTCTCAGTTTTTGGCCGGACATAACCTGAAGGCAGGAGAGGTCTTGGCTTAATGCAGCATCTCTGAATCAGCTCTTAGATTGACCAGAGTAGGATTTCCGACCTGGGGTTTAAGTTGCTTTTTTTGCAAACAATAAATTTTCCAAGAAGGTCTCATGTCGGCAAAAGAATTTTTAATTGCTCCCTCTTTGCTTTCCGCTGACTTTGCTCAACTACATAATGAAATCAAAGCCATCACTGCCGCCGGTGCAGATTGGTTGCATATTGATGTTATGGATGGACGTTTTGTTCCCAATTTGACATTAGGTCCTCCGATCATAAAGTCCCTTCGGTCTGTAACCTCATTGATTCTTGATGTTCATCTTATGATTGTGGAACCGGAAAAGTTGATGGATGATTTTATCGCTGCAGGATCCGATCAAATTACTTTTCATGTGGAAGCCACATCACATCCCGTAGAACTTTTAAAAAAAATTAAATCCCGTGGGGTTAAGGCTGGAATTAGCCTGAGACCTTCCACTCCAATAGAAACTATTTACCCCCTTTTTCCTTACTTGGATTTAATCTTGGTGATGACTGTGGAACCAGGATTTGGAGGGCAGTCCTTTTTAATCGAACAAGCCCAGAAAGTGGAAAGATTAAAAGCGGAGCTGCAACGAAAGCCCTTTCCAATTGTCATTGTTGTAGATGGCGGGATTAACCCGACCACAGCTCAACAGGTCAAAGCAGCTGATGTTTTAGTTGCGGGTAACTATATTTTTAAAAACGATTACAGTGAAGCTATTCGAAATTTAAAAAAAATCCCAAGAAGTTAGGTTCTGTAGGGAAATGATTTCGCAAGAAAAAACAAAAAGGGAAAATAAAATGAAACTGGGTGTATTTAAACTTAACGGAAATGATGTGGATTTGGACACGGTTTGGAAAGTAGCTCATCGGCAATTTGACCGTATAGAGTTGTCCGATTCTGCGCGAAAAAAAATGCAAAATTCGTTGCAATATATTTCATCTCGCTTGAAGCAGGGTGAAACAATGTATGGTGTGAATACAGGGTTTGGTGCTTTTAGCAGCGTGAAAATCTCTCCAGAAGAAATTGTTCAATTGCAAAAAAACCTCATTCGTTCCCATTGTTGTGGAGTGGGCCCGTTGTTTAGTGAAGAACAAACACGAGCGATTCTTTTTTTAAGGGCCAATGCTTTGGCTCGTGGACACAGTGGGATTCGACATGAAGTGGTCGAGAGTTTGTTAACTTTTTTAAATTTAGATATTTTGCCATGTATTCCACAACAAGGGAGTGTGGGAGCTAGTGGTGATTTAGCACCTTTATCACATTTAGCTCTA
This sequence comes from Bdellovibrionales bacterium, assembly GCA_019695175.1. Lineage (GTDB taxonomy): Bacteria > Bdellovibrionota > Bdellovibrionia > Bdellovibrionales > UBA1609 > JAIBAM01. The sequence continues at coordinate 24,546 of JAIBAM010000004.1, forward strand.
GCTCTCATCGGGGAGGGTGAAGTTCTTTGGCAGGGGAAGCGCTGGCCGGCATTGGAAGTGATAAATAAAAATAAAATAAGTTTGCTTGAGTTGCAGGCCAAAGAGGGCCTATCGCTCATTAATGGTTGTCAGGTCATGACAGCTGTTGGCTTATTAGCTGCAGCCCAAACCCGAAGGTTGGTGGGAATCGCTGATTTAGCAGGGGCCATGTCCCTAGAGGCTCTTCGTGGTTCTAGGACAGCCTTTGATCCGCTGATCTTTGCCACGCGTCCCCATCCTGGAGAAGCTAAAACAGCAAGAAATTTACTAAAAATTTTAGGACCCACCTCAACCATTGGAAAAAGTCATGAGAATTGTCATCGGGTTCAGGATGCCTATTCTTTGAGATGCATGCCAGCAGTGCACGGAGCTGTTAAAGATACATTAAAACGTGCTGTGGAAACTTTGGAAGTGGAGGCGAACTCCAGCACGGATAACCCCCTGGTTTTTACAGAGGAGGAAAAAATTCTTTCTTGTGGTAATTTTCATGGAGAGCCTGTGGCCTTTGTCCTGGATTTTTTAGCCATTGCCGTTTCTGCTTTGGCGAGTATTTCCGAATGTCGTATAGAAAAATTAATCAATCCCGCCATGAGTGGATTGCCAGCGTTTTTAGCTCCTAATGGCGGACTTAATAGTGGATTGATGATTGTTCAGGTGGCGGCGGCAGCTTTGGTCAGTGAAAATAAAATATTAGCTCACCCGGCCTCTGTGGACAGTATTCCAACCTCTGCAGACAAGGAAGACCATGTGAGTATGGGAACCATTGCCGCTCGTAAATTACAGCAAATTATAACCCACACTGAAAATGTGGTGGCTATGGAATTATTGGCCGGGGCTCAAGCTTTGGATTTTTTAAAACCTGATCAACCGGCAGGGGCTGTGGAAGCGGCTTATCATTTCTTACGTCAATATATTCCATTTGCAAAACAGGATCGGGTGTTCTCCCGTGATGTGGAAGTAATTCATAACCTCATAAAGAACTCAAGTCTGACCCAAGTTTTGGAACAAGCTGTGGGAGAACTGGAATGGTAGTTTTTAAGAGCCTGTTTGTTGATGCAGTTTTCTTGTTGATGCAGCTTTCTGATCCACTGGAAACATAAGCAATAGAAGGGGCAATAGAAAGATAAGATAAGCATTTAAAGTGAATAATAACAAAAAAGGGAGTGGAGTATGGCTCATAAAATAATTAAATCGCCTGTGGGGACTTCTTTGGTTTGTAAGGGCTGGTTGCAGGAAGCGGCTTATCGTATGATTCAAAATAATTTGGACCCCTCTGTTGCAGAAGATCCAGACAATTTAATTGTCTATGGAGGTCGAGGGAAAGCCGCTCGAAATTGGCAGTGCTTTGAACAAATTTTATTTACTTTACGTCATCTCAATAATGACGAAACGCTTTTGATTCAGTCAGGTAAACCGGTGGGAATCGTAAAAACTCATGTCGATGCACCACGAGTTTTAATTGCCAACTCCAATTTGGTGGGTCGTTGGGCTAATTGGGAAACTTTTGATCTTTTGGAAAAACAAGGTTTGATGATGTATGGCCAAATGACTGCAGGGTCATGGATTTACATTGGGACGCAGGGGATTATTCAGGGAACGTATGAAACGTTTATGGAAGCCAGTCGACAACATTTTTCTGGTAATCTTACCGGAAGAGTGATTTTGACGGCAGGCTTAGGGGGTATGGGTGGAGCCCAACCTCTGGCTGGAGTTTTTGCTGGGGCCGTGGTGTTGGTGGTGGAAGTGGATTCCGAAAGGATCCAGCGCCGTCTTGAGACACGCTATGTGGATGAAGTCGCCCCCAATCTGCAAGAAGCTTTAGCTCGAGTCTCCAATTACCAGAAAAATGGGGTGGCTAAGTCTATTGCTTTACAGGGGAACATGGCCGAGGTGATCCATGAGTTAAATAAAATGAATTTTGTACCTGACTTATTAACAGATCAGACTTCCGCACATGACCCCCTCAATGGATATGTTCCCGAGGGTTTTAATGTGAAGGAAGCTCTTTTGTTGCGACAACAAAATCCTCAGGAGTATTTAAAAAAATCAAAAGCTTCCATCGCGAAACATGTTCAAGGGATGCTGGCCTTGCAAAAGAAAGGGTCTATTACCTTTGATTACGGTAATAACATCCGCAGTGTGGCGTTAGCGGAGGGGGTGGCTGAGGCCTTTAAAATTCCGGGTTTTGTTCCGGAGTACATCCGTCCTCTCTTTTGTCGGGGGAGTGGGCCTTTTCGTTGGGTGGCTCTTTCAGGAGATCCCAAAGACATTCATGTAACTGATCAGGCTTTGCGTCAGCTATTCCCACACAAAAATAATTTACAGAAATGGCTTACGATGGCTCAAGAACGAATTGCTTTCCAGGGACTTCCCGCGCGAATCTGCTGGCTTGAGTATGGGGAACGGGCCCAGGCCGGTTTGTTGTTTAATGAACTCGTGGCTTCGGGGAAGGTTCGTGCGCCCCTTGTGATTGGCAGAGATCATTTAGATTGTGGCTCAGTAGCTTCACCTTTTCGTGAAACGGAGGCGATGAAGGACGGATCCGATATGGTGGCAGATTGGCCCATACTCAATGCTTTAGTAAATACGGCTTGTGGAGCTACCTGGGTGAGCTTTCATCATGGGGGTGGTGTCGGTATGGGTTATAGTCTTCACGCTGGGCAAGTGATCGTGGCAGATGGCACGACCGCTGCAGCTGCTCGACTAAAAAAAGTTCTTACGGCAGATCCGGCGATGGGGATTTTTCGACATGTGGATGCAGGCTATGAGGAAGCCAAAAAAGTGGCCCAAGAACGGCAAGTGAGTCTGGTACCGAACATATGAAGAAAGATCATCTCTTTTTGAAGATGAAAGCCGGACTAAAAATAAACTTAATTTATTTATTTTTGTTTTAGTAGATTTAAGATCACGTTGCAGGAATCCAAAATTAAATTTGGATTTTTTTTAAGACGAGATTGGATTTGCGCTCCCATGGCTTGACTGTAAATTAAAAAAGCCCACTGGCTTGAAGAAAACTTTGGGGCAATGAGGGCTTGTTTTTGACCTTCCAGAACTCTTGTTTCCAGCCAAAAAATCCATTTATCAATAAACCTCGTCATTTGTTTTTGAATCTTTTGGGGGAGTGAAGAAAAGTCTGTGGTAAGAGTTAAGATCGGACAAAGTTGACCTTGGTTGAGGCTCAAACCGTGGAAAATTTCAAAAAATGATTCGATTTGGTCTAGGGGAGATCTGGTATGGATTTCTGCTGCCCATTGTTCAAATTGAGTTTCGTACTCTACCAGGATGGCAATCACTAAATCTGATTTTGAAGCGTAGTGATCATAAAGACTGGGTTTTTTAATTTTAATTTTGTCTGCAATATTTTGAAAACTAAAACCATGATAACCGTGTGATTGTAATAGGGATTTTCCCTCTTTCAAAATTCTTATTTTCGTATTCTTTTTTTTCATAAATTAAAATAAATCTTTCCTATCATTAGGTAGGATGTTATCCTATCTTTAGGTAGGAAGTCAATGAAGGACTAGTTGGGAACCACAATTCTGCAAATATTCAAAAGGAACTATTTTGCGGGTCCAGTCTAGATAAAAATAGTGAGGTGTTAGATGAAGGGCAAAGAAGTCTATGTTGTTGGGGGGGTCAGAACTCCCTTTGTAAAAAGTTTTACTAAATATTCGAAAATTTCAACTCAAAAACTGATGGAAGCTTCATTAAATGAGTTGGTGAGTCGGTTTAAATTGAACGGGAAAACAATAGGTGATGTGGCATTAGGTGCGGTGATTTCCAGCTCAAAAAATTGGAATTTGGCTCGAGAGTGTGTGTTGTCTTCCAATCTTTCCAAGAATACTCCGGCCTATAATGTGCAGCGGGCGTGTGGAACGAGTTTTGAGGCGGTTTACCAAATATTTGCTAAAATGACTTTAGGACACATGGATACGGGTATTGCGGGAGGAGTCGATACCAATTCTGATGCGCCTATCGAAGTGAATAAAATATTAAGAAATTTAATTTTTAATCTTAAGAACTCTAAAACGCTACCAGATAAATTGAAAACCCTCTTGGGTGTTAACTATTTTGGTTTAGGTGTAACGGCCCCAACAGTTGTGGAACCAAGGACAGGTTTGTCTATGGGCCAGCATTGTGAGTTGATGGTAAAAGAATGGGAGATCACGCAAAAAGAACAGGATGAGGTAGCCCTTTTGAGCCATCAAAAGGCCAGCAAGGCCTATAACGATGGGTTTTATCAGGACCTTTTGGTCTCCATTGAAAATGTTCATCGTGATGGTTTTGTACGTGAAGATACAACGCTTGAAAAGTTGCAAAATCTAAAACCTGTTTTTGATAAAGAACATGGGACTTTAACTGCGGGAAATTCAAGTCCCTTAAGTGATGGGTCTAGTGTGGTTTTGTTGGCGACTCGAGAAGGGGCTCAGGAATTAGGTCTCACTCCTCAAGCCAGATGGGTCGATTTTCAAAGTTCTGCGGTGGATTTCGTGGGGGGTGAGGGTCTTTTGATGGCACCAACTTTGGCTGTGGCTAAAATTCTTTCTCGGAATCATTTAAAGCTCCAAGATTTTGATTACTATGAAATTCATGAGGCTTTTGCGGGGCAAGTGCTTTGCACACTAAGGGCTTGGGAAAATGCTGAATATTGTAAAAACAAACTTCATTTAAATCAGGTTTTGGGAAGTATTGATACCAACAAAATGAATGTCGTAGGGGGAAGCGTGGCCCTAGGACATCCTTTCGCCGCCACGGGTGGCCGGATAGTAGGGAGTTTGAGCAAACTTCTAGCTGGAACTCGAAAAAAAGCCCTGATCTCTATCTGTACTGCCGGTGGGATGGGTATGGCTGGAATAATTGAAGGAGTTTAAAAAATTTGAGAAGCGTTGGAATAGATTTGGTTTCAAATTATGACTAGAGCAATTATGGATCTACTTCCGTAAATCTTATATGGTTTTATAATGGAACTGAGAAATCATTTTTTTAGGAAAACATCTCTGAAAACATATAAATTATTTATATTTTAAAAGGCTCAATCTTATGTGAGTTTTTGAGTTAATTAAAATTATTTGTTTTTTTACTTAAAAATCTTGCGATTCTTCATTGAGGAGTGTTAAAAGCTCGTCCCTCAACGTGTAAAAATAGAATTTAAAAAACACCACAATCTTTCTGGAGCATGGTGAATCCAAATTCAAACCCTGCTGGCAAACCCTGCTGGGTGCAAAGTTTTTATGGCGTCGTTGTCAGTCAGAACAGATACTGCTTGGTCAACAGTTTCTCTTCTTTTACGGTCTCGACTTTTAAGAATGTTTGCAAAGTCTCGTTGAGACGTTGATATAAAGTCTTTCTGACGAGAGCCTAAGGGGCGTAGTTTTCGTCCACTCTTGAGGTAAGAAAGGTTTAATGAATTGGCTTTGATTTTTTTAAACTTCGTTTTTAAGTGAAGGATGTATGTTTCAGATTTTAAAACAAAATTTTTTATCATCTAAAATTATTTATATTTCATTAATAGGCTTATTAAAGAGTGGAGTCCTTTGTTTTCTGCTAAATTATTCCACCAGATGCTATGGATCTGTCGACGGGAAGGGAGGTGGGAATAGAAAAAATTGTTTAGCTGTCTTGGGTGGTTCTGATAGCACTCGTGTTGGTGAAATAGAAAGGGTGCAAAAACTGCGCTTAGGGGACTTGAGAATAGATCTAAGGCAACTTGAGAATGTGGTAACTCTGGTGACTCATAATAGGGGACCGTTTGCAGTTGCTGTTAAAGTGACTCGAGATCTTCTAAACGATCCTGATAAACAAAAAATGATTGAGGATCTCGTTGCGAAAATGATTGGTTTGATGGATCAACTCCATGAAGGGAAGACTGAAGGTGAAGCTAGGAATTACCAAGTTTGGAAAAGTTCAGAGGCTTTCCAAGCTTGGCGGCAAAAAATAAAAAATTATTTAAGTCATTTTTTAACTAACGATCAACCTGAGGTTTTTTTTAATAAAGAAACAGTCCAAAAGAGTATTTTAGTTAATGTCCCATCCATTTCTATGTCTCGCTATGAGTGGAGCAAAGTTCTGTTCTTACCAACTAAGTTGGTTCTACCTGATTTGACCAAGTTCCAACCAGTTGAACCTAATCCAAACATGTCAGCTGGTGGTGGAGAAGGGGATCGATCCCCTCCTGCTGTAGCGCCTAGATTCGTAAGAGGAGCAGATCAATCAGGAGGTCAAGGTACCCCATTGGTAGTTCAAGATGGGCCACAGGGACCCGGTCCAGTTGGGCATACTGTGGTTTTTACAGAAAAAATGAATGGGATTAAAGTTTCAATCCTTTTGAATGCAGATTTATTATGGTCTCTAATTCGTGAAAATGATTTTCAAGAAAAATTTTCAATGCAACGAACATCGCCAATTAAATTTAACCAGGTTCTAAATAAATTTATTAGAGAATCAATTTTGAATGATCACTTTCCGATATGGCGATGGTTACAAAATTCATCAAAAGATTCTATGTTTTCTTTCATTGTTTCAACCCCTGCATTCTTAAGAAGCTTTGGTTTATATATGAGATTAAATTTTGAAATCATAAACCAGAGCAGCCAAGGTATAATGGTAAATTTAGAAATTTCGGATTTTATGAGTGATCTACTCATGTTACCTGAAATTTTAGCTGAAGTTCAAAACACTCTTGGATTAGAGTTAACAGTGGTGGGTCAGTCCCTCATTCACTCTAAGAACAAAATCATTCGTTTATTTGCACCCACATTTTTTATTGGAGTTTCAGGCTTACTACCAGTTCATTCGAAAATAAGTACTGCACTATTAGCGTTAATAAATCAACGGCCTCAAATTTTAGAACAATTGCTAAATCTGAACGAAGGCGAGCTTTTGGAAATCAATGCTGCGGCAATAAATGAAGGAACTTCTGTCCGAAGTAATGCGGCAAACCAGTTTGTTTTTTTAAAAATGAATGGAAAAGTAATTTTGATTGGACTTCATCCTGTTCTTCCTAAACTCTAAACTCTTTTTTCAGAGTTTCCGCTTTAGCGGCCATGTTTTCTAAAAAAGCGTTGGCGATACCAGGGAGATGTTTTTTTCCAAAGGGCAAAAAATCCATCTTCAGGAAAAATATTGACGCGAAATAATGAGTGCCTATCATCAGCAAAATGAAAACCCCCTTCATCTGTGTTCACGGCAAATTCATAGCTTTGAGCTGCTAGAGTAGAAGCTTCCGTTGGACGGTCTCCATAGGGAAATGCAAAACAATTTATACTTACATTAAGTTCTTTTTCTAAATCTTTTTTAGATTGCTCTAGCTGATGGAGGATAGATTCTTTATTGAGTAAGCCTAAGTGTTTATGATCTAAACCGTGGGAAGCAATTTCAATTAGGGAATGGGAGGAAATTTTTTTTCTTTCAGCGGCATTTAAGAGTGGACTAGGTGTCTCGTGGGGATCATTTTGTAAATCCCATTGATTGTTAGCGATCTTTTGGTCCGCCAATAAAAAGAGAGTGGCTTGAAATCCAAATTGTTCTAATAAGGGTAAGGCGTTGGTCAAAGTGTCCTGATATCCATCATCAAAAGTAATCAGGATAGGTTTTTTGGGTAATTCTTTGTAAGATTTTTCTAAAAACCAGGCTTGCTTCAACTGTGAAAAATTTGTGCTTTTAAATCCAAGAAGACGAAGTCCTTTCAATTGCCAATGGAATTTACTTTTTTCAACAAAGATACGATGACGGGAGTTGAGCTTCTTTTCAGGAATTTTATGGTACATCAGAATAGGAATACCCTTGGGGAAAGCTCTTTTACACAACGCCGCCCGGTAGGTCTCCAAAATAGACTGATTAATTTTTATACCATCGTACTCTTTTTTTATAATGGAAATGATTTCAGGACTCACATGATAATCAGAACAAATGAATCTTTGAAATTGTTCTCTAATTTTGTCTAAATTCAAATTTTCTGGGTTTTTTAATCGGCCGATATCCCCAAAATTGGAACACAAGTTTTGTTCAATGTTTTCCAACTCCACCAGACCAGGAGCTGAGTGCTCACCCATGGCAAAGACAGGAGCTTGCATGAGTAAGGCCTCTAAGGCCACTCTCCCAGCGCCCAGTATAAGTCCTCCAGAGTGGATGACTTCATTTAAGAATCCTTGGTGTCTTTGGATAAAAACTTGTCCACGATTTTGGTACGGAGTTATTTTTTTTAAAAAATCCTCACCAAATTTTTCTGGAATTGCACAAACAATTTTCAATTTTAGCTCGGGGATTTGATCCAGTAAAGGAGCAATAACCGAATGAAATAGTTGCTTAAAATGCTCCCCTTTAGGACCGGTGGATCTTTAGGACCGGTGGATCGACCAATATAAGTGATGTGATTTCTAAGAGTTATTTGTCGTTTGATCTAAGTAAATAGAAGTTGCAAAGGGATTACGTAAAACCCTGAGGGAACCTGGCTGTGACTTTAATTCATGTTCAAACTGATATTGAAGGTTTTCACAAATTAAAATTTTGTATTCTCCATAGGAATCAAAAAATCTTTTTCCAAGAGAGGAATGTTGACGACCATGAATGGTGGAAATCATGGCTACCTGCAAAGACTTTCGGGTGCTATTTGCAAGCCTTACCGCTGCTCGAGAGTGGCAGTGAATAACATCAATTTTTTTTTCAATTAAAAATTTTTTTAAATATAATTTATTTCTTTTAAAGACTTGTCGCGACTTTATGGAAACCGGTAAAGAGTGAAGTGGAATGGGTAGGGGAACATGGATTCGGTCCGAAATAATATAGGGTTCGTGGCCTTGTTCTTTTTGGAATTGAATAAGTTGTTGAGCATAGACCTCAGCACCCGTCAGTTCCAATTGTGAAAGTAAATGAAGAACGCGAATTTTTCCCATAGAGTTTTATAGGGTAGGGTTTTTTTGTCCTGAAATTCCAGTGCTTCCAAAACCACCCCTTCCTCTGAGCGTTTCATCTAACTGAGAGACTTCAATGAAATTTGCTTGAAAAATAGGACAGAGCACGAGTTGAGCGATGCGATCCTGATCTTTAATTTCTATGGGATTTTGTCCATAATTAATTACAATAATTTTAACTTCTCCACGGTAATCTGCATCAATAGTTCCAGGGGAATTAACTAATCCAAGACCTTCTTTAATTGCCCATCCGCTGCGAGGTCGGGCCTGCAGTTCATATCCGTGGGGCACGGCAAAGCAAAGTCCCGTTGGGATCAACGAACGGCTTCCTGGAGTTAACGTTATACTTTCTGAAATCTGGGCGCGAATATCAAAGCCACTGGCTGATTCACTTTGGTAGAGGGGTAATTCCCCTTTGAAATGGGGAAGTTTTTTAACTTGTAGGTTCATTTTACTCGTAATCATGGTTGACCTCATGTGAAATGTTATTGATTTTGTAGAGATAAAAATAGGGAGTTCACATTTTCCCTTTCCATATCGCCCATCAACAGAATTCCCTGGGATTTTTCTTTCGGATCAAAATATTTATTTAAATATTCTTGAATAGAATCTGTAGTCACCTTTTCAATACAATCGATGGCTTCGTCCACAGCTCGATAGATTCCAAAATTCATTTCATTCACAGCAAGGGAATTCATGCGGTTTTCCACATCATCTGCTCCTAAGAGAATTTGCCCTTTAACTTGAGTTTTAAAAAGATTGAGTTCTTTTTGACTGACTCCCTTGGTGGCTAATTTATAAATTTCCTGGCGCATGATTTTTAAAACTTGGGGAACATTTTTAGGGGCTGTTGAAGCGTAAAGCAACATCAAGCCACTGTCAGTGAAAGAAATAAGATGGCTGTAAATGGAATAAACCAATCCAAGCTTTTCACGCACTTTTTGATAAAGTCGAGAGGTCATTCCACCACCCAAAAGGGTGCTGATGATATAGGACTCAAAACGAAAAGGGTCTGAAATATCACAAGAGGGACCGCCCAACAGAATATGGACCTGTTCTGAGCTACGGTGAACAAATTTTTGAAAGGGTTGAGTTTTAGGGCTTTTTCGTTGTTTTTTTGGAGCTTTTCCATTCAGCGAGCCTAGATTCTTTTCAACCATTTGGACTACTTCATCATGATCCACATTTCCGGCAACGCTTACGATAAGGTTTGAGCCACAATAGTTATTTTTGTAATACTTGTAAGCTGAGGCCTTAGTCATAGCTTTTAAGCTATCTATGGTTCCAAGAATAGGGTTTCCCAAAGGATGTCCTTGAAAGCTATTTTCAAAATAAAGATCAAAAATGTATTCTTCTAGATCATCGATAGACATGTCGATTTCTGCTAATACCACATCCCGTTCAGTACTGAATTCTTCTGTGGTGCATTGGGCTCGACTAATAAGGTCCACTAAGACATCAAGTGCCAGGGGAAGGTGTTCTCTTAAAGTAGCGGCATGAAAACAGGTGTATTCTCTCGAAGTATAGGCGTTAAGGTCGCCCCCAACCATTTCCAAACTTTTGGCAATTTCAAAACCAGAACGCTTTCGCGTTCCTTTAAAAACTAAATGTTCTAAGAAGTGGGCCACCCCACTCAAAGTGGAGGGTTCGTCACGAGTCCCCAATTCCACATAAATTCCAGCTGAAATGGACCTGGTAAAAGGGTGGTGTTCTGTAACGATACGAACACCATTCGACAAAGTCGTTTTATTAAAAACCGGATGGTAGTCAAAGGCCTTCACCCGGCGATTCATTAATTTCCTGGCTCTTTTTCGAGTAAAACTTTACGGCTTAGTTTGATGCGACCTGCGCGATCTATATCTAGGACTTTTACGTCGATTTCATCACCTTCTTTAAGGACATCAGTGACAGAGCGAATTCTTTCGTGGGAAATCTCAGAAATATGCAATAAACCACTGGAGTTGGGTAGAATCTCCACAAAAGCACCAAAGTCAGTGATTTTCATCACTTTACCTTTGTAAGTTTTGCCCAATTCTGGCTCAGAACAAATGCCTTCAATAATAGCGATGGCTTCCTCTGCTTTTTTAGGATCATTGGACGCGATATTGATGGTTCCATCATCTTCGATGTCAATTTTTACACCGGTTTGTTCAATAATGCCCTTAATAACTTTTCCACCGGCGCCAATAACTTCCCGGACTTTTTCGGGTTTGATTTTGATGGAGACAATTCGAGGGGCGTATGGTGAAATTTCACCTCGAGGCCGAGTGATAGACTTTTCCATTTCATTTAAAATGTGAAGTCGACCTTGATGAGCCTGAGTGAGGGCTTTTTCCATAATTTCAAAGCTAATGCTATCAATTTTGATATCCATTTGTAAGGATGTAATACCATCTCTGGTTCCCGCCACTTTAAAATCCATATCTCCTAAATGATCTTCATCACCTAGAATATCCGACAGGACGGCATAGTTGCTTCCTTCCTTAATAAGACCCATGGCAATACCAGCCACATTACCTAAAATCGGAACTCCTGCATCTAGAAGTGCTAAGGTTCCTGAACAAACAGTACCCATGGAGCTGGATCCGTTGGACTCTAAAACTTCGCTGACAATCCTGATGGTGTAAGGGAACTTTTCTTGTTTTGGTAAAACCGCTTTTAAAGCTCTTTCTGCTAGAAAGCCATGTCCCACTTCTCTGCGACTTTGCGCCGAAGTTCTTCCCGTCTCACCCACGCTGTAGGGGGGAAAATTATAATGTAGCATAAAACTTTTTTTATTTGGTCCTACCAAATCGTCAATGGCCAATTCATCATCACCAGTACCTAAGGTGACGGTTCCAAGGACTTGTGTTTCACCTCGAGTGAATAGTCCAGAACCGTGGGCTCGGGGCAATAAAGCCACTTCGCAACTGATGGGGCGAATGTTTTCAAGTCCTCGACCGTCAATTCTAGATTTGGTTTCAAGAACCATTGCTCGAGCTTCTTTGTACTTAATATCTTCAACAAGGAAGCTAAGTTCTTTCTCTCTCTGGGCTAATATTTTTTTATCTTCGATTGAAGATAAAAGTTCTTGTGTTGCCAGTTGGGCAGCCTGCGAAAAACCTTCATAGCGTTTTAGTTTTTCTCTGATGTTCAACGCAGCCTTAATTTTGCTAGTAATTAATTCTCGTACACTGGATTCAAAACTACTATCCAATTGAGGAGGTGTGAAGGCTCGTTTGGGTTGAGCTCCCGCTTTTTCCCGTAATTGATCTTGCAAATCAAATATAGGCATCATGGCTTGATGACCGAATTTAAGCGCAGCAAGGACATCGCTCTCGCTGACAAACTTGCTTTCTCCCTCAACCATGAGAATTCCATTGCGAGTTCCCGCAATAGTGATATCCATGTCTGATTTTTCCAACTCAAGAAGGGAAGGGTTGGCAATGAATTTACTACCAATTCTTCCCACTTGAATGGAACAGGTGGGACCATTGAAAGGAATGTCACTGATGTGAAGAGCTGCAGAGGCGCCAATGCTTGCAAGAATATCGATAGGAAATTGTCCATCCACACTTAGTGTCGTGGCAATAACTTGAGTTTCATGGCGATAACCCTCTGGGAAACAAGGTCGAATAGGGCGGTCAATAAGTCGAGAAGTCAATGTGGCATTCGTTGTGGGGCGACCTTCTCTTTTAAAATACCCACCAGGAATACGACCAGCAGCATAATATTTCTCTAGAAATTCTACGGTGAGAGGGAAAAAGTCCGCGCTGGATTCTTCTCGGGAAGAAACGGCAGTGACCAAAACAATGTTGTTACCAGAGGTTACAAGTACAGATCCATCTGCTTGTTTGGCAAGACGACCCGTTTCTAAGGTGACTGGTTTTCCGCAAAAGTCACCCGTTAATGTTTGCTTCATTGATACTCCTTGATGCATGACGACCTAATTTTATAAATATTATTTTCTTAAGGCGAGTTTAGAAATAATTTGAGTGTAACGATCCGGTGTGGTTCGTTTGAGATAATCTAAAAGTTTTCGACGTCGGTTGACCATTTTAACCAATCCACGTTGTCCGTGGACATCGTTTTTATTTCTTTTAAAATGCTCTGTGAGCTCTTGAATGTTTCGAGTTAAAAGAGCTACTTGCACCTCACAACTTCCGGTATCAAATTCTGATCTTTTGTTGTCCCGTACAATTTCTTCCACTTGAGCTTTAGTTAACGCCATGAGATTCCTCCATAAGAACCCTCAAAAACGTTTTGGCTTTCGTTAACGAGAGTTTTTTCTTTGTTATTGTTTTTTCCAATAATGCCAATAAAGATTTATCCGAAGTACATGATTCGACATTAGCTAGGTCTAATGGTTGAGTACAGATTTTGTACAGGATTGGATCCCTGACTTATGTAAACTCAAGTGCTTCGTGTGTTAGGTGATAACTGGCGTTGCGGACTGCCGTCAACTTAAGGTTGAAAATATTCGCTTGATTTTGAGCCCTTGGGAAGGAATAGCTTCTATGAGGCCTAGAATTCCCCCATTCCCGTCTAAAATTTTGATGCCAACCGGTTTTTGCATTGAAAAAGCAACCTTTTGATCCACCACCAATCGGTTGGCCAGGTTGTGAGCAATTTGTCCATGGCGCAAAAGGGTTTCTTCTTTTCCATGGACGGTGTAGCTGGGGAGATGGGGCAAGGCCTCGAGTAATGGAATATAGGAAGGGGATGACTCCAATTGGGTCAGAGTCTTTTTTTGTGGATTTTCTAGGGAAGTATATGTTTTTAATTTATCAAGGGTTATGGCTTGTTGGACATGGTAGGGTTTGGATTCCAGACGGCGAAGAGCCGTAACTAAAGCTCCCGTTCCTAATTTCTCCCCCAAAGAGGGAACCCAAGAGCGGATGTATCCACCTTTGTGGCAAGAAACTTCCACTACAACTTCTGGAAGCTCCATTTTAATAATTTTTAAGTCATAAAAATGCATGGTACGGGTGGGTAGTTCCACAACTTTATTTTCATGGGCATAGGAGTAAAGTTTTTTACCACCAATTTTAATTGCGGAAAACTTAGGAACGACTAACTGTAGATCACCTAAATGTTGGGAAAGGGCTTGCAGGACTTGTTCTGTACTGACTTTTATGGGGGATTCATTGGTGATGGTGCCAGTGACATCACCTGTGTCGGAGGTTTTTCCCAAACAAAATTGGATTTCATATCTTTTGTCTTGGGATAAAATGTAGTCAGAAATTTTTGTGGCTTGTCCCAGTAAAAGAACCATAAGCCCTGAGGCAAAAGGATCCAGGGTTCCAGCATGCCCCACAGCCGTCATGCGAAGCAGATGTCGAACCTTGGCAACTATATCATGACTTGTCGGACCCACAGGTTTGTCGATAAGGAGCAGTCCGTCCATCAGGGCTTACTTTCTTCTTCAGATTGAAAAAATGAGGGATCATCGCTGCCACCAACAACAAATCGTAGTGAGGGACAAAATTTTATACGCAAATGAGAGGCAATTTGATTTTGCATCCGTCGTTTTTCCTGTTGGATGAGTTCTTCTACGAGCTCAAGATCTTCTGGGTCGCTGACTTTAATAAAAACTTTAGCAGAACGTAGGTTTTCACTCACATCCACATGCCATACCGATACCATCGGCGGAAAGGGCGTTTTTCCAGACAAAAAGTAAAACGCCAGGGCCTCACGTATTTCACGGGCAATTTTAAGGCAACGACGATGGGTCATCTTTGTTCACCATGGGTTAAAGTTGAGGAGTCAATTGCTCCATGGCAAAGGCTTCAATGACATCACCTACTTTAATATCATTAAAGTTCTCAATTCCAATTCCGCACTCAAACCCGGACGCCACTTCACGTGCATCATCTTTAAATCGCTTTAGAGAACTTAATTTCCCTACATTGATAATTCGACCATCGCGAAGGAGTCGAACTTGGCAGCCACGAATAATTTTTCCATCCAAAATGAAACTTCCGGCAATCGTTCCAACCTTGGGTACCACAAAGGTGTTGCGGACTTCGGCTCGGCCCAAAACTTTTTCTTCAAATTTGGGATCTAAAAGACCGGTCATCATTTTTTTAAGATCATCCATGAGTTCATAGATGATAGTGTAGGATCTGATTTCGATATTTTTTTCTTTAGCCATTCGTTGAGCTTCACCGTCAGGGCGAACGTTAAAACCAAGGATAATTCCTTTTGCCGTTCCAGCTAGCAAGACGTCACTTGCCGTGACCCCTCCGATGGCGGAGTGAACAATTTTTGTTTTAACTTCATCTGTAGAAGATTTATCAATCAATGCTTTGACAGCTTCTAAACTCCCAGCCACATCTGTTTTTAAGATAATGGAGAGCTCTTTTTTCTCTCCTGCTTTGACTTTGGCAAAAAGTTCCTCTAGGGAAGGTTTGCTTGCGTTGAGCTCGGCTTGGGCAATGACTTTTTTACGTTGATCTGCCACTTGATGGGCCAGGGATTCATCTTGAACCGCATCAAACTGATCACCTGCTTGAGGAGGCTCGGGGAGTCCCATAATTTCAACTGCAAACCCAGGGCTAACCTCTTTGACCTGCCTGCCTTGGTCGTTGATCATACTACGAATTCTTCCAACAGTACTTCCCACAACAAAAGGATCGCCGATGCGAAGGGTTCCATCTTTCACAAGAAGTGTTGCCACGGCACCGCGGCCTTTTTCCATTCGGCTTTCAATAACCAAACCCGTTGCATTTCGTTTGGGGTTTGCTTTCAATTCTTGGATTTCTGCAATTAAATGAATATGATTTAGTAATTCTTTAATCCCTTCTTTTTTCAGAGCCGAAACGGGACAGTAGGTTGTTGTTCCCCCCCACTCTTCAGGAACCAATTCAAATTCGGTTAATTGCTGCTTAATGCGTTCTGGATTGGCTCCAGGACGATCCATTTTATTTACGGCTACAATAATGGGAACACCGGCGGCTTTAGCGTGGTTAATGGCTTCAGCAGTTTGAGGCATCATACCGTCATCCGCAGCAACCACGATGATGGCGATGTCAGTGGCATTAGCTCCACGAGCCCGCATTGCAGTAAAAGCCTCATGTCCAGGCGTGTCAATAAAGGTTACATAATGTCCGCTTTCTAATTTTACGGAGTAAGCCCCAATGTGTTGAGTGATACCTCCAGCTTCTTTGGAGGCCACATTCGTTTTACGAATGGAATCTAAAAGAGTTGTTTTTCCATGATCCACGTGACCCATGACGGTCACAACTGGTGGGCGAATGATCTCTTCACTGGTTTCATGAGTGTTCTGAACGACAGCATCTTTTAGTAATTCATCGGCTGATTTATGAGTGTTGACAGCCTCCCATCCAAACTCTGGGACAATAAGAGAAATAGTGTCAAAATCCAAATCAGTGTTAATGGCTGCAACCACACCCTCAGTCATGAGTTTTTTTATAAGAACAGGGGTTTTAATATTTATTGAAGAAGCCAGGTCTCCCACCTTCATAGAACCATCTACTTTGACAATTCGTTTGGAAGCTTTAGGAGTGGTGATCAAATTCTTTTTTACATCCCTTGCTGTAATGGGGCGTTTTTTCTTAGGTTGAAAAATCACTTCCCGCTTTCTAAATTCTGTCGCAGTGAAAACCTGTTCTTCTTCTCGAACTTGAGCGTTGCGCTTTTTTCTTTCCTTTTCTTCCCGTTCCTTTCGTTCAACCTCTGTGTCCACACGCAAATCTTCCATGGGAAGTGGTGCCACAAATCCGGTTCGTATGCCACGGGGTGCCGAGCGAGGGGGCCTGGAGCCAGCAGTAGTAGCAGTATTTGCCCCAGCGGTTGAAGAATCACTTCGTTGAGAACGGTTTGAAGGCGAAGAACCTGTAGGAGTTACCACACGACGTAAGTCCATGCGACCAATGATGTTACCACGGGGTCTTCTTGGTTCTTCAGTCACAACGGGAACGATGGGAACAGTTTGCACTGAAACTGGCTGGGGCTGAGGAGCACTCTTGTTAACTGGTTCACTGACTTCTTCAAAAGCGTTCTCATTTATTATGACGGGAGAAGATTCTTCAACAACGGCCTCACGATTTTGAGCAGCAATGGCCTGGGCGATGGCTTCCTGCTCAGCTAATGCCTGCGCGCGAGCCTCCAATTCTCCGGCTTTTCTTCGAATCACACCCACAGCATTTTTTTTAGTTGAAATAGGAGGTAAAGTCCCCGAAACAGGTGGTTCCGCAATGGTTTCCTCTACGGTTGCTTTTACTTCAACAGCTCTGGCTACAACAGGTTTTGCTATTGGTTTGGCGGCAGCTTTTTTAACGGCAGCTTTGACAGTCGTCGTAGGAGCCGCTGTCTTTTTTGTTGTGACTGCTGGGGTGCTTTTGCGTACGGTTTTTTTCTTTTTAGCAGAGCTTGGGCCAGATTCTTTTTCAATACGGGCTTTAATCTCTTCAATTAAAGTTGGATTGAGCGGAGCCATATGGCTTTTCACCGGCAGTTTCCATTCCCGGATTTTATCCATCAAGGCTAACGTTTCCATTCCAATCTCTTTGGCAAACTCAAATACCTTTGGTTGCTCCACTCACACTCCTTTTATTCACAGACTTAAAACAGTTCTATAATTCAATTTGTTTCATCTTGGGAAGAAGTCTCTTGATTTTTCTGCCCCTCAGCCATTTCACTGGCAGCTTCTTCTGATTTTAGTTGAGCCATTTCCTCTCGTAATCTCTGTTCGGCGGCGGCCTTGGCACTTTCTTTACCACCACTCTCAACATTGGTTGGTTTGGTTCCCACTGTGGGAAGTTTTTTCCCTTGGGAAACGTAGCTTTGCAGAAGTGTCTTTGCATCATCAATAAGTTTTTGGGCTTTTTCTTTTTCTTCGTAACCGGGGATACCCATGATGTCTTCCACATTAGCTTCGGCCAGCATTGCAAAGGAATTAAATCCGGACTGATATATATTTTGAGCCATGGTCTCGGTCATACCTGGAATCAACATAAGGTTAAGTGTGGACTCTGCATTTTTTTGTGCTGAGGCAGACTCAGACATGATGTCCAAATTCCATGTGGTTAATTTGGCCGCCAAACGGACGTTCTGTCCCTTTTTTCCAATGGCAAGACTGAGCTGTTGATCGGGAACAACGATTTCCATCTTTTTATTGTTTTCATCAATGAAGACCTTGGAAATTTCTGCTGGAGCGAGGGCATTGCAGACAAAACGAGCGGGATCCTCTTCCCAATTGATAATATCAATTTTTTCCCCTTTTAACTCTTGAACAATGGTTTGCACCCGACTTCCCTTCATACCAACGCAAGCGCCCACAGGATCTACTGTAGGGTCTTTACTGCGTACGGCAATTTTGGCTCGGAATCCTGGCTCTCGTGAGGCTGAAATGACTTCAACAATTCCGTCGTAAACTTCGGGAACTTCCAATTCAAAAAGTTTAATAAGGTAACGGTTGTCGGCTCGAGACATTATAATTTGTGGACCACGGGTTGTTTGACGAACATCGGCAATAAAACCTTGAATGCGGTCCCCAGGTTTGTATTGTTCCCCTGGAATTTGCTCTCGCAGGGGTATATGGGCTTCGGTTCTACCCAAATCGACAACAATGGCACCTCTTTCCACTCGACGGGCAATCCCTGAAGCGATTTCACCTTTGCGTTGCTCAAATTCAGCAAAAATGATATCCCTTTCTGCATCGCGAACTTTTTGAGAAATAATTTGTTTTGCCATTTGAGCTGCGATTCGACCCAAGTCCTTAGAATCTAATTTTGCTCCGATGGAGTCATTGAGCTGAGCATCAGGATCCAATTCTTTGGCCTCAGACCACTTAATTTCAACTTCATCATCTATAAAATCTTCATCTTTTACGACCTCTTTAAATTCGTAAAGCTCAACCTCTCCGGATTCCTCATTGTACTGGGCCTCAATCTCTCGG
Source organism: Bdellovibrionales bacterium (assembly GCA_019695175.1). Taxonomy (GTDB): domain Bacteria; phylum Bdellovibrionota; class Bdellovibrionia; order Bdellovibrionales; family UBA1609; genus JAIBAM01. The sequence continues at coordinate 43,395 of JAIBAM010000004.1, forward strand.
TATGTGCCATACTTTTTTCTTGCGGCGGCAAGCATTCCTTGCACGACAGCATCAATTACCAGATTTTTTTCAATTCCCTTATCTTTTCCAACTTGTTCGATAATTCGACTGAGATCTGAAAACATATTATCTGTGGTCATTTTATTTACCTCTTTTTTTTCCTTTCGGTGGTTGTGGAACTTCGGGTTCAAACCTCACGTGGGCTTTGTTCACAAGGGCTCGTTCCACCAGCTTTTCAATTAAATTCTCTTGTTTTACTTTTCCAGGGGAAGAATTTGCGATTTGTATATATAAATAAGTATCATCTATTTTTAAAAGTTTTCCATCAATTAAACCAGGGGTTGCTGGTTTATTTAACTTAATTCTGACGGATTGACCGAGGACTCTTTCAAAATGCCAGGATTCCACCAGTTTTCTTTCGATACCAGGGCTCGAAACCTCTAAATCGTAGTGTCCCCCGGGGACAATATCCTCCACATCTAAAAGGAGATTTAAGCCTCGGGAAACCTGACTGCAGTGTTCTAAACTTACATCCCCTTGAGGTCGATCAATATAAACTCTTAGGATTCGACCGTTGGGCCCGGAAACGAACTCCACATGATAAAGTTCACATTCCTCCCGTTCACAAACTTCTCGGGCCAGAGCACGAACTCGAGTTAGAAAATCATCTTGAATGTTATTTGTAATGTCACTCAAAACCACAGCTCCTAGAAAAAAAGACCTATTTCAAAGGCTTTTCTAGTATTTATAAGCCATGGAATTAGAATGTGATGGGATTTTTCCACTGCCCAAAAAAACAAAATGGGCAGGATGCGCCCACTTTAAAAGCCACTTAAAAAGCCTTAGTGAAGATCCACGAATAACAAAAATATTGAGACTAAGCAAGGAGTTATAAAGCGTGGAATGTGGTTTTGAGTGGTAAAATGTTATTTCCAAATAAGCGCTAGGTAGAAATTGGACCTCCAAACAGCTTAAATGTTTTTGCGAACCTGCCGATCCTTTCCCTATGAAAAAATTCAAAGATCTCTCAGCACTCGACTGTTCCAGACCTATCTTTATTTTTATCATTATTGGGTTTTTTAATCTTATTGCATTCGGTGGAGTTCTAGTGGGGGAGGTGGCCCAGGCCACGGTTGTGCCAGATTTTTATAAGTGCGAAGGTAAAGTTTCTGGTCAGTGGGTTTATGGTCGTGCTCCTTATGCTTGTAATGCCGATTCTTTTGGTGAGGATCAAACTGTTTTCACTCATTTTGGAAAACTCCTTTTTAATGATCAAAAAACCACAACCGATGAACGAAATCGCTATATGCAGGAATTGTACAGCGTCATTCGTGATGCAGCTCGGTATTATTTGAAAAAAAGAAAGCCCCAGGTCGACGGGGAAGAAATGAAGTGGTGGATTTTAGGAATTATGGCCACAGCAAGTAACGAAAGTTATTGGAGTCATTATCGTATCGCCGATGATGGACGACTTAAGATGATGAGGGGAGATTATGGTCATGGACACGGTTTAATGCAAGTGGATGATCGGGCTCATTTTAATGCAGTGACCACGGGTCTCGCTTGGAACATCATTGGCAACATCACTTACTCCATGGATGAATTTTATCTTAATTGGGAAAAGGCCCCTTCACAAAAATGTGTCAATGGGGCCAAAGATTACGAATCAAGAGTGCGTTCAGCTTGGAGCGCTTACAATGGAGGGCCTTCGAAACTTTGTCGTTGGACTAACCCAAATGATAAGTGGGCTCGAAATGATAAGAATTTTTTTAATGCCCTGCGCTCTCTCGCATGGGAAAACTATGTGGCTGACAAAAATAAAGTGGCTTCTGTAAATGTTCCTTGTTTGGTAGAACAGCAGGAAAATTGTCCTCCTCCCAATTCGGAATTGCCAGGTGAAACATTAGATCCACGCAAGCTTTATCGTTACGAGGCTACGCCCGGGGGCTTTTGTACATTCCATTTGCAACAGCTTTCTTGTGTGGAAAACTTTAGGGATGCCACTTGTCTTTTAGCTGTAAACCCTTCAGTTTTATTCAGTAACGAGGAGTCCCTTGAGGTTTTAAAACCAGAAGTCATAAAAGGTGTGGATCTCATTGGTTTAGATCGACATCAAATTTGTGTCCAATACGAGCCCCATTTGTTTGCGGTGGGAACGAAAGTGCTGCTTAAAAAATCTATTAATTTACGTCAGACTCCAGGTGGAGGAGTGCTGGCCGTGGTTCCGAATCAAACAGTGCTTGAAGTTTTAGATTTTGAACTGAGGGATTCCATAAAAAAAGATCGTTATTACCAAGTTCAATATAAAAATAAAATTGGCTTTATTTTTGGAGGCGATCGTGAAGATTCTAGCTCTTGGCTTGAGCGCAGTATTGCCATTCCAAGTGAAAAGTTTTTTGTAACACCGGCTCTGAGCTACATTGAAGTCAGCAATACATCAGGGATAAATTTGCGCAAAACTCCACAGGGTGAATGGCTTGTTTCCATCCCTTACAGAACTAAACTTCAAGTTTTAGATTCCCTAGTACTCGGTGGCAATAACTCACTCTACTACTTGGTCCGTTATCGAGGCTACCAAGGGTATCTGTACTCGGGAAGATTTCTTCCCACCATCACAGTGGAAGAATGGACTCGGGGACTATAGTTAGTGGTTGTTGATAGGAAAATAAAATGAAAAAAAATATTAGGTTTGGGTTTATAAGTGGGATGCTTTTTTTGTCTTTGGTCAGCGTTTATTTTTTTAGAGAACCTTTGTCTAGGCACCCGTTGCAAAAACTATTTTCAATTCCAGCTTTAGATCCCCTTTATTTTCTGAAGCAAACGGAATTACAAAGACAAGTCAAAAAAAGTAAGGGCGAAATTCGTTTGCAGGGATTTACAAATGGATATCTTCCCAAAAGAGAACTAAGTTCTTCGGAGTCAAAGCAAAGGGATTTGCATTTTTCTGAACCCAGCAAGCACTCCCAAGATGATTCTAAATTGCAGCCAGTTACCAAAGAAGAACTTATGGCTTTGAAACAATGTTATGCGACGCAAACCTGTAATTTTCCCCAAACGGATCCCCGATCCTATGAATTTGCTTTGGGTCGAGCCATTGCCCTTGGTCTTAAGAATTACTTTGAACAAAATAAAAATAATTTACAATCCCTTGAGGATTTAACTGCATTAGCCCAAGACTTTATTCAAAGTCGGGATGGTTTTGTCCAAGATCAAGCTCTGGATATATTGGCCTATCTACCACCTTCGGCCGAAAATTTAGAATCGTTAACCCAAGCTTTGAAGGATTCATCAGATGGGGATTTAATTGAAAAATCATTGGCGGAATGCAAACGTTATTTGAATTCAGAAAATGGGGAAAAAGTGGATCAATTTGTACAGCATATTGTTGAGTCAGGAGGGCATTTTTCATCCCAAAGGATAGCCTCCCAAATTATTCCATTTATAAATGAAAAAAATTTCCAAAAATATCAGCAGATTTTGGCGCGTTTGCCAAAAGAATCTGTGGCAGCACGCAATCTAAAAGCCAGTATGGAGGAGTATCTCTTACTTAAGAGGGGATCTTAATGATTGACGCCACTTCTTTGTCCGTGCATCTTTGAATAAAACTTGGAAGCAACACAACAATGGAATATTTTAATAGAACTCTAGCTTTAATCTTATGTGTACAACTGTTTTTCTTTGGGGAGATAGTGCTCGCCGGGCCAGCTCCTCTTATCTCCACATCCGTGGCTCAGGTGGATAAGCATATTGTTACCAGTCGAGAAGTCAAAATAAGCTTTGCCATTGATCAAGTCTTTAATAAAAGTTTTAATTTTGTTATTCCTGAAGTTCATACCGATGTCTTTTATGCCTTGGTAAATAAACATGTAACGGAGTGGTCCGTTTACTTGGAGGCCTTGAGTCTGCAAGAAATTAAGCCAGACTCCGTTGAGCTACAAAAGTGGGTGCAAAAAGTTGAGACTCAATTAAAAAAAAATAAATCTTGGCAAGAGCTCCAGGTTTCTCAAGCTGAATTGAAAGAGTTTTTAACCCAAAAATTAATGTCGCAAAAAATGATTCGCTTTCGTGAGCAGTCCTACGTTACTCCAATCTCTGAATTGGATGTGCAAAAATACTATGAAACATTTAAGAAAAACTTTGCAAAAATGAGTTTGGATAAGGCGAAAGAAGATATAAAAAAAATTTTGACCAACCAGCAAATACAAAAAAGAGTCCAGGATTGGTATGAAGTTTTAAGGGCCAAATATCAAGCTCGACAAAATCCCAATGAAAAAACCTCAGAAAAAAATAACAAAAAATGAGTTTAAAACCTCAATCAATTCGTATCGGAAATCTTCAAGAAGCCGATGTGGATTCGGTTTTTTCCATATTGGAACAGGTTTACCAAAAATCTATTTATCCTGTGGGGGGTGCTTGGAATAGGAGACTGCTTGAATTGCAAATTCAAAATGACCCCAGTTTGGGTTTGTGGAAAAATAAAAAACTTTGTTCATTTTTGTTTTACCGCGAGATGGACTCTATTTGGGAGATAACTCTTTTAGCTACGGACCTTTCTGAGCAGGAGAAAGGCTATATGAGTGCTTTGTTAAAGCACTTTTTGCAAACTCTTCCCAAGGGAAATCAAATTTGGCTGGAAGTCCATGAATTAAATCTTTTGGCGCAAAAACTTTACACTAAATTTGGCTTTCGAAAGTCTGGAGTACGACCCAAATATTATCGTGATGGAAATAATGCGATTTTATTTACCTACAAAACATTGTCGTAGTAAAACTAACTTGATTAGGAACTTTTTTTGATTTATTTGCTCTGTTCGTCACAAACTTGAAATCAAGTTTGCTAATTATTTGAATTTTTAACTCTGGGTTCTTTTAAAATATCTGAATAATATCCTCTGCAAAGTGGTTCTTCACAACATTGACCAACCATTTGAGCAGTTAAATATAATTTATTTAAAATAATAAGGTTTAATTTCAAATCTGATATCCAATGGATGTTCAGCTCCAATTCTTGGCAAAATTTTATAGGGTTTATCTCTGAAATTGTTTTGTCTAAGCTGCTTTTGTTTGTTGTACATGATAACACTTTTTTGAGATCAGAATTTAAAGCGTTAAATCTGTCTATAAAATTTTCTTTATTTTGAGTTTTCAAGATCGATGAAGCGGAAATCGACTGATTGTTTAAAGTTTGTATAAAGTCAGTATAAGATTTAGCACTATCTATGATAGTGTTGATTTCTTCTAATTTAGAATCAATATTTAATATTTGAGTCTTAAGTTTTAACTTGCTTGAGGTAAGTGTATCTTTGTTTTTAGAAATAACATAAAGTTTTGTTTTTATCTCATTTTTGCAGAGGACTTCATTTTTTAAATTGTTTAGGAGATTCATTCTCTGGTGATTTACTAAATTTTCCAGGGCAGCTATTTGGTAGTTATAATCTTTAAGTGTTAAAGCGAGAGCTTGTTCAAACGCCGACTGAATTTTTGCGGCAGCGGATAACCTCTCGTACCAAGGTTTGTTTTTTTGCGCGATGACCTCGTCCATTCTTTCTAAGATAAATTCTGCATTGGCGACTACTTCGATTTGATTCTTATTTGAGATAAGAGAATGTAATTTGTTGCCTGTTTCATTATTATTTTTGGCTAAGACAATTCCCCACAGTTTGTTCAAAGTACTATTGATAATTTCATCCAATTTTTTGGCATCTGCTTCAGGTTTTAAAAGAGTACATCCATATTCTTTATTATTTTCAACTTCAAGTTCAGTCTGATTTAATTCAATTTTTTTATCCAAAATTCCTATTTCATTTTGAGTATGATTCCTTTGATCTTTTAGATTGCCAGCTATTGCTTTCCATCTTTCGATTTCAGAGTTGTAGAAATCTAATTTGATTTCATTTAAATTATGAGCGCTTAAGAGTAATTGTATTTGCATGTTAAATTCAGACTCTTTCAATTCGTTGTTTGAACAATTTGAATTAAGACAAAAAGATCCGCGAACATGATCATAATTAGATAAAAAAACAGGTTTTCCTATTTCTTTTTGACGCTGAATAGCTTTTGCGATGAAAGAAAAGCTTCCATTTTTAGTTAAAGACATTTCCCTCAAGGCGCCTTTTGTTTGGGTAAGGGCCAAAATTAGGGTGTCACCTTTAAAGGTCTTTGAAGAAACTCTTACCGTTTTACTTGAACTCTTTTCTTTATAACAGGTGCTCAATATCAAGTTTGGGTCATGGTCCCTATTCGTTCTGATTTGTTGGAGCCATTTTGAAAATAGTTCTATTTGTTTGTTTTCAAATTCTTTTATTCCTGAGTTTATTAGACTACGCGCTAGATCGGGGCTTTCACTCCGAACTTCGCTACTGGAACCTACTGCAATATTTATTTGCGCAATTTGTCTTTGCGAATGTTCTGTGTATAAGCCAAGATACTCTTTTTGAAGTTTAGTATAATGTTCAAAAGTACTATTGAGCTGGTAAAGTTCATCGATCAATAAACTATCATCTGGATGGGACTTATCCTTTGGATTTTCAGGTTTTATGAATTCTGAAATTCCAAATCCAGCAATACCTGCGGCTAATATAACAGCAACACTTGTTGCTCCTGTAAGGGCAGTTGCTTTTCCGAAAGAGTTTATTGTATTTTCAAAAATATTTTTTGTTTTTAAATTTCTTGTATCAAAATGAGGATTAAATAAAGCAAGGGTTAAATAAAATAAAACTATCCAAAAAATATTTTTTTTAATCTTATGTTCCACAGTTCCCACTCTTTATTTTTAAATAATAATTTTTAATAGAATTAACTTAAAAAAAACAACTGATAGGATCTGTTTATAAATTTTTCACATATATTCGCCAAGGCAAACAGGCTTGCCTGTTCTTGGAATTAATAAGTTTTGTCGAGAACTCTTTTAAAAACTGATTTGTCTGTGTAAGATATTCACCAACGCAGGGATGGATTTGGTAGTAAAACGGGTTTGGCTTTTCAAATTTAAAAATTTCTGAAAATGGTTCAAAGATATGAAGTTTTTAAAAAGTATCGACGAGAAGATTAATAGGAAGATCATAAAAAGTGCGCCGGCAGAATTTAAATATTATTATCATTTGATAAGGGTGGGTCCACAGCAAAGACTACGGAAGCACCTTTTATTAAGGATTGCGCAGAGCTCGCCGTTACTTTTTTGGGGTCTACATCAAAACTTATTAAAAGTGATACCTGGCGTTTATTAAAAAGGTGGCGTAGCTGGACTCCTCGATGAGCTTAAGATCTTTAGGACGATATTTTTGAGCTAAAGAGTCAGAGTTGGTACGATGGATTAAGTTCTTGCTGTAGCGAAACTCGGCTCCGATTGAAAAAGTGTCATTCACCATAAAGTCAGTACCTACAAGTCCAATGATATCAATGGCATGGGATGTAGCTGTACTGTCAATATTTTCAGATGAATAGTAACTATACCCGTAACCATAGTCTTTATTAAGGTTGGTATATTTGCGGTAGGTATAGTTGGCGCCAAGACCAAGGTACGGTTTAAAGTTACCTTCACTTTGGGCTAAGAAAGAATATTTTAAGGCACCGATCACATGATATTGGTCCAAGTTCCTATAGAGTGGTGCGCCAGAGACCCAGTAAATATCATCAATGTCTAAGTTAGTGTAGATAAGTCCAGTTTCAAAAATAAATTTGCTATCTGTTTTAATATCTAACAACAACCCAACCGATCCTTTGCTCTCCACATTGTCTCCATCAGGATAAGTTGTCGTACCGAGGGCCACTCCAAAGGAATATTTTTTACTGATTCCAGGAGATGCGTTGATTCCTGAGTTTTCATCCGCTTCATTTTTGTTTTTTACCGAAGACGATTTGTTATTGTCTGATGAATGGTTTTTATCATCTTTTATGGCGTTAATGATTTCTTCTTTTGCACCATTAAGATCCTCTGGGGTTAATTTTTTATCTAATTTATCACTTGGTTCAACGGCTTGTTGTGTTGGAGCGTACAGAATAATTGGCGTTGCTTGAACCGGGGTTGCTGGTGGCTGGGGTGGTTGTTGAACTTGTGGTGTTGCGGGAACTGTTGGTGGTGTTGTTGGCTCAATATTTGGAACCATTTTTTCTCCACCACTGTTTTTTCCATTTCCAAATAATCTTTCAGTTCGGGTTCTTTCATCTTCCAATCGTGAACTTTCTAATTTTTCTACGATCTGTTGTTCGGTTTGGACTTCAATTTCTTGTCTTTTTTTGCGCAATTGTTCGGCCCGAGACTCTGCTAAGGGGGCGGCTTCAACGTAAGTGGCGGGTTGTTTTATAATTGTAACTGTTGGCTGTGCGATAATAGGAGCATTGTTTCTCTGAGAGATCGAATTGATATTTTCCCTTTGGTTTATATTTTGATTCATATCAATATTCTGATTTTGGCGACGTAATGAGCCAGGGTCATTCTTGAGATTCATTTGACTGTCATTTCTTATTTCAGAGTCTGAGATGTAATTTTGTCCATGAACTTGATTGGTGGCGCACATAGCAATAGCTAAAATGATAACGGTTCTTGATGGGCTAAATAAATTCATGTTTTTATTTCTCATAACAATTCCTCAGGAAATAGTATTTTTGGAAAGAGACCTCAAGGGAGTTATGAGCAAATTCTATGCCCATAATTTTTGCGGTTTAAATGGATTGGCAAAGTTGGTAAAACCATGCGCCGCAGAGTACGCAATATAAAGGTGACATAAATTGTTATTGTAGTGACAAACTTTGTTTGTATGAACCTTTAGGTACTAACACAGAAGGTGTAATTTTAGAGGTGCTATAGGTACTGCAAAGAAGGATGCCGCAAAGTAAGATAAAAGGAGTTATGGAGAGAAAATTAGAAAAAAAGAAGCGTACAGTCTGAATAATTTTTAAAGATCTGGGTGAAGGATGAGGTAAAGACTCATATCGCATGAATAAGATCGCATAAATAAAATTTTATGAACCAGCTTAGATAAGAAATAAGCTTATATGAGATGAGAAATAAGTTTATATGAGATAAGAGTCGCTCACTTTTTGAAATTTTTAACATTTAGATTATTTATATTAAAAAACCAGCCATGGCGGCCATCATAAAAGTGGCTAAAGTGCCGCCAATAACACTTTTAATTCCCAGTCGCGCCAGGTCGGCTTTGCGTGAGGGGGCCATGCCTCCAATGCCACCTATTTGCACGGCAATGGAAGAGAAATTAGCAAAACCACAAAGGGCATAGGAAAGAATCACGGCCGTACGATTTGAAAACTGATCACCTTTCTGAGCAAGATGGAAGTAAGCGACAAATTCGTTGAGCACAGTCTTTTCGCCCAGCAAAGAAGCTGCAGAAAAGCATTCCTTCCAAGGAATTCCCATGAGCCAGGCAAATGGTGCAAAGAACCAACCTAAAATAACTTCAAAGCTCAGGGTGGTTGGTGAGATTGCAGTCGGATTTAGGCTGGAGGCGGTCATAATGTGATTTTGTGAAACTAAGCTCTGCCCCCACTCGTTAAAGTGGATCACATTTCCCACTAAAGCCAGAATTCCATTAATCATGGCGATAAGGGCAATGAACGCGAGAAGCATCCCCGCTACATTCAGGGCTAGCTGCAGACCTTCGGAGGCTCCTCCGGCGGCGGCTTCTAGCACATTTGTATAGCATTTTTGTTTAGCTTCTTCTGGAATAGAACCCATAGTTTTTGGGCTTTGAGTTTCGGGAAGAAGGAGTTTGGAAATCACTAAACTTGCCGGTGCAGACATAAAACTTGCGGTAACAAGATGTCCAGCGATGTCAGGGATAAATTGTCTGAGCATTCCTGTGTAAGCCGCTAGAACGCCCCCAGCCACACTAGCCATTCCCCCCACCATGATGGCGAGGAGTTCTGAATTTGTCATGTTGTTGACGAAGGGTTTGACGACCAAAGGAGCCTCTGTTTGTCCCACAAAAATATTAGCCGCATTAGAGAGCGATTCGGCTCCGCTGGTTCCCATAAATTTTTGCATGCCCACCGCTAAAAAATGGATCATCGGTTGCATGACTCCTATTTGATATAGCACCGCCATGAGTGAGGCCATAAAAATGATAGTGGGTAGAACCTGAAGCGCGAAAATAAAACCCATTTTATCCACCTCAATCAAACTGCCAAAAATAAATTTACTTCCTTCATTGGTAAAATCTAAAACCTTGAGGACTCCGTTGTTGGCGAAGTCAAACAACCATCGCATGGGGCCAGGAACCCCGAGGGCGGGAATACCCAAGGCTAAAAGGGCAAAGGCCCATTGTAAAAGGGTGCCATTAATGACTCCACGCCATCGGATGTGCTGACGATGTGAGGAGAGTACATAAGCTATAAAAATAAATGAAAAAAAACCCAATAAACTTATAAGACGACTGGAAAATAAAAACTCCCCCACAATATTTCCCTCCCTCGGATTCAATTTTAATTTTTTGCTTGACCTTTTTTAGGCGTGGCAAATCTAAATAGGTTTTTAGCGACCCTATTTCTAGTATCAGCAGTTCTTAGAGGTGAGTAACATCAATGCGTTGAAATTGAAAGTTCCATCTTTTGTTCAAGATTTTGATTTATGATAAAAACTCTTGCAGCTGTTCCAGCTCTAGATTTGAATTCCATTGCATTTTTTCAAGAATTTTTCTGGAGGCTAAATGAGCCAAGCCATGGGTTTGGGTCCATTTTTTTAAAAATAACAGGGAAGTAAGTTCGTGATTTTGTTTTTTTGTTACTTCGTCTTTACTAAAAATCAATCGGGAGATTTCTAAAAACTGATTGGCTGCTATTTTTAGGTTTTCATTTCCAAAAGAAAGAAGTTGTGGGGTCCAAATTAAATCAAAGAGTTGAGGGTGCTGCGTGGCAAATTCAATGTAGATTTGGCCACAACGACTGAACGATGAAACACTGGGGTCTGAAAATTTTAAAGTTAATTCGTTAAAAATTTGTGCCGCTATTTCGGCTAAAAGATCTTCTCGACTGCTAAAGTGTCGGTACAAAGCCACATGGGAGACACCTAAATTCTTGGCAATGTTTCTTAGGGACCAACCATTGAGACCTTTTTTCTTTAAAAGACTTTTCCCTTGGGCAATGGATTTAGCGTGAAGATCACCGTGATGGTAGGGGCGGGGTTTATTTTTGAGGGTTTTCGGGGGCATAGAACTCCCTTTCTTTTATTTAGGTTGTGGAAATAATGAACTAAACGATTCGGACCACTTTATATTACCAAAGGTAACATTTTGTTGACAATTGAAATCTTTTAATGTTACCATTGGTAATATGGAGGTGCACAATGGATGAAAAAGTTGCAAATAAAAGTAGTATTGATTCCAATGTTTGGAAAACGAATCAGGTGAAGAAAAAATCACTTCTTTTGAGTTTTTTAACTCTGTTGGGGGTGGGTTGTTCGGGGAAAACTGTGATCGTGCCCCTTTCTCCTCAGCCCTATGATCCGACTGAATTGACTTTAGTGTGGGTGGGTCGGGGTGAATCTATGATTTATCTCAATGGAACGTGGAAGAGAACTCCTGAAAGCGATTATGATTTTACCGTGGTACAACGCCGTTATCACAATCATTGGGTGAGTGTAAAAACGGCCCACCGTCGTCATCCGAATTACAATGGGAAAGCCGGGCCAAGGGATCAGGTAATGAGTTTTCGTGTGGACTTTTCTTCACCCTCTGAAAAATCCTCTAAAAAAGATCAGGTTTTGGTTCAGTTGGATTCCAACTTGGGGCAAGGACAGGGTGAGACCGACAGGCAATTTCGTAACACTGTTTTGGAGTTTTCAGCTCAAGGGGTCAGTCGCTTTGCTCCGTACAATCGATACCGCATCACTCAACACTATCAGTATGAAGTAGGAGCGTTGGAAGAAACAGTGGAGTTATTCAAACAAAACGAGGGCTCAAAAACCCTTTTTGTACAGATTCATGAAAAGGCCACCCTTTTTGCCCCTCACAAATTTTCCACGCCGCCCACTTCATTTTAAAAGTATTTTCTCAGGAGAGGGGGAAGTCCCTCTCCATAAATCTAAAAATATTTAAAAAATTTTTTTTCATTCTCAATTTGAATCATAACAACTTTTATTTATCACAAGAATTCCGATGAGTTGCTCATAAAATAAAAAGTACCTGTGTTGGCGCTTATATTTGAGACAAAAAAATGAAATTTTAGGTATAATTGGTTATGGGCGGGGTAAAAAAAATGATTAAAGCTATTTTATTTTTAATTGTGAGTCTTGCCTTCACTAGTCACGCTTGGGGGCAAACAACCTCCGTGCAAACTCCAATATTAAAATCACCAGAATTAGCGGGGGGCTCTAGTAGATGCGTGCCGGCCGTTAATCAGGCCAATGATTTATGTTTTACTCAGACTGAGAGCGTTCAGGCTAAAGCGGCTGGGGCAGCGGTATTTGGTGCGTCTTCTGTGCCAAGTGAAATTGTACCAACTTCAATGTTTGCAGTTCAAGGAGCAGATTTAGGAACCACTGCAAATTCTAACGCCGTCAGCCTGTGCGATCAGGCTTATAAATTGTGTCACAAAGGATGTAATGCAGATCTTCAAAAATTGCAAATTGCACAAAGAGGAGAAGGAACAAGTCATGCCCAAGCAGATGAAACAGAATTGCGAAAAACAATTCAAGCGTGTAGCCAATTTCAGAAGAGAGCCTTGGCATTTGCTGGGGGTGCGGCTGAAACGGTCAGAGCAGGTGCACAAGCAGGTGAAGTTAGAGATGCAGCCGCAGCAAGTGGCGCCGGAGGGGAAGGCTTTTTTTCTGAGCACAAAAAGGAAATTGCGGCAGGAGTTATTGGGTTGGGTTTAGGCTATTTATTAGGTAAGAAGAAGGACAAAGATAAGAAGGAATCAACTTCCACTGAGCCAACAACAACACCAACAACAAATACTGCGATTTCGTGTGGAGCCGATGAAGCCTATCAAAACAGCAGTTGTACTGAGCAGCTCATAAAGGAATGCAGTTGTATTGCTTCTATTGGCTCCAACCGGTGCACTCTTTTTACCAATAATTATTGTGGTTTTAATACACCCACGAATACAGTCAATACAGCGCCTGGGTTAGGTTCTCAGCTTTGTCAAGATGCCATGGCCCAATCCTATTGCGCCAATGCCGCCCAGGCTGATAATCGTAAAGTTTGCTATAGTTGTAGAAGTTTAACGGATCGAAAGGCCTTGGCCTGTGGTCAGAGCTTGGGGAAGGAAAGCAGCAATGAGGAAATTCTAAGATACAAAGCCCTTTGTCCCGACGATCCGATCAATGCCACCCCACGATGGGCGAGTGTCACTCCCGAATCGGAGCGTGACTCCTTGTCAGGTGGGCGGGTTGTGGTTGCAGATAAAAATAGTCCTCAGGCTGTTGTTATAAATAATAATAATTTAAACAGAAGTTTGGCTTCCACGGATGTGGCCCCAAGATTCGGACCCGGCGTTTTAAGTCGTGCTTCTCAAACGATTCAAGAAATTTGTGACCGTGGCGAAGCCAATTACTGTGGTCTTCGTCGTGGGATTTCGGATTCAGTAGAGAAAGAGTAAGACGGGGCTTAACCTGAGTCTTTGGCGGTAATATTTTTTGAACTCGTCGCCAGGATTTAGAGTCAGTCCGGCCAGGACTTTATGGCCTCAGAAATCAAAGTGACATCTTCACCACGGCAGCCCTCTTGTTTGCAAATGTGTGAGACGGCGCAATTTTTTTTCATTTCATAGTCAGTTTCACCTCGAACTAAAATTCCTTCCACTTCCCCAGAAGTTGAATTGAAGACAGCAGATCCTGAATTCCCTCCGTAAGTGTCTAGACTGGCAACCAAAAACCCATTTTCAAGGGAGCGGATAATCCCGTTTTGGGCTATTTTTGTGGGCAATCCGGAGGGATGACCAATAACAGTGAGATCTTCCCCGGGCTGTGGAACCCCTTGTGACCTTAAAGAAAGGGGGGTGGTGTGGGTCACAGGTCGATCCAAACGGACTATGGCAAAATCGCTTCCCTTAGGCTCCATGTGGGTCTTAAGAATGGACTGACAGTGAAACACTTTATCTGCGGGCACTTTACGAATTAAAGTGTGTTCGTGGAAAACGGAAAAACCAAAAACAAAATAAGTATTGTTACAATCAGCGGGAGTGCGAATGCAATGACCTGCGGTCATCATGATATCATTGCCCACTAAAAAACCAGAGCAAAAGGCAAGAGTCTCTTGCTCGCGGAAAGGCTCTTCTGGACACAGTTGGTATTCTTCTCCGTAGCTTTTCGTTAGAAGCTCTACTTCCTGAGCAGAAAATACCAATTGTCGAGACCGCACTAAGGCCGCGGTACTTTGAGCTCGATGGAGCCAAAGGGGGTCTTGAATTTGATATAAATCTTTTCTGTTGTCTTTGCCGTAAATTACTTGAGGCAAAAAGTGATTTAAAAATAAAAAAGGTATATTTCTAGTGGAGGTCATGGAGGCATTTTCGGGTTCACTGGGAGGGGCAGGCTCTTCTTCTGAGCAGGACACATTGACGAACGATATAACTAAAAAAATTATAAGAATTTTTCGCACAACAAAACCCTCCGTTGGTAAGTTGTCGTTTCTAGAAGCCCTATCGGATGGATTTTTGAGAGAATTCAATAAATTCAAAAAAAGAAAATATAAATATAATGGATAAATAAATAGTAAGTGATGAATCGGTTCGAAATGGGGTTTTTACATTGCACGACCAAAAAGGCTCGACCATGATCCTGAGAGTCAGGACTGCAAAAAAAGTAAAGAGGATCATTTTGGTGACGTTTTTTGTCAGCACTGGGGTGATTTTTTCAAAGACAGATGGGATCAAATCCCGCTTATTTGAATAGATTTCATGGCTCTATTGGCATCAGGCTTGCCTTTAGAACTTGAATGAAAAAGGGTTTTGAACAGGAAAACTCTTTAAGGAATTAATAGCAGTTTAATTTTCCTTTTTCAAAGAGGATGGGTTTTGTGAAAGTAAACTTTTTTCTATTAAATGTAATAAAACAGGTGGCAGAAGTTTGTCTTATTTTTGTCACAGTTTTTGAGCCACTGGTTTCTTGGTCCAATGGTATGGATCAAAAAACCCATTCATTATTAATTGAAAAATTAGAAAATGCGCAAAAAGGAATGTCGAATCAGTCTAAAGAGTGGCAGTCTGTAACTCTGAGACTTGCGGACTTATATGCCGATCGTGCGCGGTTGCAGTTTATTACAAAAAATGAAAAAAAATGTGACTCATGCCCTGATGGTAAAAAAGATCGTGAACTGGCTGTAAGCTCGTACAGAAAAGTTTTACCTTTTTTGCCCAACGATCAAAAGGGCGAAACCTTATTAAAAATTTCCCACTTATTGCAAGTTTTAGGTAAAGAGGGTCAGGCCTTAGAGACATTAAATGTGATTTTTTCTGGCAAAGCTTATTCTGAAGAAATTGTTGCAAGAGCTCACAATCAAGCTGGAGATATTTTTTATAAACAAAATAAATTTGAAATAGCTGAAGATCATTATAAAATTGCAATTCGATCTGAGGATTTGCCCAATCCGGGGATGACTTGGTATCGCCTGTCTTGGTCTGAATTAAATCAGGATAAAGTGAAAGAAGCTACAACTCATTTGATCCATATTTTAACCTCCTCAGAATTATTAGAAATTAAAAATCAGGAGGGAACACAATTTGATAAATCATTTCATGAAGATGTTTCTCGGGACCTAGTTATATTTATGGCTCGTGGCGCAACGGTGGATTCGGAAGCCACGGCTAAAAAACAAACGAACCAGCTTGTGGAATTGACTCCAGAAGAGTTACGCCGAGAAAATTTACGTCTTTTTGCCACGGAATTGGAGCGACTGGGAAAAAAGAAAACAGCATTAACTGCTTGGCGTGTTTATCAGGAACTTGTGATAGCCGAGTTGCCTGTTGATAAAGCGGATGTGGAAAACTTAGAAGTGCAAATTCATTTGGCCCAGTTGCAATGGGATTTGCGACAAAAAAAGGCCAGCCTAGATGAGTTCTCCCAAGCCATGGAATTATGGCAAAAAAAGGGGTGTAAATTAGAAAATTGTACGGAGTTGGAAAAACGAAGCAAAAACTTTGTTATTACTTGGCATAAATTAGAAAAAACCAAACCTTCCTCTGAGGTTTTGCAAGCATATAAGATATATTTACTAGCCTTCAGTCAAGATGGAGATATGACAATTCGAGCCGCCTCGGTCGCAGAGCAACAAAAAAAATTCAAAGATGCCACCGAGCTTTATGCTCAATCTGCCAACCTATTTCACCAGAGGCTCAAAAAAGGAGAAGCTTCGGCCCAGTCCATGCTGGAGAACTCATTGTTAAAACAAATCGAAAATGCTGAAGTGACACGTGATAAACAAATTCGTCTTTCATCCTATGATCACTATTTAAATCTCAACGGACAGGGTAAAAAAGTTGTGGAAGTTCGTTATCAGAAAGGACAAGTGTTAAATGAAATGGGCCAAACCCTTGCTGCCTACGAAATTTTTATAGCTCTGGCTTTAGAGAACAAATCCGATCATCACGCCTTACGATTGAAATCCGCTGACTTGGCTTTGGATGCCTTGGCACTTCTAAAGGATGATGGATCGATTTATGAAAAATCAAAACAGCTTTCAGTTTTTTATCCTGAGAGGAAAAAAGAATATCAATTGTTGCAAGTGCAAGCTGCGATTCGTTTGGCCGCCCATGTTTTAAATTTGAAAGAATCTCCTTCGGACTCGGTTTTGCAAAAAGAGTACGATCGACTCAGTCAACTACCGTTACAGAACGTGTCGCTTGAGAATCGCATTCTTGTTTATCACAATCGTTTGAGTCTTGCAGAAAGAAGAAGAGATTTAGAGGGTGTGGAACAAACGGCAGAACTCATGCTCCAACTTAAAAAAATAAAAGACAAAGATCGGGAGTTTGCATTGGAGCGTTTGGTGTGGGTCGCAGAAATGAAATTGGATTTCCTTGCCGCTTTTCAAGGCGCAAGAAAAATGTCCCAACCTCAACTCAGTCCCGTTTTACGCTTACTGCGTTTGGCAATGCTCAGTGAGTTGGCTGGCAATGACCCATCACCTTATTATCAAAAAGCTTTAACTCAATCACGGGATCCGAAGCAAAAATTGCAAATCCGTATGGCTCTGGTCAGAGTTTCGAAAAGACCATGGCAAGAGTTTAAAAATCAAGCTCCTGAGTTGAAAAAAAATCGGGATTTGATGGGAAGAATTTTATTCGATGTATACGCTCGTAAGGGACAGGATAAGGAAGCCCTTCAGATTATAAATAAATATAATTTAATAAAATCTCCTTTAAATATAATCTTAGCTCAGAATGATTTTATTTCCAAATGGAAGAAATCGGAACGACGTTTGAGTCAGCACCAATTGCGCGGACAAAGTGAATCTCTTATGAAGCAAACGATTCAATCCCGTTTACAACTTATTAGTGAACAAGAAAAGTTTGGCAAACAAGCTGTGCAGCAATCCTATTGGTTAGGTCAATTTGTCGTTATTTCTACTTTGGCAAGGGAGTATGGTCGTTTAAGTGAAGATTTACTGAATCTTCCCATTCCAAGACGATTGAAAGGGGAAATAAAAATGCAATATCAGAACATGGTGGCGGCCCAAGCTGAAAAATTTAAACAAGACAGTGAAAGAACTAAAGAAAAATTAAATCAATTTTATAGTAATAGCCAATCGACTGATGAAATTAAAACAGCTTATCAGGATTCTAACGGTAATGTGCGCAAGCTTTTAGGGGAACAAATTAAAACCTTAATGAAGTTATTTGAAAATCAAAGTGAAGCTCGAGAGTTGAAAAGGGTTTTAGCTGAAGAAAAGAAAACTCCGCGTTCTGAAGAGTTACTTCGAGTTCGTAATAAATTGCGAAGGAGTCCTTTCGATGAAGGACTGATTAAGGAATATAAGGAGTTGGCTGAGCAAAGTGGAAATGTAACCTTGGTTGCCTTTCTAGATCAAAGGTTACAACAGTTTAAATTGACGGGGTTGAGACCATGACAGAAATAAAGAAACATAATTTTTTAAAGAATCTTAATATTAATAAATTATATTTAATAATATTTTTATTTGCTTGGAGCACTTTTTCTATGGAATTTTTTTCTATGGATTTTGCGATGGGGGCTGAGACGTTGCCTCTTGTGAAAGGCAGCAATGTGAAAAGTGGTAAAAAGAAATCCAAATCCACCAGTGATCGGCCCACAAAAAAATCCATCGGAGGGAGTCATTTACAAACGGACGTTCAGTTCTCCGGACATGAAATTAATGGAAAATATCAGGTTCCTGGCGAGGCCTCTGCCGTTGTCGAGCAAGAAAAACCTCTTTTGGATCTTATTGAGCCCCGAAGGGACTTTAAGGATCGATTGAATCAACAATTGAGACAGAGATAAAGGAGTCACTTATGGAAAATAAAAGCCTACTTGTGCTTGAAAATACGAAGGGTCAAGTGGTCCGGCATTTATTGTGGCCTGTGAACTCCCTTGTGGTGGTGATCAATCAAAAAACAGGTCGAGTGGAATTTGTGGAAGATAGTTCTATTTTAGAAAAACAGGAAATTCCTCATGTTGTATTGGCTGAGCTTCGTCGGGATCAATTATTAAAAAAAGACTTGTTACTTGAAGGTCGAGGACGATTGCGACTGGTTGACCATATTGATCAAGTGGCTGGTTTAGTGGAGCCTGAAATAGAAGATCCTAATGATTTGTTTTTTATTGGTAAATGGACTTTGATTTCTCACGGGGTTCTTCTTGTTTTATTGTTGGGTGCTAGTTTTATTTTGAGTCGAATGCAAAAAGAGAAGGAAGTCACCGTAACAGTTTTTCAGCAACAGGATTTGCCGCAAGCAAAAGTGCAAACTGTAAAAGTAGCTGATAAAAAAATAGAACCCATTAAACAAAAAGCAAAGGTGGCAAATAAAACCGTTAAAGTAAAAAAAACCACCTCTGTAACTCGACCCAAAACTCTTAAGAAAAATTCTGTCTCCACGCAAACCAGTATAAGTGAGGTGGGGGCTTTAGGGGCTTTTGGTGGAATGAACAATGGAAAAAAAGGGAGTGCGGGTTTTAATGTGAACGCCACCAATGCATCCATGGGTACGGGTCTAAATAAAGTGGGTCAAGGGGGTGCCGGAGGATTTCAACAGGCAGTTCATGGACAAGGTCTCGTGTCCTCACCCGTTGGATCCGGTGGAGTGACAGGGAATGGAGGTTATGCCACTCGTGGCAAAGGGGGAGGTCGTCCGGGCTACGGTTCGATGTCCATGGTGGGTGGATCCCAGGGCATGACTTTGCCTTTGGAAGAAGAGGCCTTAGTTGAAGGGGGTTTAGATAAAGATCAAATTGCTGCGGTTATTCAGAGAAATATTGGTCAGATCTTATATTGCTATGAAAAAGGTTTACAAGTTCAAACCCATTTAACGGGAAGAGTTTCTGTTCGTTTTGTTATTAATCCAAGGGGTCAAGTTGCAACGGCAGGGATCAACAGCAGCAGTTTAAAATCCTCTTCAGTTGAAGGCTGTATTCTAAATAAACTTCGTGGATGGCAATTTCCAAAGCCTATAGGTGGTGTGAATGTAAAAGTGACCTATCCCTTCGTTTTAAGAAGAATGAGTTAAGGTAATAAGGAGAGCCGTATGAATGATAAAACACTGAATGTTATTAAAATTTTCTGTAGAAGTTTAGCGACATCTTTGTTGCGTGGGATTTTACTTGTGGCAGGAATTATGTTGCTCATCGCCTGTGGCAAACCTGGTCAAAGTGATGATCCCACTGCGGAATACGAGGCTTTAAAAACAGATGTTCCCCCAGGAACTGCAAAAATGGAGCAATTCTATTTGGGAGCCGGTTTTACAGTGAGTCATTCTGATTCTTCTAGAGTTACCTATAGGTTTATTGAAGGGAAGAAAAGCACCCATCAGTTTGTGGTTAACAACTTTACTTCATCAAAAAGTGTACATGTTAAAGTAAACAAAGATACTTTATCATCAGAGCAAAAAGCTATTGTGAATCAAATTAAATTAAATCAATTAAGTGGAGATGAAAAGAGTCAAAGATGGGAATTAGAATGGACGCCACAGCCGGGATTTATTCCAGAAAATGCCACTTTCCGTGATTTAGCTATTTCACTTTGGATTGGTTCTGATGATAAAAATTTTATCGAGGAACCACTGGATCTTTTTGTAACCAAGCCAGAGGATGATTTAATTGTTCACTTTGTGGATCTGAATAATGACACCACTATTCTATGCAATGGTACTGAAATAAATTTTAGTATTGAAGTTTCAAGTCGTTCAGGCTCTTTGCGTAGATCCCCTCAATTGGAATTTTTATCTCCTCCAGATTCTTCAACCACGAGATCTGAGGAGCGCCCCTTAGATTTAAAAAAATACGTGACTCAAAATGGGGCTCCCCAAAGCTCTGATAATGGAATCTATGTTTATAAGTATTCACTAGAAATTAGACAACGCGACACTTTATTAAATGGCAGGAAGGGTTTTTTGACCGTTCAAGCTTTGGGACCTGGTGTAAGTGGTGTGAGCTTTACGGTTTTACCCAACATAAGTTGTCCTAACGTCGAACCTAAAAAACCTTAACACGCCTTGTGATTTTATTTTAGATTAAGGAGTCGAATATGAATTTAAAAATTATAAACCTCATTCTCAGTTCATTCATGGTGATCGGTTCCATAGCTTTTGCAGATATGGAAAACGATATGAACAGTCTGGGTGGTAATCGTGAACTCATTCGAAGGGCCAGGGCTATTAACCCTGACAACAAGGTGCAAATAGTACAAAACCGCACCGTAGATCGGCATTGGCGAATGGAACTTTCGCTCCTCTCTGGACTTGTAGCTGGTGGAGACCCTTATGTGGACTCCAACCAGTTGGGGGCTAATTTGGATTTTCACATCAATCCGCGATGGTCTGTGGGAGCCCGTTATTCCTCCACATCCAATCAGCTCAACAGTGAAGGGAAAAGAGTGTTTCAGTCAGCTAATGATGCGAGGGCCTCAGGACAAGATGTTCCTCGTCCAGCGGTAGATTTTGCTTCTGACACCTATTTGGGGGTGATCAACTGGTATCCCATTTATGGTAAATTAAATTTATTGGATTTAGCCATTGCTCAATTTGACATTTACCTTCTTGCAGGGGGTGGTCAAGTAAAACTTAATTCAGGAATGACGTCTACTTGGACGGCCGGGGGTGGGATGGCTGTATGGTTGAGTCAACACTTATCCACTCGTTTTGAGGCCCGTTATCAAGGTTACAAAGATAGTATTTACTCTGGCTCACGACAGCAGGATCTGACTATTTTATCCTTTTCTCTTGGATTTATTTTATGATTTTAAACATCAGCCAAATAAAATTAATACATCGTTTTCGTTGGGGAGAAGAACTTAGAAAGCTCAACCCTGAGGGATTTCGATCCGTTCAGTCCCCATTATTTTTTCTTGGCTTCATGATGAGCTTAATTTTGGGGTCTTTGACAAGGCCTGCTTTTGCGGAAAATAAGGCTTCGGTTTTAAATTCAATAGTTTCTGAAAATGCCGTGAAGTCAGCTTTATTTTCACCTTTGAAAATTCAAAGCAAAACAGAGTTAAAAAAATGGCAAAAAAAAATAACTGCGATGAAAAAATCTCCCTTAAAAATTTGGCAAACTTGGCAGTTATCTTTGCAGGCCATTAAGTGGGACGAGTCTGTTTTGGCAGAGAATTTATTATTAAAATTGGTTGATGAAACGCAAGACCTTATTGCTAAAGATCGTATTGAGTTAAATTTGGGTCGACTTTTATTTACTAAAAAAGATTTTCAAGGAGCCATTGATCATTATCAAAAAGTTTCTAAGGGATCAGATTTTTGGTTTGAAGCCTTGGAAGAAGAAGCTTGGAGTTATATTCGGTTGAATCAACCTGATAAAGCGACCAGTAAGTTGACGACTTTACTTTCACCGGTGTTTCAAAATGCTGTTGGTCCAGAAACCTACTACGCAGCCAATTACAATGCTTTAAAAATCTGTGATTACACCACGGTCTTTAAAAATGGCAAATTATTTAAAGAGAGACAACAAGTAAGAATTCGTAGCTTGGAAGCTTTGGCAAAAAGTGGTGTTCAAGAGTTGTTGCCTCAGGCCTTGGCTGGAATGGTTGTGGGTAAAGCGAGTTATTCTGATTATGGGAAAGAAGCGGCTGTTTTGCCTCGTTTTTTCTGGAGAGATAGTGAGCTACAAGATATAGCTCACTTAATAAAAAGTAAGACTTTATCTAATAATTCGGAAACAAAAATAAATGAAATTAAAAATTTAGAAAAAAAGTTTAGTTTAAAAATGCAACAGATGGCGCAGTCGGAGTTGGCGGATTATCGTCGTGTGATTGATAAATTGCAAATTATTGAAGCGGAAGTCATTCAAAGGCTTTATTTAGATCCTAACTTGAAAGCGAAAAGAACTGAAGAATTGGTTCCACCGCCAACCAACGCTGACGTGCTGACTTTCCCTCATGATGAAGAGCTTTGGTTGGATGAGATTGATAGTTATCAATCTCGAATTAAACTTTGTCCGCAACTTAAAGAGGTCAGAATATGAGCTCTATAAATAACCTTATAAAGAATCAACTTGAGACCTACCGATTCAAAGTCCGGTGGGAGCTATTTTTTTTGTATGCCTTGGCCTCTGTTTTTTTGAGTGCCTGTCAAACAGAAAGCAGTGATTTGGTAGCTCCACCCCTTAAAGCTGAAAGAACAAAAGCCATTTTAAATGAGGTGACTTTTGATATTAATAATAAAGTCGATATGATTTTTGAAATTGATGATTCTAACAGTATGGAAAGACATCAGATTAGATTTGCGGAAGGTATGGATCAGTTTGCAACTGTTTTTGCGGAAACAGCACAAATTGATTTTCATATTGGGATCCTTACCAACTGGGATAACGTAAGGTATGGAGAATATGATCCTAATAGAGATATGGTTTCTTTTGAAAGGGCTGTTGTGAAATCGGATAAACACGATCCTTTAGGAGTTCTAAGGCCGTTACAAAGTTCAAATGCAACTGCCCTACAAAGTCAGCGTGCAAAAAACTATATTACCAATGAAGCTGATTTTGTTTCAGTGTTACGTGATTCATTAAAAGTGGGAGTGAGGACTTATAAAAAATCATCTACTTATGAAGATAGAGTTTCATATCCTGCCAGTGGTTCTGAATTTGAAGATTTTTTTTCTCCACTCTATGCCTTTTTAAGTCCTTATAGTTACACTCGATCGGGAGGAATGAAAGAAGGGAGTTGGTCAAAATTTGTTGCGAGCGCGAATTCAGATTTTTACCGTCCTGAAGCTCAGTTGATGATCACTATCGTCACAGATGGAGACAGCAATTTAAACAGTGCGATTTCTTCACCAAAACTTGTGGAAATTTTAAGTTCCTTAAATAAACCCATGGAAGACATTACTGTAATTGCTTTAATCATCCAACCTGGCGAAGTGGTGACTTCAGGTTCTGCTGAACAAATATGTAAACCTGATTATGGTATGGATGGGAGTAAGGGACCTAAGAATATCCTAGATTTTGTTTCTAGAATGAGGAGATTGGGGGCTCAAACTGAAGTTCTCCCCCTTTGTGGTGATTATGTCGAACGATTGGCTTCCATTGGTCGATCCGTAAAAGACCGAACGGCTCGTGAAATCCGTATTCAGTTGGGAGCGAATATTCCTGCCCTTAAAAAAGGTGCGGTTGGGGAAAGCTTGGCTGTGTTTTATGGAGACCAAAAAGTTCCCATGGTTTCTGGTTCTTCAGCAGGATGGTTTTATTCTCCGAGAAAAAATGAAATTGTGGTTAAGAATTTAATGCAGGTTAAATTTCCTGGTCCTGTAGCCAAGGGTTCTTTGCTACGGGTTGGTTCCTACGAGCGAATTATTGACTTGAAAAAAGCAAAAATTATTTATAATTAAAAAAATTACTAAATAGTAGTTAGTTTTTTTAAATTTTTAGGAAGTTCAAATGTTAAAGCCTTTTTTTTTATTATTACTTCAATGCAGTTCCAGTATGTTTTTAAATTCAGCTTTAGCTGAGAGTACTGAAGATACTAAATATTTTTTAAAAAAAGATCAGATGATGGACTACTGTATTGATGAAACGAATTTTATTAAAAATTACGTAAGCCGAATGCAAGATCAAATTAAATTAAGTTCGTCCGCTGAAGAACTCTCTAAGCATTTCGTTGAAATGAATATCCTGTCCCTTGATCAAAGGACTCGGGTTTCTGGTGAAATGAATATCCTGTCCCTTGATCAAAAAACTCGGGTTTCTGGTGAAATGAAAATCGTCTCCCTTGAAGGCGGGATGCCACAGGTTAGTTATACGATAACTATAATAGTTTATGGTTATCGTTATTCTAAAAAATTTGATTGGACCTATCAGTTTTCACCCAAATGGGGAATTTGCTTACCTTCAGGAATTGAATTTAGTCAGAGTGTCACTAATAATGATAGGGATAATCCTTTTGCTAAACTTAATGTAAATGTAAGCGTTGCCGAGTGTTTAAAAAATGAAAATAGGAATCAAATCATAGACCTGATCCAGTCTAAGACTGCAAATGCAAGTCCTGCATTAAAAAAGGGTTTAATTAATAATAAAAAAATAAATCTATGGGTGTCAGCCATCTCAATAATGTGCAAAAATCTTATTTCCATCACAGGAAATAAGATTTGAATGAGGGTCTTAAAATAAGACCAAATACATTCCTATTAAAAATATTTTAGCAACTCCCTGAGCCTCTCTTCGTCAGAGAAACGGATAATGTCATGTAAAGAGGGGGGCGTTATTTTGGAATGGAATTTTGATTTGGTCCTATGTATTTGGATCTAAACAACTGACTTTATACGAATTGTTCTATGCAATTTTGCGAATCATTTCCAACTTTTCTTTTGCTGTTTTTAAGTCACTACGAAGTTGTTTGTTTTCTTTTTGTAGATTTAAGAGGAGAGTTTGCATTGATTTTAGATCTTGAACTAGACTTTTGTTATCAATATTTTTTAATGAATTTATCTGTTCTTTTACCGTATCGCGAACTTGTTCTTGGTTTACGATGGGTTCAGTAGTTAGGGAGGTCTCCATCTGCAGACTTTTGGGTTCTGCATTTAAAGTTTTAGCGGTTTGTAAAAGATTTTCTTCAAAACGTTCGTCAATCATTATAGAGCTATCAAACTGTTCCAGTCTGAGCTCACCATCGTTGACCATTTTTCTGACCGTCTCCACGATTTTTTGTTGTGTGGTAATTACTTCGTTGGGAGAGGGTTTAACCATGTCTTTCTCTAGTTGAATTTTCCGGCACTCAGTGTTGGGTAAACCGCTGAGCAGACGATTGCTTTGTTCTGGCTGAAGGTTATGAATTGCAATAACAAGTATATTGACCGGAACTTTAGGAACAATTTCAGCCCAAATATGGGGAGGCCAATTAAATATTTTTTCCGGAGTTAAGAGTTTTTGTCTAAGTGCAGCAGACCAGTTTTGATTTTCGGTTTCTATAAGGGCTAAAAACTTTTCTCTCTTAGCCGGTGCAAACGATTCTATAAGAGTCAGGAGTTGTAAAAAACCACCGGTCTTTTTGTAACGATCTAAATGTGCCATATGTTATTGAATATCGGAATAAGGGAGCTTAAGGATTAACAAAATTTAGGTTAAAAAATTTTTATTTGTACTTTTAAAGAGATGTAGGGATAGAATTTTAGATGCATTACAAACCAAGGTCGAGGCGGGGGCTTTCGACCCTTACCAGTAACATATAGTGTTTATAAAAATATTTATTAGGTAAGTGTTAATAAAAGGAGGGGGACGTGAGGAAATTATTTTCTCTCGTGGTTTTTTGTTTTTCAGCAGTTATATTCGCGGAGGGCTTGCCCGTTCAGGACGGCGATTTTGGTTGCATTCCCGCGCAAAAAGCGCAGCAGTATGTCAGAGACTTTAATATCAATGTAAGCTCATTCGGCGGCATGGAACTTTGCAATGCCAATGTGGATACCAAAAAACTATTTAATGATCTCCAGCTTATTGAAAAAGGTCAATTCTCAGGATCTGAGAAAAATATTTTTATTGGTAACTTTGTGGATTCCAATAATTATTATGGTTGGGCGCAAAGGCAAACTGCCGGAGTGAGAAGGGGTCAAGATATTCCGACGGCAACAGCGTACAACTCAAGTGGATATTTTACCATGCAGGATGGCTGGGCTCGGTTGTCTAGTCTAGGTCGAGTGGGGGTTTTTCTTCATGAAGCAAGACACACTGAAGGGTATTATCACGTGCAATGTGATCAGGGCCCCTACAAAAATGTGGCCATGGCTGGATGTGATGAAACACTGAGGGAAGGGGGGTCCCACGGGGTTGAAATGGAATATTATTCTCGAGTGGTTTTGCAAGGGGAAAACTTTCATCCGGTGTATAAACAAATGGCTCGTTTAATGAATTTGGGAAGAGCTAATTTTGTTTTCAATGAAACAGTGATGAAAAGCCAAGAAATTTTAGTGGCCAGCGGGGATAAAGAAATTCTATTGATGGATGAGGATGCAAAAATAATCCACACCCCTTTAGCTTACAATAACGGAGGAAGTTTGCATCGCTCCTCCTTTGGAGTCACTCTCCTAAATGAAACCTCAGCAACGGCAGTGGATTTATATAGTGGGAATTTAGAACCCATTAACGACGAGTATTCTTACTTCAAGCTCTTGGGAGACGGTCGAATGCCTAAAGTAAGTGATATGGAAGAGTTTGATGTTAACAACAAAAGATATTTATTTGCTTTAACTCAAGATGGAAAACTTTACTCGTTTGTATTCAGTCAGGGACGATGGTCTTCACCTAGCTCTGTTCCAAATGTAGTCGCACTTGTGACGACATCTCCTCAAGGGCAAGAAGGACTATTTGCATTGACAAAAACAAATGAAGTTTATGTGATTGATCCACAAAATATGAGACTTGGGAACCGAGTGGGTACATGGGACCCTCTAGTTGTTAACTATGTAAAGTGGGGCTCGCAATTGTTATCGGTTCATCAATCGGGTGAAGTCTTAGAGAGTGCATCGGGAAAATCCTATTTGCCGTTGGCCTCTTACAAAGTTCAACAAATGGTGCGAGCACCTATCTACGATGCTTTTGGCTATGACAATCATGGCAACAATGCCTTTGGTCTTGTAGAGGTGCAGTATCAATGAGCTTTAAAACAAAACGATTTTGGAGACAGCTTACTTTTCTTTTCGTAGTTGTAGGGATGGGCTTTTTATTGATAACGAGCTTGACCACAAGAACAAAATCCAAAAATAAAGTTTATGAGGGGGAGCTGGCCCCTTCTAAACTTAAAATGGTGACTAAAAGAGTGACACCTGAGTCCTCTGAAGATTCTCAAAATAAAGATGTCTTACCTCAAGATCTCTCGAAGGAGAAAGGGACTGTTAAATCAAGTGATTTGGACTCACCCATGGCTCGATTTGTAAAAATGGAAAGTCTTAGGGTAGGGACCCCTGACGAGAACCCAAAGCAAAGCTTTAAAAGATTAAAATCTGTGGCTTCAGGTTTAAATAATAATGATGTGGAAAATCTTAAAAATATTTCCTTGGACCGTAAATACAATAATGAGCAGAGATTTTTAAGTGTTTACCTTTTAGCTTTGGCTGAAAACCCTCAAGTTGCGGGGGCTCTTATGTCAGTTGCTTTAGATCCCTTGGAAACTAAAGACAAAAGTTCCCCCACTTATGCTGAGGAGCTGATGATTCGTACCCAGGCTTTGGAAGGTATAGCTAAGGTCGATCCTCGAGGTCGAAAAAGTCGCCTGGCGGAGTTTTTAAAAAAGCAAGACAATGCTTTTCTTGCGGAACAAGCCAAGCGATTGATCCGGGAAAAACATTGATTTGGAGTTGCTGCAATTTATATTGTGGTCTTGAGTTTCAGTAGTCATCAGGTGTTGCACATAACTTAAGTCAGATCAAATCGTGACTACTGCAGATTAATTACTGCGCACTACAGATCAATCAAATGACTTTACCTTGTGGGATATTTTTTTATAAAAATTTTTCAGCAAGAATTTAATCCAAAGGTCTAAACTAAAAAAATCTAGACTAAAAATGGATGGACTCTTTTGCGCCCACTAATCACACTCAGTGAAGTATCTTCCCTTATTCCTAGGGAAGATCTCAACCAAAGAGAAGGGGAAAATATGAAAAAGATACTTGTTTTTGTAAGCATGGTATTGGCCCTGAACCTGATAACAACCTCACAAGTAAATGCAACTACGGGGCTTATTAACGGGACTGTGATCTATGTTGGCTCAACATCCACTGGTTTTCGAGCCCTAATAAAAAAATATGACAATTCTGTTCATATGGTTTTTGTGAACGTAAGCTCTTCATTAACGCAAAGAACTGTTGACCAATGCGAGCGTTATTTTTTAACCTCTTTACCTGCTTTGAATTCAAAATATACGGCTTCAAACGTAAGCGTTGGGATTATGGGGACCTATACGACCACTGACACATCAGTTCCTGTTGATGGACATAATGCACAAACTCTAAATACCTTCAGCACAGTGAGCAGTTGCGAAGTTTATTAATTTTTTAATAGGGTCCGAGGGGCGTCAGTTGCCCCTCTTTATTGTTTGAAAGGAGCCTTCAATCTCCTGATGCAACCTAAGCAAATTTTCTGCGTTTTTTTTGCGTCACTTTGACAGTATTAACGTGGCCTGGGAGGTCGTGTTTACCTTCAGGGTTCTCGAAGAGGTTCCCAGTAAAAGCCCAACAACAAGCAAAAACATTAAAAACAGTTCAAAATCAGAAACGGAATTTCCCTTTTTCTCACTTATTTTTTTGTGCAACCATTGCCTCCTTGTCTTCTAACTCACTACAAAGAAAGCAACATTTGCGCCAATATTTTACGGTTTAACTCAAAATAAAAAAGCTTTTGTCACTCATGAGGCGCAAGTTAATGAATTTTTTTCAAAAATGGTGCAATGAGTACGGACAACTCCGGACACGCTCTTAAAGGCAAGCGTCTTTGTCCTGGAGCTAATACCCCCCCTCAAAAATTCTAACGTTTAAAAAACAAGGTCGAATGGTTGTGGTTACCGTCGCACCTGGGCTAAAATGTACCAAAGGAGAAATGTACCCTAAATGGATCTTCTTTATGTTCTCCAGAGGTTTCTGGTTTGATTTTAAAGCCAATGTCCACGCTGAGCGGTCCCACGGGAGTGTTGTAGCGATAACCAATTCCAACGGCGTCGCGATAAGGGCGGTGAAAACGATATCCTGCCACTTGCACGAGGCCTCCATCATAGAAGAGGACCGCACCATGTTCTCCAGTTATAGGGAAGCGAATTTCACTCTTAATTAAAAAGTATTTACTGTCTTGGGGAATGATAAGTTGATTTCCTTGGAGGACTGGGAATTCCCACCCTGGAGGGATTCGTTCATTATCCTGTGTTCCACCAAATCCACGCAGAGTGGAAAGTCCACCCAGGAAAAAAGCATGGGACGTGGGAACTCCACTTCCTGGTTTTTGGGATAAATTGGAGACATACCCCCCTCGAACATGATTAACCCAAATAGTTGAGGATTGGGCCACTCGATCGTAACGGGTGTAACCACTTTCAGTACGTATGAAATGAATTTTTTCTGAACTCCCAAGATTAGGGTCCGAGTAATCTAAGTTCCAAGTGGTGTAATGACCTCGTGTAGGTAAAAAGGGATTGTCACGATAATCAAGATCTAAATTGGGACCTAGGGTTGAAATTTGTTGCACATTGGGACTACAAAAATTGGTGGGATCATTAACACAATGACCATGCAATTCAAATTCACGTCGAGTGTCCAAACTCCACAATTTCCAATTGAGACGAACATGTCTGGAAAAATCTCGTTCTAAAAATAAATCCACTTTGTTGCTAGCAGTAATGTTGATTAAGTTTTGCGAGGTATCCAAATCAAAAATGCGTTCAGAGCGGGTGAGATTGATTCTGCCACGGGTTCTGGAACCAAAGAGAAAGGGTTCCAAATATCCTGCCACCACCTCATATTGGGGATAGTTGGCTTTTAGAATATGACTTTTAACTTCCGCGCGTCCGCTGATTCCTCGGGCTGTTCCTAGAATATTATTATAGGATAAACCTACAAATCCTCGTAGGGTTAAGTCCCGTTCATTATTCACACCAGTTCCCAGACGGAACAGTCCCGGATCTCGTTCTTGAACTGAAATAACTAAATGTCTTTGACTGATAAGGGTTCCTTCTTCCAAAGTTTTAACATTGACTTTAGAAAAAAGTCCTAATCGGTTGAGCCGTACTTCATACTCTTCCAATTTTTCTGGTGTGAGGACTTCGTTATTTTTTACATCCAGTGTCCGTTCAATGACTGAGTTTTTAGTAAAAGAATTACCTTCGATGATAAGACCTGTAACATAAACTTTTGGACCTTCATAAAGATCAAAATGAATGGAGCCCTGTGTTCCTTTGTCATTGTACTTAACCAGTTCGTCACCCTCATTAAGTACACGCATTTCCAAGTAACCCTGACTGTGGTAGAAAAACTTAAGTTGATCCACAGATTTTTCCAGCTCCGTAAGGTGAAGGGCTGAATTGGCTTTTGTGGTCAACTGTTGGGCTAAAATATTTGAAGAAAAAGAAAGGTTTCCAGAAAATTTGATGTCTCGTACCTGAGTGAGTGGGCCTTCATCTAGGACTATAACGACACGAAGAGATCCTGATTTATTCAAGTTTTCGAGACGAGTGGATTGGAGTTTTGCATGGAGATATCCCTGATTACGAAGTTCAGTGATGAGATTTTCAATGCCCACATCTAATGCTTGTCGACTGAAATAACCTTTTTCCAACAAATCATTACTATTTTGCTTTATAAAGTTCTCGTAATAATAATTGGGGCGGCTGATGCGACCTTGGAAATCTATCTCTTGAATGCGACTGCGATAGTTTTCTTTAACTTGAATATAGATTCTTCGTAAAAATTGTGAATCAAATTGTTGGACTTGGGTTTTCACTTCAACGTTGGGAAAGCCAAGGCTCAGGTAAGTTTGACGTAGTTTTTCCCCAATTTCCTCACTGGGGTTTGCTGTTCCTCTGAGCAGACTGTCAAAGTTGATTAATTGGTAAATCTCAGTGCGCGTAAAATACTGCACCCCATTGATTATATAATCATAGCGGTAAGGTTCATTAATTCTGTAGATCAGGCGAATCGTTGTTCCTGGGGTATCATATTTCAATTCAGGTCCGATAAGTGCACTGAGGATATAATTATGGCTTTGTAAAAAATCTTCTGTTTTTTTTCTTATGCCCTCAATTTGGTTGCGGGCTAAAGGTTGGTGGATATATTTTTTGTTTAAAAATTCTAGGCGTTGAGCAAGATCTTTGTTAGGAGATTCAATTTCTATTGCAGAAATAGTATTATAATTTTTTTCATTCAGGTTAAAGTTTAGAATCATATCATTTAACGTTTCATTTTCAAAAGTAACTTCAATGACCGCATCAAAATAACCTGCGTTACCATAAAAGTTTTTGAGTCTTTGTGCCGCCTCGCTTACTTTGTTGTGATCAAATTTTTCACCAATATTTAAATCTAAGGTTTGTAAGATTTCATCGGTCGGGAAGTGGATATTTCCAGCGATGTT
Organism: Bdellovibrionales bacterium; assembly: GCA_019695175.1. Taxonomy (GTDB): domain Bacteria; phylum Bdellovibrionota; class Bdellovibrionia; order Bdellovibrionales; family UBA1609; genus JAIBAM01. Next base: position 75,057 of record JAIBAM010000004.1, read on the forward strand.
TATTTTTTTTATTTTGATTATTGTATTGGCTTCAATTTGAAATAAATTGGGTTGTATCTGATAAGCTGAGATAACCTCATATGTGCCCTTGTTCATCAGATGACGAATCACTTCATCAATCTCGGAGAGACTCAATTCCACTTTATTATTAAAAATGGATTTAATTGAGTTAAGATCCTCAGGTCGCACTTTAACAAAGAGGAGATTTTTCCAGCGATCAGAATGTAGTTTTTCTAAAGCTTGGCCATGGGGAAACTGAAGAGGGAATATAAAAAAAAGTGGAATAAAAATCAATTTCACTAGGGAGAATAAAAAAATGATTTTAAAGGAAGCAGAAGAATGAGATCTCATTTGAAATTAACCTTAAATTCCAAGTCCAGGCCAAAAACACTTTGTGACACGTCCTTTTCCTTATCCAGTTGGGCTGTTCCTTCCTTTCCATCCCAAGATCCAATAACAGAAAAGTTTTTGTTCATTTTAAATTCCATTTTTACGTTATTGTTTGGCGCTTTGTCTAAGGTTCGACTTGCCGAAGCCAACCATTTGGGAGTGAATTGTTTGTTGATAGTTAATTTGGGAACCGAGGCATTTTCTGTGGCAGAAACGGCTTGTCCAATTTGTACATCCAATCCCAAACGACTCTTCAATTCCTTGTTGATTGGTTTTTGTAAAATGGCGGTCCCAATTTGAATGGAATTGGATGAAGCCAATTGACTTGCGGTTCGACTGGTATCCAGGGCTGTGGGGGTCATACCTAAGGTGAGGAGAGAGATGATTTCTTTTTCGGTCAATGAAGGCAGACTGGTCAGAGTTATTTTTGGTTTTCGAGCTCGCCCTTGCACTAACAAAGAAACTTCATAAATATTATCTTTTTCTCGATTGGAATTTTGTTCTTCTCGAACGGTTTCTTTAATCTGAGTTTGCGCTGCCAGATAAATTTTTGGATTGTCAGGGGGGTCATCGAAATATTCTATGTAACCATTATTAATTTCAAAAGGGATGTTACGAGAATAAATCTGTCCTCCAGGAATAGGGGTTATGACTCCATTAAGCTTGACTTGATTAGGGGGACCTAGCACCTGAAGGTCTCCTTTGACGAAAGCCTGAGCCATGGAGTTTTTAATCATCAAAGGGGTTTTCAAATGAACTGCAAGATCAAGTAAAATGGGTTGTGAAGATCCTTGAATTAAAAATTTAGGTAAAAGGGAGGAGGGCGTGACGACTCTGTTGCCAGAGACATTTTCATTGGCGAACTCAGAAACAATTTCCCCGGATTCAACCAAATAATCAGCACCAAACGTATAAGGAAAATTGGAACCACGAAAATACCATGTGCCAGATCCTTTGGATTTAAATCCATCGGGTACATTTAAATTTATATTGGAAATTTTACCAATAATATTTATTGGTATGGAATCAAGGGAGGTGAGTTTTATATTTCCCTCTCCGGTGATTTGACCTCCGCCCAGGTCCGCTCGCAGTGAGTTTATGAGAATGTCTTGATGATTGAAAGCCAAGTTGGCTCTTAAACTTGTGATCGGATGGGGAAATTGGCGGAGCTTAAACTGCACTTGATCTAGATAAGCAGACCCAGACATTTGAGGAGATTTAAGCGTGCCTGTAAAGCCTAAATTTAAATTTAAAATGCCCTGTAAATCTGAAAGAAAGGGGGTGAATATTGTGGCTAAATTCAGATTGAGTTTGCCATTGATTTCTCCACTCAATTTATCTAAAGAAATTTCATTGAGTGTAAATTTTAAGGAATCCCCACCTCCAGACAAACTAAATCCTGGGGCTGAAATCCTTCCCTCCTTGAATTTGAGCGTAATATTTTGATCATTGTGGAGAACATTCAGTCCTCTTTGGAGTTTGAGGTCACTTATGTCCCAGGGACCGCTGAGTTGGGTCATTCCACCTTTTTCAGATTGTAAGTCCACGGTACTTGTAATTGAAGAGAGAATTTCTTTTTGTTTAATGGAAGATGAAAATAGTGAGAAAAAGGGGATAAAGTTCCATTGATTTGTCTTGGCCCAGAGTTTGGCTTTGCCATTGGGATGAAAGGGATATTCGAGTTTATAATCCACAATATCACCCATTAATTGTCCAGAGCTGGTCAAGGAATCGGGTGTGACTTTTAATTTGAAAACGGAATTACTTAAACCCTGATCACTGGCCATAAGATTGGAAATGGACCCATTGATATCGTAGGTGGGGGTTGGAAGTGACCCATTTATTTTCATACTTAGATCGACTTGACCTGAAATATCAAGTCCTACGCGATTGATCCACTCGGACTCTTCCAATCGTAGTTTTCGACCGTAAGCTGAGGCCTCAATATTACCTTTGGGGGTGATTTGCCCTTTGATCCCGACAAGACTAGATCCTTTGCTTATTTGAACCACATCGGTAGACATATAACCATCTTTAGCTTGAACATTGAAAATAACTTGATCAAAGTTTTCGCCAGCGAAGCTTCCGCGAAAAAATTGTGAATTGAGTTGATAGGAAAGAGCGTTGAATTTCAATGGTCCCCAGGCTTTTAGGTCACAGGTTCCACTTCCACTAAGTGTTAATGGGATTTGGGATTTTCTTTTAAAAATTTCACTGAGATCAGCTAACTCCAAGTAGGGGGATTTGGCCTTAAGTTGAAGTTGGTGTTTCAATAGATCTATTACAAGTTCACCAGAATAACGGGAAGTATTTGCTTGTCCCACAATGTTTTGAAAATATAATTGTCCCTTCTTGTAACTTAAAATTGTTTGGATATTTCCTAACCAGTATTTTTCTAGAAAAAAATCATTGGCGTTTAGATTCATGCGAAATCGTGCCCATTTGGAGGTGCCCTCCACATTTCCTTCAATTTTAGTTTCACCCTTAAATTCAAGATGAGCCAAATTTTCCAAATCTGAAAAATAAAGAGGGGCTCCTTCATAATTTATTTTAAATCCATCTCGATAGGAGATAATTCCATCACTATTGCCATTGCTCATTTTTCCTAAATGGATTTTTGCATTGTATTGAACCTGCCGACTGGTTATATCCAAATTTCCGGTTATTTTGACATTTGGAAGAGCCACCAAAGTTTCCTTTTTTTGAGGGCCGGCAAAAACTTTGAAGTTTTGTGCCAACAAATTTCCAGAGCAATGAAGTGAGGAATGGGATAAGGGATTATTGAGTTTGGGTTCACAATCCAGTTCTCCAGAATTTTTTAAAAAAAGAGGGACGTTGGAAATTCCCAAGTTTGCCAGGAGTTGACTGAGTTCTACCTGATTTATTTTGACTTTCATTTTGCTGAATTTATTTTCTAACCTGTTCCAGGTCAGCTCTTGAAGTTGAACCTCTCCGGACGAGTTGTTAATTTTTATTGTGGGGATTTTTAAAGAAGAATTTTCCCATTGAAACTTGGATTCCAAATCTCCCACTATGAATTTATCAATTTGCACTTTTTGAGCGAGGATTTGAGCGGTCATCTTGGGATGATCTAGGGATCCCTCAATGGCAAGATCTGTTTTTAAGTTCCCTGACATTATGGGGAAAATGTGAGTTTGGAGAAAGTTTTCCCATGTTCTTAAATCATTTAAGTTGAGTGATAACCGAGAAATCCATTTCATTTCACTTTGCTCGGTGAGAGAAGATTTTTTTTCAGAGGAGGGTTGTGGGGGAGTTTCACGGGCTTTGATTTTTCCAGTTCCAATTAAATAGGATTGGGAAGAGTTTATTTTGAGATTGGTGATTTGTAAGAGTTGATTTTCAATAATTCCCCCCAAGGAAAAACTTAAGGGAAAGGGTTGAACTTGACTCTGAAATTTAACAAATGAGGAAGGGGAAGCCATTTGAAATCTGACATGGTGTGATTTGTTTTTCACCGACAAATTTAATTGACTCAATTTTAAGGCTAAGTTTTCTGCTTTAAGGTGAAGCCAAAGGGAAAGTTGATTCACTTGAATTTCATCTATGGGTAGAGAAGAAATTTTCTCAAGTATGCTAGCTAAGTCCTTCCAGGTAAAGGAAGGGGGAGGGGTCTTATTTTTTTTAAAGATGATTTTTAATTCGGCGTCATTAAAATAAATGAGTGATATTTTAGGTCGACCCATGAGCAGAGAGATCCAGTCAATTTTGATCCCTACTTCTTGAATTTGAAAGGGAACAATTTTGCTTTTGAGTTCACCCTGGGGCAAAACTCTAACATCAGTGAAAATTAATCCTGGTGGTGCTAAAGCTATTTTTACTTTTTGAGGCCAAATTCTTAAAGGAAGATGGGCTGTGCTTTGATTCTCAATTTTTAATAACAACCATCGCTCTATTCTCGGAACCTGGTATTTATAAAGAAATCCTAAAAGGAAAAATGAGGCCGCTGTAAAAATATTTAATACTAAAAATTTTTTCCAGCGCATCACGTGGGTTTTCCCCTTTGCCACTCTTTAAGAAGAGACATGGCGGATCGGTAATTGGGTCGGACGGCTGTAAGCGTTTGTAATAATTCAATGGCCGCACTCATTTGTTTGAGCCCCCAGAGGGCTTGGGCTCTTAAATAGGTGACACCAAATATGGTTTCTGGGTCACCACCCAAAGACTGCTCCAAGAGACTTAAATGATCAAGACATTCCACGTAGTGTTGATAGCTTAAAAGGGCCTCGGCTTTTAGCCAGTAAGATCTGGGTGAAAGGGTCTGATTTGCTAAAACTTTGAGACAACCTTCTTCATACCCCATCATAAGTAAAGCGACAGCAAAATCGTGGGCTAGTTCGGGAGAGTCCGCACTTAATTTCAGCATGGATTGGGTAATGGTTTTAAAAAAAGTTATTTCTTGAGGTGGGAGTTCTGTCTTAGTGATTTCCCACGGCTGTTCATGGTGGGAGTGATGGGAAATGACTTGTCTTGCCCAGCGATAATCAAAATCAGACTTTAGCGTCAGTATCTCTGGATCCTGGGGGTAGGACTTTAATAAAGAGGCGAGCAGTTTTTTTTCTTCTTCTACAAGTTGGTTGTGAACAAAAAACATCAACTTTTTTATTGAGTGAGATTTTTGTTCCCTGGCATTTTTTTTCCGCTCCTGGTTTGTTTTCATTCTGTATTCAGGTAATCGAGGTTCAAACACATCCCATTTGGGGTTAATAACAAGTTCATTCAGCAAGTGCTGTTTTTTTGCGCCTTTAAAAATAGACTCGACAAGTTCGTTGGAAGTGGAAAGTTGATTGGTAAGTATATAATTTGTAATGTGCCCCCAAGGGATGGAAACACGTTTGGTAAAAAGATCTGGCAGCCACTGGGATATTTGCGAGGTGAGCCCTGTGGTTAATGCAAAAGAAAAAATGGTTTTTCGATCTTGTAAAGACGTCTCTGGATTGGAAAAATGATCTGAAAATGTAGATAGGATATATTCAGGATCTTTCCCCTCTTTGAGTAAACGATGGATCTCCATCTCGATGAGTTCTTCATGGTTTTCAGAGTTGTGACTTTTACTTTGTGCCATTGTTTACGAAAATGCTGAAGGGTTAACGGTTCTTAGACCAAAATCCGTTTTGTAAAAATGCGAGAAGAACCATCTAAGATCCTGCTCGAAAACTTTTGGGTCCGCTTTCAAGCGTGGCTAGAAGACTCTTTCCCGAATCTATACCTGATAATGATATTACAATAATGCCTGTTATGACTACTGGATCTACTTAATACTAGCCCGTTCAATATAGGCACCGTCAGTAGTATTAATTTTAAGTGTATCGCCCTCATTGATATGAAGGGGAACTTGGACTTGGTAGCCCGTCTCTAAAATGGCAGGTTTAAATGTATTTTGTACGGAGTTTCCTTTAAATCCTGGATCTGTCCTAACAACCTTAAGGACTACGGTTTTGGGGAGTTCAACACCTACAGCGCGGTCATTAAAAAAGCAAACCTTAACCTCTAAGTTTTCAGTGAGATAATTGGCCCCTTCACCCACCACTTCAGCGGAAAGGGTGAACTGTTCAAAACTTGTTTGATCCATGAGGTTGAAACCGTTTTCGTCTTTGTAAAGAAAATTTACTTCACGATAAACAATGTCAGGCTCTTCAAATTTTTCCCCCGACTTGAAGGTGCGTTCCAAGTTGCTTCCATTAAGTAAATTCCGTAATTTGGTCCTGGTAAATTGATTTCCTTTACCTGGCTTGACGTGTTGAAAATCAACTATGGAATAGGGTTCGTTATCAATTAATAGTTTTAAACCTTTTTTAAAGTCGCTGGTCTCTTGCATAAAATCCTCTTTCTGATGGAATGGGCGAAACAATAAACTTCTTAGGAAAAGAAGTCACGTATTACGTCGTCTTTGTGAAATTCGATTTTGAAGTTGAATGAGGAGGGCCCGTTTGCGTTGCTTTGCTTCATCCTCTCGACTTTGGGGTGTGACATCTTGATGAGGTTCAGACTCATCTTCAATGAACCTTTGGTTAAGTAGTTTAAGCCTTTTAATAATTTCAGGATGAGGGCCATGACTTTTCTCTGCATTTTCCAGCGTTTGAAGAGCACGGTCAAAATCGTTGCGAACTAAAAAAGCATCCGCAAGGGAAACAAAACGCTCCAAATCCCGTTTGGAGCGCTCGGCGATAAGGTCTTCTGAAAGTGGTTTGATGGGTTCGGCAATGTCATCGGATACTTGATGATGGGATAGATTAGAAGACAGTTTTGACATAGCAAAAACATCATCATCGTATTCATCAGCAGTGATACTTTCCATTTTTCGTACAGTGCGTTGCGCCTTTTGATCCAAAGGGTTGAGAAGTAGAAGCATTTTAAAAGCTTGCAATGCTTCCTTGGGTCGACGGAGTTTTAGTAACGTTTCACCTAATAGACTCTGCGCCAGTAAGTTTTCAGGGGCTAGGTCCACTGCTTTTTGAAGTTGTTCGACTGCCAAATCCAAATTATTTTTTTGGAGATAAAGTCTTCCTAATGCCACGCGACCGCTTGCAAAATCTGGATGAAAATCGATGCCTCGGAGACATAATTGCAAACCCTCTTCAACGAGTCCCATTTTTCTATAGGCTTCAGCTAGCGGTGCAAAAACTTTTGCACTGGGATCTGCTTGGAGCATGAGCTGATATTTTTCAACAAGAACTGGATTGATTTCATTCATATCGTATTTTTGCAGTTCATTTTCAGATTGACAAGCCTGATGTGTTTTTAAAATCACAGCTTTGGTTTTGGGAAAAACTCAGGCCGGGACCTTTAGATGAAGTCTTGCCGAGCCAACTCAAAGAATTTTTTCACCATTGTTTTATATTGATAAATAGGATGTACTCAACAAAGAGAGAGGATCTTAATAATTGATTTAAGATTGGCCTTCGGATTTTTTATTTTCGTTTCATCTTTGGGTAACACATGACAATTATTGGTATTGACCCTGGTTCACGGCTTACAGGATTTGGTGTGATCGAAAAGAGTGGATATCAGTTTAGATATTTAGATCATGGCGTCATATCTATTCCCCTCCAGTTGACCTTTGCTGAGCGCTTAGCTTATTTAGCCAAAATGCTTCGTCCTTTATGGAGCAAGTACCCTCAGTCCGTCACAGTTGTCGAAAAGGTTTTTTTAGGAAAAAATGTGGACAGTGCCTTTAAGTTAGGTCACGCTCGGGGAGTTTGTCTATTGGTGGCCGCAGAACATGGGAGTCCTGTTTTTGAATATGCCTCACGTTCAGTTAAAAAGAGTCTCACTGGAAATGGTGGGGCAAGTAAAGATCAAGTTCAGCTTATGGTTCAACAATTTTTGCAAACCAAAATTCAAGGTCTCCATGATGGAACGGATGCGTTGGCGTTGGCCATTTGCCACTTTTATGAATGGGAAAAACAAGCGATAATTCAACGGTTGGGCAGAGTCCCACATAGTTATCCATAGGAAGTAATTAGTTGTGATTGGTTACTTAAAAGGTGAAATCAAATTTTATGATTTGGAAACAGTTCTCTTGTTTTGTGGGGGAATTGGTTATGAGGTCATTTGCACTCCTTCGACGCTTTCCCAGGTTTTGGGTGGAAAAAAAGAGGTGGAACTATGGATTTACACCCATGTTCGTGAAGATATTTTGCAACTCTATGGATTTTTCACTCTTTTGGAAAAACAGTTGTTTCTCTCGTTAATTAAGGTCAATGGAATTGGACCACGGTCTGCGTTGCAAATACTTGGGGCCACAGCTTTGGAATCTCTTGTTGATTTGATAAATAAAGGAGATGCAAAGGGTCTTTCTCAGCTTCCTAAGGTGGGAAAAAAAACGGCAGAACAAATCATTCTGACCTTAAAAGGAAAATTGGTTCTTTTAGAGTCTTCAGATCAACCTTCCACCGTTTCTAATCGTGGTGCCATTACTTCAGCTTTAGTTAATTTGGGTTTTAAAGCGACGGATGTGGATAAGGTGGTGGCAAAAATGTCGCCCAATCTGGATCTTGAGAGTGGAGTCAGGGAAGGTCTTGTTGCTTTAACCAGTGCATCATTCTAAAGGTTGGGTTATTGAATACAACCTAAGACGAGATCAAAAAAGAAAAAAGTAACAGAAAAAAGTAAAAATGAAAAAGGAGTGGCAATTGAATTCAATGCAAAATGGAGAGACTCATTTTTTGTCCGAACCTTTTTGTCAAAGCGAAACCGAAGTTGAGGTTTCAGCTTTATTACTTCGTGAAAATGAGAAAGTAGATCCACCCTTTGAAATGGCTTTGCGTCCACGTCAATTTAGTGATTTCCCAGGGCAAGAGGGTGTGATAAATAAATTAAAAGTATTTATAGAGGCTGCACGCAAAAGAGAAAAAACTTTGGATCATATTCTTCTTTCAGGGCCTCCTGGTTTGGGTAAAACCACTTTAGCTCATATTATAGCTTTGGCTATGAATGGGGAAATGCGCAGCACTTCCGCTCCTGCCCTACATCGCAAAGGTGATTTGGCAGCTATTTTGACGAGTCTTCGTCCTGGATCTATATTTTTTATTGATGAAATTCATCGTCTCAATCGAGATGTGGAAGAGTATTTATACAGCGCCATGGAAGATTTTTTTATTGATATTATTACCGGAGAAGGTTTGGGGGCACGAAGCATGCGTTTTCAGTTAGCTCCCTTTACTTTGGTGGGGGCTACCACCCGCTCTGGTCTTTTAAATGCTCCATTTCGGGATCGTTTTGGGATTCAAGAACATCTGACCTTTTACAATAAAAAAGACTTGCTGACGATATTGAAACGCTCCGCCCAACTGTTAGAGATCCCCTTGGATGAGGGCGGGGCCGGCGAAATTGCCTCTCGCAGTCGGGGCACCCCAAGAATTGCCAATCGACTCTTAAAAAGGGTTAGGGATTATGCAGAGGTTCGTGGGGACGGGATGATCACTTCCCCTCTGGCCGACTATGCTCTCCAACAGTTGGAAGTGGATTATTTGGGATTGGATGCCATGGACCGGAGAATATTATATTTAATTCGAGATAAGTTTTCCGGCGGACCAGTTGGTATTGACACCTTGTCCTCGGCCTTGAATGAAGAGTGTGACACTTTAGAAGAAGTCTACGAGCCTTATTTAATACAGGAAGGTTTGTTGCAAAAAACCCCTCGAGGTCGCGTCCTCACCTCATCCAGTCTTTCCCACCTAAAAAATATGGATAGACAGGAACTGGAGAAGATGAAGACGTAATGCGACTTTTGGATGTTTGCAACTTTCAACCTCAATTGGAGCGAATTAATAAACGAGGTCACCTATCTTTTTGGGGAGGGTCGTCTATTTATGGGAAAGATAGTCACTGGATTAATTTTGCCATCAAAAGTGTTATCAAGCTCGTATTTTGTAAGAACAACTTCACCATCTATAACAGAATAGGTTGTTTTTTCGCCAGAATCTCCGATTCCTCTGCTCTTAGAAGATAGAATGAATACTTTTTTATTATGAACGTAGAGAAGCTCTCCAAATACAACTGTTGAGCTAATCCATCCAATAATCTTATTAGATTTTTTATTTAATATAGCAGAGGAAAGCGGAACAGCATTTAGACTCTTATCTGAATTTAAAGCGAATAGAACACTGGAAAAATTGTAGGCTGAAGTTAGGCAAGAGGCGATATAAAAAATTTTATTAGTTGCGGTAGTGGCTTCAACTTCAATAACACCGCTGTCACATGAAAGCCCTTGTTCTTCAGCCGCATTTCTAACTTGAGCCTCTATGCGATCATCTTCTGCTGCTTGAGCTGTGCTATATCCGAGCGCTAAGATGGTGATCATGAAATATTTAAACATTTATTCCTCCTTATTATTGATAGGGAACAGTATCGAAGACCTGTTATTTATTTTAATCTAAGAGTCCATATAGCCGCTAACTCAGCTTTTTCGATTCGGACTCTAAAACATTGAAACAAATTGTTACAACTTTTTGAGAAGGTAAATTCAATTCGTGATTTTAGTATAGAGAAATTTTTTAATTGTAAAAATCACAACTTCCTTTTGAATCCAATTTGAATTTTATTTTCAATTATAACTGAGTTCATTTTTGTGATTTTATTGGGACTATTTATAAGGTTTTAAGGATAGCTGCATTCATAAGAGGTTTTGGAGTAAAAAACGGCCTCATCAGTTTGTGAACAATGTTTGAAGTAAAATTCTGTGGGCTGCCAGTCACGATGGGAGGGCAAGGATTTGCGAAGGTGCATACTTTCTCCTGCGTAGGCGGCGCCAGGGGCGGTATTTTTTTCATCACGATCCGGAAGCGTAAAGTTGGCTGAATCTCTATAAGATTCAGCGGATTGGCAGTGAGTTAGAAAAAGAAACCAAATCAATCCCAGGGGGATTGCACAGTGATTTTTAATTTTTTTGAGAGTTGATTTCATCAGTCCATTTTATTTGTTAAGTTAAAGAAGATGGTAATCTTTTTTTAAACTTTTACTTCTTGACCTCCGTGGGTCTAGAATGGTCCCATGACTCTTTTTTACAGAGCTTTAAACTCGCGTTATCATTGTAAGAATTGTAAGAATTGAGTTCTAAGAAAAAGGTTGAGTGAATTTAACAAGGAAGGATAAATTACATGTTTTTACAGCGGACCCTTCGTCAAAGAGCTCAAGTACAGGGTGTGGGTTTACATACAGGGAAATTAGCCACGCTCACCTTTTGTCCAGCTCCAGAAAATACAGGTATTCATTTTGTCCGTAAAGATATTCACGGATGTCCCGCGCTTTCGACCCAGTCCGAATATGTGACGGCGACAAATATGGCCACAACCTTGGGGAGTGAGGATTTTAGTATTTCCACAGTGGAGCATTGTCTTTCCACTTTGGCTGCATTTCGCATTGATAATTTAATTATTGAATTAGATGGTCCTGAAATTCCCATTGGAGATGGAAGCGCTCAAATTTTTTTAAATGCTATTAGTGCCGCTGGAATCGTCGAGCAAGAGCAGCCCAGAAAATACGCGTATATTTGTCAACCCATCTATGTTGGTACAGAAGAAAAATACGCCTATGTATTGCCATATAATGGTTTGAGAGTGACATGTACTATTGCATTCTCCCACCCAAAAATTGGTCGGCAAACAATAGATTTGGATATAAATGAAAACTCTTTTGCTCGTGAAATTGCCTCAGCTCGTACTTTTGGCTTTGCCCATGAAGTCGAACTTCTTCGTTCCAAAGGTTTGGCTTTGGGTGGAAGCTTAGACAATGCTGTCGTATTAGATCAGAATCAAATTTTAAATCCGGAAGGGTTAAGATGGTCGGACGAATTCGTTCGTCATAAAGTCTTAGACGCACTCGGGGATTTGGTGACTTTGGGAATGCCACTCATGGGGCATGTTGTTTTATACAAAGCGGGACATGATATGATGAATCAACTGGTGAAAAAAATTAAATCCACTGGTGAATGTTACCGACATATCGAACTCGGCACAGCTCTCGATGCCTAAAAAGATTTTTTTGTCCCAAGTTCGTCTCAAATTGTGGCACTTCATAATGGAATAAGATCTAAACAAAATCTGATCATTTTTGATTTATTTTTCTCATTTAAAAACAAAACCAAAAGAAATGACCTTTTTTAAGGACTTAAGTCGTAGGTCTTTAGTTAGATTATTATTTTATTATTATTAAAGAAGAGTTGAGTGCCGAAGAGTGAAGAGATTTATAGGATTTTTATTGGTTTAGATGAGTTTTTAAAATTCAATCTTCCAGGAGAAAATGGGTGTGAGTTCAGTTTTGAATTGGCAAATTCGTATGGAGAGTCCTTCGGGGGGTACAAAAATCTTTCCCTGGCCAGTTGGTAAATTAGAATTAATTGTGGGGCGAGGGAGTTTGGCTGATGTGGCGGTAGACAGTACGGAAGTGAGTCGACATCATGTCACACTCCAGTTAGTGCAAAGTGAAGTTCATGCCATAGATCAGGGTTCTAAAAATGGAACTTATTTAGATGGAGATCGTCTTCCAATTAAAGTTCCCACGTTGTGGTCTGTAAATAAAAAAATGCGTTTAGGCTATTCGCCAGATCTTTTAATTTTGGAAGAAGTCGTTCAAGAGAATAGAGCTATCAACCCACTTCCGATTGAAACTAAAATGATGGAAGATCAAACTCAGTCGCACATTGGTCGACTGATGGACGAAACTCAGCCTGATATATCTATGAATCCTAAACCAGATTCTTTGCAGCTGATGCAACAGAGAATGCAGTCTGTGGTGGATAAGTCAGAACAAGAATCAAAGATGTTACGAAGCGAACGTGCCCAGGCACAATTGCAATTGCAAGAGATTCAAAAAGAAATTGAGCGAATGACTTTGGCTCGAGAACAACTCAGTGAGCAATTAAATCGAGAGATAAAAGAACTGGAAGGAAAAATTTCTAGTCTCAAGAGCGAATCGAATCAACAAAGTTCAATTATAAAAACAAAAGCCCAAGACGAAGCAAAACAAATCATTGAACAGGCCAAATTACAAGCTCAGGAAATTTTGAAGAATGTAGAACAAGTTACAGTGGTTTCTCCCCCTAATGTCACAAAAACATCTATCGCAGTACCCAATAAGAATTTAAACGTTACCCCAGTGGGGATGGTAACTCCCATTGCTCCAAAACCGCAGTTTAAACCTGGACTAAATAAAACTGTGGAAGATTCCTCACAAAATGAAATGGCATCTGAGGCTGTGACACGAATCTATCAAAGAGGTGATGAAAAAGTTAAAAATCGAACGGTGTCACCTTCAAATAATGTATTGACCTCTCAACAGCAAGGGTCGCAAGTAGAGTCACAAGAGGAAAAGACAGTTGTTGGTTTGGCCTTAATTCAGGATGAAAGTGAGGTCGTTTTAAACTCAAAATTTGATTTCATTAAAAAAATAAATAACAAAAATAGATTTATATTAGTGGGTTCCTCTGTGACTCTCTTACTATTGGTTGGAATGTGGCGAGTTCATGAAATTCCAAATAAGGAGTCTTTATCGCTACAGCAAACACAGATGTCTTCTACAAAGGATTTAAATCAAAAAGGGGAGAATGCAAAAGTTATAAATCCAGTGCCTTCCGTTCAAGCTCCAATCGTAGTTCCAGTTCCAGCTTTTCAAAAAGAGGAGGAACAAAAAGCAGAACAGCAGAAACAACCCGGAGACTCCTCTGCTCAAGTAGAAAATTCCAATCCCATGCCGAATGAAAATCTGACTTTTGCTCAGAATGAGGAGCCTGTTGCCTCAAATGATTTGATTCAGAACAAAAAGGAAGAAAATGAAAATAATTTACCCAAAAAAGAAGAAACTCTTCCTTCGTCAGAAGAAAATAAATTGATTGAGGCAGTGACCTCGGCTGCAGAAAATCTATCTCCGGTGCAAGGATCTAAACCGTATGTGCCAAAGAACGACAATGGAACCGTAACAGCGAGTTTAAATAAGAAAATCCATTTAACTAAAACTACAAAAGCTTATAAAAAATCACCACAGCTAGCTTTGCCACAAAAACTGCCTAAATTAGCAGTTGCTAAATCAGAGAACAAATTGGTTCCTGACACATTTGCCAAAAAAATAAATGGGAAATATGTGGCAAGGCCAGTTGTTCAAAATTCAAAACCAGGAGTTCAAAAACAGGGAGCTCAACCCATTCAGCCGAATGTTCTTAAAAAGACCGTCAAAACGGTCCCTAGTAAAACGGCAACAACAAATGTACAAACTAATGGGAATAAATCTTCAACCCCAAAAAATGATGAAGGTGTGGCTAAGCAAATAAATGAAGGTGCGTGGAAAAAAGTTTTCAGTAAAACTAATGGGCAGAAATGGCGCAAAACTTCAACTCATTATTTGCGTCAATCGCTCAAATTAGATCCTAAAAAAATCAGTCTTTATCATAAACTGGAAAATCAATTTGTTCTTCAGTTAAGAACGCTTCGGGGACCTGCCTCAGAATTGAAACGAAGTCAGCAAGAGATGCAGTTCGCCACACAAGCTAAGAAGATACTTGGTGAGGTTTACTGGAAAAAACTATTGCTCTATCGGAATTATTTTCTTAAGAAAAATCAATAGGCATCTTGAATCGGGTCATGTTATATCCCTGGGTCCATGAAAAAAATTTTAATCATACGTTTTTCCAGCTTCGGAGATGTCTTGCAATGTTTGAGCGTTGCAGGAAATTTAGGTAGCTTTTTTCCTCATGCGGAAATTCATTGGGTCACTCGGGTGGAATTTATCCCTCTCGTGGAAAATCACCCTCGTATCAAAAAAGTATGGGGAGTGACTCGGGATCGAGGATGGTCTGGGTTGTATGGATTAATCAAAAAATTACAGCAAGAAAAATATGATGGTATTTATGATGCTCACAATAATTTAAGGTCTCGAATTCTTACCTGTTTTCTTTTAGGTTTTTTAAGATGGAAACAATGGGTTGGTAAAATAAAATTTATTCGACGCCCTTCATATCGATTCAAGAGATTTTTTTTGTTTTCTTTGCGATGGAATTTTTACCGTCAACCATTTAACGGGCAGAGAGATTTATTATTGCCACTTAAGAAATGGGGAATTGATGAGAAGGCACCTTCTGTGCCTCAACTGTATTTTTCTAGGGATGATTATTTTCCAGGAAGTTCTTTTGTACGGATTGATTCTTTTAAAGACTCAGAGGCCTACAAAGTTTGGTGTGATTTTACTTCTGAAGATTTTAGGGAAGGTTGTGTTGAAACTTCCCCCGCCGCTGAGAGACAAAAAAATTCTCAGGAACGTCCGTTGATTGCTTTGGCTCCGTCAGCAGCTTACCCGTTGAAACGTTGGCCACTGGAATATTGGAAGCAGTTGATTGAGTTGTGTTCGGACTTCAGATTTGTGATTCTGGGGGGACCTGGGGACGGTTTTTTATTGGAATTGGTAAAGGTTGCGCCCCAAAGAGTTTTGAGCTTAGTGGGTCACTTAAGTCTTAAAGAAAGCGCAAAGGTGGTGCAGTATTGTCACTTCTTGGTGAGTAATGACACGGGGTTGTTGCATGTCGCTGAACAGTTGGGAAAACCCTGTGTGGCATTGATGGGTCCAGCACCCTTTGGTTTTCCTTCCCGTCCTTCCACAACAATTTTGCAAATTGATTTGCCTTGTCGTCCTTGCAGTAAGCATGGTCAAGGTCCTTGTGTTAATAAAGTATACAAAAAATGTTTATTTGATATTCGTCCTGAGAAAGTTCAACACGTTTTGGAAAAAAATTTTGCGGCCAGTGAGAATGCTGATGCTGGGATTTCGACCCAAATTTAAACAGGGACGCTGGGATTATGGTGTCTTCTTTAACCACTAATAACTGCTAAATCGGAAATTTTGATAGAGGAAGGTATGTTGAGACAACAAAAAAAAATCTTGAAGTATCTTATTATAGGATTGGGATTGGCTTTTGGCTTGAGAGTGGTGACGGCACTTGTGGTCTACGGTCCACAGGCCTTGGATGATTACAAACATGGAGTTTTACCCGCTTACCAATGGTGGGCGGGAGTGGCGGTGGATCTTCCAGACTATAGAAGTTTTTTGCTTCCTTGGTTGTTGGGGGGATTTTTAAAAGTTTTTGCTGGTCCCTTTCATATTGACTCGGCCTTGGGTCAGGTAAGAATTATGTATTTGGGCTTGGCTTTGATTTCTCTTATTGGTTTTTGGGGTCCTTATCTCTATGCTAGAACTTTTTTGAGTCAAAGATTTGCTGCGATTTTATTTCTATTGTTGGCTCTTTATCCTATCATGCCCTTTGTGAGCACTCGCGCTTTTGGGGAATCTGTGGCGCTTTCCTTTGTCTTAAGTGGATTGACCTTGGCTGAGTATGGAAGAAAATCATCGATGCAAAAAGGGAAAAAATATCTTCAGGTTTCAAATTATAAATCTCTATTGTATTTGTTTATAGGATTGGTCTTGTTGGCCGTGGCAACTTGGTTTCGCTTTCAGGTGGGTCTCATTTTTGTAGTTTATGGTGCGTTACTGCTGAAAGAAAAAAAATCCTCCTTTTTATGGGTTTTACTTGCAGCCTCTGCCTTAGCGTTTTTAGGACAAGGGGGAATTGATTGGCTCAGTGGTCGAGGTGCTTGGACAACTTTGTATAATTATTTATTGGCCAATGAAGGTGGTGCTGCCCAATACGGAGTGAGTCCTTGGTACAATACATGGCTACTCGTTTTAGGAATGGGACTATTTCCTTTTTCTTTTTTATTAATACCCGATTTTAAATGGATTTATCGTCGCCATTGGCGTCTTTTGATTCCGGTTTTAGTTTTCGTTTTGATACATAGTATCACCCCACATAAAGAAGAGAGGTTTATGTACCCTATTTTAGGTGTGGTGCTTTTGTTGTTGTCAGAAGGGTTAGCCCGTGGACTGCGTCGTCGTTTAGTTCGGTACGTGTACGGGTTTTTATCCATTATTTTGATCGGAGTGACACTACCCCTTATTTGCTTTAACAACACTCAAGTGGGTGAAATTAAACCAATGGCAGAAGTGAATCAGCGATTCTTGCAGGGGGCTGGTTTGATCGATCGCAACTCTTTACTTCGCTTGAGTCGAATTCAAGATTACTTTGTGCGGAGTCCCAGCGAAATTTTATTCAAGGATCAGCCAATCCAAATTGAATTTATTGAGCAACAGCTAGAGCAGCGTCCCCATTGGCAAGGGGCTGCAGTTTTGACATCGGATCCCAATTTGCGCTCTGAACTGCTGAGTCTGTCCGAAGTTAAAACAAAAAATATTCAATGTGGAAAAATGGAAACAGCTCAATCATGGAGCGATGCTCTGTTGTATCGTTTGAATCCCAAACACAATCAGCGTCGTCGACCCACCTGGTATATTTTATGTGCAAAGGAGATCACTTCATCATGACAAAGTTACTGCTATGGATAAAAGAAATGGACTGGATGCTCTTTGATTTTATCAACAACAAATTTCATTTTTCTTTTTTGGATGTGTTTTTTCGTACCATCACTGATTTACATAAACTTCCCTCTGTAAAATACGGGGTATTTCCTTTGTTGGTTTTGGCATCTCTTTGGTGGGCAGGTCGTCGGGCTTTAAAAGCTGTTATTGTGTTAGGTTTGGTGTTGGCGTTTTGTGATTTATTTAATCATCGCGTGGTTAAGCCTTTTTTTGCAAGACCAAGGCCTTTTCTTGCAAAGGAAAGTTCGGTGAATTTACGTCTTAGTTATCGTCCTGGAGGTTATAGCTTTCCTTCCAGCCATGCTGAGAACACTATGGCATCTGCAGTCCTTTTGAGCGCTTACATTCCGGCATTGGGTCCCATTCTTATACCCTACTCTCTTCTGGTAGGTTACAGTCGTCCTTATTTGGGGGTGCATTTTCCCACGGACATTTTGATGGGTTGGCTTTTGGGTGGATGGATCTCGTGGATAACTTTATTTTGTTTAAAAAAATGGTTTCCCAGCTGGGCTCCAAAAAGCTTAATAAGAAAAAAGGGTTCCCATTGAAAAAGTATAAGAACATTATTTTATTAACCAGCTTGTTGTTTTTATTTTGGTGGTGGAGGGCGCATCTAGCTCGTGTACAGGAAAAAACGCCGCCAGAGATTTTACCTCAGCAGTTATTTAAAAAGCAGAACTTAGAAAAACCTGCAGATGTTCTTGTAAAAGAAAAAAAAGTGAATCAAACTCAACTTCTTTTGCCAAAGGTGGTGAAGGAAATTAACTTAAAACAACAGGTTCTAGGACGGCAGCCAGAAAAGGGTTTTGTTGAATTTCGTGTTCCGGAACAAAATTTAGCTGTGGCTTTTGGTGATATTGTTTTAGGGAAAGTCCAAGCGGATCATCCTGTGAAAAAAGGACTGACACCGTCCCAACAAAGTCGACTGTGGCCCAGTGCTGAAATTCCTTATGCTTTTGGAGAGGATTTAAAAAATAAAGCAGTCATTGAGCGTGCTCTTTTAGAGTTTCAGAAAAATACACCCATTCGATTTGTCCCTGAATCTGGGCAAACAGATTTAATTGTCTTTGTTCCAGCCCAGGGTATTTGTGCCTCTTACTTGGGAAAATTAGGGGGGGCCCAGCCTATTTATCTATCTGATCAGTGTGGGGTTAATGAAGTACTTCACGAATTGATGCACGCTTTGGGGTTTGTTCATGAACATTCCCGAGTGGATCGGGATCAATACTTGGAAATTTTTTGGAATAACATTGATCCAGAATATTGGTCTCAATTTTGGATGGTTCCTGACGAATATGTTCACGATTATTTAGGTTCTGTATTTTCATTCGACCCCCATTCGATCATGCTCTATGATTCTACAGCCTTTGCAAAATCGCCTGACTTAATAACAATAGGCTCTAAAATTGGTGATGAACTCTTACCATCGAGGGGAACATTAAGCCCCAGAGATCGTGAGCGGATTCAATATCTCTATGGTCAGTAAATTTTATTGAAATTTAAGCTCTCACTTTTTTCATGAATCATTGACGCAGCCTCTTCGAATCAATGCTTACTCATCATTCATCAAGTGAATGACTTGGGACGTCATTCACTATTTATTTTCGGATTCAAGTGAAGTTTTAGTCAACTCAGGTGGATTAGACATTGACGCAGCGAATTTATGGCGATGACTTGCTCTTGGTCTAGCAGACAAAGGTCTAGTTTTTGCTCTCCTAAATATTTGAAAAGGTAACTTTAACATTTAGGGGAGGATTTATGGGCTTAACGTCTGGGTGGGTAAAAAAAGGAAATATAAATTATTTAATGAGGCGATCTCAACTATCTCTGTTGGGTGCAGCAATTTTAGGGGGAATTTTGTCGTCGGGATGTGGACAAAAATTAAGCTCAGGTTCAGTGGGGGGGATGTCCAATTTAAGTTCCAACTCAAGTAATGATGTGGAAATTCCTCTAGAGAAAATTGATCAAACCACTGTCGAGGCAGAAGACGCGCTGTCGGAAGCCCAACAAACCTTAGACAATTTAATTCAAAATGGCCAGATTCATTTGCCGTCATCTAATGGATTTGAAACATCTAATAGTTTTGAAACATCTAAGGTAGGGACTTCTTATTTTCAAACTCAAAGTTTGACGGGAATCGCTGAAAAACTGCAAATTGCGTTGCAATTATTAATTTCCAAAATTGCAGCACCGGTGCAAAAAGCTAAAGACTTAATTAACGTGGCTCGGTTGCAATTAACGGCCTCCTTAGCAACACTGGACCCAAATAATCCAAGTCATGCCGCTATGATTCGTAAAATTCAAGAAATGATGACTAAATTGGATTTGTTGGAATCCAGATTGGGTGATGTCTATAAACTTTTGCATAGCAAAATAGATTTTGTAGTTTCAAAAATTGATGCTCTTATATTAAAGTTAAGTGCATCGGGAAACCCATTGGTCATAATTTTGATTTATGAACTTCAAGAGGTGCGTCGGGTTTTAACCACTCTTGTGTTTTAAAGGGTTTAATTTTATTCTATAATTAAGATAAACGAAGCTTTTTGGGCTTCTCGTGGTGCACTCAAGATAAAAGTCCAATGGTAAAGTCGCAGAAGTGGTTCTGCGACTTTTGTCTTTAGATCCTGTTTGTAAATTCAGTTTCCAATGTTTAGCTTTGGATATGTTTTCTAATCTGTGTTCTGAAGGTCAGAGCGAAAAGTCTGTGTTATCTGCTTTGGGAAGAAAAATCTAATCTTTGTTATCTGTCGGTGTTGGGCCTGATATTTCCAGGGATTCAAAAAAAAATATATTTTTGATTTTCTGGATATTGCTTTTGCACTTGTAAAAATCCACAATGATAAGTGTTCAATTCAACTTAAAACAATCGTTCTGGGTGTTTTGAATTTTCCAGGTCGAAAATAAATGAAAATGAAGGGAGATTTTAAAATGAAGAGTCTTTTTAAGAGTCATTGGATCAAATTTTTGAGTTTATTGTTGTTGTTTCAAGCCAATGTTTTGGCCCATGCTTCCTCCCTGGCGTTTCAAAATTTATCAGATGGTGATGTTAAAGAATTGGTAAATGAATTTTCCGCTAACTTTACCCATACTTCAGTTTCTGGTGCCAGCCCGCTGGGATCACTTTTAGGAGTGGAGTTGGGTCTTATAGGTGGACGAACCAGATCTCCACAAATGGACAGTTTGGCTAAGTCTGCAGACCCCAGTGTGGATGCAAACCCCATTTATCATGGGGGTATACTCGGCGTTGTGAGTGTTCCTTTTGGTCTAACTCTTGAAGCCAGTCTGCTGCCAAAATTTAGTACTTCTAGTTTTGATGTGAGGAACTTAGGTTTAGCCATTAAATGGAGCTTAACCAGCTCCGTGATTGAACTTCCGGTGAGTTTAGCGATTAAATTGCACCATATGGGAACAAAATTACATTTTTCTCAAACAGTCAGTAGTGTCCAGTCCACGGTTGATGTTGAGGATAAAGTAAATGGAGCGCTTCTTCTTGTAAGTAAGGATTTTGTAGTTGTGGAACCCTATTTAGGGTTTGGTGTGTTAAAAGCGAAGGGTGATTTTGATGTATCCGGGACCACGACTTTTTTTAGCAGTGGAGTGACGAGTAAAAGTGCGGAGCAATCTTCGGCCCAGTTTTTGTTGGGAGTGGAGGCTCATCTTCTGGTGCTTAAGTTAGGGCTGGAAGTTGCTCGTCAATTTGGAACCACCAGTGCGACAGGGAAAGTGTCGTTTTATTTTTGAAGTTTTAAGTTCTTGAAAATTTAAATAAATTATATTTATGGCATGGACTACATACAAAGAGCAAATCAAACAGTTTTCAGAGCAGTTAATTGAGATTCAGCGACCCATACGGATTCTGAATTCTATTAAAGTGAACATGTCCATAGTGGCAGAGTTCCAGTCCAACAAATATAAACAACCGCCAGCTTTGAATGAAGAGTATTATCAAAAAATACCTTTGGGTTTTGATCCAGAGGTTAAGACAAAAGAATTATATGAACTTAAACAAAGTATATTGCTAAAACTGGGCTCAAAAGATGAGTTGGGTCAGCTGTTAATTCGTATGGTGGAGCAATATCTGATCACTGTAGAAATGCTTAAGAATCGAGGGACTGTCCGATTTTATGAATGCAGTAAACGGCTCTATGGCTCACCCAAAGACAAATTTATAGAGGATAAAAATCGTGTCATTGACATGGCCCACATGCTTTATGAAATCTTATGTGGGGTGGACGCTTCTCTTTCACAACAAAACTTTTCCGAAAATCTCACTGCACAAGATGTGGTCAATGAACTAAATTTACGGTTTTCTGGGTATTTTGGTGAGGGTACTGTGGAAGCAAAAATCTCGGATGGAATCATTGCGGATGCGGCAGCAGGGGGTGATACAGTCAAGATCCGAGAAGGGGCTATGTTTGCCTCTCGAGAGATTGATATTTATGAAGTTCATGAAGGCTGGGTGCATGTGGGAACTACAATGAATGGTCGTCGTCAGCCAGTGAGTAAGTTTTTATCCATTGGACCTCCCCATTGTGCTTCGACTCAAGAGGGATTGGCTGTTATTATGGAGATCTTCACCTTTAGATCCTATCCAAGACGGGCCAAACAGATTAATGATCGAATTATTTGTATTGATAAAGCCGAAGATGGAGCCAATCTTTTGGATATTATTGAGTACTTTCGTACAGAGGGTTATTCCGAAAAAGATTGCATGACAAATGCCCTGCGGGTTTTTAGAGGGGGGAATGTATTAGGAGGAGCACCCTTCACTAAGGACATTAGTTATTGCAAAGGTTTTGTGGAGAACTATAATTTTTTTAGAACGGCGATTCGTGCGAACAAACCACAATTAATTCCATTTATCTTTATTGGTAAATTGCATGTGGATGACATTCCCTTGCTTTACTCTAAACATCGTGAGGGTCTGGTGGATCAACCCATATTTTTGCCCCCCCAGTTTAAAGATTTGCATGGATTAGCGGTATGGATGAGTTTTTCCAGTTTTTTTAATCGAGTGGATTTGGTAAGTGTTCAGACGCACTACAATGGATTATTTTCTCGTTATACCTAAAACTTATGCAAATATGTTAGTTTCGAGGTTTAGATGGTCCCCTCTCAAAAAGAAGAGGGGAACCGCCATAAAGGGAAATTTAGAAGTCTGCAATTAAATCAATCCACTCTGGGTGATCCACAAAGGGATTGCGATCTTTTTGTAGCTCGTAAATGGCGTCTGCAATGGATCTTTCATCCTCATCCACGGGATCTTCATGATTCCAGCGTTTTAAAGTGTCTTCCTCTTCAGCATCAATGCGCATTTGATAGCGAACTGCAAAATAAAATTTAGCTCGAGCCACGTTGCCACGAATATTTGCTGGTGGGGTAAACTTGAGTTGACGAGAGTTGTCTGAAGAATAACCAAGCTCAGAAGCTGGACAAACCTGTCCTTTAACCGTGGAAACATCTCCATATGAATAATTACTTCGTAAGGAGTTCGCTTGCGATGATACCGGAAATAGTATATTCAAATCTGATTTTTGTAGGTCTTTAGAAAACTGATTGGAAAATTTGCTTTGTGGCCAAGAATGCTCTACGTTAGCCACAGTTGTTGCAGGAATCTGTCCTGGCCCCGGGCCCCGTCCATAAGGAAAGTTTTGGCTGGTAAGGATGTCATCACAATAAACATCTGGTACGGAATACTGTCCTTGATTATTAATGAGATAAAGTCGACCAAAGATTTGACGGCGGGCTCCATCGTAACCAATAGGACGATGTTGGATGCAGTTTGCCCCCTGTGGACAGGAAGCTACAATTTTGTCTGGTGTGCCCGGCTGAACTATATGGACTTGACTGAGCACTCTAAAGAGTTGATTTCGAAATTGATTGTCTTGCGATGTGGGGTCGAGATCGCCGTAATAACTTTCCAGTGCGAAACTCGAGTTGCAAACAATTAGGTTGAAAATGATTGAAACAAAAAAGATCAATAAATTTTTTGATGAAAAAAAGAGAATTTTCTGAATGGTGGATAAAAGGGTTTTAAAAAAAGATTTTTCATTAATAAAAAATTGCATTTTACTATTCCTCCTTGTTTTGAATTGTAAAATGTTCATTATTTGTATACATTATTTGAATCCATTCAATCGTCGTAAGGTTTTCTATAATCCTAACGGAACTCTGACGAAAAATACAAAGAGGTGGCGAAATTGGGGATAACTTTTGATGGTGCCCATTTTCTGACAGATTTTTCTCGTTTAAGTCAGTTAACAGATGAATTGGACTTACTTCTTTCAGTAACTAATCAAACACATTTTCTTATGGTGAGTGATAATTGGACGCAAAAGATGGGTTGGACTCGTGAGGAACTTCTTTCTAAGTCATATATTGATTTTATCGTTAGGGAAGATGTAGGTAGATCAAGTGAAGCCTGGGATAGGGTCGCTTCTGGATTGCCAGTGACCCATTTTCGCAACAAATATCGTCATAAAAATGGTTCAATCCGGGTTCTGGAATGGTTTGGTAAAATTTATGATGGAAAATCTTTAGCCATTGCTCAAGATATTACATCCCGTATCCACGAAGAAGATCGGTGGAAATTAGCTCACCAGGTCGTTAAAGAAACGGGTGATGCTATTTTAACATTAGATCGAGCTGGAACTGTACTGGTATGGAATCAGGCGGCGGAACAACTCTTTGAATGGAAGGAGTCAGAAGTTATTGGAACCTCTTTGATTAAAAATTTTCTGACCGATTCTGACCAGTCAAACTTTATTGCTCTTTTGTCAGACATAGTGAAGGAACCCAAAACTCATCATTCACAAATGCTTTGGCGAAAAAAAACAGGCGGTTTTATTGAGGTGGCGGTTACAGTTTCCCCTCTTTTTGGGATTGATAAAAATGTGCAACTGATGAGCGTGATTGCACAAAATATAACTGAACAAGTTCGTTTAGCGAATTTGCATGACCAAACAGAACAGACAGCTAATGTTGGTGGTTGGGAAGTGAACTTGCAGACCCAAAAAGTAAGATGGACCGATCAAACTTATCGTATTTATGAAGTTCCTCTCGGGGAATGTATGGATCTGGATAAAGTTATTGGTTTTTATGAAGAGTGGTCCAAGCCTATAATTCGTCAAGCCATAGCTCAGGCCATCTTCAATGCGCAGCCTTTTGATATGGAATTACAAATTTGTACGCGAAAAGGAAAAAAAATTTGGGTTCGTAGTCAAGGACGCACCTTATTGGTTGAGGGTAAAACTTACCGTCTTTTTGGAACTGTTCAAGATATTTCTGATCGCAAAAGGGAAGAAGCCGCTTTGCAAAGAGCTCATTCCCATCTGGTATCCACAGAAAAATTTGCAAGCCTAGGGGCCTTATCCGCCGCCATAGCCCATGAGATCAATAATCCTTTGGCCATACTACAATCCAAGGTGGATATTATGAAACGTCTGTTGGAGACCGAACGTTTCGATAAACAAAAATTTTTAAATATTCTAGGACGCTTAGATTCCAATGTAAAAAGAATGTCCCGTATTTCTTCTGAACTGCGGGGGTACTCGCAAAAAGAAGATAAATTAAATAAGTTTACTTTTTTGAACTTGGATTCTTTAATTCAAAGTATTGTTGATATGAATAACCTTAGAATTGATGAGTTAAGTGTCAAAGTGGAAACTTTTTTTCCTGCTGTGCTGGAGCCTCTTGAGGGAAATGAAACTTCGTTGTACCAGGTTTTTAGCAATCTCTTGGTCAATGCTTTAGATGTGGTAGAAACTCTTGAAGAACGTTGGATACGTATCACAATAGAACAAGCCCTTGATTACACCCAAATTTGCTTCATGGACTCCGGTAAAGGAATTCCTGAGGTGGTGCAAGTACGATTATTTGAACCATTTTTTTCTACTAAAGGAGCTCGGGGTACGGGACTAGGACTGTCTTTGTCACGACGTTTTGTAGAAAATCATGGGGGGCAGATCTCTTTGGATACTAAAGCATCCCATACCTGTTTCATTATTAAATTGCCCAATCGTCAAAAGTATCAAGTGAATAAATCAAAACTATTTGTATCTGACTTTTCGGTCAAATCAGCCCATATACTTTTGATTGAAGATGAGGTGGAGTTGGCAGATTCCCTCAAGTTTTTTCTTGAAGAAGAGGGATTTAAAGTCATTGTTTGTAATACAGCAGCATCGGCTATGGAGCATATGACTATGACTGATTTTGCGGTTATTCTTTGTGATTACAGGCTTCCCGATGGAAGTGGGGAAGACCTGCTTCGGCGTGTTCCCGAAAGAGCTCGATCCTCCCGTTGGATATTTATGACCGGCTATTCAGATGTCTTGACCTCGCCGAATTTAGGTTCATCGATTGTAGCTGTTATGCGTAAGCCTATTGATTATGGAGAGGTGATCCGTCGAGTTCGTTTGGCGCATGAGGCAAAATAAAAACAGCATTGTTTATGTATCGGTCTTAAGTATAGATTAGCCTTAATTTTTACTTAAGCAGTTGAACAACATCTTTTGGAAGTTGAGCACTATTTGGTAATTATTTGGTTATTAGTTGAATGGGGCCAATATATGAAATGTCCAAATTGTGAACAACCAGAGAGTCGTGTTCTGGAGACTCGAGTCCACCGCGAAGGGGAAATTCGACGAAGAAGAGAATGTTTAAAATGCAAACATCGCTTTACCACTGTAGAAACGCTTCTTGTACAATATGCCCATGTGGTTAAAAAAGATGGTCGTAGAGAACCTTTTAGTCGGGAAAAACTACGACGAGGCATTCAAATTGCCTGTAAAAAACGTGCGGTGAGTATTGCTGAAATTGAAGAAATTGTGAACAAGATTTCAAAGTGGGCTTTATCGGCATCTGAAAAAGAGCTTTATGCCCTGGAAATTGGCCAACTTGTGGTGAAAGAATTGAGGAAATTGGATGATGTTGCCTATGTTCGCTTTGCTAGTGTTTACAAAAACTTCCGAGACCTCAATGAATTTGTAGAGAGCCTCTCTGAACAGGAACAGGCAGCTCATTCAGGGAAATTAAAAACAAAAAACTTAGACTCTGATTTAGATTTAATGGAGAAATAAATGTCAACCGTTCGAAGGCAGTCCAGGGAATTGGCCCTACAGGTATTGTTTCAATTGGAATTTGTTAAAGAACAAAATTTAAAGTTAGCTCTAGATAATTTTCGATCTGCTTATTTTGCT
Source organism: Bdellovibrionales bacterium (assembly GCA_019695175.1). Lineage (GTDB taxonomy): Bacteria > Bdellovibrionota > Bdellovibrionia > Bdellovibrionales > UBA1609 > JAIBAM01. The sequence goes on from JAIBAM010000004.1 coordinate 101,579, forward strand.
TCGGAATTGACCTGGGATTATGCTTTGTTTCTATTACAAGGAGTTGAAGAGCAGAAGGAAACTATTGATCAGCAAATAAAATCTCATACGGAGCATTGGAAGTTGGAACGACTGGCTTTAGTTGATCGTAATATTTTACGTATTGCTGTTTTTGAATTAAAAAAATCCGACCCAGAGGTTCCTCCTGCTGTTGTTATCAATGAGGCCATAGAAATTGCAAAAAAATACGGTAATACGGATTCTGGTAAGTTTATTAATGGCGTTTTAGATCAGATTAAAAAAAATATATAAACATTTTTTTGCTAAAATTTTTGAACTTAAAGTGGGTTCGGACGAACGGCATCAGTGAGAATTGAAAGTATCTCAGTGATAAAGAGAAGTTAAACAAGAGAGAAAATCATATGTCTGTGCATAAACTAGTTGAAGCCGTAGCCTTTTCTGGGATGACGCAACTGTGGGTGATTCCAGATCCTCAAAACTCGGGTTGGGCTCGTCTCATTGATTGGTATGTAAACTTTCAAATGATAAGAGCTCAAAACCACCAGAAACCTCAATTTTCTGGTGAGCTACTTCACATGTTAGATGAATTGGGACTTTTACATCCTACAACTGAGGACTTTAGCCATAGGCCATTGTTATTAGATTCTTCCTTGAGACTTCCAGTTCAACAGTTAATTTCCCTTCCTTTCACCAGTGATTTGAAAAGTTGGTTAGAAAATTGTGCTGAAATCATAAAGAAATTGAATGTTTCTAGTTTTAGGATTTTCTTGCCACAGGGTATTACTTATCAACAAGTTGAAAAATATGGATCTTCCCTATGGTCTGTGGAGAGTCAAGTGGGAGTTGTTGTGGATAAACTGGAGCCGATGACCTGAATTGAACAGGCGACCCACGCATTACGAATGCGTTGCTCTACCAACTGAGCTACATCGGCCCACTTGAATTACGTCATCAAAGATGAATACGAATCTTTCGAAAAGGAGAAAGGTTTCCTACCCACTTGATTTAGATAGGGAAACTTTATACAAGGTGAGGTTTGAAATCAACTTGTCATAATATTGTTTCACTTGAGCCGGTATGCAACTTAAGAAGTCACTGTTTTTTTTAGCCATAAGTGTTTCAGTTCATTCTATGGTTCTATTTGCTTTAGTGCATTTTTCCATGGGTCCAACAGATCGCTTCTTTTCATTTTTGGGAAAAAGTAAACCAACCAGTTCCTCCACATTGGGCAAAATGGGCGTTGTGACCGTTCAAGTTATTGAAAGTGTGAACCATGGCCAGGCCAGTTCTCAAAGCCATATCTTAGTAAAGTCAGAACGTATTTCAGAAGTTCAAAAAAAATCTAATGGGGAAGTGGACTTGCGAAAAAAAAATGAGGGTCAATTGCTGAATCAAATTGAAGACTCCGGTACAGAAGCAGGAAACGATTCCCTGGACCCAACCCATGTGTATTTTAAACAGATTTCCGAACTGATTAATCAAAAAAAAATATATCCCCAGGATGCAGTTTTACGTGAGGAAGAAGGTAAAGTTTTATTGGCTCTTACTTTGGATCGAGAAGGAAAAGTTTTGCAAGTGGAAGTCGAACAATCAAGTCCCTTTAATAGTTTAAATCAGGCTGCAATGAAAACTGTTTCTAGTCTTGTTCATTTTCCCCCAATCCCACTTCCATTACCAGCACCATTACATTTGCACATTCCAATCAATTACAGAGTGGAAAAAAATCCTTAATGGAACAAAAACCTGACGGTCATCAAAATCAATTTCAATATAATAAATATTTATTTTGTGCAGGCAGGGCAAACTGCGGAGTATTCCAAGCGGTGTTGAATGTCTTTATATCCCATTCGATTTAACTCTTCTGTGGGAATATCTAAATTACATAATTCAATAATTTTTGATTTGTTACAAATTCTACAAATAATATGGTGGTGATGGTGCGAGTGTTCTGGTGTGGACAAAACATAACTTGTGCCGTGGTCCGAAAACTCGGTGCGACAAATGATCCCCATTTCTTCAAAGAGAGGAAGATTACGATAAATAGTGACCAAATCAACTTTAGCGTTTTCAGATATTTTGGCAATGCTGTGCTGTAAATCCGTGGCGGTGAATGAGTGTTTAAATTTAAAGAGAGCTTCTAAAATAGCACTACGACTTCGGGTAATTCTATAATGAGACTGGGATAGTATTTTTAGTGCTTTACTTTTATCCATTAGGGGATCCTATATCACAAATGCTTTTGAAGATATACGGGCGGTGTGGAGATGATTTTCAAAATCACTCCCACAAACTTGTTTTGAAAAATGAGTCCAAAGTTTTCTGTAAACGAAAAAATCAAAGGGATTTCTTCGTGTATTTGGGGCGGTTTTCCCTTGGGCCTTTTGTGCTATCAGAGGACCCATTTTTAACCAAATGAAATTGAATATTATTTTTTCTATCGATTTCGGCCAATGATTTGGCCGGAGCCTGATCTCTGTTTTTGCTATCAAATGAACTGTCTCTAGATCCACTGAAGCGATCCGTCCTATCATTAAATCTGTTAATGTTGTTGTTTAAACTGGGGAAGGAAGGATCATCATCCCAATCATCATCCCCCCAATCGTCATCTGAAAAAGAGCTTGGTTGACCGGAAGGATATCCATTACCAGAGGCATGGATTTTAGTTTCAAAGAGGCTCACACAAATAAGAATTAAAAAAAGTATGACTCCCAAATGGGCTTGGCTTTGTTCCTCAAATAAACGTGAATTATTCATAAAATCTCCTACGTCCTGTACACAGTCCAGAGGGCTTGTTTGGAAATTCGCTGTCAACTAACACCCTAACACTCTAATGAAATCTAGCAAAAATCCAGCCTAAGATCCATATTGCCGATAAAAATGTATTTAACCCATTAATTATAGGGGAATATTTAAGAAGTGAAGCGGGGAATTTCAACCTTCAAGTGAATCTGTGGGAGGGGAAGCTGCGTCAAGCTCCTGGGCAGAGGTGACGAAAAGTGTTTTGGAGATGGTGATTTACTAACGATGGTATTTTGAGCAAAGGAACAGATAATGGGGCAAAATCAAGCAGTTACTGATAGTAATGATGAGGTGTATTCCACGCTGGCTCAGTTCCCGTTTTTTTTTAATTTTGGACCCGTTTTGCTTGCGCAACTGGCAGAAATCGCAGTTTATCGTGTGGTGGCTAAAGGGGACTATTTACTGACTCAGGGGCAATTGAATTCCAATCTTTATATTTTATTAAATGGTCGGTTGGGTGTGCTCGTGGATGGGGCTCGTATTGCGAATTTAAATACCCCAGGGGATTTAGTTGGGGAAATGAGTGTCATTAGCTTGCGCCCTTGCTCAGCGACAATTCTGGCGGATACAGATGCAGAACTTTATGTGGTTCGTGCCGATGAATTAAAGGAACGAAGAGGTCCTGACGAAGACAGAATTCAACTGCTACTTTATCGCATTTATTCTCAGGTTCTGGCTGACAAATTGGAACTTACCAATCAAAAGGCAAAAAGAATCGAAGAGATTAATAAACAATTGGAAACAACACAGGAGTTATTACATAAGGCCAATCGGGATTTGGAAATAAAAGTCGAGGATCGAACCAAAGCTTTGCAATTAAAAACCCAGGACTTAATGGAGATCAATAATAAATTGGAGGCACGCAATGAAGAGGTTACGATCAGTCATAAAAAATTAGAAGAAATTTATGCCAGTCGAGCCTCCACACTTAGTCAATTGCAAAAACTCTATAAAGACCATTTAATACCTCTGCGATTTTCCCTGGATTCACTTGTTATGACGGGTGATGAGACCACTAGAAGGATAACCCAGGAAGCTCGTACAGAAATTCTTCAAGCCATCGAACTGTTGGAGCCCATATCAAGTTTATATTTAAATGAGTTATCTTTAAAGACAAAAAAAATTCTCTTAGCCGATAGTGTTCGAAAACATCAAATCAATGCTAAAATGGCGTTGGGTGGGACTGGCATACATCTGGATATAGCTGCCAATCCTCAGGAAATGATTCAAAGTTTAGAAAAAAACTATGATGTAATTTTTGTGGATACGGCAATGTTACCGCTTTTGGAAATGGCCCTAGAGAAAAATCCTCAAGTAAAAGTTGTGCTCATGACTTCAGAGAAAATTGCAGAGTACTTACCAAGACTTTTGGTGATGCCCACTTTACCCAACGTCGTAACCCGTCGTGATGAAGATCGTACATTTACTATAAAAAATATTGTAACTGCGGTTACAAAATTAATGAGTCAGGATATTTTTGGTTTGGAAAAATACCTTAACTGGGGAACAGAGGTGAAAGAGTTTGCAGTAACAGGCTCCCAGATTCGCCCTTCGTTATTGGCGGCTATGGATGGGTATTTTGAAAGCTTGGGGGTGAGGAGAGTGTCGCGAGATCGTATGAAGCTTGTTGCCGAGGAGTTATTAATGAATGCTATTTATGATGCTCCCGTAGATAAAAATAGAAAAAGTTTATTTAATCATTTGTCTCGCACCGTGGAAGTTCATTTGTCTTCAGATCAATACAGTCGATTGCGTTACGCCACTGATGGAATGTTTTGCGCGGTCTCAGTTGAAGACCCCTTTGGAGCTTTGAATGGTCCTACCATTTTGAAGTATTTGGAGCGGTGTTATGGTTTGAAAAATTCAGAACCAGAAGCTCATAAGGGTGGAGCGGGTCGAGGTCTCCATCAAATTGTGGAAAACTCAGATTTGGTGGTTTTTAATCTGCACAATCAAAGACGAACAGAAGTGGTGGCTCTTTTCAATGTGGATATAAAGGCTGAAAAGGGAGAGTCTATTTTCCATTTATTTATTAAGTAATGATCTTAAAACCATTGCACGTAATCCATGGCATGGTAGGTGAAAATAAGGTCGCTTCCTCCTCGACGGAGAGAAATTAAAATCTCATTTACCATTTTCTTTTCATCCACCCATCCTTGTTGAGCGGCAGCTTTAACCATGGCGTATTCTCCACTGACATTGTAGCTGGCGATGGGAACGGAATATTTCTGTCTTAATTGAGAGATTATATCTAAATAGGATAGGGCCGGTTTCACCATAACAATATCGGCTCCCTCCCATATATCGGCCTCCACTTCACGTAAAGCTTCGCGAGTGTTATGAATGCTGAGCTGATAACTCTTTTTGTCTCCCTGCAGTTGTTTGGAGCCTACGGCTTCGCGAAAAGGTCCATAAAATGCACTGGCATATTTGGCAGAGTAAGCCATGATACCCGTTTGGGAAAATCCATTTTGATCCAGTGTTTTCCGAATGGCTCCAACTCTTCCATCCATCATATCGCTTGGGGCCACATAATCCGCTCCGGCCAAAGCATGAAGAACGGCCATTTGAGTTAATACAGCAACAGTGGGGTCATTTTGAACATCGCCAGTCTTAGGATCTAAGAGACCATCGTGACCATGGGTGGTAAAAGGATCGAGAGCTAAATCAGAAAAAAGACAAATGCCGGGACAAGAGTTTTTTATCTCTTGAATGGCTTTTGTAACTAAATTATCTTTATTTATAGCATAGGTTCCTGACGCATCTTTTAAATGGACTTCGATAAAGGGGAAAAGGGCAATGGAATTGAGCCCCAATTTACTGGCTCTTTTAAGTTCAGGGATTAAAAGATCTAAAGACCATCTGTAGATACCCGGCATTGTGGGGATAGGTTCCTTTTTGTTTTTTCCTTCGAGAACAAAAACGGGCCACACCAGGTGTTGGGGATGGATATGGGTTTCTTGAAGTAGGTTACGAATGGTTGAATTTCTTCGGTTGCGACGGAGTCGGTGAATGAGCTCTAACATTTCTAACATAAGATTCCTCTCGAATTTATTTCTAATGTATTCTACAGGGATGGGTAGCAAAAAGGTAGGGGGTATTGCCATTCTAATAATTGATTTGTTAAAGCAACAATCGGAAGTCCCACGATAGCTGAAGAGTCACGGCATTCAATTTTTTTCATCAGTGTGATGCCGCATTTTTCTAACTTGTAGGAACCTGCACAATCCATCGGTTGATCTTGTTCTAAATAGGATTGAATTTGGAATAGGTTCAAAGGTCTTAAGGTAAGAAAGGCTGTTTCCAAGTGTAGAAAGATGCCGTGTTGTGGGGAGCTTATAAAAAGTGAAGTGAGGATTCTATGAGTTTTGCCCTGTAGCTTTTGTAGCTGTTTGGTTGCCTCTTCCATACTTTTGGCTTTTCCGTAGATTTCATTTTCCATTTCAACCATTTGATCTGAAGCAATAATGAGACTTCGAGGGTTTTTTTCCCTAATGTCTTGGCCTTTTGCTTTAGCTAAGAGTTTACAAAGTTCTTCTGTTGAGAGGTGGGGATTTTTTTTGATGAGTGCGGCCTCATCCACCTGAGGAGCTATGGATCGGAAGGGAAGTTTTATCTGATCCAATAAAGCTTTACGGTAAGGAGAAGTGCTGGCCAAGATAATTTCAGGAAAAGAATTTTTCATAATTCCTTTTTGATATAGTATATAAACTTCGGTTTTTTTATTTTAATTTTATTAAGAATGAGACGCATCATCTTTAATCAAACTCTAGAATGAGACGCATCATCTTTAATCAAACTCTAAGAGTCCAATCGAAGAGTGAAGACATTTTTTTTGACACAAATAAAAACGCAAGAGAGGATAACTTCTATGACAAACACATTCGTGCACGACTTTAGTCCCTTCGCCATTAAATTTCCTCAAGCTTTACAAATGGGTACTTTGCATTTGGAAGGTATTCGCTGGTATGGTCTTGCATATCTTGCCGGTTTTATCAGTGGTTATTGGGTGATCCGTTTCATGATAAAACAAGGGACCACCACGATGAAAAAAGATGAAATTGCTGATTTCATCACAACAGTTGCCATAGGAACAATGGTGGGCGGGCGTTTGGGTTATTGTATTTTTTATGCGCCCCATCTGCTCACCGATTTTTCCAGTTCCCCGCCCTTTTGGGGTGTGTTGAAAGTTTATGAAGGGGGGATGGCCAGTCACGGTGGAATTCTTGGAGTGGTATTATCCTGCTTATGGTGGGCAAAAAAAAGAAAAGTAAATTTATTTCATATCTTAGATTTGGTAACCTTTGGTGGTTCCTTGGGGATTTTCTTTGGCCGTTTGGCAAATTTTATCAATGGGGAATTATGGGGAAGGGAAGCTCCTGCAGACTTAACTTGGGCGGTAAAATTTCCCTCTGAAATCTACAGTTGGACAAAGGAAAGTTTAAATAAACTTATGGAAATCTCTCCTGCAGTGGATGCTCTAGGTAAAATATCCATCAATGGGGAGCCCATTCAAGTCAATTCTCTTTTGTGGAAAAATTGGGTTCAAAATTATCGTACCAACATGAATGCCTGGAATATGGTCAATGAAGTTATTGAAAAAATGATTCAAGCCACTCAATCAGGACAACAGGAAGTGATTGCCGCACTGGCACCTTATTTAACACCGCGATACCCCTCACAACTAATTCAAGCCGGATTGGAAGGTTTGTTAGTTTTTTTCATTTTGAGTGTGATTTGGCTTAAACCTCGCAAACCTGGAATTGTTTCAGCTTGGTTTGGTATCTTGTATTGTATGGCCCGAATTATTGGCGAACAGTTTCGCATGCCTGACCAGCAAATTGGTTTTCAATGGCTGGGATTAACTCGTGGTCAGTGGTTGAGTGTGGTGATGCTAGCACTTGTTTTGGTTTATATGTTTTATGTGCGCAGTAAATCCACGTCTCCTATGGGGGGATGGAAACAAATAAGAGCTCAAGAAAATCAAGAGTAAGGTTGGGCTTTTTTCGGCCCCGCAAAACTAGTATGTCGCTAGTATGTCGTCAAAAATGTTTTTTGCCTTTTCCTCATTTTTAACTCTTCTTAAAAACTCAGGTTGTGTGAGGACCTTAGAAGCGTATTGTTGAGCTTGTTGACAAAAGTTGTAAAAATATCACTAAGAAATGACCCTTTTTGGCTCTGAGTTCAACACAAGTGGGAGGTGTTTCTTTTAGACACACTTCTTCAATATGATGAAAAAA